>JAFGIY010000004.1 GCA_016929335.1 Acidobacteriota bacterium | reverse complement strand
GATATTGCACTCGGAACTATATTGTTCAGTGATGAAGCACTCGATCTTGTTGCTATAAACAAATTTCTAGGGCATGCGCAGGGCTAGACCATATACAAAATGACCCAGCCACGTTCGACTCGGCAAGCAAAGACATTGATAGACACGCCGCGACTTGTCTCGCTGGTTTGAATGAATACCCTGATACAGGCCAATCTATCCGTTTGAGCAATAACCTGCACTTTGGCAGAGCGCTTTTCTTGAAAGCGAAGTGGTTTGATGATGATATCAAACCACTGTCGAGGAGATGCCCGATACCATGCAAATTGCGTGCGATCCATCTTATTGTCGGATCCAATCGAGATCTCTGGAAGAGTCAAAGAGCCAAAGACCGATTCAATTTCGTATGGAATTGCCAGCAGCCTATCGATGATTTCATAGTCATCTTCAAGATGAGCCTTTGCCACAACCCAACCAAGCTCTTGTGGATCTTGTGAAGTAGGAGAGTTGCCTCCACAGCTTACTAACGTCAAGGCTGCATATAGCAATGCGAGTTTCTTTATTTTCATTGTCCTACTAAGATGATATCCACGGGTCTCCCCTATGGACGATTGTTGGAAGAATCTGCGTTGTGACATTTTCGCTAGAGCTATTTGGAGCTCAATTGCTTAAAGGATACATCGATCCCGATAATGCCTTTTTCAGTGCAGATTATCCACGCATATCTACCAAAAAGTGGCGACCATCGCTTGTGGAATAGCTCTCGCCATTATCTCGCTACTAGTCCTAAAATAAGCGAGAATAAAGCGTGCGCGGGAAACATCGCAATATCCTAATTCCGCGCAATTTCCCAGCATCTTTTTTCATATTGGCAACTGAAGAAGCGACACACAAAGACAAACCACTCCCTATGGGATTTGTTACTTCCGACTGATTTTGTTTGTCTTCGTTGTGCCTTCTCCTTTCGCCCGGTTTTCGGTCAGCGCCAAGACCGGGCAGAGCTTGGCGCTGTAATGTTTACGTAAATTTCAATTCCCGAATATGATCGAACGCTGCCAGGAAGGTTTCCAGATGCCGGCTATAGGTCAATATTCTGTAAACCAGGCGGCGGCCGGTGGCCACAATCTGGCAGGGAATCTGGATAAAACTTCCCAGGAAGCGTTTGAATTCCATCCGCAAGATATCGCGACGTGCCGCAGGTTCCAAGGTTCATTTATAAGCATTTCTATCCTGAGGGGCAAGAGCAAACTTTGGGAAACGGGCAAGGGACAGAAGGAATCGGAGGCGCTCAGACACACCTTGACTGAACAGGCGTCCGGTTCAGGATCGGGGCATCTGCTGCGGCTTCGGAATTATTGCAGAATCTTCGCTGATACACGCGGTGGCGGTCGCGGCTCGAAAGGATCCGGGGTCTTGCAGTGTCCACTTCCGCGGTGCTTCAGGATGCGGTCGACCACGCGGGGGTCCGTAATAAAAGATACGATGCGCATGCGGCCGCCGCACGGGCACAACAAGGGATCCGCCTCGAAAATTTTCCTGATCAACCGAGCCCACGTGCTGCGGGTTTCCCTGGAGTAGTCTGAATTGTCGCGCTCGGGGAGCTTCGCTACGGGCACGCTGACGTTTTCGTCGCCTGCAGGCGCCACGCGAATCCTGCCGCGGTTGGAGTATGCACCATAGAATCTTTGACAATGGCGTCCGGGGTCGGGAATATGGGACGTGATGCGATGGATCCACTCCAGGGGATCCAGCTCGATGGAGGTCGCGCCCGTTTTGGGATCGGGAGGCGTCTCCAGAACCAGGCTGCCGTTGTCGAGTCTGTGCAGAGCCTCCATCGCCAAAACCGGCCGGGTAATATATCGGGCTTGCGATTCCATAGAAGCGGTCTCGGCGGCGTCGACCGGCGGTCCGGCATACACGGAAAATCCCGGATGCACCCAGGACAACAAGTTGTTCATGAAGGACTCGGAAAGCCGTTCGGCCCGGTGCAGACGCAACAGGAGCAGGCGGCGGAATACTTCCATCACAGCCGAAGCATCCAGCGAAGGAAGCGGCAGAAACTCTCCATCGGCTGAGAAAGCGCCATCGGTGACAAGGCCGTGACAGTGCGGGTTGAAGTTTGCGCCGTAAGCACCGTACGTCTGAAGGGACAGGACGCAGCCGGGGCGTACATCTTTTCTGCCGAGGAGCGCTTGAAAGGATTTCAAAATCGAGGCATAGGCGGTTTGGGACAGCAGGCTCAACAGCGATCGTTCGCGCTCGAACAAACCGCGCAGCACGCGCGGGATTGAAAACGTCCAGTGGCGATGGGGGACTGGGGCGAGGATCTCATTGGTAAGCTTTTCCGCAAAGAGAACCGAGCGTTTGGCCTGGCAGCCGGAGCAGAAATTCCTTGTCCGGCAACTGAACGCCAGAAGATGCTCCTTGTGACATTTTGTGCAACGTATTCGGGCGAAACCTCCTTCAAGCCGCCCGCACGACAAGAAGTCATCGACCGAACGTACCACCACGGGGCGCAACGGTCCCGATTGCGGCTCGAAGCGCTCTTCGTAGGCGCGGACATAGCTGTCAAAGTGAGTCTCAAACAGCTGATAAAAAGCAGTCCGTTCGGGATGCCTGGGGCAATATTGCGGCGGGGATTCCGCAACAACACGGCCCGCAGCATCCTCCTTTGCACGGTACCAGGGACCGGTTGCGAGCAGACCGGCGCTGATCGGCTGAGGCCGGAAGGGAAACATGGCAGGCAACAGACCTCCTGCGGCCTTGAGGCCGCAATAGGTCTAATTGCCGGAGAGACAATCGAGCCAAGTTCATGACGGTTTATCTGCTTGCCTTGAAGGGGAATAGCTTGTGATGAGCCGCTGCAACAGTTCGAGCGTTTGCCGGACTTCGGGACTTATCTCCGCACCGAACTCCGTCGACTTGGGCTGGATTCCCAGCACAAAAAACTTTTACGATTCTAAGTGGGACCAAACGAATGTTCTCATTCATGAAGCCTTCCACCTGTTCTCAGGGAGATTCTTTGCCGGACTCAATGTCAATGCATTGTCTGATAATACTCTTGCAGCGGCAGGAGGTTCCTACAAAGACATTTCGAAACACTGCAGATGACCGGACGATATGTATGATCATTCGTAAGAAGAGTTGGTATGTACACCCGTGGGGCTGCGGAACGCGTTCATCGGCTCGTGACGCGTCTCATGGAAAAACGAGGAT
>JAFGIY010000060.1 GCA_016929335.1 Acidobacteriota bacterium | reverse complement strand
GTGAATTATGTGGGTCGCGGCTTCAGCCGCGACAGGTTTATGCAAACAGGAGTAAGTACACCCGCAGTCTCAACTGTGGGTAACAGCAAGGGCTCTGCCGGAGTTATTTACTCTGCAGGCGCGACCGGTGTCCGCTCTCAGCTTTCAGCTGTCAGCCTTCGGCATCTCCGCAACGCAAACATTCTTCTTGAAGAGAAACTCCTATTCAAGCAGGGATGCGGTGAGTCGTGTGGGTTGCGGCTGGACACACCATGCGTTTGGGAGTGAAAGCAGTTACCAGTCTTTTGCGATATTCAACTATTTCGGGTGGCCGAATACCACGGTTCTGAAAAATGTTACGAGGGCCTTCTTGCGGATGCGGTCACGCACGTGGAGAGGAATCAGGCTTTTCAGCGGCCAGCGCAGAAGGGTCATTTCGTATTCCATGGTCAATCCGCTTCCGCAAAGATACCAGGAATACAGGAGCCCGAACAAAAGGCCCGGCGGAAGGAATCCTCCATCATTGTTGATCGTGATCCTGTAAATCCGGGCGTCCGACCGATCCGATGTCATCCGGGCCAGCTGAAGATAGGCCGCCAACTGGGCTTCGGTAAGGAAACACTGTCGTTCGGCGACCGGCCGGAGGAGGATTTCGTAGCATCGCGAGCCGTTCTGTTTGATCCATCGGCGCTTTTCAATATATTGTCCCAGGAGCGACTCTCCAATAGCGACCAGAAGATCTTCTCTCAACCTTGACGGATCGCGCAAAAGGTCCTCATGAAGCTTCAAATATCGGTCGGCCGGATCGTAGTAGCCGAGGATATTGTCCAGGTCGGTGCTGCGATTCCATTTAGGTGCCGGTATGACCTTCAATCCCCGGAATGTTTTCAAGTGCGACGGGCGGATGTCCCGGTTTTCCCATACCAGCTCGAGAAAAAGGTCCTTCATCCCTGCAGGGTAAAACTTTTTGCCCTTCAATGCCTTTTCAATCGATTTCAGATAGTCGCACAGCAGGATGCTCCGGTTCTGAAACGCGGGATCGGGCCTTCCATGTTTCCGATTCCTGCCGGGAAAGGCTTTCGGCGTAGTCCGCCGCTCCGGTGCATAGCCTTTTCTCCTCTTTAAGAAACGATCTGCGTAGACAAGCGTACGGATGGCCAGGCTGAATTTTCTGGCATCGTGATATATCGCTCGCGTTTTTGCTTCATATTCCGGTGAAAACAGCGTTGCCTCTACCGGCTGAATTCCCATTGCTTCAACCTGAGCTCTGTCCATATGAATGGGGCTCTTTCCTTCAAGCGCGTAATTGCGAAGAATATTCCCCGGGACATGTTCCAGGTTGGTACTCAAGACAACGTCAAACAATCCCTCAATCCCTTTCGGAACATTCCTGTCATAGGCCTCGATCAATTCCGAAACCAGAAAGCCGCGGCCCTGGTTCTTCAGCGAAATATCCGTTTCTCCTTCCTGGATCCAGGAATTGGCGCCCAGGACCTTCAGTGCCGACCGATTGGCACGAATTTCATCCACAATCGGATCCAGTTGAAGGATAGGGATGATGCTGGTGTATAAACTGCCCGGCGCGTAGACGATTAAATCCGCATTTCGGATCGACCTCCGAACCGCTTCGCTTACCACCGGCTTGCGGGCAAATTCGGCGTACACCCGGTCCACAGGAGAATTGCGTCGCGCCTTGGCCGATTTACTTTGACCGTATACCTCGACCCCGTTTGCATAGCAGATTTTCAGCTGGCCCGGAGTGGCTGTGGCGGCATGTATGTGTCCAGCCGGCGCGCCGATCAGGCGGGCGATATGATCGATTCCGCTTTGTATTTCCCGCACACCCGGAGCCACATTCATCCTGCCTCCGGCTGCCATAAAAATCGCCGAAGTCAGCATCAGATTGCCCAGCGCGTTTCCGGAGGGACTAATAGTCGGACCGGCGCCGCCGGGAGATATATAGGTTCCCAGCCTGCAAAGGGCATCGGCGAGAGGTTTCGGACATGCAGGTCGAAGATCTGCGCTGACGGCGAGCAGCGGATTCGCGACGTGTCTGAAACCGGGTGTTTGCTCCCGGAACCGGTGATTGAATACCGCATGGATCAGCTTCACCAGGTCCATGATCTGACGTTCGTCGATGCCGTAGGTCCTATGCAGATTTTCCCGGAGGATGGACGAAAGCAGGAGCTTTCGCAAATCCCCTATCCCGATCATCGGCAGATATTTCAGAATCTGTCCCGTAGATCCCCCGTCGTCTGTCGTACAGACAATGACGCTCAGATGAGAGAACTCCTGTTTAACTCCCATCCAGGGATGGTCCGGCCAGTCGGGCATTTGAGAGTTGCCGCCAACGACCGTGGACAGCCCGGTGCCGCCGCCGAGAATAACCACACGGGTTTTTCGAAGGTCATACCGCATAACCTGTTCGGCCAGCCTGTTAATTCCCGGAGGGGCATTCGACGCCAGAGTCCCCGTAAGCACATAGTCAACAAGGTGCTCCATGGGGGTTTTGGACGGATCCGGCTGCCAGAACGGTTTTCTGTGCAGCTCGCTTAAGAAGTCTGCTGACGGGATCAGATGCATGAGTACTCGATTGTGGGAACTATAAAATCCCTTTTTTAAAGGCGTATGAGACGGCCTGCGCCTTGCTGTGCAAGCTCAGTTTCACAAGGATGTTTTGAATATGATTTCTGGCTGTGAAATGACTGATATTCAGCTTCTGGGCCAGGCTTTTGGTCGGCAGACCTTCCGCAAGCAGTGTCAATACTTCAATTTCCCTGGCAGACAGAGCAGCTGCAGATTTATCGGACGGCTTCAACTGAGTCGCCGGAACATTTTTAAATGCCGTCCTCTCTCCCTGATTTTCTCTTGAAGCCGGTTCCCGGGCACTCAAATCAGACAGAAACTGCTCCAATGTCAGCGCCTTTGATTTTTCCTGACTGATATCGCGGAAGATGTGAGCCAGGAAGGGTTCCTCTCCATCAAGATGGGCAAGGGTGCTGATATTGAGCCAGAGGGGATTGCCATCGCTTCCCATGGCCTGCACGTCAAAATTTTTCTGAGGGGCACCCTTGAACACACTGCTGTGGATTCTGCAGTTCTGGCTGCAAAATGATTGGCCCGGCTGGGCCTTTCCGGAAATCACCCGGTAGCATTCACGATTCAGAACATCCGTCTCGGAATACCCGAGTATCTTTTCGGCGCCCCTGTTCCATCGAACGATGCGTTTGTTTGTGTCGACAATAAAGACGCCATCCGCCGTATTGCATAAAAATTCGAGGTAATCTTTTTCACGCATGAAAGCAATGCCTCCCGGTATCCGCGAATCATTGGAGACTTGCCGTATCCGCTCGGATCCCGGACTGGCTGGTTTAGCAAGCATGTTCAATGGCGTTCCGATGCGGCGGTCTGCAATCCGTTTCCTAATTGATTCTTCGGAACTTTGACTGAAGTATTGCTATTTTTTCCTGGAGCGTAGGTTCGGGCAACTTGGGTACAGGCTCCCTCTTTCGTTGTTGTTCTTCTTCTGCGTTTTCAAATCTTCGGGGGCCTTTGTTGCGATATCGATGTTTGCCGTCGCGCGCCCTGCCCGATTTCGAATGAGCGCCCGGTGAAAGAGCCCTTTCCGACGCCGCCGAAGAAGATGCCGGGTCGGTGCCGGCAGCTTCAGTGGCAGCTCCTTCCGGTCTCCGGCCAGCATGGGGGGATTTGGAGCTGTACCGTTGCTGTTTTTTCCGCCTCCTCTGCGATGCAGGCAGCAGGGCCTTCATGGACAAACCTATTCTCTTCGTTTCGGGTTCTACCGAAATTACTTTGACCTGAACGACGTCTCCGACCTTCACAGCCTCGCGCGGGTCGCGGATAAATCGGTTTGACATCTGGCTCAGATGCACCAGTCCATCCTGCCGGACTCCGATATCCACAAACGCGCCGAAGTTTGTGACGTTGGTTACTGTTCCCTCAAGCGTCATGCCCGGTGTGAGGTCGGACATCTCCCGGACATCGGCGCGGAATTTTGGAATTTTAAACGTCTTTCTGGGATCGCGGCCCGGCCGCAAAAGCTCTTCGCGAATGTCGTTTAACGTCGGAATCCCGATGCCCTCCGCGACAAAATCCTCAAGCTTCAGCTTCGAGATATGATCTTTGTTTCCGACCAGATCGTTTACCGAGATGGATAAAGCTGAAGCCATCTTTTCGACGATCGGATAGGATTCGGGATGGACGGCCGTTCGATCGAGCACGTTTTCCGCGCCGGGGATGCGCAGGAAAGCCGCACACTGCTCGTAGGTCGTCTTGTCCATATTGACCGCAGAAATGATGGATGCGCGCGAAGAAAAAGATCCCTGGGTATTTCTATGCGCGACCAGTTTGCGCGCAAGCTTATCGTTCAGACCGGATACGTAACGCAATAGCGATTCGCCGCTCGCATTGAGGTTCACTCCGACTTTGTTTACGCAATATTGAACGGTCTGCAGCAGTCCGCGGTGCAATTCCTTCTGATCCACATCATGCTGGTATTGCCCGACGCCGATCAGCTTCGGATCAATTTTGACCAGCTCGGACAGCGGATCCTGCAGCCGCCGCGCCAGACTGACGGCGCAACGCGCAGACGCGCTCCAATCCGGGAATTCTTCACGCGCGATACGAGACGAGGAATAGATCGCAATTCCTGCGTCATTAACCGCGGCAATCAGAATATCGCCCAGCTTTTCGTCGGCAATGATCTGGCGCAGAGCCGTTTCCAGTTCGCGCGCTCCTGTCCCGGTTCCAATCGAAATAGCCTGGACTTTGTATTTTGTAATGAGCTCGCGCAGAATTCTTTTTGCTTCTTCAATTTCGGAACCAGGACGCGGTGCAGCCTCGGCAGGCGCATCCAGGGGTTCGGCGGTTGGAGCTTCCGCAATAATCGAGCTTTCGGCTACAGGCGCCGGTTCTGCATCCTGTGTTTCAGGCCTCGCCACAGCGTCCGGCTGTTCCGCCGCCGTCTCTGCCGGTCCCACCGGCGCCGGATTCAGATCAGGCTGCTGCACAGATTCTGCCGGTTCGGCTGCCGGGATTTCGACCGCAGGTTCTTGTGGTTCTGCTGCAACGGCTTGCAGATTATCCGTAAAAGGTTCGGGCGTTGCATCCGGCGCGGGCGCTTCAGCCGTTTCTTCTGAGGGCTGCGGCTGCGTTTCGATGGCGGGCTCCGCTGCAACTTCAGTCGCGGGTGTTTGGTCAACGGCGGCAGGCGAAGGATCCGTCGGCTTGGCTTCGGGTGCTTTCGGTTGCGGCCGCGCGGGCACCGGCGTGAAGCGGATCTTAGCTCCTTCAAGAAAAGCGCCGGTTTCATTCACCACAGCTGCGCTGCATTCATCGCCCTTCCCCCAGTCCACGCCCATGACGGTGATGGGGCCGGCGGGAGGCGATAGAAGCAGATTAGCCAGATTTTCCTGGAATACCTTGATTGCTTCCCTGTCCGCCCGCTCCTTCAGCTGTGTGCGAACTTCCGTTTCGATCAGCGGGCGCAGTATTCGGGCATAGCAGTCGCGGACAGCTATCTCGAGGATGGGGGCGAAGATGGATTCCTTATCTTTAATCACCGAGGAAAGGAGGAAGTCGACAGCCTTCGCATTGTCGCCCTCAATGGATGAGATCAGAATTCCTTCTTTACAGCCCCGGCGGATGGCCAACACGCGGTGCGATGGTATTTGAGTGACCGGTTCGCGGCGCTCGTAATACATGGTGTACTTTGTCTTCTGGCCGACCTTGGCCGGTACCACCGTGGAGACGAGAGCGCCTTCGGTCCACAACATGTTGCGCAAAGCTTTGCGATACTCGAAATTCGCCCAGATCCATTCGGCGATGATGTCCACCGATCCCTGGAGCGCTGCCTCCTGCGTTGGAACTCCCTTGGCCGGATCCACAAATACATTGATGTGCTCCTCCAGGCTCCATGCATCGGCTTCCTGGTTCCAGAAATACTCAGCCAACGGCTCCAGGCCCTTTTCTGCCGCTTCGGCCGCGCGCGTTTTTTTCCGGGGGCGGAACTGATGATGCAGATCATCCAGCTCCGCTTTGGTAAAACAGCTTTCGATTTTATTCCGGAGCTCGTCGGTCAACTTCCCTTGCTCTGACAAAAGCTTGAGAAGGGCAGCACGCTGATCCCATACCTCACGGTAATGGATCATGCGCTCCTGGATCAGGCGAACCTTATTCTCGTCCAGGCCGCCGGTTGCTTCTTTGCGGTAGTGAACGATGAAGGGGCCCGTCGCTCCCTTTTCAAAGAGGGAGATGGTAGTGGTGACGGCACTTTCCGATATTGCAGTTTCCTGTACGATTCGACCAATAATTGCAGAATCCATGGGCGCTATTCTTACCGAGGTCAAGGACAGAATCAACCGGTAATTTAGGCATTGATAATGAACACGCCCGCGGATGCCCGAATAGGCCTCAACCGGGCAAACCACGAATTACATGAATTTTGCGTTGGGCTAGAAGGGGAAGGGGCGGACGATTCCGCCGAGGATTCCTCGTGTTCCCGTGTTGCCTCTGCGGGTTGTTGACCTTGTCTGCCTTCCCTGGGCCTGGCGCAGCTCACGCTCGGCCTGGTCCAGCTCGGAGCGCGTGAAGTCGGTTTCGTTATAAGCGAATTTCAGCGGTTTGATCAGCTCCAGGTCGAATCGGGTGCCGGGATTGATTATCAGATCCTTCCCGCGTGTGAAAAGCACGGTGGCCAGTCCAACTGCAGCTCCCGCTCCTGCACCGATAACGGCGCCCGAAGCACCATTGCCGGCAATTGCCCCTATAATGGCGCCCTGGCTGCCTCTGCCGATGATCGTGCCGCTGTC
Organism: Acidobacteriota bacterium; assembly: GCA_016929335.1. Classification (GTDB taxonomy): domain Bacteria; phylum Acidobacteriota; class UBA6911; order UBA6911; family UBA6911; genus UBA6911. Next base: position 47,608 of record JAFGIY010000060.1, on the reverse strand, counting down.
TTCGCCCTTGGATCCTCCGGCAGTGACTGTCTCTGTTTTCCTGCTGAGTGTTTCATCTCCGGGGCCATGAATCCCGCGAAATGTCGCAACGAGGTCTTTCTTCACTCCATTGGGAAGCAGGATGTCGTCAAAACGGACGGCCAGACGGCCTTTCCCTTTGATTTTTCCCGGCCGGATAACTTCCGTAACCGTTCCCCGGATTGTAGATCCTTTGGGTATGACCAGCCGCTGCTGGACCCAGATCGGGTAGGAGGTATCGGCGTAAAAAACGTCCCCGACCTGACTGCTCCTGGTGTTCAGGTATTCGGTGATAACGATAGGGATGATTGTCCCTTCGGGCACCAATAGTTCGGCTTCCGTCACCTTCTCCTGCTCCGATTCCCGGGGTGCTCCAAAAGCCAGGGTTAAGGAACCGAACACCCAAAAAAGCCAGGCCGGTATGATAGCTCGTTTATTCATATGCGCCCCCTCTGCCCCCTGCACTCATTCCTTTTATCGTTTGAATATTGGATGAATCCCTGCCTGCCTGTGTTCATAATTATTCAAGTCTGATCAAATTATAATACATCTTTTTGCTGTTTCCTCCGAATCAAAGACAGGAAAAGAGACGGGAGCTATCGCGAACGAGGCGCACGGGGATGGAGGGTGTCCATTTTCCGGGCATGGTTTTTTGGGAGTATGCTGGATTGAAAAGGGCACCGCTGGTAAGATTGGGAAATCAGTCCATGGGCTGTGCTTGATGAAGATCCCCAAGGCCGTTTTGCGGAGAACGATTGAGGCGAAGCATGATCTCAGACAGAGATGCCGAATCAGGAATCGTGCAGCCTGTGCCTTCACGCGAGGACTTCGGCAATAGCGTCCTGCGCCGGAAGAACCAGCCTTTGAGCGTATTTTTCTCCCCGCGAACCGTTGCCCTTGTGGGCGCGACAGAAAATCCCGGCAGCGTCGGCCGGACGGTGTTGTGGAATCTTTTTGCCAATCCGTTCGGCGGAATGGTGTTCCCCGTAAATCCGAAACGGACAAGTGTTCTCGGAATCAAAGCCTATCCTAATATCGCTTCGGTCCCTGAAAAGGTTGACCTGGCCGTAATCTCGACCCCATCAGAGACGGTTCCGGGAATTATTGCGGAGTGCGTCGAAGCCGAAGTCAAAGGGGCCATCATCCTGTCTGCCGGATTCAAGGAAATCGGACCTGCCGGGCTTCAGCTGGAAGAGCAAATCCGGCTGAATGCGCAACGCGGCAGATTGCGCGTGATCGGGCCCAATTGTCTCGGCGTCATGAGTCCTCTCACCGGATTGAACGCCACATACGCAGTGGGAATGGCACGGCCCGGCAACGTTGCCTTCATCAGCCAGAGCGGGGCTTTGTGCACGGCGGTGCTTGATTGGAGCCTCAAGGAAATGGTGGGCTTCAGCTGCTTCATTTCCGTAGGCTCCATGATCGATGTGGGGTGGGGAGATCTCATCGATTATCTGGGAGACGACCAGAGAACCCGCAGCATCGTCATTTACATGGAATCGATCGTGGACGCCCGGTCTTTTCTGTCGGCGGCCCGCGAAGTCGCTCTTTCCAAGCCCATCATCGTTATCAAGTCGGGACGAACGGAGGCCGCAGTCAGGGCAGCAGCGTCCCATACCGGTTCGCTGACCGGTTCGGACGAGGTTCTGGATGCCGCTTTCAGGCGCGGAGGTGTGCTTCGCGTCAACAATATCTCCGATCTATTCGACATGGCGGAAGTGCTGGCTAAACAACCCAAACCGAAAGGGCCTCGCCTGGCGATTATTACGAATGCGGGCGGTCCAGGCGTGCTGGCTACAGACGCTCTCATCGGCAGCGGCGGTGAGCTGGCAACCCTTTCGCAGGACTCCATGGACGCGCTCAACTACCTTCTGCCACGGCACTGGAGCCACAATAATCCCATCGACATCCTGGGGGATGCATCTCCGGAGCGTTACGCCCGGTCCGTGGAAATTGCCGCCAAGGATCCGAACAATGACGGCGTCCTCGTCATACTGGCTCCGCAGGCGATTACCGATTCGACCAGGACTGCAGAGCAGTTGCGGGCGCTGGCCCATCTGGAAGACAAGCCGATTCTGGCAAGCTGGATGGGAGGAACAGAGGTGGCGGCCGGAGAAGCGATACTGAACAGAAGCAATATTCCTACGTTCCGCTATCCGGATACGGCCGTTCGCATTTTTAATTATATGTGGCGCTATACATACAATCTGCATGGCCTCTATGAAACGCCCATGCTCCCGCAAACACCGGATATGGTCCGGAATTATGTTTTGGCCGAAGAGGTGATCTCCAAAGCCCGCTTGTCAAACCATACGCTTCTCAACGAATTTGAGTCAAAACAGATCCTGCAGGCTTACGGTATACCGGTGGTGGAAACTCGGATAGTCTCGGGCGAACAGGATGCCGTGCGTGCGGCGGAACAGATCGGATATCCCGTTGTAATGAAGCTTGCTTCCAGCACAATCGCCCACAAATCTCAGGCGGGCGGTGTTCTGCTGAACCTGAGTAATGCGGAGGCAGTCCGCAAAGCCTACCGTCAGATCCGGTCAGCCATAGAAGAGACGCACGGGTCGGCGCATTTCCAGGGCGTCACCGTGCAGCCGATGATTTCGTTTGACGGATACGATCTGATTCTGGGAAGCAGCCTGGATCCGCAGTTCGGGCCCGTGTTGCTGTTCGGATCCGGAGGCCGTCTGCTGGATTTCATCAGTGATCGAGCCCTGGCGCTTCCACCGCTTAACGTGACGCTTGCCCGCCGCGCTATGGAGCAGACGAAGGTATATTCGGCGCTGAAGAGAATCCGGCCCGATTCCGACCTGACCGCGCTGGAACGGGTACTCGTGAATTTCAGCCTCCTTGCAGTGGAGCAGCGCTGGATCAGGGAGATCGACGTAAATCCTCTGCTGGTTTCTTCAGATCGCATTCTGGCACTGGACGCGCGCATCATACTGCATGATCGCGACGTGGACCCGGAATCTCTGCCGAGGCTTGCCATCCGTCCCTATCCGGCGCAATACGCCGCCCCATGGAAGATGCCGGACGGCACATCGGTGACGATCCGGCCGATCCGGCCCGAGGATGAGCCTCTGATGGTCCGGTTCCACTCCACGCTTTCGGATCGCAGCGTCTACTTCCGTTACTTCCATGCCTTGCAGTTGACACAGCGGATTGCCCATGACCGGTTAACGCGCATCTGCTTTATTGACTATGAACGCGAAATGGCGCTTGTCGTTCTGTGGAATGATCCGCAGACGGGGCAACCGGAAATCCTGGCCGTGGGACGCTTGATAAAAATCCATGGTTCCAGGGATGGAGAGTTTGCCGTCCTGGTCCGCGACAGCTGGCACCACCGCGGACTGGGATTTGAGCTTTTAAAGCGGTTAGTGGATATCGGACGGGAAGAAAAATTGAGCCGGATATTCGGTGATATTTTACCTGAGAATCGCGATATGCTGCGCGTTTGCGATAAGCTGGGTTTCCGCCGGCATTTTTCGGCGGAGGAAGGTGTTGTTAGAGCTGAAATTGAGCTGTAGATGATTTCAATTGTCTCGGAGAAACTGATATGGACTTGACTACCAGATACCTTGGATTGAATCTGCGCACCCCATTAGTGCCGTCGGCTTCGCCGCTTTCAGAAGAAGCGGACGGAATCAAACGGTTGGAGGATGCCGGCGCCTCTGCCGTGGTGCTTCATTCTCTTTTTGAAGAACAGGTCAGGACCGAGCAGGAAGCGGTTGAGCATTACATGTCGTACGGTTCCGAAAGCTTTGCGGAAGCCCTCAGCTATTTTCCCAAACCGAGCGAATTCATCGCCGGTCCGGAAGAATATCTGAGCAAGATCAGAAAAGCCAAGGAAATGGTACATATCCCCGTCATCGCCAGCTTGAACGGCAGTGCCATTGGGGGCTGGGTCGATTATGCGAAAAAAATCCAGCAAGCCGGCGCCGATGCTCTCGAGCTCAATATTTATTTCATCCCGACCGAATTGGATCGAAGCTCGGCGGAAGTGGAGCAATCCTATATCGATATTGCGAAGGCTGTGAAATCCGTGGTGAACATCCCGATAGCGGTTAAGCTGAGCCCGTTCTTCAGCAATACGGCGTATACGGCCAGGCGACTGGATCAGGCGGGAGTCAACGGGCTTGTGTTGTTCAATCGTTTTTACCAGCCGGACATTAATCTGGATATGCTGGAAGTTGAGCCCAATCTGCATCTGAGCACTTCTCACGAGATGAGACTGCCTCTGCGATGGATAGCAATTCTCTACGGACGCATCAAGGCCGATCTGGCTGCAACAAGCGGAATTCACAGCGCCGAAGATGTCATAAAGATGATCATGGCCGGCGCCGATATTACGATGCTCTGCTCGGTACTTCTCAGCAAAGGCCTGGGCGTCATCCGCGAAATCGAAACGCGAATGAGCGACTGGCTTGCCGAACATGATTACCAGTCCCTGCGCCAGCTGCAGGGAACCATGAGCCAGAAGTACTGCGCCGATCCGGGTGCGTTTGAGCGCGCTCAGTATATGCGATCCCTCATGTCGTATAAGCCTGAATAACAGCAATCGGCTCTCAGCTCTCGGATTGCAGGCGCTGCTGTTGACTGAGCGGGGTGATTATTTGATAGCCTGTCTTAGAAAGCCCTGTTCCAGGATTCCCCGGATGTGCGTTTTTATCGCGTATCGCGTACCGTCGGTTTCGAATGTGATGGCGCCGTCGTTGAGAGTGAGAAGGGATTGAACCCCGTGCTTCCGGAGGCGGGCTATGACCTCGGGCGAGGGATGGCTGAAGGGATTATTCCATCCGGCGGATACGACAGCCCAGCGGGGCGCGACGCGGTCGAGAAATGCATCGGATGTTCCCGATCGGCTTCCGTGGTGCGCCACCTTCAAAAGCAGACTTCTCAGATCTCCGGTTTGAAGCAGTGCTTTGACTTCACCCGCTTTTTCAAGATCGCCAGTCAGAAGCGCGGAAAAATATCCAAAGGAAAAATGAAGAACAATGGAATTATCGTTTGCACTCTGCAATCCGGAATCTGCCGGGGGATGGTGGGTGCGTATGTTGACCGCGCCTATCCTATCCTGCATCCCTGCCTGCAATATCTTCGGCGCAATCCGCTTCTCCCGCACAATCGAGAGGATCGCGGCGAGGATCGTGTCGGAGCCTGTTCCAGAATAGCCGAACTCTGAGACACGGAAATTTTTCAATACCGCCGGCATGCCTCCGGCATGATCCTGATCCGTGTGGGTAAGGATAAGCCTGTCGATCTGCGGGGCCCAGCTATGCCACAGATAGCGGCTGACAACCGCCTCGCCTATATCAAATGAATATGCATTCCCTTCATGCGACGGCGGAAGCCGAAGCCCGCCGGCATCGATGATCCAGAAGCGGCCGTCTGGGAAATGGATGACGATGGAATCACCTTCGCCCACATCAAGAAAGGTGATTTTCAGCAGATGCGCTCCGCCCTTCCGCATTTCTTCTTTTTTGCTGTCCGGGACATAGCGGTATTTTTCAAACAGGGCGCTAAGAACCGGAACCGATCCGTGCGACAGGCAGGCAAGCAGCACGATGATATACGCGCATGGAATCCAGAACCTGCGCCATTTGAAAAAGCTCCAAAGAAATAGAATCAGGATGCCCGATAATACCCATGCGGGCGCAGGTGTGGGACAACGTTGCCAGGCGCCGCTGATCCCGGAAATGGACTCCGCCGAATCTAGAAGAAAGGATGCAAGCCATTCTGCGAGCTGGAGACAAGCCGGCCCGATGTGCGGCAATCCGGTGAAAATCGATGCGGCAATTCCTGCGGCCAGAACGATGGAGGAAAGAGGAACCAGGATGACATTCGCCAGCGGTGAAATCCAGCTCATGCGGTTGAAATTCAATGCGAGCAGCGGCTCAATCCAAAGCTGAACCGAGATGGAGGCTATAACCATGCTTCCTATTGCCAGCCCTGCACCTCCCATGCCGCGGCAAATCCGGAGCAGGATTCGTGAGGCAGTGGGGGGCAAGGAATCCGTCATTGCTTCGACGAGAATTTCGGATCGGGTTCGCAACATCCGGCCATAGCGATGCCAACGTCCCGGCTGCAAGAAAAGACGATCCGGATTGCCCGAGTTCATCAACGGCTCGCAGCAGGGCTTCAGATATCCATTGATTGCCGGAGCAGCCGTCATGGCGATCGCCATAACGGACAGAAACGACAGCTGGAATCCGGTCTCGAAAAGCCAGTCCGGTTGCGCGGCGAGCAAAATCAGCGCCGATGCCAGCAGAATGTTTGTAGGATCCGCTTTACGGAAGATCATGCGTCCCGCCAGATACAGCAGGAACATCCAGAGACAGCGGGTAATACTCGCCTGAAAGCCCACGATGCACGTGTAGAAAAATATCGCCAGGGCTACTGACAGATAGCGGATTTTTTCCGGGATAAAAAACAGCCGGGTAATCTGGAGCAGCAGTCCGGCAATCCAGGCGACGTGCAGGCCGGATACGACCAGAACGTGATATGTGCCGGAATTTTGAAAGACTTCGCGGGTGGAATTGTTGAGACCGGAATATTCTCCGATGGTCAGGCTGGCAAGAACGGCAGCCAACTGGCTTTTATCGGCGGTCGCGATCGGATCGAGACTGGAGCGAACTCGTGCCCGCACCGCTTTGACCTGATTCATCAAGGGATTGGAACATCCGCCCGGGATCTTTTCCAGCAGACGCGGAGATTTCACCCTGCCCAGAAGAAAAATGTCGCGCCGCGCGAGTTGTCCGGCTCTGTCCGCAGAGCCGGGATTATGATAATTCCGGGGCGTGTTCCATGTGGCCCATCCTCTGATCCGGTCTCCACGTTCCAGGCTGATCGGATGTGGTGCGGAGTCTCCCGGATCCGGTTCCGCAATCCGCAGAATTCCCCCTCCTTTGCAGGCAAGCCATTGATCTTTTCGAAGGAATGCGTTCAGCCGGATAGTGGAACTGCTTTCCTCGCCCTGCCTGTGGCTTTCTTCAATTACACAACCTTCAAACATAACCGGTTCAGCGAGAGGGAAGATTCCCTTTCGGAAAAGGCGGCGCAGATCGGTACTACTGATGCCGTCCCGATGAGCCAGAGAAAGCAGCAATCCGGTTATTGCAATAGCCGCAAGTCCGGTTGCCAGTGCCGGCGTGATCCGGTTGCGGGTCAATGCCAGAGATGCGGCGCAGATCAGGAATGCATTCGCGGCAACAAACCCGCTGAACGAATATTCGCGGATCAGCAGGGATGATGCAATTCCTGCGCAGAAAGAAAGGGTCAGTGCGGCAGCCGGTCTGGAGGATAGACGGTGTAGGATTGATGATTTTCGATTGCCGGTCGATGATCGAAAATCTTCTGAATCATCGTTGTTTCGCATAGGAAGAACACAGTGCGTGTGGGTCCGGGCTGAAATCCAGGACCACGTGTTGAATGCGACCAGCGCAGCTTTGGGAAATGGATGCTAAATCGTCAGTTTTTTGTCAGTCGCACTACCGTTTCGAAGTGGAACGTTTGCGGAAACATATCCAGGCCCTGGATGAAGTCGATCCTGTAATCCTCAGGGGAGATCATCGCGAGATCACGGCTTAACGTTTGTGGATCGCAAGAGACATAGAGGATGGTTTTGGGCGCCAGTTTTCTGATTTGTTCCATTACTTCGCAGCCTGCGCCGGTGCGTGGAGGATCGAGCACAATCAGATCGAAGGGATCCGATTGCGCGCATTCACCGGCTTGCATCCAGGAGGCAGCATCGGCGGAAACAACCTGGATATTGTTCAATCCGGCGGCTTTGGCATTGGAAGAACAAAGCCGGCAGGAGGACGGAGAGTTTTCAACAGCGACTACGTTTTTGAATTGGCGAGCCAGGGGCAAGGAGAATAGCCCGACTCCGGAATAGAGATCGAGCGCTGAATTGCTTCCGTAGCCTTTTGCCGAATCCTGAACCAGCGCAACAAGGTCCGAGACCATGAAGTCGTTAGCCTGGAAAAATACCGAAGCCGTGGTCGAGTAAACATAGCCGCCGGCTTTCTTTCTCAAAATGACATCTTCTCTTCTTCGGGTTCCGAAAAGCGTGATAAAGCTCTCCTCCGTCTCTGATCCTGAGCGAGCCGTTGCCCAGGTGTCTTCTTCTTCCGAGCAGGCGATGTCCATTTCCTGTGGACCCGCGTCGGTATCGACTTTCAACTTAAATTGTCTGATTGAGCTCAAAGCCTCATTTAAGGAAGGCCGGAACAGGGGACAGTTCTCAATATCCACAATAGAGTGGGAGTGGAAGCGATAGAAACCGACAACGGTCTTTGCGCCGAATCCCCTGAGCTGCATACGCGCTCGTGACCGATAGCCATACGGCTGCAGACAACCGCGCATGATGATCTCCAGATCGCTTGTATCCGGGAACCGGTGATGAAAAATCTCTTCGAGCATCTGCCGCTTGGAATCGACCTGCAGCGGATAATCCAGCTGCTGCAATTGGCATCCGCCGCATTTCATGAAATGGGGGCAGACCGGCTTGATACGCCCTTTCCCGGCCTGCAGGATTTCCGCAATTTCCGCCCGAATAAACGTTTTCTTCTCTGCAACCGGCCGCACCCGCAGGCGATCGCCCGGGACGGAGAAGGGTACAAAGACCACCTTCCCCCTGTACCGTCCGAATCCCAATCCTCCATAAATAAGCTTCTCAATTTTGACTTCAAATATCCTGGTTGTCTTTTCCGGTTTTTTCATCTGCTTCATTCGCCAGTCCAACCACAAATTTCCGGTATCGGAATCGGCAATGCAATCGCCATCAGTATATTCCTGCGGTACTTGTCATATGCCGATTCCGATATCGAGATCGATTCCCCTGATCGTTGAGCCTCAGATTACAGACGAAACAGGCTTAACTCGCCTATGCCGGACTTTTTATGAATTCTATCGCGCAGGAAATTATCATGGATTTTGGCATAGGTTTCCTTGGGCAATCGCTTTTTATATACTTTCAGCTCTTTCCTGGCTTCTTTCTCCCACTCTTCCACCTGTTCCGGCTGAATGGACGCGCGCAGTTCCTCTATGAGGATCTGATCGATTAATGCGAAATCTTTCTCAACGGCTTCCGAATCGAAACGGATTCCGCTTTGCAGGTTCTGCATCACTTCTTCAAGCCGTGCAATTACGCGCTGGATACCTTCCACCACGTCCACTGGATATTGTTTCGCCGCGAACGCTTTTATTTCACCGATTCGATCGGAAATGAACTGGAGCACTTCGGCCAGTTCAGGGCCGTCTTTGCGTTCGTCGGCGGATGGGGTGCCATCCTGGGGTGCCGTATCATCTGCTGCAGATTCCCCGACATGGGATTCCAGATGGCTTGCGTATTCAGTCATGACGCTGTCATGGCAATAGCAGAGGCTGTTGATCTTCGCGTTGCCGCGGTGTTGCCGCGCGTGAAAGCCGTCCATGGCAATATCAATGCCGCGAAGAGCCACATTCAAAGGAACACCGGCATCGCGCCATGCCGCGATTAGCCCCCAGTCCATTGGGGAGATGAGCAGGTGCTTCCCTCGCCTTCTTACGAAATGTTCTTCAATCTCGGTGAAATAATTATAGTAATTCATCAGATTCAACCTGAAGAGCGATTGTGCCATAAACGAGCAATAGAAGACAGCAGACAGAAAATGGAATGAGACTGGATGACGCAATCCGCATAAGCAAAGATTTCCATGCGGGTCGCGGCTTCAGCCGCGACCCGGAGCTTATACATTTGAAGCTAGGATGATAATGGAGGACCCGGCGAACAGCCGCGAAGCGGCTGCAAAACGAAGCCCAGGGTTGGCTTCTTGCACGGTTCCTCCCAGGGTTGACCGCAAAAACGCGGCCAATCCTGGGCTCTGATACGAAGCCTTCAGGGCTTCTGCAGAGCAGACGCCAGATTTGCCATTAGAAAGATCATGCAAAGCGCGGCACTAATGCAGGATCCCTCTGAATTCAGCTTTCACGGCTTAAGGAAAATGTATAAACTCGGCCGCGGCTTCGGCCGCGACCCACATGGTTCAAGGCAAGCCTGATTGAATCGAGCGATAAGACAGTCTCGTGAGCCATGAGCTCTGCTGCCCGGCCGAAAGGCAGAGAGTGGGCTAACGGATCAACCGGGTTTGCAGAGGGGGATGCGGCACTGGGCCGGGCACGACATCAAAGGTGATATGGCCGAGGGTCTGGCCTCTAAGGGTTTGCACTTCAACGCGCCATTTTCCGGGCCAAATCCCTCTTTTGGCGGTATATCCGCGATATCCGCCCTCTCGCCCGCCCAATGCTATTTCAAATCCCAAACGGTCTGTTTGCCTCCATCCATCCTGAGCCTTAAAACTCCAGACGTGACGAACGGGAATTCCACGCACTTTGGCAGGTGCAAAGACAGCAGTGTAACAATAGACGCGTTCTCCCGGCGACCAATAGAAAGGAGAGTCGCTCTTTTTCCAGAATCGCCAAATAGACGGCGGCACATACTGCACTCTGTAGCCTGCGGAGGTTTTCACGACGCTGTGATAAATGCCCGCATCTTTCAGCGCCAGTGGAACCGGTGGGATCAGGTTTGCGAAATACAAGGTATTGACTGACAGAATCAGGACTCCGACCCATGCGGCGATCGGGGCCAGATGGCGTTTTGTGTTGTCGCGCTGAACACACAATCCCATGAAAAAAACAAAGATTGTGAACAGAAAGCTCATCAATTCCGCGAGTTGAAAGATCCGCTCGTTCACAGCTGCCATGACAACCGGAAGAAAGAAAGCAAGAAAGGAAAGAAGGCAGAAGCTGTAGAGCAGGGCAAGGAGAACGCGATTTTGCAGGCGGTTCTGAAGAAACTCATTTGCGATCAACAAAAAAACCAGGATCATGAAAAAGAATTGAGTGCGTGACCAGGAAGAACTTTTAAAATAGAAGACCACGTAGCTTGAGAAGAGACCTCCGAAACAAAATTGCATTGCCCACGAGAAGTGCGGTTCAATCTTTTGAATCCATTTGGGCGGAACGGCGCCGCATTGCCTCCGCAAGGTGAATATGATCATGATACCGATGATGATCAGGTAGAAGAGCAGAAAGAGATTGTCGAACAGATTGTCGACGCGTGTGAGTGTCAGCGAGTCCCAGAGAAATCCCAGACAGAAGATGGCTATGCCGCTGTATTTTTCGTTCCTGTAATACAAAGCCGAAATACGCGATGTAATCCTGCGGACCCGGGAGATCGGTTCGGCTTCCGGGGATTCGATGGGCAAAGGTACTGGCAAAGGATCGGAATCCATGGTCGATAGTCACCAATCAGTATTTTAGGCGCGCGAAAACGTTGCTCTGCCCGATTCGGCTCCAGCCCGTACTTCCGCAGCTTTTCTCCTGCGGCGGCGGATCCGGGCATGTCTGCGCCGCCTTGCCATGAAAACCTGAGAGAAATGCGGATTAGTGCTTGAAGTGGCGGATTCCGGTGAACACCATTGCAATGTCCTTGTCATTTGCCGCGTCAATGACTTCGGCATCGCGAACGGATCCACCCGGCTGGATAATCGCCCGTACCCCGTATTCCGCCGCGGCCAGCAATCCATCGGCGAATGGGAAAAACGCATCGGAGGCCAGAGCGCATCCCTTAAGTGGAAGTGTCGCTTTCATGGCTCCCCATTTTACGGCATCCACACGGCTAGTCTGGCCGGCTCCGATCCCCAGCATTCGCGAGGCGTCAGCAAAAACGACGGCGTTGGATTTGACGTGTTTCACGACGCGCCATCCGAACATCAGCGCCTCCAGTTCTTCCTGAGCAGGAGCGCGTTTGGTAACGACCTTCAGTCCCTCCGTATGGAGATAATGCATGTCCTTATCCTGGATAAGAAATCCTCCCCCGATCTGCCGGTGTTGGAGCGCGAGAGGCTCGTCTGATTTAACCTTGAGCAGGCGGATGTTTTTCTTTTGCTGCAGGATCGAGAGAGCATCTCCCGCGAAATCGGGAGCAAGGACGACCTCCACAAACAACTTGTTAAGCTCCGTCGCAGTGTCCGCGTCGATTTTTCGATTAAAGGCTATGACGGAACCGAAGGCGGACACCGGATCACAATCGCGAGCGAAGATATAGGCGTCCACGAGCCTATCGGCTTGTGCGACGCCGCAGGGATTAGTGTGCTTAATAACGGCGGCGGCCGGCTTGTCGAATTCAAGTATCAGATTCCACGCCGAATCGGAATCGAGAAGATTGTTGTAGCTAAGCTCTTTGCCGTGCAGGACTTCCGCTCCCGCTACTCCGGAGGAAGGTTCGGAAGCCTTGCGGTACAGCGCCGCACGCTGATGGGGATTTTCGCCATAGCGGAGGTCTGTGACTTTTTCCAGACACAGTATCTCGGAAGCCGGCATTGTGCCATCTTGCTTTTTCGCTCCATCCGCCGACCAGATCCGTTCCGAAAAGTAGGCTGCAATGGCGCTATCGTATGAGGCGGTGGCGGCAAATGCTTTTTGAGCCAGTATAAATCGTGTTGCATCACTCAATTCTCCGCCATGCGTTCTTAGTTCTTCGATGATCCATCCATAGTCCCGCGGATCCGTGACGACGGCGACGCCGGCATGGTTTTTGGCGGCCGACCGAATCATGCTTGGCCCGCCAATATCAATTTGTTCAATTACTTCCGGGTAGGTGACGCCTTCCCGTGCGGCCGTTTCACGAAAAGGATAGAGATTAACAACAACCATGTCGATCGTCTGAATTCCCTGCTCTTTCATTTGTGTCCGGTGAGAAGGTTTATCTCGCATTCCCAGCAATCCGCCATGAACTTTCGGATGAAGCGTTTTCACCCGGCCGTCCAGAATTTCAGGAAAGCCCGTATATTCCGATACATCGAGTACGGGTATTCCGCGCTCTCTCAGAAAATTTGCGGTGCCTCCAGTTGAAATCAGCCGGACACCCATTTCATGCAGAGACCGGGATAATTCAGCCAGACCGGTTTTATCGGAAACGCTTACCAAAGCTCGTTGGATACGGGTCACGGGGCACCTCCTCGGGAAGCTTAAAAGAAAAAGATAGTATACGCATTGCATTACGGAAAGCCAGCGGCAGCTTTAATCGTGTTGTGTGCTTTGCGCGAGAAACTGCATAAAGCCCTAAAAAACAAGCCGCGAATTACACGAATTTTACATTTCTTCAAAATCTGAGGTCTCCGATTGGATCAAATTTTGTTCTTGACAATTGTAAATCCTCTCGTCTAGGCTCTGATCAAATTATCTAGATTTAAAGTAGATGATAAGAAGTTCGCTTGGCCGTGAACTGGGAATTTTCAGGTCCCGGTGAAGCGATAGGGTTGCTTTGGTTTTCGAGGGGAAATAAATGAGTAAAATTACGGGGACAGTGAAGTGGTTTAACAACACCAAGGGCTATGGTTTTATCTCGCAGCCCTCGGGAGCGGATGTATTCGTCCACTATAGCTCAATTCAGGAAAAGGGTTACAGAACGCTTCGCGAAGGTGAACAGGTTGAGTTCGACGTAAAGTTGGGGCCGCGGGGACCACAGGCTGAGCACGTTGTGAGACTCGAACCAGAACGAGAGGCCGTGGGCTAGCGGGTTTCCGCTGTAGCCGTAAATCGAATCGCATTTTCATCCAGCGCAATAGTAAAAGCGACTTTAGAGCATCCGTGCTTTTTCTGAATGCCCTGAGTCTGCGTTGCTATGTACTTGGAAAACTGCTGGTAGGATATAGGTGTCTGCTGTGATTCCTTGCTTTTGATGCGAATCAGCGCGTCATAAAGCTGCCGCACCTTTTCTTCTTCGGTTTTAGGATCCGAAATCGTGATGCGGATGGCTTCTGCCGGGATCTTCGCGGAGGAAGCGGAAGTGTCGCTTTTGGGAACAGCCGCTTCCTTGGAAATCACATCCATCTCGCGCTCCTGTGTTGTCCTCCGCCAGAGGTCCCGATAGACATAAAATCGGGTTACAAGTGTGCTGAAACGAAAACGCTGGGTATAGTTCATGTCCGTGGATTCGGATAGCTTTTTTACCAGTGTTTCCACCCGCATCCTGAGATCTTCCGGCGGCTTTTTTCGATTGCCGGTGAAGAAGATGTGGTATTCGATTTTCAAGCGGCGAATCCAGTCTTCCAGATTTGACAGGTCGTCGTCATACACGATTGTTATTCCTCATCTGATCAGCAGTGACTCGATATATCTTTCGTTGGTTCCGAATCCGAAATAGCATTTGCTCCTGACGTTCGGGATGCAATCATGAATTGACAGCATTCCGGACACTGTGCTGAAATGCCTGAATGAACAAATCCAATCTGCAAGCCGTTCTGCGTAAGATACCTGCCGTTGACCAGCTTTTGTTGCGCCCGGCAATCGCCCAATGGGTATCCCAAACCAGCCGGGAGTTTGTCGTTGCTGAGATTCAAAAGATGCTGCAGGAAATCCGAAGCGATGTGCGTTCCGGTAGTCGGGATTCCGATATCGACTTCACCCCTGAGCATTTGGAGCTGATTCTGAAACAGAAGCTTCAGATCCGTCTGATGCCGAACCTGCGCATGGTAGTCAACGCGACTGGTGTCATTCTTCATACTAATTTGGGTCGAGCTCCTGTATCCCCGGCAGCTCAAAAGGCTTTATCGGCATTTTCCGGGCATTACACAAATCTTGAGTACGAAATTCTTGGTGGCAGGCGTTCTCACCGGGATAAAATGATCGAGCCTCTGCTGCAGGAAATTCTCGGATGCGAAGCTGCAACTGTTGTAAATAATAACGCTGCCGCTGTATTCCTGATCTTGAATTCGCTGGCTTCCGGCAGGGAAGTGGTCGTTTCACGAGGAGAACTTGTCGAAATCGGCGGATCTTTCCGAATCCCCGATATTATGATGCGCAGCGGCGCGCTTCTTCGGGAAGTGGGGACTACAAACAAAACCCGCATTCAGGATTATCGGGATGCCATCGGACCAAATACTGCATTACTGCTCAGAGTTCACCCCAGCAATTTCAAAATGGTGGGATTTACTCAAAGGCCTGAACTGCATGAGCTCGTCGATCTGTCCCGCGCTGCAAAGATACCGCTGGTGGAGGATATTGGCAGCGGGTGTCTGGTCGATCTAAAAGCCTTTGGAATTTCGGGCGAACCGCTGGCGCGCGAAAGCCTGGCTGCCGGCGTGGATGTGATTTGTTTCAGCGGGGATAAGCTATTGGGCGGGCCACAGGCAGGAATCATAGCAGGTACCAAGTCGCTGATTGATCCCATCCGCAAAAATCCTCTTATGCGCACCTACAGGGTGGACAAACTGATTTATAGCGCACTGGAAGCCACCCTCGGCAGCTATCGTTTCGGCAAGGCCGCAAAGGAAATTCCGGTGGTACGGATGATTGCCATGACCGGCCCGGAACTGAAAAAACGATCTCAGCGCTTTTTGCGGAAGCTTCGGGCTGCGGTTCCTGATACTGTGCACATACAGTTGTCGGAAGGCAATTCGCTGGTTGGCGGAGGCTCCTGCCCGGAATATGCTCTTGAAACGACGATTGTTGCTGTCGAATCAAGCCGCATAAGCTCAAGCACCATCGAGTCACGCCTGCGTTTTCAGGATCCGCCTATCATTATTCGATTGGAGGAGGACAAGGCTCTGATCGATCTCCGCACGGTGTTCCCTGAAGAGGAATCGATCCTCATTGAGGGATTGCGAAAAGCAGTCGCAAGCCGCTAGCCCGCTTCATGAATAAAGCGGGCTGGTGTAGTGCGTCATAAATCCCTTGGCATTTGATCTGCATGATCTGACTTGCCCCTAATCAACGCCAAGCAGCCACGGATTTCACGGATTTAGAAGAATAGCTGCATGATCCGGCCTCTGACTGCGCAATCCATAATCCGCGAAATCCGTGGCGTTTTTCTCCTGATAAACGCGGGCTAGCGGCTAACGACTGAAAAAGAAAGCCGGGCGGTTTCCTGGTTGGCGCTGTCCAGGCGGACGCGCAATTTCGTACCGAGCTGATAGCGGTGACGGCGGCGCGTGCCAATGAAAGAGCGCGTAGCTTCCTTATATTGGTAATCGTCGTCGATAAGGGCGTGTATAGGAACGAATCCCTCGACATAATGGTCCAGCAGTTCCACAAAAAAGCCCTGGCGGGATGCTGAAAAAACAATAGCCTCGAATTCTTCCCCGATTTTGTCCGCCATGAATTGTGCCTTCTTGATCTTTTCCATTTCGCGTTCGGCTTCATCGGCGGTGCGCTCGCGGATGGACGTGTGGGATGCCATCTCCGGCAGGAGCCCTTTTGTTTTTTCCAGCCAGGCGGCAGAGGTCTCTTTCCTCATACATGCTTTCAACAGGCGATGGACCATAAGATCCGGATACCGTCGGATCGGAGAAGTGAAGTGAGTATACTCGGCCGTTGCCAGGCCGAAATGCCCGACATTCCGGTCTGAGTAATGTGCCTGCATGAATGATCGCAGCATAAGATAAACTAGAAACTTCTGTTCGGCTTTGCCTTCCAGCTGCATGACGAATTTCTGGAAATCCCTGGAACGATATTCTCCGTCGTGTTTTTCCAACCTGTATCCGAGATTCAGCGCGAATTCGGCGAATTCATCGACTTTTACGGGATCCGGTTTTTCATGTACGCGATAGAGTGCCGGCCCCCCCGAAGCCGTAAGTCCGGCTGCGACGCACTCGTTAGCCAGCAACATGAACTCTTCGATGATGCGGTGCGCGATATTGCGCTCAGCCGGGATAACGCTGATTATTTTCCCGCTTTCGTTGAATTGTATTTCGGCTTCCGGAAGATCGAAATCGACGGCGCCACGATGATATCTCTTTTTCGATAGAATCAGGCAAAGCTCCTCCATGGTTTCGAGCATGGGAACCAGTTCCGCATAGCGGTTTCTTTCTTCAGGATCGCGATCAACCAGGATTTTTGCCACCGACGTGTATGTCATTCTTGCGCGGCTTCGCAGCACACCCTTGGCGAAGCGTTTTGCCAGGATTTTCTCTTTTGCATCGATCTCGATCAGAGCCGACAGCACGAGTCTGTCAACCTGGGGTTTAAGGCTGCAGATGCCGCTGGATAGTCTTGCCGGAAGCATGGGTATGGAGCGATCGGGAAAATAGACGGACGTGCCCCGTTCATACGCATCCGAATCAATTGCCGAGCCTTCGGACACGTAATGGGATACATCCGCAATATGCACGCCGAGCAGGAAATTGCCCGAAGGCAGTTTTTTCAGGCTTACGGCGTCATCAAAATCCCGGGCTGTTTCTCCATCGATCGTAACGGCAAATTCATCGCGAAAATCTTCGCGCCCTGAATACTCTTCTTCCAGAACAAGATCGGGAAGGGCATCGGTCTCCCGAAGCGCTTCGGGCGAGAAAGAAACCGGAAGCCCGAATTTATGCTCCACGATCTTGTATTCGATCCCGGGATCTCCCGGATAGCCCAGAATCTCCGTAACCTTTCCCTGAGGGATTTGGTTTCTGCCGGGAGGGATCGTCATCGTGACGGCAACGATATGGCCCTCTTTGGCTCCCTTAGCCGATTGAAAGGGGATGCGGATATCGTGGGCAATACGGGTGTCCAGCGGCACAACGAAAGGGAATCGCGGATGTGCGCAGTATCGTCCGACGATGCAGGAGCGCTTCCTCTCCAGTACTCGTACGACAATACCTTCGATCCTTTCCTTTTTCTCTTCCATGCAGACCCGGCGGCCCCGGCGCACGCGCTTTGCCTGATACTTTTTGCGGTGTATTTTTACGAGCACCCGGTCTCCATGAAGCGCATCCTCCATGTTTCGTGCAGGAATGAAGATGTCGTCTTTAAACTGGGTGCGGTCATCGGGGATGAGGAATCCATATCCGTCGGAGTGACAGCTGAGCGTCCCTGCAGCCAGATTGTCGCGCGCCGGGATTGCATAGCGGCCTCTTTTAATTCGATGAATGACCTCGTCTTCATCCAATTCGTCGAGGAAGCGCTGCAGGCTTCTGCGATCGTCGCTGTCCAAATCCAGCACTCGCACGATATCCCGGAAAGTAAAACTACCGGCGGTCAGGGATTGGATATATTTGAGGACCTGATCTTTTTGCGTCTGGGTAAGCATTCCTTCAATTCGGCATACGAAATGAGAGATTGAAAAAATCCTCATGCGATCCGTTTATTTGAACCGCTTCGGCACATTTCTCACGGATTATAGCTTTCGCCCGGCCCTCGTTCCATCGCAGATAAGCATCATGGGGAAGAAAAGAGTCGGGGACACTTATTTGTTAAATGAAGGATCCGGAAAAACAGATTCAGCGCAACAGGAACCATTTATCGCCGCCCTGTTGTACGGCACCTCCCGTACTGGCTGAATAAGACATGAGGGGAGCCCTATCGTTTTGAGCAACCATGAATGCAATCCAGCCCTCCAGGGATTCGCCGGATTTAAAGCCTTTGCGCATTTCAGGTTTGGGAAGTACGACGGATGCCGATTTGTAGTCTTCGCCGCCGGCGGAGTATGCGGTGAATTGCTCCGGAACTACCTGGTGCACGCAAAGCCCCGGCGTCCCTCTGGCAAAGTATTCAAACCTGATTCGGGCCAGAAGATATTCAGCACCGGGTTCCGCCGGTTTGTTGCCGGAATCCGCCTTTTTTATGAGTGCCCATGCCTCTTCTCCTCGAATCACCTCTATAAGGGTGAGCTTGATGTCGTAGAGTTCGTGAGAAGTATATCCCTCGCCGCATTCCACGATGCCGGTCAGAGTCACGCCGGCCGGTGCAGCCTGCGATGGAGAGGATCCCTGTGTTTGCGCAGATACGGACACCGGGGCAATAGCGATCACGGCGAGACATGCCAGAAATAGCCCGGCCGATGTTTCAGTTCTCACATCCGCTTCCTTTCAAAAATACCTCAAAAGAGACCAACAAAAGATCCTGGGGGCATCCCTTATTCACGGCAAAGCTTCTGCAGGGTTTGGATCACGGCAGCTCGATGCGTCCCCGCCCAAAATATCTTCCCGCATTTGGGGCAGGATTTGAAGTGGGTTTGTGTTTCATAGACGAAGACGGGAACACGCTCGCGCACCGTTTCTCGCGGAGTCTCAACCAGGGTCTCATTACAGGATAAACAACGGGTAAGAAGAGAATCGAGTGCGGAGATATGCATTGTTTCGAAGACCTGCCGGATTTGCTTCTGGATATTTTCGCTTTCCAGAAATATGAATTCCGTAACCGGTTTTCTGATCAGCAGCCGCGTATCCCGGGAAAGGAGCACTCGGTGCTGAAGGTTGGAAATGGCCATCAATTCGTCGTCGGTGAATTTGTTGGAGTAGAGAACGTCGAATCCGGCAATCCGCAGCCATTTTGCCAGCCTTCCCAGCATAACGTCTGCTACGAACCGCGGATCCGCCTCCTCCTGTCGCCGCATCGAAGCGGCCTTGGCTCCAATCCTTTTTTGCCGCACGGCAGCCGCAATTTTTCTTGAAGAAGAATTTCCCATTTCCCAATCAGGGCTTCAATTATCGGCCCTCCGAGAGTTTTTTCTGCAGAAGATCGTTGACAACCTGCGGATTCGCCTGGCCCTTTGTTTCTTTCATCACCTGTCCCACAAAGAAGCCAAGGACTTTTGTTTTTCCGGACCGAAATTCCGCCAGCTGTTTCTGATTTGCGGCCAGGATTTCATCGATCAATGATCCCAGACTGGCTTCATCGCTCACTTGCGCCAGCCCCATGCGCCTGATAATGCCGGAAGGTTCTTCCAAAGTCCGGCTCATTTCTTCGAAGACAGTCTTGGCGATCTTCCCGGATATCTCGCCGGAATCTATGGTGGCGATCAGGGCGGCCAGATGCCCGGGCGGAATCGGGCAATCCTCGATGTCCTTGCCCGCATTTTTCAGTGCGTAAGCCAGATCTCCCATTATCCAGTTGGCCGCCGCCCGCGGGTTCGCCGATATTTTGGCGCACTCCTCAAAATAGTCGGCAGACGCTCGCGTGGACGTAAGAAACAGAGCATCGTCGATGGGGAGATCGAATTGTTCCATGAAGCGATGCATTCTGGGACCGGGCAGTTCCGGAAGCTCTTTTCCCACCCGGGAAATCCAAACAGGATCCAGTTTAAGTGGCAGCAGATCCGGCTCCGGGAAATACCGATAATCATGAGCCTCTTCTTTGCTGCGCATCGCAAATGTGCAGCTTTCCGATTCATTCCATAAACGCGTTTCCTGCGCTATCGGCTCACCTGCGGACAAAAGCTGCATCTGACGCCCGATTTCATAGTCCAGGGCTCTTTGCAGAAAGCGGAATGAATTGAGGTTTTTTATCTCGACCTTTGTGCCCAGTTTTTTGCTCCCTTTGGGCCTCAGTGAAATATTTGCGTCGCACCGCAGACTGCCTTCTTCCATATTGCCGTCACAAACGCCCAGATAAAGTAGGGTCTTACGAAGATGTATCAGATAGTCATAGGCTTCCTGACTGCTGCGAAAATCGGGTTCACTGACGATTTCCACAAGAGGGACTCCGGTTCGATTCAGATTGACATACGACTTGGAGGAAGTCTCCGGCAAGCCTTCATGTATAGACTTGCCGGCATCGTCTTCCATATGAAGACGCGTGATTCCAAAAGCTTTCTCCCTGCGGTTCACTATCTTCCCGGTTTCCGTCCTGTCACCGGAGAAAACCAGCACACGACCGGCTTCTCCCAGCGGACGGTCGAATTGAGAGATCTGATAGCCTTTGGGCAAGTCCGGGTAGAAATAGTTTTTCCGGGCAAAGATCGATACGGGATTGATGCGGCACCCAAGCGCCATGGTTGCTTTGACCGCCATTGTAACTGCTTCCCGGTTCAATACGGGAAGCGCTCCGGGGAGTCCGAGGCAGACGGGGCATGTGTTTGAATTCGATGGCGATCCAAACTGCGTGCTGCAGCCGCAAAACAACTTGCTGCGTGTAAGCAATTGTGCGTGCACTTCAAGACCAATGACAGGTTCGAATTCCATGAGCCTATTATAGGGCTCCGGCTGATTCTGTCCTAGAGCTAGATTGTCCGGTTTTATCAAGTTCCTCAAGCGTGCCGTTGACATGGGAAGATATGCGACAAAGGGAATATTTTTTTCGGGGTCGGGGTCGGTATCGGAATCGGGGTCGAACAGAAATGATACTAAGTACGAACACAATTGGAAATGCTCCATGGCTAAAAGCCGACCCCGATACCGACTCCGACCCCGACTCCGAGATATCAAAAATATGCTCCGCTGCGCGCTCACTGTGGGTGTCCAGTTTTGGCGCAACTGTATCAGCAAATGCTGGTCTCCGGGATCCGGCCTGATCCCGTAAATACTGGATAATTCGACATAAAAAGTGAGCCTGGAGCGTCACTTTTTATGGGCTAGTTTATGGATGAGATCTCCAATCCTGCTATAAATATTTTCCTTTCATAAGATTAGAGACATGGTGAAGTTCTGGCATGGAAAATGCCAATAAAGCGCCGCGAGCGCTGCCCTCATTTGGGCCGGTGCTGGGGCAAGAGATTCGAGGGATATCCGGTTCAGGAATGGAAAGCAGCGCTCCATTCTCAATCCCGGCGTCGTACCAAGCCGGATTAGGAGAGAAAGCCGGTCACGAGTTGTACAGCTCTCTGCAGAAGGGCGGATGTATCGCTTTGGCCATCCAGCCAGACAATATCGCGGTCCGAACGAAACCAGGTCATCTGGCGTTTTGCATAATGCCGGCTTTCCTTCTTTGTTTCCTCAATAGCCTCCTCCAAAGAAAGGTTCCCTTCAAGATGAGCCGCTGCCTGACGGTACCCGATGGCTTTGAATGCCTGGGATGCTCTGGGGAATTGGTCCAAAAGCTTCCTGGTCTCATCCAGCAGTCCGCATCCAAACATCTCATCGACTCGCTGGTTGATTCTCTGATAGAGCTGTTCTCTGGGGAGGTTTATGCCTATTTTCAGCCAGCGAAATCCACGGAAAGCATTTCTGGGTTGTTCCTGCCACCAGCACATGGGTTTGCCTGTGACCAGATATACTTCATATGCTCGAATGATTCGTTCGGCATCCGTTTCGGCAATTCGTCCGGCGCATTCCGGATCGACACGCTTGAGCGCCCGGTGAAGGACTGCCGATCCCTTTCGCCTGATGATATTTTTCATTCTGATCCTTAATTCTTCAACTCGTGCCGGCCCCTCAAAAAGCCCTTCAATCAGGGCCCGAAGATAAAAGCCTGTTCCACCTGCCACAAAAGGAAGGAATCCCCGTTCGTGGATATCACGAACCGCCCGTCTCGCCAACCGCTGGTATTCACCGGCGGAAAAGTCCCGGTCCGGATCCACTATGTCGATCATATGGTGCCGGACCTGTTTCTGATCAGCTGGAGTAACCTTCGCTGTCCCGATATCCATATGCCTATAAACCTGGAACGCATCGCAGCTGACGATCTCCCCGCGGAACTGAATCGCCAAAGCCAATGCCAATCGGCTTTTTCCCGAAGCCGTCGGGCCAATAACAGCGATTCCCGGCTTTTCGTTCGACACACGCCTATCCAAGCTTGAAGTAATAGCGGATGCCGGCCAGCAGCAGAAATAACAGAGCCAGCGCAATGATCCCGAGAATTTGTGAGCGCACCCGGTTCATAAACGATTCGAGATTCGAAATTCGAGATTCGAAATTCAAGCATTCAATCTCGAATCTCGAATTTCGAATCTCGAATTATTCAATATGCTTTTTTAATTTCCACGCCCTGATAATAGGTCTTGAGTATCTCTTCGTACCCATGCCCGGCCCGTGCCATGCCAAATGCACCGACCTGGCATAGCCCGACACCATGACCGTAGCCTCTCCCGTGAAATGTAAAACTGGCGATGCTGCCGTCGGATCTGGTATCACGCGTGATGGTGTACAGGGTATCTTTCAGTTTCAGCGCGCCTCTTACCTTATATCCGTTCAATACAACAGATCTGCGGCTTCCGATGACTTGAACCTGCACCACCCTTCCCGAATTCCCGAGGCGCGCCGGTTTCAGATCCTGGAACTGACCGATATTACCCGCCAGAGGGCGCAACCTTTCCCCGACGACAGCATGGGTAAGAGTGACGTCCCAGCTGAAAGCCGGCGAATAACGGTCGCTGGAAGCCCCGTTCGGGCTCAACTCGACCTCGAGAAAATCGATCGCATCCGAGGGCCCGACATGAAACGTTACTTTTTCATTGCCGAGGATTTTCAGACTGCTGACGGGCGTCGTCCGTCCTCCGTCCAGCCTGAACATGCATGGATTTTCCGAGAGCCGGAATTCCTGAGCACGATTCCCCCTTTTGATGCTGATGACACGTTCTCCATCCCGTTGCCGGGCTGTTACAAATAAGCCTTTCTGCAGAATGTCCGGGCGAACGGATTCAATCCAATTAAGAAGCAGGAAAATTGCATCACTCCGCCGAATTAAACCATCCGGCCGGGCCGTGTTATCGGAATTCGAGCGCCACAAGCCTGCCTGCATCAGGTACGCAAGCGCATATCGGGCGGAGGCCGGTACGGAATCTCCGTCTCTAAGATTGCCGATATAATAGTCCAGATCTCTTCTGGATAGCTTTCGCTGAATTTCGTCTGCGCCGAAAAACGATTCAGCGGCATACTGAAGGAAGCCGGCCCGAGTTTCCAGATCTGCCGGGACGGGCGGATCATCGGCCTGCTTTTTCCCGGCAATATGTCCGGCTTTATCGAGCCAGCGGATTATTTCATCCCGTCGCGCCGGGCCCGTAAGGAAATCCTGCGACAGATTGGAATCGTTTCCAATTAATCCAAGAACGCGGGCGAACTCGATGTTGCGATTGGCGATGCTCCCGTCATCAGACAGAACGGATCCATCCAGATCGTGTCTGCTTTCAAGGACCGTCGCGCCCTTTTCAGGCCCGCTTTCAATCGTGCAAAAAACGCTTTTCAGGTAGGGCACTTCAGGAGCATCGTATACGTTGGAGAAATCCTCGGTTCTTCCCCCGCATGTGGACATGTACATTGCATTAATGAGTTTGTCGTCGTAGTAAACAGCAAGCCCCGACGTCCGTCGCACGGCTTCGTTCGTTTCATCTTTTTCTACGGATACTCCTTCGTAAACCTGCGTATTTGTGTCGTCGCTGAGATCGAAGCCTTCGGAGCGGTATCTCCCGAGATTACTCAGCGCATAGGTCCGCGCAGCTATTGCCAGCGCTGCCCACGCGTCATATTCGGGATAGGAAGTTGGACTGATTTCGGCGGGGACGACACCGAGCAGGTATTCTTCCGTTCCCACCTGGTTAACCACGGTCATCCGTCCATTCTTGTTCAGAAAGATATCGAGCAGACCCCGATACGGTTTCCCATCCAGACGGAGAAAGTCCGCGCCGGACGACGGCTGGATCAGGAATCCCGTCCGGCTGAGCTGGAACAAATCGTTTTGCCCGCGCAGAGCCAATATGAGCCGGCCCTTTCCTGATGAAATGTCTTCCTTAACCAGGAAGGCATCGCGATATCCCGATTCGATCAGATTTTTCAGTAACGGTTGTGCCTCATCCTTTTCATTAAATTCTCCTGCCCGAACCTGATTGGTACCTGTCTCGGAATTCTCACGGACGATGACGGGCACATCCAGCGTGTCCTCCAGTGTTCTTCTCAACTCCTCTGCGGCATCTGCATTGGAAAAAGACGCAACCTGGATCCGGTAGACCGGCGATTTTGCATCCGTTTCCTGTTCCACTCGAATCTGAATTTCACCCTGGACCGTTTGCTGCGAAGCTTCAGGCCGCTTCTCCATGAAGAGATAATTGCCGGAAGAGGAAATGCGAACCTCCCTTACGGTTGTGGTCAATCCGATTCTTATGAGTGGGCCGGGTGCGTATTCTATCGGCGCAGCTTTGCCGGTTGCAATCGTCTCCGATGGTTTTTCAATAACCGGCTTCGGCGGCAACTCGGGAGTGGGCTTCTTCGCCGGTCCCGCTTTTGGGATTGAAGCCGTGGTCGCCGGTGAGGGTTGCGGGCGCTTAACTTTGGTTTTCCGCCCTCCGCAGCCGGCCGTCCATACGATAAGAAGCAATATCGAGCAGACGAACCACAGCGCCGCCGGGTTTTTGAATCCGGGAAGATCGGTTCTACGCGGACGCTCCACAGATTTGGGATTCAAACGACTCACGCGCAGGCTCCTAAGGTTCGTTCCACGAAAGAACAAACTTGGCACCAATGTGATTGCCGGGAAAACCCTCAGGCAATGGAGGGAAGGGATCGGACGTGATGACGGCCATTAACGCGGCATTATCGAATGAATTACTGCCCGACTTCGTAACAATGCGGGCATTTGTATATCGTCCGTCCTTATCGATATAAAAAACAATAGTTGTGTGTCCCTGAAAATTCTGAAGATTGGAAGGGATAAACCAATTTCCCTTGATGCGTTCCTTGATGATGTTGACGTATTCTCCCAACGGGAATCCCTTCGTATCAAACAGCCCACTGTCGGGACTGTGAATCGCTTTTTGTTCGCTTTCAAAAATCTTCAGCCCTCCCGATGGATCGGGTAATGCGCCGGGGGGCTGCTTTACTCCTTTTGGAATCGAGCTTGGAGAAGTTTTGCCGGCCGTCCCGCTATCCGGCGGAGGCTGAGGCGCGGGCATAATAATGGATTCCTTCCTTCCTTGCGCCGGATCTACTCTCATTTTTGCGAGGGATTCCAACGCCCCCTCCTGCTGCAGTCCGCTTGTAGCGGCCGCAGCAGACTCATTTGCAGGCGCCGAGATCCGGGGCAATTTAGGCTCCTCCCTGATTCGGGGCACGGGTGGCAGATTATTGATAGCGGCTTTCTGTTCATCGCCAAAACGGATACGGATCGGGGGTGCTTCGTTGCCCGTGCGTTTTTTGTCCCAATCATACAGATATCTTTTCAGCGTAGCGGCCGAGGGCGCCATCATTTTGGATTGTGGCTTCAGCACCGCAACGGTGCGCCAATTCTCGCTGTCGTCCTTTGGCTTTGGCGTCAGGCTGTCTGACAACCATGCGAGGGGGGAGAAGCGGTGATACATTCCTCCACGTAATAATTGGGGGTATTCGATTAGCGCGGCAATCATCAGGAAGTGGAGAAGGCAGCTGCCGACAAAGAATAATTCAATGCGGTTCCTCCTTCTCCGGTTCTGATTGCTGTCAATGACATAATCGAACATCAGCGCGCTCCACTCGTGGACTGTTCAGAAGTATAGAAAAGCGGGCTAAGGTCTGTCAATTTCACGAGCTTGAGCTTTTTCGGCTTGCGCCAGTATTTGAAGAGCCAATGCAAGCGCTTTGCGCCCCTCTTCACCGCTGCATTCCACGGACTCTGTTCCACGAGCAGCCATCAGGAATGAATTCAATTCCAGCTGCAGCGGTTCCCTTTTCTCCGGAGTTAATGTGCGTCCGACAATCTCCGGGATGCCGCCGCCGGGATTGTGCCTCAGACTGTATATCGCAACGTCCTGCCGCGTGTAATCCAGCGAAATATATTCCTGTTTTTGAAACAGCCGGAGCTTCCGGATTTTTTCCATGGATACGCGGCTGGCGGTTACGTTGGCCACGCATCCGTCTTCGAAATGGATTCGCGCGTTGGCAATGTCGATTCGATTAGTCAGGATGGCGATGCCGACGGCACTCACTTGAACTACCGGAGAGGCGACAAGCAGGCAGATGATGTCCAGATCGTGGATCATCAGATCCAGGATGACGTCGATGTCGAGACTGCGAGGCGAAAACAGGCCCAGCCGATGAGTCTCAAAAAAGCGGGGGCTATGCACGATTTCACGCAGCCGTTGAACCGCGGGATTAAAACGCTCCAAATGTCCGACCTGCAAAACGCGATCGTTCTGCTTTGCAGCCCGGATCAGCCGGTCCGCATCCTCCAGCGTGTGCGAAATCGGCTTTTCTACAAGAACATGGATGCCTTCATGCAAAAAACGCTCCCCGATTTCGGCATGCAGTATTGTGGGTGTTGCAATACTGACAGCATCCACTTTCCCGAACAGATCGGCATAGCTGGGAAACGCCTTGGTCCCAAGAGGACCGGCGACCTCTTCCGCCCTGCCGGGGAACGTATCCACCACTCCGACCAGCTCCGTGTCGGGCAGGGAAGAATAGACACGGGCATGATGACGACCCAGCGCGCCTACGCCAATGACTCCAACTCGAATTTTATCCATCCAGGGCACTCCGGATTTACGATTTACGATTGACGATTTACGATTGAAAAGCCTCAAATGGAGAAATCGTCAATCATCAATAAAAGGTTCCATGCCAACAATGGCAATATCGTTGTTGTCGGCCACTTCCACGACTTTTTCTCTGTCGAATAGGAGTGTGCGCTGAGCATCAATAATGAGCGCACTGGCTCCCGAAGCGATCATGTTTTCCAGGGTGGTAAGCCCGATGACGGGTATATCGAAGCGCATATCCTGTCTGGGTTTGCTTACCTTGATCACGGTCAGGTTTCTTCTGTTGCCCAGCTCTCCGGCGCGCCGGATAACGGCATCGGTGCCTTCCATAGCTTCCACTGCCACAACGGCTCGATCTCTTACGACGATAGTCTGTCCGATATCGAGCGAAGCGATCTGACGCGCGATCGGCCTCCCATAGTCCACGTCGGATTTTTCCGAAGAACTGAGACCCCGCTTTGTCAGAATCCCCAGCGGAGCCAGGTGAGGTTTCAGCAGCATGGTGGAATCAACCAGCGAAATTCCATTCTCTTCGAGAATCCGCGCTACCCCTCCGATCAGCGAATCTGTGTTTTTCTGTTTCAAGCCGGCGAGCATACGGATCATGGTCAGATCGGGAAACGAAGATCCGAATATTTGTACATGCTTCACCTGCCCCGCCATGATGGCTTTCTGAACGCCGGATTCCCTGAAAAGCCGGATCAGCTTGCCCAGTTCTCCCAATCCCAGCCAATGAAGGGGATATCCGCAGGATTCGATTTCGGCGAAAGTTTCCTCTTTGATGGCTGCAACCACCACATCGATCCCCTGCCGACGGGCAGACTGGAGAACGAGGAAAGGAAACCGGCCGTTGCCGGCAATCAAACCATATTTTTCAGACATAAGGATTCGAAATTCGAAATTCGGGATTCGGGATCAAAAAGAAATATTTTAGTGTCAATTAGTTATCTCGAATTTCTCATTTTGGATTAGTTGACCGGCTAAAGATTCCGGACCCGATATCGATTGTTGTAATTTCGAATCTCGAATTTCGAATCTCGAATCCGTTACCGGATGAATCCCCGTTCGGAACTTTCCATGAACTGAACGAGGATCGATATTTCGGGCGCCGTCCATTGCCTTTCTCCGGTTTTCGCCAGAGCGTCGCCGGTATTCAGGTTGGAGCGAAAACAAATTCTATAGAATTGCTTCAGCTCCGTGATGGATTGCTCGGAAAAGCCTTTGCGCTGCAAACCGATCGTGTTGATGCCGTAGATTTTTGCTTCGTTGCGGGCGCCGACAGTTTTGATATAAGGGAGTGCATCGCGGGTGATGACCGAAAAGCCGCCGATAAACGAATGCGGGCCGACGCGGCAGAACTGATGTACTGCGGAAAAGGCGCCGACAGTTGCATGATCTCCTACCAGAACGTGTCCTGCAAGCGTGGCCGCGTTGGCCATAATCACGTAGTCGCCTACGGTGCAGTCGTGCGCTACATGGCTGTATGCCATGAGAAAATTGTTGTTGCCGATGACGGTGACTCCATGACCTCCGCGGGTGCCTCGATTTAAAGAGACAAATTCACGGAAGACGTTATCGTTTCCGATCTGAAGCCTGGTTGTCTCGCCCTTGTATTTCAGATCCTGGGGATCGGTTCCGACAGAGCAGTGGCTGTAGAAATGGCACCGTTCTCCGATCGTCGTCCATCCCTGAATGGTGATATGCGAATCCAGCCTGCTGCCGGCGCCAATGCGGGTATGCGGTCCGATGATGCAATAAGGACCTATCTGTGCATCGGCTGATATTTCACACGAGTCATCGACAATTGCTGTTGGATGTATGGGCATTCAGGGATCCAGAGATAAAAAGGAAGCATCCTCCAGTTCCGGCCTAAGGGCGATCGATAATGGAGCAGGAGAGCTCCGCTTCGACCGCAGTATTGCCGTCGACCAATGCCTGGCCTTTCATCTTGTAGTATCGGTCTCGCTGCTTTAAAACGGTTACCTCAATTCGAAGCTGGTCTCCCGGAATCACCGGCTGGCGGAATCGGCATTTATCGATAGCGGAAAAGTATACCAGCTTGGTGTCCCGGTTCTGGTCTCTGGTAAGCAGAAGAACCACACCCACTTGAGCAAGAGCCTCGACCAGGAGCACCCCGGGCATGACGGGATGCTCCGGGAAATGGCCCTGGAAAAACGGCTCGTTCATGGTGACATTCTTCAATCCCACCATATAGGTAGAGCCATCCGTTTCCAGAATCCGGTCGACCAGCAGGAACGGGTAGCGCTGAGGCAGAATTTTTAGAATTTCATTAATCTTCTTCGCTGAAATGCTGCTTCCCATGGCTCTTTCGAAAACAGTGGCAGGGTGCCATGTTGTTGCTTTCGCTTATTGCTTCTTTGCAGGGGCTGCAGCAGCCGGAGCTTTAGCGGCAGCGACAGGATATATTTGATTGTAATATTTTACGACATCGTCGGACAGGTTCAGCGAGCCGTCGATCCATGCATCGCGCGAGGAATTGAAGAAAAGTATCGCATTAATCCCCTTTTCTTTGGCGATCTTTTCGAGTACGGCCTGCATTCTCTTCCCGATGTAAGTGGTCACGCGCAGGCGCCGGCTTTCGATTTCTTTCTGAGTATCCTGCTGGAAGCGCTCCAGGGTTGTCTGCTTATCTTCAATCTGGGCATCCAGATCCGCAAGCGCATCATCCGTCAGCTTGGCGCCCTGTACCTGCCGCTGGTTCCGGAGCTTCTCAAGCTCAGCGCGCAATCTATCATTTTCTTTGTTCTTCTCGTCCACGAATGTCTGGATTTCTCCGAATTTGGCCTGTCCCTCGTCGCAGGTAAAAAGAACCTGATCAAGCTGTATCCACGCTATTTTGGCGTTTGGGAAAGCGGATGCGGCAGCAGCGGCCTGGGAGTCTGCAGGAGCCTGTGCAACGCCGGCCGGCGGCAGCAGAAACATAGCGAGAAGTATTGGAAGAGTTAATCGACTCATTGATTCTGTTCTCCTTTAAAATGCAGCCCGGATAACCGGATCTGAATGGATCCTGTTGCCCCAGAGCATGTGGGGGCATCGCTTAAAACTACGAAATCTACTACAGTTTCCCTTACCGGCAAAGAGGAATCAGAAACTGCGCCCTACAGTAAACTTGATATCCTTGCGCGGCTCCGTCAGCCTGTAGGTGTAATTGCTTACAGTCACAGACTCGTCGAGGTATTGAGGATTGTAAGCAAATATCAAGCGGAAAGGAGCGCTGACAACCGGCAAAACAAACTGGACTTCCAACCCTGTCGAACTGCGAATGGCATTGTTGGTCGAATGGATAATATCAACGCTGCCGACTCCAAGAGTGGAGCCCGGGATTTTCCGGCTGACCCTGTTCAATCCCATATCATAAAAGGCGGCTATGGACAGGGGGCCGGCTATTGGTATGCGATATTCGAAATTGAAGACACCGACCGTATCTCCTCCGAGTGGGATCAGGGATTCGGCGATTCTCGGCAAGCCTGTTTTCAGATCAATGATAGGATTCCCCTGGACGTCAAAGAGAGGAGTCCGGCTAATGGCAAGAGGGCTGATAGAGCGAATATCGAAGCCGCGGATCGTGTTTTCTCCTCCGATATAAAACCGGTCGAAAAACGGGACACTCGAATTGCTGTAAGCCTGGATATATTCGCCCAGCAGGTTGAATCCAAATACGTTACGACCACCGCTGAGCCATCTGTCCGGAAAGAAATGACGGAGGCTTATCATCGGGCGAACCATGCTGAAATCGCCGCCCAGAAATCCTCCCGAGATGGCGGTCGATAGCTGCAGAGCTGTGCCGCGGGTAGGATTGAAATAGGCATCCGTCGAGTTATAGCTCAACATCGGTGTTACCTCGCTCCGGATGATCCCTTTCAACGCCGTGGTAACGTCTCCGGTCGGCGTAGAGCCCACAAACTGGCTCAAAGCGTAGCTTTCAAAGCCCGAAGCGATGTCACTCACCCCGATCCTCTGGTAGGTGTAACTGCCGGCAAAGGACCACAAGGAACGGCGAATGCGCCGGCTCATCGAGATGGTTGCACCGGTCGTACGCTGGGTGAACAGCTCTTCCGGGTCGCCGGAGGTATTAACCATCCCATAGGTACTGTAGGTGTCGTAACGGTAGCGCCGGTTGTAAAGCGAAAGTCCGAGGCCCCATGGGGAATCCAGGAGGTGCGGCTCATTGAACGCGACAATGAAATCGGTAGTCCGGGTGCCACCCGTAACGCTCAGCTCCAGGGATTCACCACGCCCCATAAAGTTGTTATCCGAGTAATTCAATCCTATGAAACTGCCCGATATCCCGCTGACTCCTCCGGTGAAACCGATCGATCGCTGGCTTTTTTCTTTAACCGTAAGATTTACATCCACGAGGCCGGTCTTATCGTCTGGCTTGACCTCATAGTCCTTCTCTTCGATCTTTTCGAAGAAGCCCAACTGGTTTACGCGCAGAACCGAGCTCTCCAGAGCCTGGCTGCTGAAAACCTTGCCTTCTTCCAGTATGAATTCGCGGCGAATCACTCTGTCCCGGGTTTTCGTATTCCCAACGAACTGAATGAACCGGACGAAGAACTGCTTGTCCGGCTGGAAGTCGAAAACCACATCCATCGTCTTATTCTGGGGATCGGTTTTCATCTCGGAGATATAGGTCCAGTTTATGTATCCGTATGCTCCGTAGATCTTCTTAAATTCTTCGAGCGTATCCCTGATTCTTTTGTAATTGACAACATCGCCAGATTTCAGGCCGAAGGCACTGACCATGGCTTCGCATTTAAATGGAGTGCAGTTCTTCAGCTCAATCTTCCCGACCCGGAACTGATCTCCGGCTTCAACCGGTATCTCGATGTAAAATTGCTGTTTTGTTTTTCGCGCGAAGGGAATGAGGCCTCGAGGTCCTTCGAAGATACGCGTGACAGGCTCTCCCACCTGAACATACATATACCCATGTTCTTTGTAGAAGGTCTTGAGGTTCATCTCGATATCCGCTTCCAGCTTTTCCCGGTGGTACTTGTCCATGCCCTTGAACATGGTAAACAGGGTGCGTTCCTTGTCGAGCTTCAGCGCATCCTTCAACTGCTTGTCGCTGAAAACGGTATTTCCCGTAAAACGTATCTGCCCGATGCGGACGTTGGGACCTTCATCCATGATGAAGCGCACCCGAACGCTGGATGGGGGGATATTGTCGATTTCGGACCGGATTGTTCCCAGAGGTTTGCCGTTCTGCAGCATCAGTCCCCTCAAGGCCCTCTTGGCAGCCTCGATCTTTGAGGGTTCGTACTGGCTGTCGGTAGTGAGCCCAACCTTTCTTTCCTTGAATTCATCCAGTATGTTTGATTCCGAAAAAGACTTATTCCCCACATACTCGATGGTCCGGATCAGCGGCTTCTCTTTGACAATGAAGGTGATAATCTTACCCGCGTCCCCGTCGCGTTCCTGAATTTCAATGTATTCAAAGAAATTGGCTCTGTAGACGTCACGCAGGTCCGTCGCCAGCCTGGATTCGTTATAGGTCTCGCCGGGTCGGGATTGAATGTAATATCGAATGGTTTCTTCAGGTATGCGTCGGTTGCCCCGGATATCGATTCGTTCAATGGTTGGCGCAGCCGATTCTTGTGCGAAAGATGCCGAGTCAATCAAAAGGAATCCAATAAGGCAGATTCCCAGTTTTGCCAGTTTAGCCATCCATCCTCCCGCCTGTGGGCATCTTAAGAAAATAAACCCGTATCTTAGATAATTAAGATTATGAAATCCAGTACGAGTCTCCGTAAAACAAGCCAATCCGCGAATTAGGGAGCTAGGTCTAAGGACTGCGGTTTACCCAATCCGTGCATTGCCTCCCCAAAACCTGAGAGCGGAGAAAGGGAAGTGTACCAGTCTTTGACCCAGAGATCATTTTAAAAAAAGGGCTTGCCTCAATAGGCATTCTTCCATCCTCTGTTGTCCCGAGAACCGCCGACCCCTGCTATAGACTCCACTCCGTGCCGAGTGTTCAAATATTTTTGGCTGGAATTGGGGGTAAAACGGGAATTGCTAACAAGCCGATTTTCGATGCGTCAGTTCGCCTGCCTCCTATGGAGGGGATGCGTTGCCGGCTTTTACCCGAGCTTTATGCCTGAGGCTGTGGATTCGCCGTCATGAACGTAGTAGAGCGCATCGCCGCTGAGATAAATTTCGAGCTTTGAATCCGGGCGGATGCGATTCTGGATGATGGCTTCCGAAAGCGGATCTTCTATGTATTTTTGGATTGCGCGGCGCAGGGGGCGGGCGCCGTAGGACCGGTCCTTGCAGGTTTTATCCACGATCCATTTCCCGACCTCAGGACGCAGGACGATCGAAAGCTTCTTCTGTTTCATGACCTCATTGACCATATTAATGAGCAAATCCACGATTTTGACCAGATCCTCGTCTGTCAGCGCATCGAAGAGCACAATCTCGTCCAGGCGGTTCAGAAACTCCGGATTGAATATCTTTTTAACTTCACCGTGAATCAATTCCTCTGTCCGCCTGGCATCGGAATCCTTGCCTGCCTGGAATCCCATTAATCCGCGCTTTTCCAGGAAACGGGCTCCGATATTGGAGGTCATAATGATGATGGTGTTTTTAAAGTCTATCGTTGTGCCATTGGAGTCGGTCAGGTGTCCGTCCTCAAATACCTGCAGCAGGATATTGAAAACATCCGGATGCGCCTTTTCGATTTCATCCAGCAGAAGAACGGAGTATGGATTGCGCTTGATCTTTTCGGTCAGCTGTCCGCCCTCTTCGTATCCGACATATCCGGGAGGAGATCCGATCAACTTGGAAACCGAATGCTTTTCCATGTATTCCGACATATCCAGCCGGATCATGGCATTCTCACTTCCGAAGAGGAAAGCAGCCAGTGAACGGGCCATTTCCGTCTTTCCCACGCCCGTCGGGCCGAGAAACAGAAAAGAGCCCACGGGCCGTTTGGGAGACTTCAGACCGGCACGGGATCTCCGGATTGCTTTGCTTAATGCGCCTATGGCCCGGTCCTGACTGATAAGGCGCTTGTGCAGCTCTTCTTCCATCCGGAGAAGCTTTGACATCTCCTCCTCATGGATCGAGGATATGGGTATTCCCGTCCACTTGGCGATCACATCCTCGATATCCTCCCTCGTTACCCTGGCAGGAGATTTCGCATCCAACTTCCAGCGCTCCCGGATTACCTGAAGGTTCTCTTGTTCCAGATCTTCTTCCAGCCGGTATCGCGCAGCCTTCTCAAATTCCTGTGCAGAAATGGCGTTTTCGATCCTGCCGTCTATGAAGCGTATCCTTCGCTGAAGGTTTATCAATTCGTCGGGGGCGGAAGCTCTTTGCAGCTTGACCCGGGCGCCCGCCTCATCGATAAGATCGATGGCTTTATCCGGCAGGAATCGATCAGGGATGTATCGGTTGGAGAGATAGACTGCTGCTTCAATAGCTTCGTCCGTGTATTCCAGCTGGTGAAAGCTTTCGTATTTATCCTTGATGCCCTGCAGGATCCGGATGCTTTCATCTTCGTTCGGTTGTGTGACCTTGATCGACTGGAACCGGCGTTCCAAAGACCGGTCTTTTTCTATGGAGCGGCGATACTCATAGGGCGTCGTGGACCCGATACACTGGATCTCCCCCCGGGACAATGCCGGCTTTAATATGTTGGCTGCATCCAGCGAACCTTCTGCAGAGCCTGCACCCACCAGAGTATGCAGTTCATCAATGAAGACGATGAAGTTTCTGTTTTCGAACAGCTCCTTCATGATTGTCTTCAGCCGTTCTTCAAACTGGCCGCGGTATTTTGTCCCGGCGACAATAAGGGATATGTCGAGCGCAAGGATTCTCTTGTCCACGAGCAGAGGCGGCACCTGGCCGTTGACAATCCTCTGAGCCAGGCCTTCGACTATTGCCGTCTTTCCGACTCCAGGCTCTCCAATAAGCACCGGATTGTTTTTGGTTCTGCGGCAGAGAATCTGAATCATTCGCTCAATTTCTGTTTCTCTGCCGATCAAAGGGTCCAGGGCATCGTTGCCTGCGGCCTCCGTCAGATCCCGGGAAAACTCTACCAGGCTCAACGGCTCTTTTGAACGGCCCTGTAAATGCCTTTCAGCCGCTCCACGGTTCAATTCCTCGCGCACCATCCTTGTGCGGAATCCATGCTCCCGCAGGATTTCGGCAGCGACCGATTTTTCTTCCCGGAGCAAACCCAGGAGAATGTGCTCCGTGCCTATATGCTTGTGGCCCAGGCGTTCCGATTCCTCCGCCGCGCTGTTTAATGCACGCTTGCATTCCTCGGAAAACGGCAAATCCACGGAAGTAGACACTTTATCTCTGATCAGCGTGCGGCCCTCGATTTCCTTGCGGATGTCCTGTATCGTTGAGTTGGCCTTGGGTATGAAGCGGGCGGTCAGACTCTTGTCTTCGCGTATTAATCCCAGCAGAAGATGCTCGGTTTCAATCGCCGGGCTGCCAAATTGGCTCGCCTCGTAACGAGCGAAAAATATCACTCTTCGAGCCTTTTCGGTGTATTTTTCAAACATAGCTCACCATTCTCACTTCCTTACCTGATCTATTATACGGACTGTGTCAAAAGGCTGTAAAGAAGCAAACTGATTGACGATTTCCGATTGACGATTGAAAACAGACAGGATGAGAGTGGTTATGCTTTGAATTGAATCGTGAGGGAAGACTGCACCGGGATTTATTTGGACCGGAAATAGCCGCAGGCTTCTCCTGCGGACCACGAAAGCACTCCGATCAGTATAAGAGTCGAGGAGATAATGAAGTGCTTTCGGTAAAATCTATTGCGCAGGCTTCGCAATGCTATTCGGGCAAAAAGCTTTGCCGCAATGAAGACAATGAGAAAAGCATAAGCTGCGCGCCTGGCTGGTGAGAAATTCTGGGCTGAAACCCTCACCCGGGCAAATGACCGTCCATGCTGAAACTCATGCCGCAGAAACCTGCCGAGCGATGTGATGTTTCGATGAAAGACCTGAATTGCCGGTTCGAAATACAGCCGCAAGCCTGCACCGGCCAGTCGCCAGTGAAATTCCGTATCCGAGCAGTAAGTCCCGGTAATAAAGATTCCATATTGGTCAAAGATTTCTCTTTTATACGACATGTTGGCTCCGGCGATGTCTGTGCGTAAGCCTGCAGGCCTTTCAGGCATCCAGTCGCTGAACTCGCAGAAATAGGCCGCCCATCCTACAAAGCTTTCGGGATTGCCGTTGGCGATCACTCCGCCGATTGCGGGCAAAGGATTTTTTTTATGAGCCTCCAGTATTTCCTCAGCCCATCTTTCATCGGCGATACAATCGGAATCGATCAGTGCGATGATTCGGCCGCGAGCCCTTTCTAAACCGGCGTTGCGTGCATCGCCGCAATAGTGGCGCCGTTCAAAGCCAAGGAGCTTAACCCAGGGAAATTCTCCGGCAATGAGCCGCCCCGTGCCGTCGGAGGAACTATCGACGACGATGACTTCCATTGACAAACGTGCCGTATTCGCCGCGAGTGATTCCAGGCACTGTCGGATGGTATTGCGGGCATTGTAGGAAGCGACGATGACGGATAGGGCCGGCTCGAGAGTCATGACGCCTCACTGGAATTAAAAAAAACAGGCAGACGTACGGTTTCATCGATGCAGCTGCCGCCCTTAAAGGAATAACTGCATTGATAGCAGAAGTAGTTTTTTGGATCGTTGCGGCGCATTTTTCCCCGCAGCGCTCGATATGCCGGACCTCTCCAGATTTCACGGAAAGGGCTGTTGTTCAGATTACCCATGACAAATCGCTCGTCGTAGTCGTATGTGCATGGGCAAACCGTTCCATTCCAATGCACCGTCGCCGCATTATGGAGATTGCGGCACGCGTTCCGCTTCAGGCGCACCGGCTCTCCCCTTTCGTTGTAGACAAAACGGCGGTAAAGAGGATTCTGCGGCAGAAAAGGACTCTCTTTCTTTTCGATGGCGTTTGCCCTATCTCCATAAGTGTTATCCGAAGAGGGATTCAGCGTTTTTAGAGTAAGCACGTCGACCCCTAGTTCCCGAGCAAATGAGGGGAGCATTTCCACTTCGTGTTCGTTATGTCTCATAACGATGAAACGGAAGTTGACAAGAGGCGTGGCGGACTTCAACTCTTTCCTGCGTTCGACAATCGTGCGTATTCCCTGGAGGGTTTTTTGAAGATCCCCCCTGTGGCGATATTGCTCATACGTTTCCTGGGTTATCCCGTCCACCGCAAAGATCAGCGTATCGAGGCCGCATCGAATGGCTTCGTCGGCTCTGCGCGGATCGGCGAACAGATGTCCGTTCGTGCTCGAAGCAACACGGATGCCCTTCTCGTGAGCGAGTGCGATCATATCAAAGGCCGACGGATGCATGAACGGCTCTCCCCAATCCCAGAAGAGAACCAGGAAAACATACTCTCCTATCTCATCCAACAGGCGGCGATAAAGAGATGTGTCCATGAAGCCCGATGGACGATGCATCTCACCGCTGACAGGACAGAGTTTGCACCGGAGGTTACAGGTGTTGGTGGGCTCGATCTGCAGATGCGTGGGAAAACCCCATGGCGCCAAGGGCCGCAGGCGTGTGGATGCTTCGACTTGCAGCCAGTTCAGGAGCTTTTTCGCCTTGATATCCTGAAAGCGGTAAGGCAGCGTATCGCACTCGATGGTAAGCCTGCGCCGTATCAGGGCATCCGCTGCCGCTGTGATTTTTTTTATTGTTCTTTTCACGATAGCCTCATATCAATCTATCCCCGCGACCGGGGCCATTGGCGGAAATAGAGGCCGCAGACTTTCCATTCATGAGAATACGGAGAAAGCGATATTCCATCGCATCCGGTTTCACAGGCCAGGCCCGTGATGGTCTCAACCGCCTGCATGTTGCGGCTGTTGATCGGGTGATGGAGGATGATGCTTGGCGAACGGGAATAGCGCTTCTGCTTTTCCATGCTTAATTGACGCAAGCCTTCAAGAACTCTGCTGAAGTTCTCCCGGGATGTTCCGGGATGTTGCGCTGCGTAGTCGGTTTCATTCAACGCCCAGAGGCTGACCTGGAAAAGATCGAGTCCGGACGAGACGAGTTCATGTGCAGCGCCTGCATTCACCAGTGTGCCGTTGAAGATTATTGCAGCATGAAATCCCAGCTTTTTGGCAAATGCGGTCATGCGAAAGATGCCGGGATGCAGAAGCGGTTCTCCTTCGCCCATCAGGAAAATCACGCGCGTGCCCGTCTCATGCAGCTGGCGGCATAGGCTTTCATAGAGATCCCAATCCATGTCTTGAATGCCTGGATCCGACGGTGACGGCCGGTAAACTACAGGAAAATGGAACCGGCATCCGATGCAGTGCAGATTGTATCGCCGTGTCAGGTCGATCATTGCATGAAATGGGCCGGTGTATGCAATCTCTCCGGAGAGGAGGTCTTTGAGCAGCAGCGCTTTCTGAGAAAACGTCGCCATCACTGCCTTTCAGTCTGTCTGTGGGCGGTTGATAGAATGTAATAAAGACCACGAATCATAAACCAGGGAACATGAATCAGAAAATAATACGGGGTAAAAAGCAGCAATTGCCGCCGTTGCGCATTCCGGTACTGAAAGATATATAGATTACGCAGCAATAACCATGCTCGGCGCCGGATAAAGAGGTTCATTGTGGCTGAGCGCCGATGGCGGACGCGCGCCTCTTTTACAAGAACAATGCGCCATCCATGGCTGCGGGCGCGCGTGTTGAAATCCGTTTCTTCAAAATAGAGATCGTAAGCAGGATCCAGGGGGCCGATTTCTTTCCAGGCGTCGGCCCTGATAAGATTCGAACAACCGAGAATGCTGTCCACGTCCGCCGTTTCGGCGCCGTTCGCGAAAACATCCGTGCCGTAGCGCAGTTTCCGTAATCGGCCTATCCACAGATTGATCTTGTAGCCGGAATGATCGATCCTCGTTTCATCTTCATAGGAACATATAATCGGGCCAGCGACCGCAATCCTGGAATCGCTGCGGATCCATTTCACCAAATTTGCCAGAGTATCCGGATAAACCACAACATCGTTATTGAAAATCCAGATGTATTCGGCTCCCTGCTCCAGTGCTTTTGCCACACCCTGATTGACTGCGGCGACATAGCCGAAATTGGAGGGATTTTCCATCAGGATCACATGCGGGAAGTGCGTTCGGACTGCCTTCTGAGAGCCGTCCGTAGAACCGTTGTCGACAATCGTCACACAGAACTGCGACTCAGGGTATCGGATTCCTTTTAAAGAGGAAAGACATTCCA
The DNA here is from genome assembly GCA_016929335.1 of Acidobacteriota bacterium. Classification (GTDB taxonomy): domain Bacteria; phylum Acidobacteriota; class UBA6911; order UBA6911; family UBA6911; genus UBA6911. The sequence goes on along the minus strand of JAFGIY010000060.1, from coordinate 8,190 downwards.
GAAGATGCTGACGACCATTCCAGTTCACAATGACCGCATGCACTTGCGGAGCGCAGGATTCACCGGAAGGATCGAATGAGGAAAGCATTATGTATGCCCGTCCCGCACCAAATAAGGCAAATGTCTTTTCAATCGGCAATCGTCAATCGTAAATCGTCAATCAGCACTCCGTTGTCTAGCCGGTAAACTCGCGAACATATCCGGGCCAGCCTGGTGTTATGCGTGACGATGATGGAGGCGAGGCCGTGCTTGTCATGCAGCGCTCGGAAAAGCGTTCCTATCGCTTCGCCCGTATGAGGATCCACGTTGCCGGTCGGCTCGTCGGCCAGCAGAAGCCTGGGCTTTCCTATTAAAGCCCGTGCGAGAGCGACCCTCTGCTGCTCTCCCCCGGATAATTCGCCCGGACGGTGGCGGCCTCGTTTCTCCAGTCCCACTTCTCCAAGCAGGGCTTCGGCTGATGCCGAAGCTTCCGGCATCGGGATTCCCCTGATCAGCAGAGGCATCATGACGTTTTCGAGAGCCGTGAACTCAGGCAGCAAATGATGAAATTGAAATACAAACCCGATCGTTTTGTTGCGAAAGTCGGCAAGATCTGCGGCCGACAGACTGGAAAGCTCTTTATCCAGGATCCGGATGGATCCCCGGTCGGATCGGTCCATTCCGCCGATCAGATGAAGCAGCGTGCTTTTTCCTGATCCGGACACTCCGGTGATTCCGACCATTTCTCCTTCTCCGGCCGCCAGGGACAGTCCGGTAAGAATTTCCAGCCGCTGGTCGCCGGATGCATAGCTCTTATGGAGGTCCTGAACCTCGAGGAGTTTACTCATAGCGCAGCACCTCAACCGGATCCAGTTTCGCCGCGCTCCGTGCCGGATAGATGGTCGCCAGATAGCTGATCAGAATCGCGGTTCCGGATATCAACACCGCGTCCCATCCGCGAATGTGAAAGGGGACGTAGGGAATGCTGTAGATTTCCGCATCCAGCTTGATGATTTTATAGGCGTTCAGAAACCAGCTGATGCCTATGCCCAGAATGTTCCCAATAACGGTCCCAATCAGGCCGATGATCAAACCCTGCAGCAGAAACACTTTCTGAATAGTCCTGGCGGTTGCGCCCATGGCTGTGAGTATCGCGATATCTCCCTGCTTTTCCAGGACCATCATGATGAGCGTGGTCACGATATTCAATGAAGCGACGAACACAATCAGCCCGATGGTTAGAAACAACACCAGCTTTTCGAGCTTGAGTGCGGAGAAAAGCGGCTTGTTAAGCTCGATCCAGGTGGTAGTTACAAATCCCGGACCTGCTTTTGCCCGAATATTCTCGGCAATGGCCTCGGCATTCTCCAGATCGTCTATTTTGAACTGAAGAACCAATGCAGATCCCTGAGGGAACGAAAACAGGCGGCGGGCGGCGTCGATATGGACGTAAGCCCAGTTCGCGTCAATATCCCAAAGCCCCGACTCAAAAACCGCCGCGACGCGAAAAGTCTTTTCCGAAGCAGTCATGCCCAATGGGGTCAATTTCCCCATCGGATACAAGACTTTCAGCGTATCGCCGACATACACTCCCATCGCCCGGGACATTTCTTTCCCGATGATGATTTTATCGAAAATAGGAATATTGCTGTCCGCCGGCACGTTTTCCCCGCGATCATGCTTGTCAAGCGCGTGCGGATCCCCTTCAATAACATGCGAAAAGAAATCCGAAACCTGTTTCTCCCATGCAGGATTGATGCCCTTCAGCGCGGCTCCCTGGTTGTTTGCGGAGCCGGCAATAAAAACCTGATTAAAAATGGCCGGTGCGCTTCCCGTTACGTGCGGCACGCCTTCGACCTTCCGCAGCACTTCTTCGTAATTTTTGATCGGAGTCCTGTCAATCCGGAGGAGATTGATTGCCGATGTGGCGCCCAGAATCTTGGCCTGTACGTCCTCCTTGAATCCGGTGGAGAAGGCCAGCGCAATCACGAGTGCCATCACCCCGGAGGCAATCCCCAGAATGGAGATCGTCGAGATGACCGACACCATCGTCTGCTTGCGTTTAGCCCTGAGGTATCGAAGTGCTATAAAGGCTTCAAATCGCATAAACGGATTTACGATTGACGATTTACGATTTACGATTGAAAACCAAACATGTGGGATTCCAACCGTCAATCTTCAATTGGCATTTCCGGTCGAAGCAATGGGAACAAAATCACGTCCCGAATGGATTGCGAATTGGTAAGGACCATGGTCAGACGGTCAATGCCAATGCCTTCGCCTGCAGTCGGGGGCATGCCGTAGCTCAGCGCACGCACATAATCGTGATCCATGGCATGAGCTTCCTCATCGCCCCGGCTGCGTGCGCGGAGCTGTTCTTCAAACCGGGCTTTCTGCTCATGAGGATCATTCAACTCCGAATAGGCATTGGCTATTTCCATGCCGGCGATATAAAGCTCGAATCTTTCAACCATACCCGGATCGTCCGGCCTGGTTTTGGAAAGGGGCGAAACTTCCACGGGATAGTCATAAATAATTGTCGGCTGAATGAGATGATCTTCGGCAACGGTTTCGAACAGAACGGCAAGCAGCTTCCCCGGTCCATCCGACAGCTCGTAATGGGCATGCAGCGATTGCGCCAGAGAATGGAGCTTGTCGAGCGAGAGCAGGTCCTCTTCCGAAGGGGCGGGCAGGGAATCGGGCCAGAATTTCAGGAGGGCCTCCTTCATCGAAAAACGCTGCCAGTGATCAAAATCGAGGACATGATCCCCATAAGGCACCTGTCGCGATCCGGCCACGGTTTCAGCCACTCTGGTGATCATTTCCTGTGAAAGATCCATCAGGTCCTTATAATCGCTGTACGCCTGATAGAACTCGAGCATGGTGAATTCGGGATTGTGATGCGTCGAGATCCCTTCGTTCCGGAATATACGGCTCAATTCATATACGCGGGGGATGCCGCCCACAATCAGACGCTTGAGGTACAGCTCCAGGGCAATTCTCATGTAGAGCTCGATATCGAGCGCATTGTGGTGAGTGCGAAAAGGGCGGGCCAGCGCTCCGCCTGCTATGGCCTGCAAAACGGGCGTTTCCACCTCAAGGTATCCGCGTTCATCCAGAAAGCCGCGGATTTCGCGGATAATCCTGCTGCGCTTTATGAAAACAGACCTGACATCGGGATTCACGATAAGGTCGACATATCGCTGGCGGAAGCGGGTTTCCACATCCGTAAGCCCATGCCACTTCTCAGGCAGGGGCAGCAGGTTTTTCGACAAATGGCATACTTTTGATGCCGAGATGGTGAGCTCTTCCGTGCGGGTGCGGAAAACGGTTCCTTCCACTCCAATGATGTCGCCGAGGTCAAACAGCTGGAAAAGCTCGAAGTTTTCAGTACCCACAAAATCCTTGCGCACATAGACCTGGATCCGCTTTTCACCGTCGGACAGATCCATAAATCCGGCTTTTCCGTGAGGGCGCAGCGACAGGATGCGACCGCAAACCCGAACGGACTCCTTCCTTTCCTGGAGGTCGGCCGCACTGACGGGATCAAAGTCTGCCCGCAACTGTCCGAGCGTGTGCGTGTAGTCGAACTTATGGGGATAGGCATCATAGCCGAGGCGCTTCAGTTCGGCCAGTTTGAAACGACGCTGCTCCAGAAGGTTAGTCTGGCTTTCCATTGCTCTTCCGCCTTTTGTCCATTAATTCATTTTTTATGCTGTCGAGAATGCCGTTCACAAACTGCGCCGATTCCTGCGTTGAGAACTTCCGGGCGATATCCAGGGCTTCGTTGATCACGACTGTTTCGGGAGTTTTGCTTCCCGAAAGAAATTCAAAAACTGCAAGCCTGAGTACATTCCGGTCCACTACGGCCATCCGGCTGAGCCGCCAGTGCTTGGTGTGCTGTTGAATGACTTTGTCGATTTCTTTAAGCTGCCGGATCGTTCCTTCAAAAAGCTGCTCGGCAAATTCACGCACCTTTTCCGGGTGTTCGTTCATCTGCCAGAAAGTGCGCAGAATGTCATCTTTGGAATGCTTGCCTACATCCATCTCATACAGCATCTGAATCGCGCATTCGCGCGCCACTCTCCGAAGTCCCATGGGGAAAATCGCCTGCTTGTTATGAATTTGGGTAGATGGTTACAGCTGCTTCATCACTTCAATCAACTCCACGGCAGCCACAGCGGCGTCGAATCCTTTATTGCCGGTCTTAAGTCCGGCGCGATCCACCGCCTGTTCCATGGTGTTGCAGGTTAAAACTCCGTTGATCACCGGAATACCTGCTTCAAGGCCGATGGAACCCAGTTCCTTGGTGACTGTTGCGGAAAGATACTCGAAGTGAGGCGTTTCGCCTCTTAAAAGAGCACCCAGGCAGATCACTGCATCGTGCTTCTTGGATAATGCCAATTTCCGGGCAATCGGAGGAATCTCAAAACTCCCCGGAACCCAGACAATGGTGATGTCTTCCTGTGAAGCCCCGTGCCGCTCCAAAGCGTCCAGCGCACCGGAGAGCAACCGATCACTGATCAAGGAATTGAACCGGCTGATAACGATCGCAAAACGACTTCCTTTAGCATCCAGCTTCCCCTGGATAATTCTGGCCATTATAGTTATCCCCCATTTTTAAGGGTTAAATTCTGCTAGAGAGAAGACCGCATTACAAGCCTAAACAACAAATCTGCCGGCCCCCGGCATTTTCGGGGTTCGGGATCGGAGTCGGTATCGGAGTCGGAAGTAGACTCTCACAAACTCAGGAATAGGCATGTTTGCCGAATTCAAATGCCGACCCCGATCCCGACGCCGAAGAGTGTTGTTAATCCACTGATGTCTTCAGATCCAGCTGATTATAGTCCAAAAAATAGCTGGAACAGATCTTTCATGGTTCGTCCGCCGGCATAGACCGGCTTGCCGAGGCGCATGGACATGTCTCGGGGAGAAAGACCATCCAGCATAATCCCCTCCACCTGCGATAGTGCTTCGTTGGGAATGATTAGAAAATCCCCGATTTCCGCGCCTTCCAGGGCACTCAGAATATCCCGGCCGCTTAACAGCCCGGCCACCGTAATGCTTTTGCCCAGAAAGCGGTTCTCCACCTGACGGACCATAAGGCGGGATCCGAATTTTTCGTTGAATCGCGCGATGCATCTCATCAATAGCGGAGCAAAAAGCGTCCCGGTGACGAGAGTCCCGCGCAGTCCGGCGCGGGATTTCCTGCGCCGGTTCATCCCCGCGTCAAACTCATCGCAAAACAATCGAGCCATCCCGACGCCATCCTCAATCTGGGCAAAATCATCGTAGTATTCGCGCCTCGGTATCTCCATTCTTCCCTGGATATAAAATTCATCGGCAAGATAGGCGAAATTGCACCCTGTCTGATCGCGAAACTCCTTCTGCCATGGGGCAACCTGCCGGATAGTTCTCCTGCAGATATCAGGAGTGACGGGAGCCAGGCACTCGCGTGGTTTTCCATGATCGGATAATCCGAGAGGTACGATGGCAACCGATTGAATTCCGGGATAAAAGCGATACAGCTCGCGGATGGTTTGTTCCAGATGCTCCCCATCGTTGATCCCCGGCATCAGAACGATCTGCGCATGAATCCGAATCCCTCCCCGAACAAGCGCGCCGAGTTTGTGGTGCAGACCGTCGGTTTTTTTTCGCCCGAGTATCCGTTTCCGGAGATCCGGATCTGTTGCATGAACGGAAACGTACAGCGGGGAAAGCCGCTGCTCGATAATGCGTCTCAAATCCTTTTCGGATACATTTGTGAGAGTGATGTAATTGCCATGCAGAAACGATAGGCGGAAATCGTCATCCTTCACTCTCAGGCCCGGCCGGACACCGGAGGGGAGTTGATCCACGAAACAAAACAGACAGGCATTGTTGCAGGTCCGCGTCCGGAATTCCTCTACCACCAGGCCCGGATCCTCGCCCTCCGCAAAATGCACGCGGATAGATTCTTCAATGCCGTTTGATCGCCGGATGTAAAGATCCGCATGGCCTTCGGACAGGTAAAACCTGAGCCCCAGCTCGTCCTCTATTCCCCGGCCGTTCGCTTTCAGCAGCGAGTCCTCCGGCATCAGGCAGGCGCGTTCAGCCGGGGATCCTTTTCTAACTTTGAGAATTCTGAGCCCTTTGTTTGCCATCCCCCTCTTCCTGATAGGCGGCAATAATTTTGACCGACTTATAAGCGTAGTGCAGCCCTGAGGCGAGTGTGAAGGCCAAAGTAGAATATTTTACATAGGGGAAAATTGCATGTGCCAGGTTGATTTCGAAATTGGCCAGAAGGCAAGCTCCAACGGTCATCAGCTGGACCGCCGTCGTGCATTTCCCGAGCAGGCTGGGAGGGAAATGGGAGTGATGAGTCTGCAGATGAATGATGAGCACGGACACAGCGATAATTACATCCCGACTGATAGTCAATACCGTTAGCCAGGTTGGTATATGCAGGATCAATGGCAGCGATGGAATGGTCAGGGTTACGAATGCGGCTGTCAGCAACAGCTTGTCTGCCATCGGATCGAGAAAGGATCCTAATACTGTTTTCTGCTGCAGCTTGCGTGCGAGCAGCCCATCCAGCCCGTCTGTGACGGCAGCGATCAGAAACAGGATGGTTGCAGCTTTGGGCTGGTCATAGATAAGGAGGAGGACGAAACACGGCACAAAAAGCATCCGGAGGATCGTCAGTTGATTCGCATAGGTTAAAACCACGTACCGGCTCCTTTGGGCGTCATGGGATATATACACCAATTTAGATGCGACCGTCTCCTATCATATCAGGATTTTTGTCATTTATTGCATAGATGCCCGGTACCGGCCGATAAGCTTATTTGGATCAAATACAGCCATTTGAAAGGGAAATAGGAACGAATGTCACTCTCAGGAAGATTGAATACGATGGATCTGCCGGAAGTGCTCCAGTGGTGCACCATAGGCAGGAAAACCGGATCTCTCTCTTTCGTCAAAGAAAAAACGAAGGTTCACATTTTCATGAAGGATGGGAAGATCATTTCTTCCGCGTCGAATGATCCCACGAAGCAGCTTGGGCAATTCCTTCTTTTCCTCGGGAAGATAACGGAACCCCAGCTCAAGCATGCTTTTGAAATTCATCTGCAATCCCGATTGATGCTTGGAAAGATATTGGTACAGGAAAATCTGCTTTCCCAGGAAGACGTTGAAAAAGCCTTGATAATGAGAACGGAAGAGGTCATTTATGATCTTTTCCTATGGGAGGATGGCTATTTTCATTTTTCGAGCAACGAAGTCCACCCTGAAGATTTGATTCTGATTAACATGGATATCAATGCCCTGCTGTTCGAAGGGATTCGACGCAAGGATGAGTGGGCTCGAATCCGGGCGGTGTTCCCCACCAATGATGTCATCCCGTCTTTGCATGCCGACGTGGATCTAAAAGGCCTCAACCTGACTCCGCTCCAGAAAAAGCTTCTTTATCTGCTGACATTGAATAAGCCCGTTTCCGAAATCATTCTTGAACTTCATGGATCGGATTTTCTGGTCTGCTACGAGTTGTTCCAGCTGTTTGAGAAGGAAATAATTGAAGTCACAGTGGCTCCGCCTCCGCCTGTTGAGTCGCTGAGCCCGGCTCAGCTGTTCAACAAGGGATTGGAGTTAATGCAGGGCCGTCGTTTCCAGGAGGCGATTCCGACGTTTCAGGAAGTTCTTAAACTGGATCCGCAGAATGCATGGGCTTCCGAGCAGATTGAAAAGGCGGAGCAAGCCATATGCCAGGAGTACTATTGCACTTCCATACCGTCCGGCAAGGTTCCGTATTTCCTGATTCCCGAAGCATCACTGACGCGCTATAACTTGACGCACGAAGAAGGTTTCGTCGCATCACGCGTGAACGGTACATGGGATGTCAAGTCCATTGTAATGCTGTCGCCGCTGAGAGAAATTGAAATCCTGCAGGTGCTCGACAAGCTCATAAAGATGGAACTAATCGCACTGAAATAGAATTACGAATTACGAATGACGAATTACGAATTGAAACATAATTGCCGATTGGGGTCACTGCGCAAAATAAAGGTGTAGGCTTTCATTTGCTGTTCCGTCCTCAACTCCTCCTTTTGCAGCAACTTCGTCCGTATGACAATCACCGCATGTTTCCATTCGTAATTCGTCATTCGTAATTCCGCCGAATGGAGGAGCAGAGGACGGAGAGAGCAGTGCCGTCCCCAACTCCTCCCTTTGCAG
>JAFGIY010000059.1 GCA_016929335.1 Acidobacteriota bacterium | reverse complement strand
TGCCGGAAGAATCCGATTGGAGGAATCAATTCCGGAACCATCAAAAGCACGCAAGAATGATCTGGCTGTCTCCTTGCCGGCATTAATGGCGGCTAAAGCCGCAATCTATCTTGCTCTCAAAGAAGCCAAGATTTCGAAGAGCGAATTGGCTAAGCGCCTGAAGTGTGATGAAAAGGAGATCCGTCGATTGCTCGATCCCAGGCACAAATCCAAAATTGAACGTATCGAAGCTGCATTGGAAGTTTTAGGCAAAAGCCTTTTTGTCGGATATCACGCTGCGTAAAAGACGACCATCCTATTGCTATGATGGATCCAGCCGAATGCTTCTCCGCGCAGCGTCCGACCTTTCGGAGTCAGTTCTCCGGCAAAGAACGCGATACCAAAACGGGATTGGATTCCTTCCTCGCCTGATATTACTCAGGCGCTCAAGGTCGTTTCCTCAGTCCCGATGAGTTTAAGGGCGGGCAGGATGATGCATTAACCGGTGCTGCTATTACACCCTCGGGGCCGCTTCCATATGCGGGTATAGGTAATCCGCAGTCTCTGAATAAGTACACAACAATCCGCTGCGTTATGTGGACTCTGATGGACACATGTGGGCTGAATTCTTTGATGGAGTAGCTGATACAACATGCCGCCCGATCGTCCAAGCGGTCAGCCATCCGATTGATAGTGTCCTTGCGGCAAGCGTGTGTAGCTGAATTTTTGCCCATTTTTTCAGACTTCCGGCGCGGGCGTCTGAAAATTCCCGGCTTTCTCAATCGTTTCCCGGTAATTCCATTGCATCCACTGTGCCCTTGCAGCAGTTGTGTATAAATTCTATTTTACAGATATTTCAAATTGGATTATTCCGATGGCTTCCTGCTAATTCCAAGGAATCCGAAGCATGGCTATATTTTACCGTATGAAAATATAGCCTTGGCTATTTTTTACACCTGTGCTAAATAGTCATCATAGGATAAACCGGTGGAACAACGATATATTCAGCGCTTTGTGCAGGCAGACCTTAAATCGAAGATGGTTTTTATTGCCGGGCCGCGGCAGAGCGGCAAGACAACCATCGCGAAAGAGATCCTTCGAGATTCAGAAAAGGGAGCCTATTTCAACCTCGATAGTGATTCTGACCGGCGCATTGTGCTCAAGCAGCAGTGGGGAGATGAGAAGGATCTGGTGGTATTTGATGAGCTTCATAAGTACGGGAGATGGAAACGGTGGCTGAAGGGTGTCTACGATACCAGGCCGAACAATCAGACGTATCTTGTGACAGGCAGCGCTCGTCTTGATGTGTACCGGCGAGGCGGAGATTCGATGCTGGGGCGTTATCACCTCTGGCGGCTTCATCCATTTTCGCTTTCTGAATTGCCGAAGTCCATTCCCCGGAAGGAAGCAGTCACGCGATTAATGACGCTGGGCGGTTTCCCGGAACTGCTGCTATCTGAAGACGAGAGAACTGCCCGACGCCTGCGGAGGGAGAGACTGGATCGCGTGTTTCGCGAAGACATCCGGGATCTTGAGAATGTGCGGAACCTGTCGCTGGTGCAAATTTTTCTGGACGCTTTGCGCAGTCGTGTCGGCACACCCATTGCCCTGGCAACTCTGGCCAATGAATTGGAGATATCACCGATAACGGCAAAAAGGTGGCTTGAGCTCCTGGAGCGCATGTATGTGGTGTTTACAGTTTGGCCGCTATCAAGAGGACTTCCCCGGGCGATCCGGAAACCTCCAAAAGTCTATTTCTACGATACGGGCGACGTTCTTGGCGATGAGGGAGTTCGAGCCGAGAATCTTGTAGCCTGCGAACTTAAGAAGCTTGCTGAATTCCGGGAAGATTCCGAAGGATACAATGTCGTCCTCAAATATGTGCGGGATAAGGAAGGCAGGGAAGTCGATTTTGCCTGGATTGAAGAGGGCAAGCTTCAGGAACTGGTGGAGGTCAAGCTTTCGGATGACTCCTTGCACAAGCCACTCATCTATTATGGTCAGCGGCTGAATCCGACGAGAGCGACCCAAATTGTATTCAACCTCAAACGAAGCTTTTCCAAGGCGCGGCTGGACGTGGTTTCCCCAATGGAGCGGTTCGGCGATCTCCTGACGCCCGGAAAGAACAAGCCGGTAGACTGAACACCATAGCCGATCCTCAGCGATCATCATTCTCCGGGGACGCCCCCGGGAGCGCCGGCGTCTCGCCGGCTCTTTGCATCTATTATCACCACTGTTGCCCAAATGGAGGAATCTGAGGCAACCTGGCCGCGTTCCGAAGTTATTCGTAGCATCTTTGAAATGTGATTATGCCGCTAAGCTATCTGTTGCCCGATGTATCAGCTTCGTAGTACACTACTCCAGCTTGATGCAGCTCTTCGCGCGCTGCCTCATCCCCTCAAAACAACACTTGGTATTGCCTGATGCCGTTACGAAGCGCATGGAGGAAGGGCTCGGCTTGTATGCCCTGAGGAATCGCGCGCATTTTGGAGAAGAATAAATGGCGAAAGCAATTATAGAAATTCTCTCTACTTCAACTCTGCTTATCCTATTCATTGCTAATCAGGCAAATGCGGGGATTAATTCTTGGACGGGCTTGGGACCCGGAGGATTGAGAGTTAACACACTGGCGATCGATCCGACTGATCCACAAAAACTTTATGCTGGCACTGAGGGCTATGGAATTTTTAAAAGCACAGATGGCGGGGGGTATTGGAGCGCAATCAACACCGGTCTTACCGACACGCGCATAACGGTTCTAGCCATCGATCCCACCACGCCGAACACGATTTATGCCGGCACGCAAAATCGTGGTGTTTTTAAAACCACAAACGGAGGCGATAGCTGGAATGCTAGCCAGGCTGGCTTATACATTGGTGGCACAATTACTTCTCTGCAATTGGATCCCATCGCACCGCAGACCATTTACCTCACCACGTTGGGTGGGTATGGAGTATATAAGAGTATCAATGCGGGCGATGATTGGAGCCCCAGTAATTCGGGCTTAGACGATTACTCCGTAAGCTCGCTGGCGATTGATCCCGCTGATCCTCAGACACTATACGTTGCTGCTGATGAAGAAGTGTTCAAGAGCATAAATGGTGGAATGACATGGACTGCCAGCGACAGTGGATTAATCGATCATTATCGGGCCTTTAAATTGGCCGTCGATCCGAGAGTCCCAACAACAATCTATATGGGAACCTGGGGCTTCGGAATGTTTAAGAGCATGGATGGAGGTCAGAGTTGGGGCGAGATTACTGCAAACCTCACCTTACGGGTCATAATAGCGTTAGCGATCGATCCTGTGGATTCATCGACTATTTATGCCGGCACCTTTGAAGCGCTATTTAAGAGCACGGATGCTGGTGACAGCTGGGACACGGTCAACCACGGAATCGCTTCCGTATCTTTCCGGACAATTGCCATCGATCCGAAGTTTCCGCAGACGCTCTATGTCGGTACCGATGGAGGAATATTCAAGAGCACCGATGGGGGTAATACCTGGAGGCCTATAAATGCCGGGCTGGCAGATTCTATTGTATTGTCCTTGGCAATCGATCCTTCGGATGCGCGGACACTTTACGCGGGGACTTATGGCGGAAGATTAGAAGGCACGAAGGGATTGCACAAAAGCACCGACGGGGGAAGTCAGTGGTTTCCTTTGTCGATGGGCTGGCTTGGCGCGGGTGTCAACATATATGACTTGGCCATTGATCCGATAAATCCGCAAAACATCTATGCCACGGGTCTTTCTTATGTATTCAAGAGTACAAATGGAGGAATAGACTGGACCTCCTTCTGGTTAGGCAGAGCAGGGCCGGTCTATGATATACGCGTCCTTGCAATAGATCCGTCATTGCCGCAGATATTGTATGCTGGTAGCTACGATGCTGCTGATACATCCCCTGGGAGCCCCGGCGGAAGTGTCTACAAAAGCACAGATGGCGGCGCGAATTGGATGCTGTCTTTGAGTGGAATGGATTGCTCCGTAATAAGCGTTCTTGCAGTCGATCCACAAGACACCGATATCGTATATGCCGCGACATGGAATGATGGAGTTTTTAAAAGCACAGATGGGGGATCGAACTGGTTCACTGTAAACCAGGGGCTCGCCAATGCAACCGTTACTTCTTTAGCCATCGATGCTCAGAATCCACAGACAATTTATGCTGGCACTTATGCTGGAGTGTTTAAGACCATCGATGGCGGTGCGATGTGGAATACAGCAATCAGCGGTCTTGGCGATGTCGCTATTAATTCAATAGCTATCGATCCCATAAATCCATTAAACATTTACGTAGGCACTCCAATGTCTGGAGTTTTCAGGAGCACGGATGGTGGGGCGAGCTGGAGTGCGCTAAATGAGGGCCTTGCCGATGAAATCATCACAAATTTTGCAATAAATTGGATGGTACCGCAAACCATATATGCTGCGACCTATGGCAGGGGAATCTGGGCTTATACTCCATTTTCAGACGTTACAGTTTCAACAAATCCGGAAGGACAAAACTTCACCATAGACGGAGAGCTTTTTTCAGCAGCTCAGACTTTTTTCTGGCCGGCTGGGGGCAGTCACACAATTTCAGCAATCGTTACTCCCGCATCCAGTGGCACGAGGCATGTATTTGCGAGCTGGAGCGATGGCGGCGATGAGAGTCATGCCATTACCGTACCTGTCGAAGCAACCGCATACACGGCTAACTTCGATACTCAGTATCGGCTGACGACATCCGTTTCACCTCAAGGTGCCGGAAGTATCAGCCTGAGTCCTGCATTATCAGACCACTATTACGCAAGCGGTTCATTCGTCCGGCTTTCAGCTATCGCAGGCAGCGGCTATGCCTTTGCGGGTTGGGGCTTCGACTTGACGGGGCTGGAGAATCCGAAGGTTATAGAGATGACTGAGCCGCGGAACGTGATTGCCTTCTTCGAGCCCTCCAATCAAAATATAACCATTACTACAAATCCTATCGGGCGCAGCTTTGTGGTGGATGGAATTACGTATACGGCATCACAAACCTTTTCCTGGGAAACCGGAAGCAGCCACACAATTTCCGTGGCCACACCACAGGGATCGAGCGATACGCAATATGCGTTTGCGAGCTGGAGTGACGGCGGGGCGGGCAGCCACACGATTACGGTGCCTGCCGAAGCGACCACATACACGGCCAACTTCGAGACTCAATATCTGCTGACGATGGCCGTCTCGCCTCTTGGGGGCGGAAGTATCAGTGCCAGTCCGGCGAGGGTGGATGGATACTATGCGGGTGGGTCGACCGTCCAGATTTCAGCCGTCCCGAACAGCGGCTATGTTTTTTCAGGATGGAGCGGCGATGTTGCGGGTACGACAAATCCGCAGATGATGACCATGTCGGCGCCCCGCAGTGTCACGGCAAATTTCCGGCGCGTAAGAATCGTTCCTTCCCGGACACCGCCCCGTCCCTCCCGGCCCGCCCCGCTGCGGCGAGACCGGAAAAATTCGCGCGACTAAGCGAGCATATACGTTCTATGCAGGGAGCGATGTAACGAATGTAGTGCTAAGCGGAAGTTGTTATCCGGTATGGTGGCGGATATTTCAATTACGTTGCATCATAGCTACTTTGTAGTTTGTCGCTGGAAGGATTTAAGGGATATGCGAATATTAGTAATACTACCATTCTTTCTTTTCATGAAATTCCAGCTATTCGCGCAGCCAGTTACGGCTTTTTACTATAAAGGTTCGCCGGTAAGCCGCGTTACGCGGGGGAAAACGGCAACAGTCGCTCCTGCAGACGGATACTCATTTTCTGCTGGCATTGGCGGTCATTGGGGTGGTTCATCGCCTGATTGCATTTATCTTGCAGTCAGAAATGTCACGATTGACGACTACTGGGAAATATCTTTCGGAATGCCGGAGGGACAGCCCTTGGCTCCTGGAACATATATCAATGCAACCAGGTATCCATTACAAAATTCAGCATCACCCGGTCTCGACTTCTCTGGAAATGGGGCTGGAAATAATCATTTGGGTGGAAAATTTACCATTCTCGAAATAACTGTCGACAACGGACAGCTTATCTCATTTGCAGCCGACTTTACGCAATACGATGAAATGGCTCTGGCCTCATGGAATTATGGGAGCATTCGATATAACTCTTCAATTCCGCTTAATACGCTCCCTCCAGAACCGATAAAGCCATTTTCAATTGCATGCACAGAATCAATGGGGCCGGTGCTGATCATTTTGCCCTATAGCTACTCCTCAACTTGTTTTGCCAGCGGAGGCGCCGGACCATATACGTGGTCGGTTAACAACCTCCCCCCGGGAATGGAGACCGTGATTTCTTACTATGATGAGCATAACTCGATGAGTATATCCGGCAATCCCGCTTCGATAGGGCTATTCAACTACACCGTGACTGCTACCGACAGCTATGGCAATATGGCATCTCAAAATTTCAGTGGGACGACAACGCGTCCAGATTGCCAGCCCTCCGGCCTTAACAATGCCATTCCTCAGACCCATTATTTCGGTCCCTCCGGCGGTTCCTCTTATGTGGGTTTTAGTTTTACCAGCAAGGGTTGCCCGTGGAGCTTGACGGCCGATATCCCCAGAGTTACTTTCAGCCCGGCATCAGGACAGACAAGGGGATTCGACCGTTGGGAGAACGTATCTGTCAAAGCTGCTGAGAATAAAGGATCGACGCCTCTGGTAGGCAACATATTTCTATCTGAAGCCGGAAAAGTTGTCCGTGCTTACCCGATTGTTGTGAATTCAAATTCCTGTAGCTATACAGTAAATCCTGCTTCCGGACAATTTGGACCGCAGGGCGGTTCCGGCACTTTGACGGTGACGGCAAGCCCCGACAGCTGTCGTTCCTTCATCGCAAACTATTCCTCATGGCTGACTGCAACTGACGGCGTGTATTACTACGAGATACCTCCCAATGCAGGCGCAGCGAGGAGTGGAGCCTTTGAGTTCGGGCGAGATTCCATAGAAGCAGTCGCCTCTTTTGCTTGGGAGCAAGAAGCGGGAGATGGATCCTTGCTGATGAATTGCTACAAACCCGGACCAGGCAAAATCGGGTCGACTGTGGCGATTTGTGTCGCGGCGGGCGGAACTCCCCCGTATTCATGGAATATTATAGACGGAACCGTACCGGGCGACGAAATGGAGATCTCCACCGATGGCAGCAGTGTCAGGTTGGGCGATCCAGTGGAGTCAGGTTCCTATGTGTTCACTATCCAAGTCACAGACAGTGCATCTCAATCATTTGGTATCGCAACATACACCGTTGCCGGAACCGTCCAACCTCGCCCGTCGTACTTCAAATGCTCGGCAAAAGCTGGGCCGACTAGAACCGCAACGACTTACTCGACTATCTGTGCGCCTTATGATGGGACTCCTCCTTATCGATGGTTGGTGAGTGAGGGCGAATTGCCGCCGGGCTTAGGTCTGACCTTGCTTGACAATGATTTGGCTTTAATCTCGGGCTCACCGTCGTCCGCAGGTGATTACAGTTATACCCTTCAACTGATTGATAGTTCTGAACCTGATCCAGTGATCGCGGAGCAGGTCTTCGAGGGGACGATAGCGCAAACCGGCGCAGAGCCCGCACCTTTTACCCTTGCCTGCGCGGTCTCTTCTGCAAGCTTTTTGCTTGGCATTCCCATCGAGCCCATCGGCTGTTCCGTTTCCGGTGGCACTCAGCCCTATACATGGTCACTTCACACCGGAGTGCTGCCAACAGGATTGACTCTCGACGACACAACAGGCAGTGCAATCATCATCGCCGGCGTTCCGACGGAAGCTTCATATAATGGCTCCTTTGACGTGAATCTCAAAGCAACCGACAGTTCCTCCACCCCGCTGTCTCGCATAAAGTCCCTGGACTTGGGCGTTTATCATGAGTTTGATTTCAGCTGTTACCCTGCGGCAGGCCAGGTTGGCCAATTCTACTTCGCTTCGTGTAAAGGAACGTATATTACCAACCTATGGGGCCTGTGGATAAGTGCGGGGCAACTGCCTCCGGGGCTTATTCTAACTTCTAAGGGCATTGCTGGCACCCCAACAAGTCCGGGCATGTATGCATTTGAAATTTCCTTGCAAAACGGCCAATATCCAGCTCCATCCCATTTCTACGAGATAGCCATAGGATCGGTTGCAGTCCCAATCACCATCGCAACACATCCAGCTGGTCGCAGCTTCACGGTGGATGGCACTGGCTATACAACCTCTCAAACTTTTTCATGGCTTTCAGGAAGCAGCCATACAATTTCCGTGGCTACACAACAGGCATCGGGCGGCACCCGCTATGTTTTTGCGAACTGGAGTGACGGTGGCGCGAGCAGCCATACCATTACGGTCCCCTCCGGAGCAGCCACATATACAGCCAATTTCGCGACTCAGTATCGGCTGACAACGGCTGCTTCACCTTCTGGTGGAGGAAGCATCAGCGCGGATCCGGTCTCCACGGATGGATACTATGACAGCGGATCGTCCGTTCAGCTTACGGCTGCAGCGAGCAGCGGTTATACCTTTGCAGGATGGGGCGGCGCTCTTAGCGGGACAGCGAATCAGCAGATATTGACCATGTCCGCGCCTCAATCGGTAACCGCAACTTTCAGGTCCGGCAGCGCTAGCCGGCCCCGGTTTGTGCCGAAACTCCCAGCCCGCCCGAAGACACGGAGAGACGGCAGACTTAAACTCGATCGAACCCGGGCTATAGCGGATTAACGCATGGAAATATGGTTACTTGCTGCATAATCCCCGAATTGTGTTTATGATTTCCACCCATGGGTATGATTGATTGCAATTCATGTCACTCAACGCAACGTCCGGCATTTGACTCCCCCTTCCCCGGCAAAGAACGGGATGCGGAAACGGGGCTGGATTACTTTGGGGCGAGATACTATTCCGGTGCACAGGGGAGGTTTGTGTCACCGGACGCTCCATTTGCTGATCAAAATCCAGAGAATCCACAAAGCTGGAATCTATATGCTTATACACGAAATAATCCGTTAATGTATGTCGATCAGGTTGGTAGGGAGATCATTTTGGCGGTTGGCATTAGGAATCATGAGGAAGTCAGCGCTACGGTTCAGGCAATTCTCGCTGATCCGAACACAAGGTCTGAACTGGCGGATTATGCAGGCATGGATAACCCGGACCTAATAATCCAGAGTGGAGACCTCAGCAGTTTGGACAGACAAATTCTGAATTCAGATGGCACTACAACAACAATAAAGGCTGGTGGTAGCCTCGTGCCTGATATCAAAACTACTACGTTTGGGAACGAAGCACCGGTGACAACGCTGGTCGGTGCTACAATGACCATTGACAATCGGACTTCCGGAAATGAGCTTTCGACCGTCATGACGCATGAAATCAAACATGCCGGAGATGCAAGGCGAGACCCTGCAGGTTTCCTAAATGAGATTAGGCGGGAAAGCGGAAAAGAACATGACCTCCGAACGCACGAGAAGCGAGCTATCGAATTCTCAATAGAGCATTCTCAAGAGATCAGAAGATCGGCGAGGCAATTTCGCCAGCAACAAAGGAGAATAGAAGAGTTTTTGAGGAGGTCGCGTCAGTGATTATCAGAATGGTTGTGCATTTTAAATGCTGGCAATGTGCGGCATGGGCAACAGCGTTCCTAGCTTGGTTTCTATGTCTTCCAGGTGATTGTGCTCAGATGAACGAGAACGAAGCCGCTGGGATAGCCATAGCATCGGTTCGTCAAACGCTAGGCGGCGATGATAGTATGTTCATATCCCATCGACGTGACGTTGCTCTTGAAAGAGAATTATCCAGATGTATCAGCGAGTCTCCGATCCCAAGCCCCTTTATATTTCGTACCTCACCGGAGGGAGAGGAGGTTAACGGCTCTACTATAACGACTCATTTGAGTGTTGAAGGGCCTCTAGCATTCATTATCGCGGTGGATGGTTCCGGTGCTATATTTAAAATTCACGGCACTATCGACTCTAAAAGAGAAATCGAGAATCTCGCTCGCCATTATCGGATAAACCTGACGAGTGCAGAGGCTGCCATATCATTTGTACGATTCTACATAACGGTGAATCCGGAGAATAGTATTCCCCCAATCCTCGGATCTGCGGCAGAAGTGCGTAAGATAGCAAAAGCAAAGATATACGCAAGCCTCGGCGATAAAACTGGGGAATCACTCTTTGAGAAGTGGTTGCAGCACCATATTAGTGACATAAGCGAGCTTGATTTTAACCCGCAAATTTCTGAGACTCAAAGAGGGGGATTTATAGCTACTTTCTATTCTCTTTCTGATATCAATACTGCTCACTCACAAAAAGGCCCAGTTGTTTTAAGGGTCTCCCTAAATATTTCTTCGAAAGGAATGGTCAGAGGCCTGAAATTCCATCCACTGTGGCGTTGATCAAACAAAGGAATACGTGAACACTGGACTTCAAGGAGCTTTTGTGCGCCATTTTCGTCTATGATGTAACGATTGAGCATATGATGAATTCCATCCTATGCTCATCAGAGCAGCGTCCAATTTCCAGAAGCCATTCCACCGGCAAAGAACGGGATGCCGAGACGGGGCTCGATTACTTTGAGGCGAGGTACTTTTCCGGTGCGCAAGGGCAATTCCTGAGCCCGTATGCCGAAATAGGCAATCCTCAGTCGCTGAATAAGTAATCGTATGTTTTAAACAATCCGCTGCGTTATATGGACCCTCTGACCTGAAACACTTTCTTTGACTATTACACAACCTCTGCAACAAGCTCATCAACACAGCGTCCAATCCGACCCGCCAATTCCACGGCAAATAGCGGGATAATATTGTAGAAGTGCAAGCGCCGCTAAGAATCGATGTGGGTTGAATATCCAGCTGCAATCACTTTTATTTCCAGGAAAATCCAGGCAACCTTGGTATCGCCGTGTTGCCCGGCTTGAAGGAAATAATCGTATTTCTGTTTCCGTGTGCCGCCCTATGGTTCACGAAATATCCGCGCAGTTAAAAAGGAACAGAAGCTTTATTTGTGGGATTGGTCTGCAGTCCCGGAAGAGGGGCCAAGATTCGAAAATTTTATTGCTTCACATCTTCTGAAGCACTGCCATTTTCTGGAAGATACCGAAGGCTATGCGATGGATCTGAGATTTCTTCGCGACACCGATAAAAGAGAAACGGATTTTGTTGTTTTAAAGGAAGGGAAGCCATTATTCGCCGTCGAATGCAAAAGCGGCGAAAAAAGCATCAATCCGTCTCAGTTTTACTTTATGGAAAGGACACAGATCCCCAGGTTTTATCGGGTGCATACCGGAATGATGGATTATGAAAAGAATGGCGTCAGGGTGCTCCCTGTGCATAAATTTATCAAAGAACTATCCCTCCCATAATTCGCCTTTGAGTAAATCTCCGGCCGAGCCCTCGCTGAGGGACACAGTCGACACTGTGGGCGAAAATCTGACGCATATCGGAACCGCATCTTTTTGTGGAGCGCCGAAAGCGCGGCTCTATATCAGCCTGGGGCAACCCCCCAGGAAAGGGAGATCCAGGATGAAAAGGAGGGCTGAAAGCCCGATCCATCGGATCAATATGGGGCGGGCTTTCA
>JAFGIY010000058.1 GCA_016929335.1 Acidobacteriota bacterium | reverse complement strand
GGGTTAACCCGCAGGATCATCCGACGTTTCGGAGCCGGATACCCGGCCTCTGATCGGCCGGGGGATCCCAACTTGAGGGCTCACTGCCGACTGCCTACTGCCGACTAACGACTGATTTTATCTTCCGATTTGCAGACCTTTTCGACGGAGCAGATCAGGCAAAGAGGCTTGCGCGCTTTGCAGGTAGTCCGGCCATGCAGAATCATCTGGTGGGAAAATGATATCCACCGATCCCGCGGTATCATTTGCATCAGATCTCGTTCAACATTTTCGGGCGTTTCTGAATGGCTGAGATCCAGGCGCCGGCTTACCCTGAAAACGTGGGTATCCACGACGATTCCTTCCGCTTTGCCGAACGCAACACCGAGGACCACGTTTGCTGTTTTGCGCGCAACCCCGGGAAGCTGCACCAGCTCTTCCATGGAATCAGGGACTGTTCCTCCGAACCTCTCGGCGATCAACGCGCAAGCCCCCCGGATGCTCCTGGCCTTGTTGTGATAAAAGCCTGTCGAACGGATATCCACTTCCAGCTCTTCCTGGGATACTTTGATGTAATCCAGAGGCGCATGGTATTTCCGAAAAAGGTCCCGGGTTATCAGATTGACTCTTTCATCCGTGCATTGAGCCGAAAGTATCGTGGCAATCAGCAGCTCCAGAGGATTGCCATGCTTGAGCGCGCATTGAGCATCCGGAAAGGCGCTATCCAGACTTGCTAAAATCCGTTTGATGCGATTCGACCGTTCTGCAGAAATCGACTTCATTTTCTTGGCCATAATAGAGAGCCATTATATATCACTCCCCCGTCGATTCTTCATATGCCGCTGGATTAACGGCCGCTTGCCCAAGCAAAACGATCGATCTGTTTCAGGAGCGTAAGTAACTGGCAAAACTCATATTTATCGGCTGGATTTGGATTTGACAATCGCTATGCCCGCGTGATATCAAAACTTTATACACATTACAGAGGAGAAACTTATGAGTGAACAAAGCTCCGCAGGTGAAAAGGCTCTCTATTTTATGCTTGGTGCGATGATCGGAGCCGCGACAGCGCTTCTGCTTGCGCCTAGAAGTGGCATGGAAACTCGTAAGCTGATCATGACGAAAGCTCGCGATGGCGCAGATGTCGTATCCAACCGTGCGAAAACTGTTGCGGACAAAACCTCTGAATACATAGGACGAGGGAAAGGACTTCTGCAGCAGCAGAAAGATTCCTTGACTGCGGCATTCGAGGCAGGCAAACAAGCCTATAAGGAAGAAAAAGATAAGGCGTAGATCTAATGCAAGACATTCTCCTGACTGTCTTCACCGGAGTATTGACTCTCGCAGTAGCACTACAGACTTTTCTATTCTTTGGAATCTACAAGGCTATCCGCCGAATTTCCAATGAAATGGATGATTGGCGCAAAGAACTGCTCCGGAATATCCAAACGATTTCGAGCAGAGTAGATGAAGCACTGAAGACCATTAACAGCACAGCAGAAAGTATCAAACCAATTACGCAGAACTTAGTTGGAGCCACCCGGATCGTACATAATAGAGTTGTGGATATTGACAGTTTCCTGGCTGAAATCACCGGTACGGCAAGACAGGAAATGGCGCATATTCAGGACACAATCCGATTGGCCTCCCGCCGGGCTGAGGAGGCTATCGAGATGCTAAGAGAAAATGTCCTGGCTCCGGTAAGCGAAATTACTGCTGTTGTGCGGGCAATCAGGGTGGGTTTGGATGTGCTTTTTCGACGGCGAAGGAATCCTTCCAATTCGTCCGCTCAAGATGAAGAAATGTTCATCTGAGCGGAGGCAGAGTACTCCATCTCTCATCATTGTCCCTGTTTTATTGAATGATTGCTCCCGGCATCCGCCCGAATGGCCGAATATCTGCGGAATCCGATAGAGCAGGAAGCATGCGCGGTTATTGCTGTTTCGCAAGCGGTATGATGGGATCATATAATGGAGAACCCTGTCCTGGAAATTCCGGATTAAAAATCATTGCAGGATTTGGTGGATTGCGGACATAATCAACCGGAATAGATCCCAAACCGCTCAAGGACCTTAAGCCGTTCCGTGACGTAATCAGGTCTGAGGAAGAAGAGGCAAAATGTCAGACGATAAAAATAAACCGAATAAAAAAGAGAACAAAGAAGGATCCGGCTCCATATCCCGCCGGGATTTTTTAAAGGATGCGGGACTGGCTGTAGGAGCGCCCACTTTGGGATCCATTGCCATCTCGACGGAAGCAGCAGCGCAGTCAAAGGCAGGCGCGTCCGGGGCAAAAGGTGGCTCTCCGTCGGCTCAAGATATTGCGCCCGAACTGCGTGCCGTCGAGCTCACCGTCAATGGGGGCAAATACCGCTATATGGTTGAGCCGAATTGGAGCCTGCGGCAGCTATTGCGCGATGAAATAGGCTTCACGTCACCCAAGGACTGGTGTGGCGGGCAGGGAGCTTGCGGATCCTGCACCGTTATCATGAACGGCAGGCCGGTTCTTTCCTGCCTGACACTTGCCTGTGAGTGCAATGGCGCAACGATAGAAACTGCGGAAGGCATTGCGAAGGCGAAGCATCCAATTATTCAGGCATATATCAACAACAATGCATTTCAGTGCGGATATTGCACGCCGGGATTTGTCTGCACGGCCAAAGCACTTTTGGATAAAAACAGCAATCCGACCGAAGCGGACGTCCGGGACGCTTTGGGAGGCAACCTTTGCCGTTGTGCTACCTATCAGCGGCATCCGCCGGCTGTTCTGGAAGCCGCTCGGAATATAAAACAGAAGGCCTGATGCATTCTGAAAGCCCTCGGAGAAACAGGAGCCTGAAATGAAGACATGGAAAAAATTTGCCCACATAGATGCGAAATCAATTGATGAGGCGGCATCTATTCTACGGGCCGGAAAAGCCGCGGTGATTTCCGGAGGTACGGACCTTCTGGGCACAATGAGATTTGAGATTTTGCCGGCATATCCGGATGTGGTTGTCAACCTGAAGACTATTCCGGAGATGGACTACATCAGGGAAGAGGGCGGCGTGCTCAAAATCGGCGCCCTGACCAGACTCGAAGATATCGCCAAGAGCGATCTTGTCCGAAAGAAATATGCAGCTCTGGCCGAAGGGGCACATCGGACTGCCACTCCTCATATCCGCGAAATGGGCACCATTGCGGGCAACATCTGCCAGCTCAACAGGTGTTGGTATTTCCGGATTCCCGATAACAGGTTCAATTGTATCCGCAAAGGCGGCAAGACATGCTTCGCCATGGCAGGAGATAATAGATATCATTCGATATTCGGAGCTGTGAAAATGTGTCTCGCCGTCAATCCAAGCGATACGGCGCCGGCGCTCGTGGCTCTGAATGCCAGGATTAAAACCAACAAGCGATTGATAGAAGCTGAAAATTTCTGGGATATGACAATCCCCGGATCCACGGTTCTTGCCGCGGACGAAATCGTTACCGAGATTCAAGTTCCTGCTCCGGCCGCAAATACAAGGAGCGCCTTCATCAAATTTGCCATCCGCAAGTCCATTGACTTCCCCATTGTGAACTGCGCGGCAATGATCGGGAATGGCGACGCCCGCATCTGTCTGAATGCGGTATACAATAAGCCTTATCGGGCAGTGAAGGCCGAGGAGGTCATCAAAGGAAAATCTGTAGATGAATCGATCGCGGATGCTGCCGGCGCCGCCGCCGTGGCTTCCGCGAGGGCGCTCCCAGGCGACAGGAATAAATGGAAGATACAAATCGCCAAAACAATGGTGAAAAGAACCATATTGGCGTGTGCATAATCCATTCGTCTGTCGGCGATCGGAAATCGACACCGGGCAATTCTGCAATCCCGCCTCTTTCGTCCGCAAAGCCCAATAGCCGAAGGCTGCAAAGGATGGAGTGACTTCAATGTCGGACAGTTTTCTCCGGGCATATTCGGAATTAACGGATTTCATTTCGGCTAACCCTGAAATTGAAATCGGGGAGTCCGTAACGAGTATTCCCGGGGAAGTACGGCCCGGTTTTTACGACAGGTTCAATGCGGCCAGAAAGGCTTTCCTCGAAGAAAAATTTCCCGAATTTGTCTCGAAATCCCGCAGACTGCAGCAAGAGTACTGTAAAGCTGGGAATGAAGCCGCAGGATTGCTTTCCATGGAAGATACGCCGGAAGTAAATCGCATCCGGAGGTATCTCCGTGATCCGGAAGAAAGCCTGGCGAGGGAATTATTTGATCCGCTCTTTGACTTATTGAAGAAGCGGAAAAGCCTGGGTAGTTTTGAGGAAACCGCCCTCGCCCGAATTACCGAAGTTTTTCCGGCAGTCTATCGCGGAGGATACGAAAAATGGGCGATTCTCAGCCTGGCGAACCTGCTTGATGCAGACAAAGCTTTGCGGGTCCCTGTCCGCGAACTGCAAGCGGCCGACCGCGCCAAATCATCCGCCTTTGCTCCAACGGAGGAAGTTCCTTCGCCAATGGAATCCACTTCCTTTTTTTTCAGCCAACCTCACAAATCGATTTTTGCCGTCCCGGATTTTATTCTGCATTCAACCGGACTGAATCGGTTTATAGGGATCCGATCTGAATTCAAAGAGGGCATCTATAATGCCTTGAATGCCAGTTCCGACCGCGAGTGGTACACTTTCGGTGTTGATCATCTAATCCTGCTGGCAAGCGGATTGACTCTTTTGTATGTCTCTGAAAGACCGGAGAGAATCTCCTTGATAGCGGATGTGAAAAAATTCTGCAGGCCCGATCTGCTGCTGTGGTGTGTCGATACTCAGGCTATAAGCCGGAATGAGGCACTGGGGAAAATGGAGCTTGCCGACAGCCTGTTCCGTCCGGCAGGAGGAAGCTTTCTCGCGGCAGGCGATTTGTGGCCGGACACCGGCGATCCGGCCGGATCAAACGACAGGAATGAGAGGGCGGAGGAAATGCCTTCGAGAATTCGTATCCTCAACGTCGGCTTCGACCGTTTGCAGCTGATTCCCGTCGTTGAAGCTCTGCGCGATACGAAAGGTTCTGCAATAACCGCATAGCGGAAGGAAATTCCACGCTCTTCCGGATTTCGCACCCCGGCGTGAAGGGAGGATTGTATGGGGCAACTCGAGTTTTCGGTCCCTTATAACAATGATCCGGACACACTTGCGGAAATATTCCGTTTCAAATCGCACAACGGCAATCGCATACGAGAAGTCTATCTGTCGGGGCCTCAGGAATACTCCGGCTCGGGGCGGATTACGCCGGAATTGGACTTCAGCACATTTGCAGGCGCGGTGGAGAAGATACACGATGAGGGGATCCGGGTTAATCTGCTGATCAACTCAATCTGCGAGGGCAGCGACTGGTACTCACCGGAAGTGCTGAAATCAACCATGAACTACCTCACGCGGATTCATGAAGATCTCGGAGTGGAGGCCGTTACCATTGCCAATCCGCTCTATATCCGGGAAGTCCGGAGGCGGTTCCCGAATCTTGAAATCTGCGCCTCCGTTCTGGGCGATATAGATTGCGTTCAGAAAGCCGTCATTTTCCGAAAAGCCGGAGCCGATGCGATCACTCCCGATGTCGATATTAATCGCGATCTTGCCCTTTTGAAGAGAATCAAGGAAGCAACGCATGCGGAAATAAAGCTGATGGTAAACGAAGGATGTCTTTTCCGATGTGCTTTCCGAAAATTCCATTTCAATTACATCTCGCATAAATCGAGAAAACCGGATACGGCCGGAGGCGTGAAGGCGGAAGATAATGTTTTCAGCCTGAACTGCATTCAGCAGTCGAAGAGCGATCCCTCACAGCTTCTGAAATCCGGATGGATCCGCCCGGAAGATGCCTCAAAATACGCGGAGATCACCGGCTATTTCAAGCTCGTGGGCAGAACCAGTTCAAAAAGCATGATAGCCAGATCCCTTGAGGCCTACCTCAATGAAAGCTGGGACGGCGATCTCCTGGAATTGATGGCCGGGAACCTGTATTCCGTCGGCATGTCCCATCTCATGCACCTGGACAACAAGAGCCTGGATGCAATCGGATTTTTTAAAAAAGTCGCCTCCTGCAATAAGGAATGCGGTGAATGCAATTACTGCAACGAGCTTGCAGCGAAGCTGATCCATCGCGGCGTATTCACGCCTGCGAAGATTAGGGATCTGGGTCTCAAATAGCCGGCCGCAAATTTCCGATGTTTCAAATTCGCGGCTCGTATTACTCCGGGAATCTCCATGACTCGCGAAAATTGGGTGAAGTCTCTGGGCCTGGAGACAGATGGTACGCTGCTTGTTGAAATGGATAACGGGATCCGGTTTTTCGACCTGTCTCCGATCCGGGATCTGCCCGCCGCCGTAAGCATTCCTCCTGAAGATCTGATGAAGGCGGAAAATCGCCGGCTGTATTATCGGTTCCTTGCGACCTTGAAGGAAATTGAAGCAGTCTTTATCAATTCGGTCTATGACGGCCTCTATCCATTCAAGAACGGCGATATCGTCGTGGATGCAGGCGCACGCATCGGCACATTCTCAGCAAAAATTTCCGCAGCCGTTGGGGAAACAGGCAGGATTATTGCTATTGAGCCGGAATCCCGGAGTTTTGCCTGTCTTCAAAAAAACATCACAGCCAATTGCCTCCATAATGTTATTCCGATTCAGAAAGCGCTCTGGAGCGGGAAACAGTCAATGCGCTTGTACTTGTCTGCTGACGGGTCCGCGCATAGTGCTTTTTGCGATGCGTTTTACGGCTCTACAGGAGAATCGGTTCCCGTTGAGGCAGAGGCATTGGACAATATCCTCGAATCCCTCGGGATCGGAGCTGCGGATTTTATCAAGATGGACATCGAGGGGGCTGAGGTCGAAGCGCTCAAAGGGATGCGGAATACGCTGAAATCCTATCCCGAGATGGCGATTGCAGCGTATCACCCGGTAAAGGGATTCTTCGCCCACACCGTAATCACGCCTCAATTGGAGCAACTGGGATTCACGACCAGCTTTGCCGACGGCATCGTGCGGGCCGGAGGCCGCAAGGCTGTGGGAAATGCAGGCTAGACCTGCCGATTCCCGGGAGTTCTGAAGATTGCCTTCACATATGGGTTTCTCGTTTCCGGTTGCCCGTTGCGCTCCTGTGTATGAGAACGGGAAGCTTGAATCAGGCATTGCCGCCTGCGATAGAGGTTGAGCCGAAGGTGATGCCGAACATGGCTTCGACGCCAACCAGCTTTCCTCCCGCCAGTTCTATCGTTGCCGACGCTCCGGCGACTGCTCCACCGATCTTGATCTGGCTTGCGGTGAAAGAGATGGTCATATTCTGGGCGTTTTTGGTGAATGTGAAGTCAAGAGTGCCGCCTGTATTTGCTGCAAATGTTCCCTGGAACATCAGCGTCAGCGGCTGTCCGCCTCCGCCGGCAATGGCAAATCCTACGCCGATCTTTGTCCCGCTCTGCCTTACATGAGTGAAATGCCCCGCAACCGAATAGGTGGTCTTGCCCAGCCGCGGACTGTCAACCGCCAACTGCAGTGTCCCGTTAAAGCTCGGATTCGCGAACACCGCCGATGCCGCGATTGTTCCACCGGTCTGACGCATCGTGGCTTTCACCGCATAGCAGATCTGGAAGTCGGGTGTGACGCGGAGATAACCAAGAAATGCAATATCGTGAACCCGGCCTTCAGCTGCATAGCTGTACATCAGTTTGTTGTCACCGGCATCGAATGCGTAAGTCCCGGGCAGCGAGAAAATGTCCTCGGTCAGGTTTTCGCGCTTGTACAGGAACTGCAGCTGAGTCTGGTCTTCGGGATTGGTCCGCCAGGTGCCGACAAATAACAGGAGCGACTGATGGCTTGCACGGCCGGGCGTTCTGCTTGCGAAGCGGTAAACGAAACGCGATCGCAGATCATTCAGACGCCCTTCCAGAACGGATTTGACATTGTCGGGAGTGGTGAATGTCAGCCGGAGAGAATCATCCAGATCCCATTCTCCGTGCAGCTGGAACTGCGGGGCGACTCCGGTCCTGGTTTTTACATTGAGCACCGCCTTGTCGACGGAATAGCTTGGACGGGCATCATCATGAAAGTTCACCAGTTGATTTCCGCCGTTCAGCAGGCAAAGCTCGTTCTCGTCATTGAATTTCCACACCATCGTAAACAGCACATCTTTCCCTTCCTTCGGCTGCGCGATCAATCGGTTCTGGTTATCCGTCGTCCACTTGCCGAATGCGGCGCCGTTTTTTGTGACCGCTCCGGTGAGCGTGTCGAACTGGAATTTATCGGAGTCCTGTCTTAGTTCGAAAGTAGCCATGCTGTCCTCTCCTTAGGTTATCGGGTGGCAATGTCCGCGCCCAGGTAGAATCTACCCAATGTCGGACCGGGGCCGAATCCAAAGCCGTAGTCGAGTTTCAGAGAAATCAAACGCTGGATGCGCCATCGGATGCCGGCTCCGGCGCCGCTTCGGATGCCCGGCACTCCTGAAACCGTCTGCCACGCGCCTCCGAAGTCGCCGAATACGGCGAGCAGAATATTTTCATGAATATAGCCGGCCAGTTTGCTGCGGGGGCGGTACGGTTTGACGGCAGGCATCGGCAGAGGAATCCATAGCTCGTTCTGCCAGGCCGCCAGCCGGCGGGCCAGCGCTTCATCCGAGCGGAAGCCGCGGACCGTTTCTTCGCTGCCCATGGATAAAAGCTCCACAGGAGGCGTGCCCCGTGTCGCCTGACCCAGTTGGGCCGATGTGTGATATTCGAAGCGATGCGGCATCCGTTGTGCAAAGCTGAATGCAACAACCGCGGTCGTGTAGCGCGGCCTGTTAAACACGCCGGGAGCCGCCGAAAGCCGAAGATCCGCGGCGAAATTGCGTCCCCAACGAAGTCGCCGGTTTCCCCATCTATAGCCGGCGGCAATGTCGAATACCGCCAGATTGGTCCGGCTTGTAGCGTCGTCCTGAGCAGTGAGAAACACCGAGGACCATCTTGCCTGGACATTTGTGGATAGATCTGCGCCATCACGATCTCGGAACCATTCAAAGTCAAAACCGGCTTGTGCAGTCCAGCGGCGCTCGTCGAGCAACTGCCCGCCGATAATTCGCCTGGATTGAATGTCGGTATAGCCGTTCGCATGGAGCTGCAAGCGCCGCCGGAGTTTTCCAAAAAAAACATAATCCGAAGACCACTGCATTTTCCCCATCGGCCCGGCATTGGCGCCTCCCGCTTCTGCGGAGAATCCTCCGGAATTGCGCATCAGGCCGCGCTCCATTCCGCGTCCTTTCAGGTGAAAGCCTTGTTCCGGACGCCAGACAAATCCGCCTCCCAGAGAATACTGAGGCTTTGGATCC
Source organism: Acidobacteriota bacterium (assembly GCA_016929335.1). Classification (GTDB taxonomy): domain Bacteria; phylum Acidobacteriota; class UBA6911; order UBA6911; family UBA6911; genus UBA6911. The sequence continues at coordinate 53,595 of JAFGIY010000058.1, read as the reverse complement.
AGGGACCCGTTCGGATCGATGCGATCGAACACCATTGCCTTCGATTCAAGCCGGCCGTTCGGCGATTCTTCAATAAACTGCTGCAAATCGTAAGAGAGCCCCCACAAAGCGGAATTTGCCGCCAGGCGTTCGTAGGTTAGGACCGGGCGCATGCCAAAAGGATAAGAAATTTTTGTTTCGCCGTTAAGACGCCGATAATCGCGGTCGGGCAGCGTCTGGTGAAGAACGATGGAGGACGGCAGCGGATATGCAGGAAGAGCGGTTACCTCAGCCAGCCGCGCCCCCTCGTTGATCTTTATAAAACGCGGGCTTTCAGCGGCGCCGCTGACTTCGATGGTGAAAAAGCTGCCTTCTTTGATCACGCGATGACTGTCGTAAAGTTGATCGACCTGGGTTTTGATGACCGACGCTTGCCAGACACGGTCCTGCCAGGGAGCGAGTATGGCGAGCAATTCTTTATCGGTAGCAACGGGCGGCCCCTGACTTCCGTCAATCCTTTCTATGACAGGATCTCCGGAGCCGCTTTCCACGGTTCCAAATACCCAATTGCCTGTCGGCGGCAGTATCACAAAATCGGTTTCACCTCTCTCCCAATCGGAATTCATTTCCTGTTCTGTATCCCAAAACAAGCCTGTTTCACGGTCGATCAGGCGAAGCCCGCTGAAAAGGAAGTCTCCTGTGAGAATATCGTCTAAGGGTTTGAGATCCTCCGGATGATTTGCCTGAAATGTTTCAAACGCCGTGCGGTAACTTTCCCAGGATTGATTTCCCGTTGCCCATGAAGGCAGTTCATCCGGGCAGGGAATAGTGGTTAATGCCGCGCAGTATACCCGCCCCAATGCCCGGAACGCCCGGTTCATGTCATCGAGGAGAATCCTGCGGGCGGCGATTGGATCCCTGAATCCGGAGAATGCTTCTTTGGGCTCATTGACAATCTCATCCACGGCCATATAGCCATGGGCTATCTTGACCCGAATCCTGATATTGGAATCCGCATCCTGCGCATGCAGAACCGCAGAGAAACAGACGAAAAAAACCGGGAGCATGCGTAGCATAACGTTCTCAAATGATGCGCAAATCGGATAAAGGTTGTCAGAATGCCGATCGGCCCGAAGGCACTCGGAATCAAAAGACCTATTACAAATGGATTATACATCCGGGCATTCTCTGCGAATGAATCAATAATTCAGATCTCTCCCGGAGTGATATTTGCCAACTGCGGAAATGTGTAACTGATAACGAGGGTGCTGCAACTCGCTGCCGCCTTGTTGTTTTGTTTCCAACGGATCTACACCATCCCGGTTGACGCCGATCAGTCTTATCATGACCGCTGTAATCTCATTCGCCCTTCGTAATTCGTCATTCGTCATTCGTCATTCGTAACTCGTAATTCTCTTATCCTCCTCCCATTTGCGGAAATATGTGGATGATGTCTCCTTCCTTAAGAGGTGTCATCTGATCTACGCTGTTGTTGTTAAGAAGAAAGGAAACAGGGATTTCCCTGGGCAATTTCAGCTTTTCTACGACGTGCTGTATGGTGGAACCATTGGGCACGTCCCATTCCCTATCCTTAAAGTACTTTTCTGCTGCAGGAAGATGGCAGCGGAGGCGGGCGTAAATATGAACCGTTATGCGCATATCAATTGGGATCTACGCAGGCCAGGATAGTTCTTTTTATCAGAACCTTCGCAATCTGGACCATATAACCGTTACGCTCCAGAGGCTTCGCGTCCGACATGGCTGCGGCGCCTGCGGCCTCGGCGAGACTTTCATCGATACGCTTCTTTAAAATAATCTTTTCCGCCTTGTCGGCCCGGTATGGTTTGACGGCGATTGCATTAAGGCAGATTCGGGCTCCCGCCACGACTCCTCTTTTGATTGTGATCATTGCCGCGCAATTGACGATTGGGAAGTCGATGGATTTGCGTATGGCGAATTTAATGAAGGCGCTCCTGGAACCCGGTTTCGGCGCCGGCACGCAGATTTCGGTCACAATTTCGTCGGAATCCAGGACGGTTGTTTTAGCCACATCCACCTGAAAGAGGTCCTCGGCGTCCAGCGTTCTTTTCGAAGTCTTTATCCCGGCATTCAATGCAATCAGCGCAGGAGCCGTATCGCTGGGGTGTACGGCATAGCAACCGCCTTCGACGCTCCCTCCCATAATGGAATGGTATCGATTATCTCCATCGATGGCATAGCATCGGCCGCCCCCTTTCCTGAGGCAGGGGAACCGGTTATTCGGATTCCGGTAATACCAGCATCGAATATCCTGGCAAAGATTGCCGCCCAGAGTGCCCATTTCCCGGAGATGTGGAGAAGCCGTCCTTCCGGCGGCCTGAGCCAATGCCGCGTACTTTTCCCGTATTAAAGGTTCCTTCGCGATGTCTTCCAGCCGCATGAGCGCGCCGATGCGCAAAACGCCCCGCTCTTCTTTGAAGAAATCCAGACCAGGTATGCTTTTTATGTCTATGAGTGCTTCGGGATACCCTGGAAGTATTGCATCTTTCATCTTTCCCAGCAGATCTGTGCCGCCGGCAATAATGCTTGCCCGATTCCCATGCCTTCTGAGCGCCAACACCGCTTCATCGATGGTCCGGGCGCTGATATGCGCAAACTTTTTCATAGGATCCCTCCCGCGACAGAACCCGGAAAACGGAATTCAGAAATCAGCATCCCGATGCAGACAATTCTGAATTCTGATTCCTGAATTCTGCATTCCTGTTCTCTTGTGCTTATAAATCCTTTCATGGTATTGCCGGATGTTTCCTCAAGGATGCGAGTCATGCCAGGCCTCACGCAGGATTTTGGCGGCTGAGAGGATTGCTTTTGGATGCTGTGGATAGGTGCCGCATCGGCAGAGATTGCCGCCCAGGGCTTCACGGATTTCCTGTTCGGTTGGATTTAAATTCCTGTCCAGAAGAGCTTTCGCTGTAACAACAAATCCGGGAGTGCAATAACCGCATTGCATGCAGTGGTGTTTCACGTATTCTTCAACCAGCGGGTGCCTGGCCTCGGCAACGCCTTCGACGGTCTCGATCCGCTTTCCGTTGCATTCGATCGCCAGCGTCATGCAGGAAAGGATAGGGCGTCCGTTCATAATGACAGTGCACGAACCGCATGCGCCGTGGTCGCACATCAACTTGGTTCCCGTCAGGCCGAGTACATCGTGAATGAGATAATGCAGTGTCCAATCCGGCTCGACCCGAAAACCGTGCTTTTGACCGTTAATGACGACATGGATGTTTCCCTCGGGTTCGGGCAGTTCATCTGCAGCATGGGCGGCCAGGATGTGAGATTTTATTTCCTCAAATGATTCAAATGTGTTTTGACAATAAGGGCATGCGTATCGTGTCAGTTTAACAGCGGCTGCTTTCATTGCTTTCTTGGGCATCGTATTTACTCCTGGCGCGGCCTGTAGCCGCAGCCAAATTTTCGAAGAATCATGGAGGCCGCGCGCTGTCGGCCTTCAGCTCTCAGCTGTAAGCTTCTTTGTCCGTGGCGATTGGCTTCAGCTGTTTTAGAGGGCAAAACCTCTTTGCATAAAACGAAAAAGTCATCGATAAAGACTCTACCCTTTCGGCCGCTGTTGATAAGAATGCGGCATTATGCTTGCCGGAGAGACCTCAAATACACCGATTGCGCAATCCGGTTTTCATAGTCCTTCCGGAAATATTTCAACGTGTCCATGAGAGGAAGAGAAGCGCTCTGGCCGAGGCCGCACATAGCAGACAGGGACATCACCTGCGACAGATCCTCCAGTGCGCCGATATCTTCGGCGGCTCCTTCTCCCGCGGCCAGCCTTCCCAGAATATCCAGCATTGCCTCACATCCATCCCGGCACGGCGTGCATCGGCCACAGGACTCGTCGGCCAGGAATTCCATGTTCCGGTACATCGCATCGATCACGTCCCGGGTCCGGTTAAACACAAGGATGGCGCCTGAGCCCAGGACAGTTTCATAGGCCAGAGGAATATCGATTCCATCTGCGGGTATGATTCTTCCACAGGCTCCGCCGACCTGGACCATTTTTATGTCTCTGGCGGAAGCCAGCTTCAGGATCAGCTCGGAAAGACTGCTTCCAAGCTCCAGTTCGTACACTCCGGGCGCCGCAACATCTCCGCTGACGGAAAACACTTTGGTCCCCTTGCTGCGCTCGGTTCCCATGCTTTGAAACCAGGAGCTGCCTTTCAGGATGATCTGCGGAATATTCATTAGTGTTTCGACATTGTTGATGATGGTGGGTTTTCCCCATAGTCCTTTTTGCGGCGGGAATGGCGGTTTATAGCGGGCTTCACCCCTGAGCCCCTCGATGGAATTCATAAGCCCTGATTCTTCGCCGCACATATATGATCCGGCTCCCTCGCGAAGCTCGATATCCAGATGTTTGAGAAAACCTTTGTCTTTTGCCTGGCTGACGGCATTCAGAATCAGTCCGGAAAGAAAATGGTATTCGGCGCGGAGGTAAATGAATGCTTTGCCGGCCCCGATTGCCCAGCCTGCGATGGCGAGTGCTTCAATCAGAGTGAACGGATCGTGTTGCAGTATATACCGGTCCTTGAATGTGCCGACTTCACCTTCATCCGCATTGCATATGATGAATTTCTGATCGGCTTCGTGCGCCCGTGCCAGTTTCCATTTCAGCCCGCAGGAAAAACCGGCGCCGCCCCGGCCCAGCAGCCCGGATGCAATCACTTCCTCGATGATGCTGTCGGGCGTCATCCGTTTCTTCGCCTTTTCAAGAGCCTTGAAGCCGCCCTTTTTTATATAAGAATGAATGCTCCTGGGATCCACTTGCCCACAATTTTTTAAAACCACTCTTTTTTGCACAGCGGTTCTCCTCCAGGGCTCAGAAATAATATTTTTGCAGAATCCTGGAAATTTTTTGCGGCGTCAGGCAACCATGCACATCCCGGTTGATCAGCATAGCGGGGGCCTGATCGCAGGCGCCGATACAATTAGCCAGCTCCAGAGAAAACTTCCTGTCGCGGGTCGTTTCGCCCGGCTTGATTCCGAGTTCATCTTCAATACTTTTCAGGATCATCTGAGATCCCTGCAGGTAGCAAGGGACACTTCTGCAAACCCTTATCACATTCTTCCCGAGCGGTTTGGTTGAAATGTAAGAGTAGAAGGTTGAAACCCCGAACACCTCGCTGATGGAAAGATTGCAGGAATCGGCGGTCTCGGTCATGAATTTCGGCGAGACATGGCGGGATTTGTCCTGCGCCTTCTTTATCATGGAGAGAAGGTTCCCGCAGTGTGCTTCCCGAGCCTGAGGCTGAGGCGTACGGGACTCCATCTTCTTTCCTCTTTTCTTATCTTCGGGATGTTTGGCCCTGCTGAGTGCAGTGGTGGGGCAATACTCCACGCAGACATAGCAGTCTTTGCAGACGTCATTATCGAGGGCGATATCGTTGTCTACGACGATCTTGGTATGAAAAGACCTGTAGCCCGTATTGAACAGATACTGTCCCGCAATGTCACTGCATGCGCTGATGCACCGGGAGCACAAAATGCATTTCGACAGATCCCGGTGGACATACGGGCTCACATTTTCGATCGGATAAAAGCGGGGCCTTTGTATGTTGAATCTGGGAGGAGCCACCTCCAGATCCGATGCGATTGTGTGCAGTTCACATTGGGCAGCCCTGAAATCCATCACGCAAGGTCCGGTATGTCCCGCAAGCAGAAGCTCGACGGTCGCTTTCCGCGCGAAAAGCACTTTTGGAGAGCGGGTATGCACCACCATGCCCTTAGCAACAGGAGTATGACAGGATCCCACCAACCGGCTGGATCCCTCGAGTTCGACCACGCAAATGCGGCAGGACCCGCTGGGAGAGAAATCACGGTGATGGCAAAGTGTGGGAATCTTGATGCCGGCCTTTTCCGCAGCCTGAAGAATCGTCATTCCCTCGGCAACCTCGATTTCTTGATCATCAATTCGGATTTTTAGGGATTCCATCTTGCCCCCCCGCTCTTTCTGCATACATTCATGTCCCCGGCAGATGCTGAACATATGGATCGGACGCTGGGCCGATCATATTCCAAAGCCGGCATCTTAAAAAGTGAAATTGAGGCGTGTGTCGACCGCAAATTTGGCAAATGTGTGTATTGGAATTCGTGAAATTCGTGGCTCCATTTTAAAAAACAGCTAATCCGCAATGTACACTCTCGGGACGCGAGTGTTGATGTTGGTCAGGATTTCATAAGGAATGGTGCCGGCCCATTCGGCCAGATCCTCGACAGTAATACGCATGCTTCCCTCTTCCCCAAGGAGGATTACCTCGTCACCGTTGTAGGCGGAATCCCATTCGATATTGACCATCATCTGGTCCATGCAGACTGTGCCGACCTGCGGATATTTTTTGCCGCGGATGATCACATTCGCCCGGTTGGACATACTGCGGAAATAGCCGTCTCCATAGCCGACCGGAACCGTGACGATACGAACCTCGTGATCCGACTGCCACGTGGAACCATAGCTGACAGGGTGCCCTGGTTTAACCACCTTGAAATAAACCACGCGCGATTTCCAGGCCAGAGCAGGTTGGACCTCCACCGCATGGGGCGCCACAGGCGAAGGATAAACGCCGTAAAGCAGGATGCCGGGGCGCACCATATCCATGCAGCTTTCCGGGAGCTGCAGTATCGCGGCTGAATTTGCCATATGACGAATCGGCATGGGCAGGCTGCGCCGTTCGTAAAAGCGAAGTACTTCATTGAAGCGCTCCAGCTGCAGGCGCGCATGAGCCGGATCGCGGCTGTCGGCGTTGGCAAAGTGCGAGAAAATCCCCTCAATTTCCACGTGCCTGCATCTCAAAGCAGCTTCCTGAAGGAGGTTGGCGCTGTAATAATGAATGCCAATGCGCTCCATCCCGGTATCGATTTTCAGATGAACCCTGGCTTTGACGCCCATTTCGCCGGCTGCGGCGTCAATCTGCTCCAGCCGCTCAACCGACGAAGCGGTCAGAGTAAGATCATGCTGAAGGTAATGCCCGATCTGGTCACGCCATATCCCGCCTAAAACAATGATTGGCGCCGTGATGCCTAATTCGCGCAGCAGTATGCCCTCTTCCAGTACCGCCACTCCGACATAGTCGGTTTTGCCTGCAAGAGCCCTGGATACTTCCACCAGACCGTGTCCATAGGCATTTGCTTTCACGATGAGCATCACTTTGGCCGGAGCAACTCTCTGCCTGATAGCGGCGAGGTTGTGCTCCAATCGCGTCAAGTTGACCTCAGCCCAGGTAGCGCGCACCCCGTCATGGACTGCAATGACAGACCGGTTGATTTGCATGGCAGCTATTCTACCTGAATTGCGCAGACTTTTGTAATGCAGGTTGGGTGGTGAAAGCGAAATGCACGCCGCGAATTGCACGAACAATTTATTCGTGCAATTCGCGGCGTGCTTTTTCTTTCGATCAATCCGTTTCTCTCCGCGGTCCTAACAACTTCCTGACAATTTCCTCACATCCGGCTAATCCCTTTATAAGCAAAATGGAACCGTTGTCCGAACGCCACATTTCATGATTCCTATGCAATTCCTGGAAGGAGGATTATGCAGACAAAGGCATTTCCCAAACTGGCAGTTTACCTGTTCGTCCTGGCAATGATTGCTGCCGGATCAAGCCGGCCGGCTGTCGGCCAGGCTACAGGCGGAACTTTGCGCGGAACGGTCAAAGACAGCACGGGAGCTGTGGTTCCGGAGGCAGTTGTTACGGCGACAAATGAGGCGACAGGCGCAAAATTCGTCACGGTAACCAGCAGCGCGGGACTCTATTCCTTTCCCAACCTTTTAGTCGGCAGCTACTCGGTCTCGGTTGAACACACCGGATTCAAGAAAACGGTCCGGAAGGATGTTGCGGTATCCGCCAATCAAATCACTGATGCGGATACGGTCTTAGAGATAGGAGAAGTTTCCACTACCATCGAAGTCGTGGGCGGAGCCGAGCTGCTATCGCTGACCACTTCGCAGTTGGGAGCGACGATCGAGGAGAAAACTGTTCGAGATATACCCAATGCCGTTCTTGGCGGAAGCCCGCTGAATCTGGCGGTGTTGCTGCCGAATACCACAACGCAGGCGGGAGGAGTCCTGGGCGAAGGCGGATCGATCGGCGGCAACAGGCCCCGAAATAACAATTTCACTATTGACGGGGTCGACAATAACGATGTTGCCCTCACGGGATCGCTTCAGCCGGTCATTCAGGACGCCGTTGCTGAATTCAATCTCATCAGCAACCAGTTCAGCGCCGAATACGGCCATTCCACGGCAGGACAGTTCAATATCATTACCAAGTCCGGTACCAACGAATATCATGGAAGCGCTTTTTATTACGGTCAGAACCGCCATCTGAATGCCATGGATAATCTGACCAAGGCTGCTCTCAAATCCGGAGACATCGACAAGAAACCGCGTTTCGATTATGCCCGTCTCGGAGGAACGTTCGGCGGCCCTATAATGAAAGACAAGCTGTTCTTCTTCGGCGCCTATGAGTACCGCACGCGCGGAGAGGCGGCAACGGGCGTTACAGTTCTCAGCCCTACAGCGGAAGGAATGAGCGCCCTGAACAGCCTCGCGGCCAATACCGCAGTCACAAATATCCTGCAGCAATTCCCGACGGCGTCCAGTGCATCGGATTCTATTGTCGTGAGCGGGCAGACAATCCCCATAGGAGATGTGCAGTTTTTCGCGCCGGATTTTGAGAACCAGCATGATTTCCAGATCAACATCGACTACAACGTCGGCAAGCATCAATTGCGCGGGCGGTTTTTGTATGACCGGTTGCGGCAACCTAACTTGAATCCGTCGTTGCCGCTGACTCAATTCACGGGTGATTTAGCCCGTGACGGACGCAAGGTGGCGCTCACCGATATCTGGGCGATCACATCCAGGCTGGCAAATGATTTCCGGCTTTCCTACTCGCGGAATTTCCTGGGGTACAGCGTCCCGGGAACCTTTGTCAACTTTCCGACCGTTAAGATCGATGAACTTGGTTTGAATATCGGGCCTGAAGAAAATTCGCCGCAAAGCACCACTCAGAACAGCTACCAGGTGCTTAATAACCTGAGTTATGTCCTCGGCCGCCATCAGATCAAAGGCGGGATTGAATACCGCAACATTATTACTCCGGGTGATTTTCTGCCGCGGGGCCGCGGCGAATGGGATTACTCGACCTTGAGCGAATTCATCAACGACCTTGTCCCGAATGGATATAACGGAGCCTTGCGCGGTGCAGGATCCGGTTTTTTTGCCGGCAATCAGCATTCGCTGTACTGGTTTTTCCAGGATGATGTAAAGGTCGCCAAAAATCTGACTCTCAATCTTGGGCTCCGGTATGAATACACAACCAATCCTCGGGATGCGAATCTTCAGACTCTTAATTCCGTCGCAAGTCTTCCCGGCGTATTCGAATTTGGGAAACCCAAAACGGATAAAAACAACTTCGGCCCTCGTTTTGGATTTGCTTATTCTCCCGATTTCACCGACGGCTTTCTGAAGAAAGTGTTCGGCTCATCCGGCAGGTCATCCATACGCGGAGGATTTGCCATAGCTTACGATGTGAACTTCCAGAATCTGGTTTCTCTGCAGCTGCCCCCACAGCTGCAGACAGAACAGAATCCAACGATCACGTGTGCATCTGCCACTCCTCCTTCCTGGTGTGCCACGGGCGCTGGATTTCTGGCAGGGGGCGGCCTGCTCCAGGTTAATGTCCCTCCCGTGACACAAGAGGATGCGCGGGCTTCAACGGGATCATTGATCGTGGACCAGGTCGCTCCAAAAACCTATACCTGGACGCTGAGCTTACAGCGGGAGCTCGCCGGCAATTATGTGCTGGAACTCCGCTACCTGGGCACGCGCGGTCTGAGTCTTCCGCTGCAGGCGCGCCTGAATGCCATTACGGTGTTCGAACGGCATCCCGAACTGGCGCTGCCGACCTATTTTGCCAATTCGGCAGTGCCGGCCGGCATGCCGTTGACGGCGCCCAGCCTGGAAGATTTCTACCTTGCCCAGGATCTTCGATATTCGGCGGACGGTTTCCTGGGACTGGTTACCGCCTTCCCGGCCGTCGGCAATTCCATTTACCACGCAGGATCGGCTGAGCTTCGGCGCCGGTTCTCAAAGGGCTTGTTCATGCTTGCGAACTATACGTGGAGCCGGACGATCGATGATTCTACAAACGAGCTCTACTCGAGTCTTGTGAATGCGCGCCGCCCGCAAGATCCTTACAATTTGAGGAATGAGCGTGGATTATCGGCGCTCGACATGCCTCATAAATTTTCTCTTTCCTGGACCTATGAATTGCCTCTGTTTTTCCACAGGAATGGTCTCGCCGGAAGGTTTCTGGACGGATGGCAGTTCAACGGAACCTATCTGGCCCAGAGCGGGCAACCCATTACGGCGCTTTCCGGCCAGGATGCAAACGGTGATTTTGATGCTGCGGGGGATCGGGCGCTTTATAATCCGAATGGATCCGGCATGACGGGCACACGAGTGAATTATGTATTGCGCAATCCCGACACCGGTGCAACGTCCATTGTTTCCGAGATTGATGAATACGGCAGCCAGGATTCCCGGGTTGTGGGTTATGTGGCAGCCAATCCTAATGCGCGGTTCGTCGTCGCCATGCCGGGGACTCCGGATGATGGTAAACGCGTCGGGCGCAATACCATTCGTACGCTCGGATTGAACAACTGGAATCTCTCGGTCTTCAAAGGCTTCAAGTTTGATGAGTCCAGAGAGCTCCAGTTGCGTGCGGAGTTCTTCAATGCGTTCAACCATCGCCAATACAGCCTCGGCCTGCCTTCGTACGAGCAGTCTCTGGATAACGCTCTCAGCGGCACTTACGCTTATGTTTCCGCTCTTCAGTTCCTGGATGCCAGCCAGTTCAGCGGCGGCAGCCGGACCGTACAGATGAGCCTGAAGTTTATCTTCTGATCTCGCTGCAGCAGGATGAAAAGGGGGAGGAAACCGCAAAAGTTGCTTCCCCCTTTTCAGCAGAAAATCAACAAAGCCGCACCACGTTCCCCGACTTATTTACATATTCATCTTCTATGTGCGTCGCAGCTTCGGAGGCTGTCCCACGGTTGTCGAGTTTTGAGACAGCCTGGGAAGCCCTCCCCCACAGAAGCATTATTATTGTGCGAAACCACATCGTCACTGCTCAAATCGCATGTGTGTGTTAAAGTCGGAAGAATGCAGACAAAGTCGCGGGCGGTTTTATTTCTGATCCTTGCTGCTGTTTTGTGGAGTTCCGGCGGACTCCTGATTAAGCTGGTAGCATGGAATGCGCTTGCCATCGCGGGAACGCGAAGCATTATCGCGGCTGCGGTGATATTGACATTCCGGCGGAAGCAGCGTCTTACATGGAGCCCCGCACAACTGGGCGGAGCGGTATGCTATGCGGGCACGGTGATCCTCTTCGTACTGGCCAACAAATGGACAACGGCCGCCAACGCAATTCTGCTGCAGTATACGGCCCCGATTTATGTGGCACTGCTCAGTTACTGGCTATTGAGAGAGCGGATCGGCAAATGGGACATCGCCGCCATTGCGGCAACTATAGGAGGCATGACTCTCTTCTTCCTCGATGACTTGTCCAGGGGCGGAATTCTGGGGAATGCTGTCGCCATATTGAGCGGAATTGCCTTCGCAGGCACGGCTTTGTTTTTGCGAAAGCAGAAAGACAGTTCGCCGATCGGGTCTGTTTTCCTGGGCAATATCATCGCATTCCTGGTTGGATTTCCCTTTATACTGCAGTCTTCTCCGGGAGCAGCCGGATGGCTCGGCCTGATTCTGCTGGGTGTTTTTCAATTGGGCTGCTCTTACATTCTGTATGCGGAAGCTTTAAAGCATGTAACGGCGCTTGAAGGCATTCTGATCCCCATTATTGAACCCATTCTCAATCCGGTCTGGGTCTTTCTGCTGCTTGGCGAGAGCCCGGGGAAATGGGCCATTGTCGGAGGAATAATTGTCCTGATTTCCATCACTCTGCGTTGTCTGCAGGCTTTAAGGCAAAATGGCAGGAAATGATCTTGAAGGGCGAATTATCCGGATCCGGCCAGGCTTTGCTTTGCAGAAGAAATTGCTGTATATTCGTTACCGCAAATCAATCGACAAGTTCCAATTGGCTATCAGTTTCAGCAGGTTTTAAGATGCAGAAGTTCCGCATTTTTTCAATTCTCAGCCATCAGAATACCGGCGAGGAGGTCCCATGGAATCGCGCATTCTTGTGAAGCATTTGCATGCAGCAAAGTCAGGGCAAGTGGAGGAATTCCCCGTGACGCAGAAGCGGGAACTCACTATCGGTCGTGATCCTTCCTGTGATTTGAAATTTGATCCTAACAATGATCTGGTCAGTCGCCGTCATGCCAGAATCACGGCATCCCCTGCTGATCCGGCGGACTACACAATTGAGGACCTGGGCAGCCGCAACGGGACTTTTGTAAACAATCAGCGGATTTTTGGTCCTGTCAAATTGAATTGCGGCGATCTGATTCGCCTCGGCCCCGGCGGACCGGAATTTGAATTTGATCTTACGCCTCGTCCGGCAAGCATGGTGAAGCCGACCCGGCTGGCTGACAGCCCGGTCGTGACTCCTTCAACCGGCGTATCGCCGACGCGGGAAGCCACGCCTTCGGTTGCTTCTCCGCCAACGGTCGGCAAGGCCACGGTGGAGCGGATGATTCATGAAACCAAAGCGCAGGGACAGAAAACCATGTATTGGGCTGTCGGCGCGATCCTCGTGATTTTGGCGATTGTGGCCGGATGGCTCTACTTCTCCCGTCCCGAATCCACTGTTGTTGTCCAGAAAATCGAGCAGAAGCTCTCTCCGAGCGGACTTACTCCGACGCAGATCGCGCAGCAGAATACCGATGCGACGGTATTGTTTGAAGTGGGATGGAAACTGGTGGATACGGTTACCGGGAAACAGCTCTATCATGTATCGGTTTCAAATATACAGAGTGTGAAAGGAGAGGACGGGAAGCAAAGGGAATCTCAATTGTATCCGGGGGCGGGAGACGTAATGCTTCCGGTATTTTTGGTCGTAGACGATGAATATGAGCCCTTATTGTCTACGGATGAGAAAGAAGGCAAGAATCCTTCCATCGGGGGGAATCATTCCGGAAGCGGCTTTGTGGTCAGCAACGACGGATTTATCCTGACCAACCGTCATGTTGCAGCAGCCTGGCACGCGAAATACGACTTTCCTGCAGTTGCCGGAGTGGTTCTTGTAGGGAATGAGAAAGGCAAGGTGCAGGTCAAGGTTATTTCCCGCGAGGAATTCCCCGCATGGATTCCTTCCCAGGCCAAAATTGTAACTTCAACCTCTCTCAACCTGGCGACATTGCGATCGCTTCCGGCCATTGTTCCGCGAGGCAAAGCCCTGGAAGGCCGCAACGATTATCTGGATGTAACCTTTGCGAAAAATCGGATCCGGATCCCGGCCAAATTGGCCCGAATCTCAGACCGCAACGATGTCGCTATGGTAAAGATCGATATCCCCCAGACCTTGAAAAAGGTGGAACTGAACGACAATTACGATTCGATCAAAGTCGGAGATCCCGTCGTTGTCCTAGGATATCCGGGCTTTTCCCAGAAAGTACTCGGAGTAGTGGCATCCCGCGATATATTGAACCAACAGATCAGCGTAAAGGAAATCCCCGACCCCACCTTGTCTGCCGGTAACATCGGCCGGATTCTAAGAGGACATGCGGGATTAACCGAAGCGGCCGTCTTCGCAGGCGACTATTATCAGCTGACCATCAATTCAACGGGAGGAGGCAACAGCGGCGGCCCCATGTTTGATGATCAAGGGAAAGTGGTCGGTATTTATACGCTGGGCATTCGTGACGACGCGAATGCAAGCGGCGCCGTTCCTATCCGTTACGGGATTGAATTGATGGGCGTACAGCCCGCATCACGATAAGGCGGAGCTTTAAAGGCTGCAGAGTATGTCTTTGCTGACCAATGCCCTGATCGGAGAATACCTCCTGACGGAGTCGCTGGGCGCCGGCGGGATGGGAGAGGTGTACAAAGCCGTACACACTCATCTCGGCCGGGTCATCGCGGTCAAAGTTCTTTCGCCCGGTTTGACCGACGGGCCGGCTCTGCAGCGGTTTTATAATGAAGCCGATATTCAGGCCAGCCTGAAACACCCGAGTGTGGCTGAGTATCTGGGATTTTATGAGTATCAGGGGCGCCCGTGCATTTTGATGGAATACGTTGACGGAGAAACGCTGGCAGCTGTCATCCAGCGGCGGGGAGCTCTGCCGGCAGACGAGGCTTTGAAAATCCAGCAAGAGATCACCGCCGCCATCGCCCATTTCCATGCCCAGGGAGTCGTTCACCGGGATATAAAAACGGGCAATATCAAAATCACTTCCTCCGGTCAGGTCAAGATTCTTGACTTCGGCATTGCGCGTCACCAGCGTGCCGACCGTTTAACCCGCCTTGGAGCGGTTGTGGGGACCACGGAATACATGGCGCCTGAGCAAGTGCGCGGGGAACCTGCAGGGTTTGCCACGGATGTATGGCAGCTGGGTGTGCTATTTTATGAACTGCTTGCCGGGCACTTGCCCTTTCAGGCAGCCACGACTCACGAGATCTACCTCCGGATCCTCTCCGGGGATTTTATCCCAATCCGGCGGTTGCGGCCGGACGTCCCTGATTCGATCGGTCAAATTGTGTCGCGTTGCCTGCAAAAGGAGCCTTCGCGGCGCTATCCTTCAGCCTCCGAGCTCTATCAGGCTCTATCTTCCTGGGATAAGTCCTCCGCTATAGCGCAGACAGTGAAGCTCCATCGTTTTCGTCCGGCCTGGGCCTGGGGTGTGCCTGCCTTTCTGCTGTTTGCGATCGCAGCGATCATCAGCCTGCAAATGAGGGATCAGAATGACAGCGGCGAGAGGGGCGGCGGCGCAATTGTTGCCAATCAAAATGCGGAGGCGGCCAGCGGTTCCTCCGGCGCCGAAGCTTCCATAAAGGTTATTACGGTGGATACAATGGACGGAGCGGCTCAGGTTTTTCAGGGAGAGAAGGCTGTCGGCGCGACGCCTTTTAAGATAAAGGCCCGCGTGGGAGACAAGGTTAATATCATTTTGCGTCGCGACGGGTTTAAGGATCTCCCGGTTCAATTCGATGTGAGTGAGCGTTACTTTTATACCTACACCCTGATGCCCATAAAGGATCGCTGAATGTTCTGGCATCGCAAAAGAAACCGCGAATCTACTGTTTCCTCGGCGGCGATAGATCCCGCGAGGATGGAAGAGCCTCTGGCTTGTATGCTCACCGATATGGGATTGCGCCGGGAGCTGAATGAGGATAGCGTTTGCATTGTTCGTGCCGGGGCCGCCCGCCGGGCTGATCGCGGCTTTCTTGCAGTCGTAGCGGATGGCATGGGCGGGCATCAGGCAGGCGAAGTAGCCAGCCGGACGGCAGTGGAGACAATTGAAAGAGAATATCTGAAGCTGCCGGGAACTCCGGGAGAAGCACTTGAAAAGGCTTTTCGCTCAGCGCATCAGTCTATCCTGAGACTCGCGCAGGACAACGCCCAAATGGCAGGTATGGGGACCACCTGTACCGCGATAGCCATCGTGGGATGGCAGGCATGGGCGGTGCATGTGGGAGACAGCCGGCTTTATCTGGTGAGAGAGAGGGAAATTTACCAACTTTCGGAAGACCATACGCAGTGCATGGAAATGGTGCGGAAGGGAATCATGACCCTGGCGGAAGCCAGGCAGCACGCCGACCGGAGTGTATTAACCCACGCAATGGGAACACGTCCGGAGCTGGTATTGATGAAGTGGCCTGAACCGATGGCCGTCAAACCGCGCGATGTATTTGTGTTATGTTCCGATGGATTGCATGATCTGGTTGCGGATAGAGAAATCGGCGAAATGGTATGGGATTCTGATCCGTACAGTGCCTGTAATAATCTTGTCAGTTCAGCCTGCGCCCGTGGCGGCTATGACAATATCAGCCTGGTTGTAGTTGCGGTCCCTCCGATTAGCGACTGCATTTCGTCGTTAAAAGAGACCGGACAATATGGGGTGAGCGGATGATAGGAACTGTCATTGGGAATTATCGAATTGTGCGCGAGCTGGGCCAGGGCGGAATGGGGGCGGTGTATGAAGGAATCGATGTCATGGTGGAACGGCCGGTCGCCGTTAAAATGCTGCGGGCTGAAATCGCCCGGAATCCCGAGGTGATTGAGCGCTTTCGTGTGGAGGCCGTAACACTTGCCAGGCTTAATCATCCCTGCATCGCCACTCTATATAGTTTTTTCCGGGAAGGAGAAAACTACTATATGGTGATGGAGTTTGTACGGGGCGATACTCTGGAAAACATGATTCGCCGTTCGGGAAGGCTGGCGCCCGAATATACCGCAGAGATCCTGGCCCAGACTCTCGATGGAATGGCGCATGCGCATTCGATGGGAGTCCTGCATCGAGATATCAAACCCGCGAACATCATGATCACCACTGAAGGGCGGGTGAAAGTAACCGATTTCGGAATCGCGCGTGTCCTGGGATCTTCGAGAATGACGCGGGACGGAAGGATCATCGGCACTCTGGAATATCTGGCGCCGGAGAGAATTCGGGGAGAGGAAGCGGATATCCGCTCCGATCTGTATTCGGTTGGAGTCGTGATGTATGAGGCGATATCCGGCCGGCTTCCGTTTACGGCCGATACCGATTATGACCTGATGCAGGCCCACTTGAATCAGCCGCCGCCTTCGCTGCTGAGTCAGGGCCTCCAATGCCCTGGCTGGGTTCATACGGTTTTAAGCAGGGCTTTGGCAAAATCACGGGATGAGCGCTTTCAATCTGCCGAGGAATTCCGTGATACCCTTGCCGCCGTCGCCTCTCATCCGATCTCACATCCGGGGGTGACGGCAACGGTTTCTTCTGCCCGATTTAATCCAATCCAGCGGGAAGCCTCTTCTTCTCAGGCAGGCGTATCCAGCGAGCCGACAACGGTTCCTCTGAATAAAAAGCTTCCGCTTAAACCAATCGCATTGGCTGCCGGAGCGCTGGTTGTCTTGCTGGGATTGTTTCTTATCATCCAATCCTACCGTTCCGCTCAGACTGAGACCCAGACAATGGTTGCTTCCTCGCCGCAGCCAACACCGACGGCCCCGGAACCGCTTCCCCCTGCAGAACCAAAAAAACAAGCAGCGCCGGCTGATACCGGAATTACCCTGCCGCTGGAATTATTCCAGAATAAACCCGTTTCAGAAATTCCTCGTGAGCCTCTGCGGACCGGTCCGAAAGAAAAGCGAAACAATATGAATGTTCCCAAAGATGTAATCGTACCGGGAACTGCCATTGAGCCTGAACCTCCGACGGAAGCTGGAACGACTCCGTCGACTCCTCCGCTGCTCGATACGGCGGTTCCTGAGCCTCCCGGAACCGCGGACCCTTTGCCCGCGAAAAAGGTTGAATCCGAAGTCTCTGCCCCAATATCCAAAGAAGCAAAAACGTTGCAGGATATCCGGAGAATTTTCGTGGCTAGGATGCCGAACCAACTGGATGAATATGTTAAATCGGAAATTGAAAAACAGCTTTGGGGGCGCGTAAGGCTCGCTGCCCGCAGGGAAGATGCAGACGCCGTTTTTCAGGGAGATATCGAAAATTCTGCGGATGCAAATATCGGCTCGGCAATCCTTATGGATTTAAAGGGGAACGTGGTACTTTGGAAAGCGGAGGCGGGGGACAAGTCTTCGCTGTTCGGGATCGCAAAGCGAGGCGGATCCAAAAAGATTGCAGAACGGCTGATCGAGGATCTGAAAAAGAAAATGAATTATTAACAGAGCCGGAGGGGAGTTCCGATGAAAAAGGCGTTCGTTGCCAGCCTGATTCTTCTGTTTAGTGTGACTTCTGCCGCGATCGCAGGTGTCGGAAGCAGGAAGGCTGCCTATCAGGGCGGCACCACAAAGGAGAGGGATTTTCCGGGGGCCAAGAAAGCGGTTGAAGGCTATCTTGTCACCGAAAATGAAACTGAGTTGAGGTTTGAATATAACCTTAACGAAAGGAACAGGACCTATTCCATATCATATAAGCAATTTATTGATATTGAATATGGACAAAGGGCCGGGCGAAGGGTTAATGACTCGGTTACAACGACGATCCTGTACAGCCCTGTAAATCTCTTTAAAAAGCTATCGAAGAAGCGGAATCATTACATAACGATCGGATATTTTGACGAAGAGAGTAAAGAACAGATAGCCGTTTTCGAATTGGGTAAAGATATCGTCATTCCCACACTGCACATTCTTGAATCCCGCTCGGGAAAGAAGATTGTTTTCCAGGATGAAGAAGACAGGAAATCGGGCAGGTAGCGATTGCCGATCAAAATAGATAAAAAAAGCCCGAGGATGAAGAACTCATCCCCGGGCTTTCAGTGGACTTGATTTCAGTCGAAGCTAAAGATTGTATGCTTTGGTGGTGTCGATGAACGCGTGCAGGTTGTCCGCATCTGCTTCATCCAGCACCGCGCCATTAACCATGTAATAACCTCCATCGCCGGCCAGGTCATCCAGCAGCTGCCTGGTATGATCTTTGACTTGATCGACCGTTCCGGTTTTCAGGAGCGAGGAGGGGAAGTTGCCGGAGAAGCATGCCCAGCCCTGGAGATGCTTCTTGACTTCCTTCATGTCCGTCTTGTCGAAGTACCAGATGGTGCTTCCGGCCGGGATGTCGGGATCGGTGATGATATCCAGCCGCTGGTTGTAGCTTCCTTCAACAAAAAGGAATGGAATCATGCCGTCCTTGATCAGATTGAGCATGACGGCTTTGAAGGACGGCCAGTACAATTCCTTGAAGGTCTTCGGAGACATGAATGGGTCCGCACCCTTATGCAGAGGGAAGAATACAGTCGGAGCTGCGCCCCAGCTGTAAGCTCCATACGGCATTTTCGTCATATAGGGCACATTCATGTCGCAAGCTTCCAGGATCTCTTTCTTTTTGCGGAATGTGTCGAGCATTATCGCCCGGCTGCCGCGCATGGTGTCTGCAATTACATCATATGGAGCCTTCGAGAATCCTCCCTGATATTTCACCAGCCCCAGATTCTGAATGGAGGCATTGTCGATTTCGGCGACTTTGCCGGCCCATTCAAGCGAAATTTCGCCGGCCTTCATCAGCTTTTTGAACGTTTCCTGAACGTGCGGCAAGCCAAAGGGGATCATGGCCCAAGGGATAAACGGCAATTCGAGAAGGTCGGTGAAAGTAGGAAGATCTTTCCAGGGGGCCAAAGCTCCCATTACCCGAGGCAGGTAAGTGTGAATGAAGTAATCGCTGGGATCACCCAGGTATGCAGGATAGTCTTCCGGCTTCATATATTCCGCTTCAGCACATTGATAGGAAACATTGACCGGAACGCCGTGACCCGGCCAGTGATAGAGCTTATAGTCCAGGATTTCCAAGACTTTTCCTGGTATATAAAGCCCTGCAGATGCTGCGGCATCGGGCAAGAAATCGGCGTGGAATTTTTTCATTGCATTGCCGAGTTTTTCATAATCGTACATTGCGTCTTCGCAAGTATACCCGGCATACAGGAACGGGTAGAAACCCGTCGCGACTGCCACAGGCACCCGCTTGGGCTTCTTCATCAGAAAGACGTCGGCAAACATCTGGGCGCGTTCCCGATAGCCTTTTTCCGCCTCCGGATTCTTGAATTCGAGTCCTTCGTGGTTTATCCAGGCTTCCAGGCGCGCTTGACGCTTCTGATCGGGAGTTAATTTGTCGAAATTTTCCGGTTTTGGCATGGCTATTTCGCTCCTACCCATCCTTTGGACAGGTTGACGGCCGCCATGGCGTCCTTGCCATAAGCGTCCGCTTTGGCATAGGCTGCGACCTGGTCATCCATCTGTCCGCCGCCGATCATGATCTTCACGCTGTCACGCAGGCCTGCATCCTTCAATGCCTGGACAGTATTTTTCATCGGATCGTAGGCCAGTGTCAGGAATCCGCTGAGTCCGACGACCTGGGGCTTGAAGCTCTTGACCGCTTCGACAAACTTTGCGGCCGGAACATCCACGCCGAGATCCATCACGTCAAAGCCATTGACGTCCAGCATGAACACCACGATATCCTTCGCGATGTCATGGATGTCGCCCTCTACTGTACCGAAAACGATCTTGCCGATCTTTTTCTGGGCGGCGCCACCGGTCCCTGAGATTCTCGGTTTTACCATCGCACCGATCTGCCGCAGCATTTCTCCGGCCAGGATCAGTTCGGGGACGAAGCATTCGCCTGCCGCAAACCGGTCTCCGATGATGCCGAGGGCTTCACGGCAATCATCCAGAAGGCCAAGAGGCGCTGCACCTTCGTTCAGCAATCTTTCAGCAATTTTTACTGCGTCTTCCTCGCGCATATCAACGACGGCATCGATTAATTCTTTCGACATATGCTCTCCTTTTTTACTTCCTATAGGTAAATGTTATTCAGGAATACGAATGCATTCTTGAACGGGATGTTATTTTTTCTCAAAGGCTCCCGCGCGAAATGCGCGAGTGAACTTCAGACAATGTTTATCCTGTCCCAACAAAAGCTCGGCTGCCAACATCGTGGTTTTAATATCCTGGTTGTTCGGATCGCAAATGGCGCAATCCAGCCCCGCCTGCATGGAATATGCGAGAAATACGCGGTTGATAAAGGATCGGGCCGGCATTCCGAATGAAATATTGCTTAATCCGCATGTCATGTGGACATCAGGAAACTGCTTGCGGATTTCACGAATGGTATCGAAAAAGATCAATCCGTTTTCGTTGCCCGTCGCAATGGTCATGGCCAGCGGGTCAAAATACAGGTCACCATCCGGAATCCCCAGGGCTCGGGTCCTCTCGAGCATGCGCCCGATGATGGCGATTCGCTCACCCTTTGTTTTGGGAATGCCCTTTTCATCCATTGCGAGTGCAACGGCGGGACACTTATTGGCGGCCACGATCGGCAGCACGCCTTCCAGTCGATTGGGTTCCATGCTGATCGAGTTGATCATCGGGGTTTTGTTGACGGCCTTGATCGCCGTTTCCAATGCCTTGGGATTGGCACTGTCGAGGCAGATCGGCGTTTCGACCGCCGCCTGAATATTCTCGACGAGCCAGATCAGATCGTCCGGCTCACGCTGCGGGGCCGTACCTGCGTTGGCATCGAGCCAATCGGCGCCGGCTGACGCTTGTTCCTTGGCCAAATTCTGTATGAAGGCCGCATCACGTTCCTCTATGGCCTGTTTTACCCGCTTTCGCGTCCCATTTATCTTTTCACCAATTATCTTCAAAGAACTGCTCCTTTCCGCGGAATCTCCTGCTTCCTGCCTTTATAAATAAACTCCTACTCTAGCGCTTTTCTCCTGGCAAATCAAAGCAGGGATTAAGTGCACTTGCCGTAAATGTACAAACATAGCAAGTACCCGGGATCATGAAAAGCTTTCGAGGGAGAATGAAAACATGATCAAGTACACTTGAAAACCTTGCCTGAACCCGAGGTTACCTTTGCCAAAATGCCTACAGCGTGTTGATTTATAGGACATTTCGGTCTTCTACACAAGCGATTTTATTGCGAATCTGTTGCCGGGGAAACACTCCGGATCGGGGATCGCATCCGGCCTCCGTCGGCTCTGATAACGGCACCATCCCGTTGACTTCATGGCATTCGATAAAGTATTCTCCCCTGATTGAAGAGCAATCATTGAGAGGAACCTATGATTCCACATCTTGGAACGACAGAGCTAATTGTCATACTTGTGATCGTCATACTCATTTTTGGCGTTAACAAGATCCCTCAGCTGGGCAAAGGATTGGGCGAAGGCATCCGGAATTTCAAATCTTCGCTCAAGGCCGCCAAAGAAGAACCTCCGGCCAAGGAAGAAAAAAGCTAACTAGACCTGCTGATTCGTTCGTGCAATGCGTGTCTTGCTGGTTTACCGAGCTGTTATCTGCCTATCGATTTGCCGAAGGATTTCGTGGCCTTTCTGAACGAGATCCGTGATTTCGGTCCGGCATCTTCCGGCAAAAGACGTGTCTGCCATCCTGCGGATGTTGGCCAGCACATTGTACTGTCCGCCCTTTAGGCATGCATAGGCGAGTTGCACTCCGACGGCAGCATCACTCTTTGCACTGGGAATGCCGATTTCAATAAGGGTTTTAAGCCCTTCCAGTATCCTGACCGCCACCCGGGCCGTCCGCAGGGGAGTATCGGTTGCGCTCCGGACGGCTTTCTCCATCGCATCTTTTCGTGCAACCATCTGCTCTCCCGTTCCCCTGGGCATCCGTATCGCGTCCAGAAGGGACTGATAAGCAAGGGCATCCTCCTCTACAAGAGACTTGAGCTCGTTGCGGCAACCGGCCATTTCTGCATGGATTTCCAGCACCTGAGACCGAATGGATTCAAAATTATCCCTTCCTTCCGTCAGTCCCGCCATCATCTCCCCAAGGGCTGCTGCGAGAGCTCCTGCAAGTGCAGCGGCACTCCCCCCTCCTGGAAGTGGCTTGGCTGCGGCCAGGGCTGATAGGAATCCGTCGATCTCCTGCATCGGTTTTCTCCCGGCGCTGATTCCGCGATATCTAGATTGGATGGAGGTCAGGGCTGTTCCAGCCGGTTGATGACAATGTTCCCCTTTTTGATCGTGACCACGCAATGATTGACTCCGAAGAAATAAGGCAACTCACGGTAATCGGAGATATCCATCAGAACAATATCCGCCTGCTTGTCCTCCTCGAGCGTGCCCAACCTGTCCGACACTCCCAGCGAGAAGGCGCTGTTGATGGTTGCGGCGGTGATGGCTTCCGCCGGACTCATCTTCATCTGAGTACAAGCGATTGCCAGGATGATCTGCATATTCATGGTAAAGCAGGAAAGCGGATTAAAATTGCTGGCGAGCGCCACTGGAACGCCTGCAGATATGAGCTTGCGTGCGGGCGCGTATTGCCTGGTTCCCAGGTTAAAGGTTGTTCCGGGAAGAAGCGTCGCAACGGTTCCGGCACGCTTCAGCGCTTCGATGTCGGCGTCATCAATCCATCCCAGATGATCCGCGCTGCGCGCGCCGAGTTCTGCTGCGAGCTTTGCGCCGCCGGAGTGCATGTTTTTCTCGGCATGAATTCTCAATCCCAGCCCGGCTTTTCGGGCCGCGAGCAGAATGGACCGCGATTCTTCAATGGTAAAATGATTTTCTTCGCAGAAAACATCGCAAAACTGCGCCAGCTCTTCCTGTGCTGCTCTGGGAATCATGTCCTCGATAATTTCGCGGATATAGTCGGCCCGGGAGTTTACGAGTTCCTCAGAAAAGGCGCGAGCTCCCAGAAAGGTAGGGATGATCTCCAGACGGTTGCGGCTGCGAAGCGCGGCCAGCAGTTGCAGGTTTTTGATCTCCTCTTCCCAGCATAAACCGAAGCCGCTTTTGGCTTCTATAGTTGTTGTGCCATGAGACAGAAAGTGCCTGAAATTTCGCTCGACGCCCTCCAGCAGCTTATTGGCCGTCACTGTGCGCAGCAATGCAATTCCGGCCGTAATCCCTCCCCCGGCAGCCGCTATTTCTTCGCTGCTTTTTCCCTGGAGGCGAAGATCATAGTCTTCGGTGTGCGTTCCGGCAAAAATCGGGTGAGTGTGCGAGTCTACAAAACCGGGCATGGCCACCAGTCCCAACCCGACGCCATCCAGTGTCTGATATCGGGTACTCGTATCGCGCACCGGAATATCTTTAGTTGATCCTACCCATACAATCCTGTCGCCGTGAATGAGAAGCGCTCCGTTTTCGATGATTCCCAGATCGGACATGGAAGCGCCAACTCTTGGGATCGGACCTCCACGGAGGGTCACGATTTGAGCTATGTTTCTCAAGAGCAGCATGTTTCCTACCTTTTGCGTCTTAGGGCAATGGTTGTAATGTCATCGCTTAATTCCGAGCCGTTGATAAAGCGGCACACATCCGAGTGTACACATTTTAAAAAATCGGGGACTTCTTTGCCTGAATTTTGTCGGATGGAGTCGGCAAATCTTCTCTCGCCATAAAATTCGCCATTTGCCTCCTGTGCATCCATGACTCCGTCGCTGGCCAGAACCAGGGTGTCGCCGGGATGCATCCGGAATTCCAGTTCTTCGTAGTCGGTCACTTCCATCAGTCCCAAAGGCACGCCGCGCACTTCCAGGCGGGTAAGAGATCCGTCCTGATCCAGAAAGGGGAAAGGCATCCCGCCGTTTGCCAGTATTCCTGTCCCACTTGCCAGATCGATGCGGCAATAAGCTACCGCAATATAGTTATTCGACTGATAGCGTGCAAGAAGGTTTTCGTTCAACAATCTCAGAGCCTTCGCAGGCGCCGGCATACCGGAGAACAGAGTGCGCAATTGCCCGCTGAAAACCGCGCCGTAAAGTGCCGCCGGAATGGACTTTCCGGAAACGTCGCCGATGACAATCTGGAGCAGGCCGGCGCCATATTCGAAATCATAAAGATCACCGCCGACTTCACGGGCCGGATGGTATTCAACACTCATCTCATATCCGTCGATGCCGGGACAGTGCGGCGGCAGAATATACCGCTGGATCTCACCTGCAATCTCCAATTCACGTGCAAGGCGCTCACGCCGAATCAGCTCTTTCCGGAATTGCTCGTTTTCCCTTGCCAGCCGATGTGCCTCCAGCCCGCGTTCTACGGTTATCAACAGGTCGGGAGGATCCCAGGGCTTGACAATGTAGCGATAGACCTTGCAGCTGTTGATGGCTTCCATGAGGACATCTGCATCCGTGAAACCCGTCAGGATGATGCGAACGGCGTGGGGAGCAATATCCAAAGTCTGCCTGAGAAAATCCACTCCGGTCATGTCCGGCATGCGTTGATCGACAATCATCACGGCAATTGAATCATTCTGTCTGACAAGATTCAGGGCTTCATAGCCGGAACTCGCTGTCAGAACAGAATAGCGGTTTATGAGCGTACGTTGAAGCTTCTGAAGATTGGCTATTTCATCGTCGACTACCAGAATGGTTTCTTCGGGCATGATCGGTTTCCCACTGTACTTCAAACCCGCCCTGCGTTCCACCGATTCGTTACGGCAGGACATCCGGAATCAGCCGTGAATTTCGCAAATGTTGATGCCCGGATTGATTTCAATAAATGGCCATGGCAGCGTAAGTGACTGCGGCTCCACCACTTAGATCGGACCACTGGCGGTATTGCAGAAGCTTCCCATCAGGCTGATCGATGCATCGCAAAGTCATATAAATGGAGGGATATCCGCAGACTCTGCGGCGGTCATTATCGGCCGCGATGGATTGGAACAGGCCTTCCGCGTTTCCTGCTGCGGCAAGATCCAGAAAGGCTCTGTCCTCGCGCTCCACTTCGCGAAGTGAGTGCTCGGTGGGTCCCGACGCATCGCCGAAACGCTGTCCGACATGTGCCAGATCGGCTCCCGCAATAATGCATACATTCCCCGCTGTTTCCCGGATAGTCTCTCTGACGGTTTGGACCATAGCCTGAATTTCCGGGTTTTCGGCAGCTGTCTTGCCCTCGGAATGGATGTCATGGAAAGAGCCTATCAGGATGGGGATGATTCGGAAGTCCTGCTTGCCTCCAAGCAAATACTGCAGACAAACGGCCTGAAATTCGATGGAGTGTTCCATTCTATGGCAAAAGTCATCCGAATATTGCCCCCGATGCTTATCCGAGAGGCGGGCGACAAAATCCTTGTCGGTTTTCACCGTTCCCAGAGGGGTTTCAAAGTCTTTGCCGGTGATGGAGAATCGCTGCGGCATGGAAGTATGGCAGGTACCAAACACGATAAAAGTATCGGCGCCCGGATGTTCCACCAGAGCCTTATATGCATGAGCATAGGTAGGACCACCGCGCAAGAAGTCAATGTGGGGCGCGATCAAGCCGCGCAACGCCTTGGAATGGTCCGGGAGAAAATGGTTTCCAGGGCCTTCCGGTGAATCAAAAAAACCTCGGATCTGTGATTTCAGTCCTTCACGATTTTTCTCATAGGCGGAGCCTGCATGGTGTGCGGGCCGGCGAGGGGAATTCCGGAACTCCTTTATGAGCGATTGATAAAAGCTCTCGAAACCGGGGCTATCCAAATATCGCTGCTCATCCAGCTGTCGCACCAATCCTTCGAGTTCCTCGATCGGCAGAATCTCTCCGGCAGCCCTGTAAAAATCGGCCTGGATGTCACGAAGAGAATGATTGCCGTCCATCCTTGAGACAAGAAACAGGAGCGTCTGATTGAGAAATACGGGTTGTTCGGCGAAGCCTTCCGGATCGCGCAGACAGATAAGGTCTTGGTTATTCATATTGACCGGGAAGGCTTCCACCGGCCGGATTCGGGGATGTTTGAGGGTATCTTTTTCCGGCATAGAACTCATTAGCTGCTGCGAAGCTCTCCCGCGATTTTCCGGGCAATGCTGCGCGCTTCCTCAATCTCTTCAGGCGCAAAAGAAATTGCACCTACGACCGGATGCCCTCCTCCGCCATGGCGTTCGCATATCACAGCAAGATTGTGAGTGCGCGGATTGGGGCTCCAGGGATTAGAGCCAACGGAAATTTTTGCCCTGTAGCTTGAAAGACTCACTCCGACGCAATAAGTGGCCTGAGGAAACAGGTAATAGGGTATAAACTTGTTATACCCCTCCAGATCGTGGCCGCTGACATCGAAGAAGATCGTCCCATCCGCGTATTGCGCATTACGGCGGATAATGTCAATGGATAAGAGATGCCGTTCGTAGAGCGGACGGAAAGCATCCTGTACCCAGGGTATCTCTATGATTTCATCCAGCGGCTTTTGTTGAAATTCCGTAATGAGACGGCAGATTTTGTCATGATCCCGGACGCCCTCTATGACCATCATGAGTTTCATTGCCGACTCCTGAAGCTCAACGGCCGCTTGGGCGCTACGGAACTGGGCACCATCGATGATGTCCGCCCATTGAATCAAATCCATAAGCCTGCCTGAGTCGAATCCGAAATGCTCCTTAAGCATATCGTGGATGAATTTTGTGCATGAGCGATAGGCAGGGTCATGGAATTTTTGTCCGCTTCTGTCCGCTTTGAAGTGAAGCTCATCCTCGCGGCTCAGGAATGCGCTCTGGTGATGATCAAACCACCAATTCAGACGCGGATCGCTGGAATATTTAAAATCCACGATTGCATTCTCATCTCCGTCAAACTGAACATCCAGGAACAGCTGGCCGGCACGATGGGCTAATCCCTGGTATACAAATTGGCAATTCTTTTTGATTGCATTCAAATAGAAGTTGCTGAAAACGGCTGCAGAAGCCAGGCCATCAAAGCAATTATTGTGAAAATATATCTTCATTTTTCCCATAGGATTCCGGATCAATAAAAGGCCGAGCTTGGCGCAGCCGGGGGGCCAAAAGAATGGATCACACTACCACACTGCCCCCCATATTTCAATTTTTCAGGGCCGGCGATAGGAGGAAATTTGGCTGGCCGGGGGGAATTGTCGATGGTATACTATTACGCTTATTTGGTATAACTCCGATGGGAGTGTGCCCTAAGAATGAGGTTGATAATGAAAGAGAAGATACATCCCAAATACCATAAAGTGCTTGTAACCTGCGCCTGCGGAAATAAATTTGAGACTCGCTCTACCAAGCCGGAGATCAGGCTGGAAATGTGCTCTGCCTGCCATCCATTCTTTACGGGAAAGCAAAAGCTGATTGATACGGCAGGAAGGATTGAACGCTTCGAGCGGCGATATGGTAAGAGCAAGACCGAGAAGGTTTCCAAAAACTGAGATATTTAATGGCGGATACCAATTCCAAATCATCTCCGGAAGATATACTGGTAGGGGGGCAGGCCGTTATCGAGGGTGTTATGATGCGCACCCCTCGTGCCTACGCCGTAGCGGTTCGGCGTGCGAATGGTTCCATTGAAACAAAGCGGGAGCCGGTAAAACGCTTATCCGATTACTGGAAGCCTCTTTCCTGGGTGGTTATCCGCGGTTTTGCCGTCCTGATTCAAGCCCTGATTCTGGGGCTCCGCACTCTGAATTACTCCATCAATATCTCATTGCTGGATCTGGAGGAAAACGAGAAGCCGAAGAAGACCAAGAAAGCCAAAAAGGAGAGCAGGATCCTGCCAGTTGCTATTCCTATGGTTTTGGGCTTTGCAATGGCCATCGGCCTGTTCATTCTGCTCCCGCTGTGGATTACCAGCTGGCTGAGAGGATATGTTCCGGCAGTTCACAACTGGGTGGTTTTTAATCTGGTCGACGGCGTGATTCGCGTCATATTTTTCCTGGGCTATATCATTCTCGTAAGTCTGATGAAAGACATCCGACGCGTGTTCCAGTATCACGGCGCAGAGCATAAGGTCGTGCATACATGGGAAGCCGGCGAGGAACTTACAGTTGAGAATGTCCGGGGAAAAACGACTTTACATCCACGATGCGGTACCAGCTTTCTGATGTTTGTGATGGTGGTCAGCATCATCGTCTTCTCTCTTTTCAAATTTAACGGTTTCTGGGCGATCTTTCTATCGCGCCTGGTACTCATACCTGTAGTATCCGGTCTGTCTTACGAACTCATCCGCCTGTCGGCGCCGCGCTGCCGGAAGGGTTTTTTCCGCCTGATCGTGCTTCCCGGTCTTGCTCTCCAAAGGATCACGACAAAAGAACCGTCGGATGACCAGATTGAAGTCTCCATCCGAGCTTTACAGGAAGCCCTCGACCTTGAAAGCATCAAAGCTCGCGAAGCGCAGACGGCTGCTTAGCGGGTCCGCCCGCATCCCTGACATTCTCTCCCAATTGATGATTTGGACGTCCTATGATTGATAAACTCAATGCGATTGAAAAGAAATTTGAAGATTTGAACGCACAGCTTGCAGATCCGGCGGTGTTTGCGGATCAGGCCAACTACCAGAGGCTCGCAAAAGCTCATCGGGACCTGCGCGATGTCGTGGAGAAGTTCCGCGAATATAAAGGCATTCTGAAGGGCATAGAGGAGAGCAAGGCGCTCAGTTCATCGGAGACCGATCCCGATATCCGCAAGCTCGCTGATGACGAATTGGTTGTGCTTCAGGAGCGCGAAGCCGAATGCCAGAAGGATCTTAAATATCTGCTGATGCCCAAGGATCCCAATGACGAGAAGAACGTGCTTCTGGAAATCCGTGCCGGAACCGGTGGAAACGAAGCGACTCTGTTTGCGGCGGAACTCTTCCGCATGTATTCCAGATTTACCGAACGCGTTGGATGGCGGGTCGAAATTATGGAGGAGCATCCGTCGGAGGTGGGCGGATATAAGGAGATTATTGCCATTATTGAAGGGGATCGAGTTTACAGCAAATTCAAATACGAAAGCGGAGTGCATCGAGTACAGCGCGTGCCTGCCACCGAAGCCAACGGCCGTATTCACACCTCGGCTGTTACGGTGGCGGTTTTGCCGGAAGCGGATGATGTCGAGGTGGTTGTGGACCCCAAGGACATTCGCATCGACACTTTCTGCTCTTCAGGGCCCGGAGGGCAATCGGTCAATACAACCTACTCAGCCGTGAGGATCACCCACATACCGACCGGCCTGGTTGTGTCCTGCCAGGACGAAAAATCACAGATAAAGAACCGGGCAAAAGCCATGCGGGTATTAAGGTCCCGTCTTTATGATATTGCACTGCAGGAACAGCAGAAATCCATTGCAGACAGCCGGCGCAGCATGGTCGGTTCGGGCGACCGAAGCGAAAAAATCCGGACCTATAATTTCCCTCAGAACCGCGTCACGGACCACCGCATCGGACTGACTGTCCATAACCTGTCGGGTTTCATGGATGGAGATATCAGTCCCGTGATCGATGCCTTGTTCACCCATTATCAGGCGGAAAGGCTTAAGGACGCGGTCTGACATATCAACTGCGGATTTTTCAGCGCAGAATGCGGCTGCAACCAATAGAATCCGAGTGCAGCTATGCTGTTGCGTTGCTCTGTAAATAGCCGTATATGAATGGACCTTTCTCATGCATACCATTGCCGACATTCGATCATGGGCTTCGGAAGAGTTGAGGCGGGCGCGCGTGGATTCGCCGGTACTCACAGCGGATCTTCTGCTCGGTTTCTTGATCGGCTGGGATAGAGTTCGTATCCTGAGCCATGGCGAACAGCAGGTTTCGGATGAAACATGGGATCGCCTGCGCCGTTTAGTCCTCCGGCGAGCGAACGGGGAGCCTCTTCAGTATCTGACAGGTGAGCAGGAATTTTTCGGATTGGCTTTTCGGGTGACGCCCGAAGTCCTGATCCCGCGTCCGGAAACGGAAATCCTCGTCGAAAAAGCGCTGGATCTGATCCGCGGCAATTATCCCTCGAGTATCCGCTTCGCCGATATTGGTGCGGGTTCAGGTTGCATCGCTGTTTCAATCGCTCATGAAGTGCCTTCCTCCTCCGGATTTGCAGTTGATGTTTCGGCCTCAGCGCTTCAAATAGCCCGCGAAAATGCCGTCCGGCATGGAGTCGCGGAGCGTATTCTTTTTGTCCAATCCAACCTTCTGGACGGGTTTCCTCAAAAACCATGCCTCGATTTTGTTTTATGCAATCCTCCCTATATTGCCCTCAATGAGTGTGATAGTCTGCCCCCCGAAGTTAAAAACCACGAGCCTCACAAAGCATTATTTGGAGGCGAAAGCGGGCTGGAAATCTATCGCCGGCTTGTTCCGGAAGTGTCACCGCGGTTGAACGCAGGAGGCTATTTGTTGCTGGAAGTGGGAGCCGGACAGGCCCAGCGGGTCGGGGAGCTTGTCGTTGGCGCAGGACTGCGCCTCCGGGAGGCATTGAATGACTTGCAGGGAATTGCGCGCTGTCTCGTCGCGCAAAAGACATCCCGGGAGAAATAATGGATAAAATTCGAATAGTGGGCGGCAACGCCTTGGCGGGACGGGTAGAGATCAGCGGAGCCAAAAATGCCGCACTGCCGGCGATGGCAGCATCGCTTCTTACCGCGGATACAATCCATCTGGAAAACATACCGTATGTAAGGGATATCCTGACAACCCGCAACCTGCTCCGGGAAATGGGATCTGAGGCCGAAGTCCGGAAAGACGGAACGGCGACTTTGCGCGCGGCGGAACTGCATTCGTTTGAAGCTCCCTATGAACTGGTCAAAACCATGCGCGCATCCATTCTTGTTCTCGGCCCGCTTGTCGGCAGATTCAAAAAAGCGCGAGTCTCTCTGCCTGGCGGATGTGCTATCGGCGCGCGTCCTGTAAACCTGCACCTGATGGGCCTGGAGCGTATGGGCGCAAAATGTGAAGTTGTACATGGATATATCGAAGCCTCAACCGAAGGCCTTCATGGCGCCTATATCCTGATGGAAACCGTGACAGTCACAGGAACCGAAAACCTGATGATGGCTGCAACGCTCGCCGAGGGAGAAACGATTTTGGATAATGCGGCCTGCGAACCCGAAGTGAGCGATCTTGCCGATTTGCTGCGCGGTATGGGCGCGCAAATTGAAGGGGATGGCACTCGAACCATCCGGATCAGCGGAGTCAGGAAGCTGCGAGGATGCCGGCATCGGATCATCCCGGATCGAATCGAAGCCGGAACCTTTGCGATTGCAGCGGCGATTACGCGCGGAGACATCGAAATCGCAAATTGCCGGCCTCACCAATTAACCGCCGTTCTCACCCAGCTGAGCCAGACAGGAGCGGAAGTAGACATCGGCCCCGCTTCCTTTCGGGTGAAGGGTCGGGATCCTGTTTTATCCAGGAATGTTACGACGTACCCATACCCGGCGTTCCCGACCGATATGCAAGCACAATACATGGCGCTGATGACTCAGGGAGACGGCATTGCCGTTATCACG
Source organism: Acidobacteriota bacterium (assembly GCA_016929335.1). Taxonomy (GTDB): domain Bacteria; phylum Acidobacteriota; class UBA6911; order UBA6911; family UBA6911; genus UBA6911. Next base: position 21,804 of record JAFGIY010000058.1, on the reverse strand, counting down.
GAAACCATCTTCGAGAATCGCTTTATGCATGCCCTTGAGATGATTCGAATGGGCGCAGATATTGCCGTAGAAGGCAGACAGGCGGTGGTAAAAGGCGGGAGAAGCCTGACCGGCGCCCGGGTGCTGGCGTCGGATCTGAGAGCAAGCGCATCTCTGATTTTGGCCGGCCTTGTCGCCAGTGGAGAGACATGGATCGATCGCGTGTACCACCTGGATCGCGGCTATTTTCATATCGAGGAAAAACTCGCCGCGCTGGGAGCGAATATTGAAAGAGTCCCCTGAAACGAAGATGAGGCGAAATTGCAAATCTTTTCGGGGTCGGAATCGGTATCGGGATCGAAAAATCAGGATTAGGAACCCGATCCTGACGAGATAGAGGTTTAATGAAAACATCCGGATGCATTTTCTGCCGTGTAGCTGCGCACGAAGCGCCGGCTAAAATACTTTTTGAAGACGAGCGATGCATTGTTTTTCAGGACTCCAGCCCGAAGGCTCCTGTTCATCTGCTGGTCATCCCGCGCAAACACATCACTTCGCTCAACGATAATCTCGATGAGGACAAGGAGCTTCTGGGCCACATGATGACTGTTGTGGGACGTATGGCCAGGGAACAGGGCATTGATGGCACGGGATATCGAACCGTAATCAACACCAACGCCGAAGCCGGCCAGTCGGTATTTCATCTACACATTCACATTTTGGGTGGAAGAATCCTGCGCTGGCCTCCCGGCTAGTCCTATTAATGAAAAGAGGAAAAAATGGCAAACGAGGAAAGGCCCGTACAGATAATTGCCGACCATGCACTGACTTCTTCCAGAATTTATGCCAACTATGTTCAAGTCAGCGTTTCGCCCATTGACTGCACCCTGACCTTTTGCGATGTTGTCGGCCCTCAGAGTGAGGAAGAAGCCTTGAAGATGCAAAAGACAGGAGTTCTCCCGGCGCCCGTAAAGGCTGTTATTGCCATACCAACACAGATTGTGGACGGCCTGATTCAGGCGCTCCAGGCACAGAGGAACAAACAGATTGGGGGCGGCAAGCCCTCCAGCGGCACGACGGTCCAGTGAAGGCAGGCCGATTGCCGGATTTACACATGATTGCGCAACTGCAGCTCGATGGGATGGGGCTTGAGGTAATATTGATCTTTCAGATACGGCTCGTCATATTTGCGGACATAATGATTAACAAGCGTTATCGGAACAATTAAAGGCATCTGTCCGGATCGATACCGGTCGATTATATCGAGCAATTCCGCTTTTTCGTCTGAAGTGAGCCGGTCTTTAAAATAGCCGGCCATATGCATCAACACGTTTGAGTTTTTCTTCGGCGTAGCTTTCAGCTTCAATCCTTCCATCAGCTGTTGTTCATATTCTTCCATAAGCCTCTGCGGCGAAATCTGCTTTGCGCGGGCGACCAGCCTTCCCATTTCCTGATAGTGCCGGGTGCTGTGGGAGAGGATGAGCAGCTTGTGTTTCGTGTGGAATGCGATGAGGCTTGCGCGGCTTCTGTTTCCCGAGAGGATTTCTCTCCAGCGGGCAAGAACGAAAATACGCTCAATGAAATTTTCGCGCAGCACGGGATCATGAAGGCGTCCTTCTTCTTCCACGGGAAGAAGCGGAAAACGATTCATAAAAGCCCGGGCAAACATGCCTGCCCCGGTCCGTGAAGCCATATTTTTTTCGTTGTAAACTTTGACGCGTTCCATTCCGCTGCTGGGAGAGTCGCTTTTGAAAATGAATCCCATGAGATTCTCTCTTTCCAGTTCGACTACGCGGCGTCCGGCCCAACTTGCCATCTGTTCAGTCTTATCAATCCTGGTCCGGGTGGTGATGAGCCGGGGAGACTCCGGATTGCCTTCCAGTCGCATCGATTCTCTGGGAACAGGCATCCCGCATTCCACCTCAGGGCATACGGGCACGTATTCCACATATTGTCCCAAAGTCTCAGTCAAAAATCGGTCCAGCTTATGGCCTCCGTCGTATCGAACGGCCTTTCCTAAAAGACAGGCGCTGATGCCAAGCCGGATCTTTGTTTCCATCTGAAATTCCTCCCCTTCGGCGAATCTCCTGAGTTTGAATGATTTGTCTGCTGCATTACTACGGGCCGGCAATTGAAAGCCCGTCGCAAAGCTGCTAAATATTTATCATTATAGGCTGTTTTGTGCGGTGCAGTCAGAGTATTCCGAATATCCGCCCGAAGCCGGGAAGCGATGCGGGATCGGGCCTGCAATTCAATTCCTGAATAGACACAAGGAGAAACCAGCATGATTCAAAAGACATTGATGCTTTTTGCAGCAGTTTCAGTCGCGATACTGCCGGTCGCGGCGCAGTCCGCCTGGGAAATGGATTCCGCGCATTCTGCGGCTCATTTTCAGGTGAAACACATGATGATCACAAATGTGCGCGGAGAATTCGGAAACATGTCGGGGAAAGTCATGTTCGACGGCAAGGACTATTCGACGGTAAAAGCGGAGGCTGTGATTCAGGTCGCTTCCATCAATACGCGCGTCCCGAAGCGGGACGAGCATCTGCGCAGTTCCGATTTCTTTGACGCCGCCAATCATCCGACAATCACTTTCAAGTCAAAGCGGGTTCAAAATATAAAGGGAAACAAATTTCAGCTTGTCGGAGATCTCACCATGAGAGGAGTAACCAAAGAGCTGGTGCTTGATGTCGAGGCAACGCCCATTGTGAAAGGGATGAATAAAGAATTGCGCATAGGGGCTTTAGCTACAACCAAACTGAATCGACAGGATTTCGGCGTCAAGTACAACCGGGTGCTGGAGGCTGGCGGTTTAGCGGTGGGCAACGAAGTGCAGGTAGAACTGGATCTTGCATTCATTCAGCCGCAAACATCGGCAGGAAAGTGACTCCGGTTTGTTTAAGAATGATGTCCAGGCAGGCATGGATTTTTTAACAGATCCTTAACTCTTGATTATTCGCGGTATCGGGTATTCAGGCTTCGGCTCCGGATGACGGGGTATTTAAGACCCAGATCTGAGCGGATTCAGATAAGTTCGTCAAAGCCGGATTCGGTTCCTGATCGGAGGATTGCTCTGCAGGAGAAGAGGGCTCATCCATTCGCTGAACAATATCAGCCAGCGATTGAGGAAGTCCTTTGTCAAGAATGACTGCGGCCTCATACATTATTTTCGTCTGTTTCACACCTATAACCCTGCTGCGTTGCACGCGCCCGTCCAAATTGATCATCTCATTTGGCATTTTGAGCCTCAGACGGACAAAGGAGCCGGGATGCAGCATGATCCTGGTTTTAACAAGAACAGTGCCGTTCAGGCCGACGTTAACCAGTTCTACCTCCTGCCCTGTATTCAGCCGGGCAACCGGTTTCGGAATTATCTGCGAAACCGGCAGCCGCCTGGCGGCTCTTCGTTCCTGATTATTATTGCGCTTAGGCTTAGGCATGACACCTTCACTGTCAGTATGGACTGCCCTTCCGGTCTGCAGATCTCGGACGGACATTTGTTACCTATTCAGCTATCCAGATCGGCATTCCGGCCAAAAAAGTTAAGCTGGGAATGAAAATTAGATTAAAAAGATGGGAATTTATTGGAATTAAGTAAACCTAAGCGATGCGGAGTTAATGCAAAAACGCAGGCCTGTGGGCTCCGGCCCATCTTCGAAGAGGTGTCCCAGATGTGCGCCGCAGCGGTCGCACATCAACTCCACACGCTGCATCGAGAGGCTGTTGTCTTCTTCTTTGCGAATATTATTATCCGAAACGGCGGCAAAGAAACTTGGCCAGCCGGAGCCCGAATCGTATTTGGATTCGGAGCTGAATAGCTCTATGCCGCAACCGGCGCACCGATACACGCCTTTTTCGTGATGGTCCCAATACTCTCCGGTGAAGGCGGGTTCTGTTTCCTTGAGTCTCATAATCCTGTATTGATCGGGTGACAAAATCCTTTGCCATTCCGCATCGGATTTGGAAATTTTCTTCTTCGCCATTGGTTCCTATGCTCTTTTGATTGTTTGGCTTCAGGCCCGGGATTCTACTCTCTTATATGATAGTTTCCCTCGGCTACCCATTTATAGGTCGTAAGCTCGCGCAGACCCATTGGGCCGCGGGCATGCAGACGCTGAGTGGATATCGCCACTTCCGCCCCCAGGCCGAATTGTCCGCCATCGGTAAAACGCGTTGAGGCGTTTACATACACGGCTGCAGAGTCGACTTCATTAATCCAGCGGGCGGCATTGGCAGCATTTTCAGTCAGAATCGAATCGGAGTGGCCCATGCTATGGGCATTCGTATGAGCAATTGCCTCATCAATTCCGTCCACAACTTTCAGCCCGAGCACCAGAGACATCCATTCTGTGTCGAAGTCGTCCGGGCCTGCAGGGGTGACCGGGACGGAGAAGGGTGTATTCTCGTTCTTATCCTGTACCAAAAACGGCATCGCAGATTCGTCTGCACGGAAAGAAACTCCGGCGGGAGAGAGATATCTGACGATGCGGGGCAGGGCTTCTGCCGCGATTGTGCGGTGTACAAGCACCGTATCCAATGCATTGCACACAGACGGGCGCTGAGTTTTAGCGTTGTGCATCACCCTGAGTGCCTTCTGCAAATCGGCGGACTCATCAACGAAAATATGGCAGATGCCGATCCCGCCCGTGATAACCGGAATCTGGCCGTTCTCCCTGCAAAAACGATGCAGTCCTTCGCCGCCTCGGGGAATAATGATGTCAACATATTGGTGCAGCCGAAGCAGTTCCATGACCAGGGCGCGGTCGGGATTATCCATAAACTGCACGGCATTAGCGGGCAGCCGGCTCTGTTCGAGGGCCTTCTGCACCAGTTCGACAAGGATGCGGTTGGAATGAATTGTCTCTTTGCCTCCGCGCAGAATCGCGGCGTTGCCGGTTTTGATTGCCAATCCCGAGACATCAATCGTGACATTGGGGCGGGACTCGTATATCACGGCCATCACTCCAAGCGGGACGCGTTGCCTCCATAGCTTCAATCCATTGGGCAAAACCGTTTCATCGAAGCGTTCGCCGACCGGATCGGGCAATTCAACCAATCGACGCAAATCTGCCGACATGCCCTTTAGACGGGTTTCGGTCAGAGTCAGCCTGTCGATCAGGGCATCGCTCATGCCCGAATCCCGGCCGGCTTGAATATCGGCTTTATTTGCTTCCAGAATGTCCGGTTGAGCTTGATCGAGCAGAGCCGCCAAAGCCTGCAAAGCCCGGTTTTTTGATCTGGTCCCCGCATTCGCCATCTGTCGGAATGCATCGCGGGCCATACGTCCCATTTCAGTCAGCATAAATGCATCCTCATTTCATTCTGTCTTCTCTTCGCTGGTACCTGCTCCCTACAGCAAAACCAGGTCGTTACGGTGAATTACCTCATCGCCGAAGTGGTATCCAAGGATGGATTCGATTTCCTCGGAAGGGCACCGCACGATCCTGGCAAGATCCCGACTGCCGTAATTAACGATTCCGCGGGCGATTTCGCTCCCATTCGGATTCGCAATGCGAACGGTGTCTCCCCGCTCAAAAGTCCCTTCCACACTCGTCATGCCGATCGGCAGAAGGCTCCCGCCTCTCTTCAGGGCTTGAACTGCCCCGTCGTCTACACTGAGCAAGCCTGGAGCTTTTCGGGCAGACAGGATGTATCGCTTTCGGCTCTCAAGAGAAGTGGCAATCGGCGAAAAATATGTGCCGGGCTTTTCTCCTTCAATGATACGCAACAATATGTTGGATTCTTTTCCGGAAGCGATAATGCAGCCGGCGCCCGAGCGCCTTGCCAGATCGGCGGCCTGCAATTTGGTAATCATCCCCCCTGTGCCCAATCCCGTTTCGCTGCCGCCGGCGGCCTGCCAGATTTCCGGCGAGATTTCTCGAGTGGAGACCTCTGCCACAAGTTGCGCATCAGGATTGGTGCGTGGGTCGGCCGTGTATAACCCGGGCTGATCTGTCAGAAGGATCAGCCAGTTGGCATCTACAAGATTGGCAACCAGGGCGGAGAGATTGTCATTATCTCCCACTCGGATCTCTTCTGTCCCTACGGTGTCGTTTTCGTTCACAATCGGTATGACTTTATGCTCAATCAGGGCGATCAGCGTATTTCGGGCATTCAGATAACGACGCCTGCTGGCCAGATCCATGCGCGTGAGCAGAATCTGCGCCACCGTTACGCCATAGAGTCCGAAAATCTGTTCATAGAGCGCCATCAGGCGCGGCTGTCCGACAGCGGCCAGCATTTGTTTCGCCGGTATGTCTTTCGGGAGCTGCGGGAAGCCGAGACGTTCCCGCCCGATAGCGATTGCTCCGGATGATACCAGCATGACCTGATGGCCGTCGGCCTGAAGCTGAGAAGCCTGTCGCGCAAGCTCGACAAGCAGCGGCGGCGCCAGATAAGGAGTGCTGTTGGTTAGCGTCGATGTGCCGAGTTTGATCACAATTCTCATGAACAACGCCTCTTAATCAATAGGAGATTCATAATATAGCATGCTGCGGCTCACGAGCTTAATAATGAAGAGCAAGCCACGAACCGGCATGAATTGAAAAAGCTTTGTCCGGAGTCGAGCGGAAGGGGGAGAATTATGCTGCGGATTTCATGGGCCCAAAAAAATCGGCGCCGGGTTCCGTCAGACTGCTGAATAATTCCTGGGGAAACCGGCGCCGTAAAGCACGCTTTCAAAAAACAAATCACCTTTTACAACCAACGCCGGCTTCCTTCAGACTGCTGATAAAACCCTGAGGCAGCCGGTGCTGCAAAACCCGGCTTTGGATTGGAATTGACAGCTGATCCAATCGCATAAGCCGTAATGCAAAGAACAAGAAATTCCGGAGAAAGACGTTTGAACCCTACCTACACACCTCACATGCCCTTCCGTTGTCTCATCCCGCAAAAATACACAAGACAGGGTAGAGCTTGTGCCAAACGCCATGACTCCTGTCGACTTCATACTACCGACGCAATTCAGTAGTGCAAATATCGTGCCCATTTCTCCCAAGCTCCGAGCCGCAGGATTTAAATAATTATGGACACCCATATTATTGACAGCCGGCCGCTTGTTCTGGACATGCAAGGCATTATGAATATTGAATAATTTGGCAAATTCCCGGGTTGTAGCCGCCCACCGGATCAATCCTGGACGCCCGGATCTGCGGAGCTTGCCCGCAGGCAGATAACGATTCGCCGAAGAATATTTGTCTTGCCGGACAAGACAAATTCTCATAATTTGAGACGCTCTCTTCAGTAATGGGAAAAATGTAGGCGATGCTACTGCTTGCGTGAAATCCGGTATTTGCTCAACAGGGCATACAACCGGGCTCTTGAAAGGCCGGACAGGGTGCAGGCTCTTTGAAAATCGCCTTCGGAGAGCCGCAGCAGTTCCTGCAGGTATTGCTTTTCCGCCGACGCGAACACTTCGGCGCGAAAGCTCTTATGGCCGGGGAAGGTAGGCTGGGTTTTGGAGGGTGACTGCCTGGCAGTAGAGCCTGAATCGGATTTCCCGATGGAGGATTGCGCAAGGCGCACTCTGTGGGAGACCGGAAGGTGGTGGGGGAAAAGGACCGGCTCTCCGTCGGATGCAACGATTGCGCTTTCAATAGTTTGCACCAATTCGCGTATATTGCCCGGCCAGTCATATTCCATCAGAGCAGAGAAAAATTCGGGGGAGATGGCTTTTGTTATTTCACCATAGCGTTCGCAAATCTTGAAGACGTGATGAATGGCAAGTTGTTTGATGTCCTGCAGATGTTCGCGAAGGGGGGGAAGGTCCAGTTGAAAAGCGCGAAGCCTGAATAGAAGGTCTCTTCTAAAAGCCCCTTCTTCGACCATGCGATCCAAATCCCGGTTGGTTGCTGAAATAAGTCTGAAGTTGCTTTCATATTCCTCGCCGCTGCCCAGTGGGCGAACGCGGTGTTCCTGCAGGACACGGAGGAAGGCTTTCTGCAGCGGCAGGGGCAGTTCTCCGGCTTCGTCGAGAAACAGAGTCCCTCCATCAGCCTGTTTGATTAATCCCTCTGTGGTCTTGTCGGCTCCGGTGAAGGCTCCCCGCTGGTGGCCGAAGAGAATGCTTTCCACAAGCGTTTCCGGAAGAGCCGTGCAGTCAACAATGACAAAGCCGGATTCTGCGCGTGAGCTGTTGTTGTGAATGGCCCTGGCGAAAAGCTCTTTTCCCGTGCCTGTCTCGCCCGTAATCAGCACGCTGATGTCACTTGTCGCGGCCCGCGCAAGCGAATCGAGGCATTGTTTCATGGACGGACTGTCGCCGACGATGCCTTCCCTCTTGATCACAGCCAGGGGATTGCGGTTTTGTTTGGCGGAGCGATATTGAAGAGCCCGTATAAGCGGAAGGGAAATATCCTGAAGGGAAGCGGGCTTAACGATGTAATCCCATGCCCCGTTTTTGATTGCCAGTTCTGCCGAGTCGGGATCCCCCGTGCCGGTGATAATAATGATTTCAGGTTCTGAAGATATCTCGCGAAGGCTCGGCAGGATTCCCAATCCGCTGCCATCCGGCAAATGTACGTCCAGATAAATGATATCCGGCAGCAATTCCTTTGCGAGCTTCAGTCCCTCCTGCCTGTTCTCGGCGTGACTGGATTGATGCCCCATGCCCGCAACCATATTGCAGAGGAATTCGTTCAGAATTTTATCGTCATCAATAACCAGGACGTTTGCCATGGATCCGAGCATCCGAATCTTGAATGAAGCTGAAAATTCTCTGTCTGCGACTTCTTTGAGCTATGCGATGAAGCTGAGCGCCGTGACCTGAAGGCTGAAAGCGCGCGGCTTCCCGTAATCGTCGGGAACGTGACCGCAGCCTCGGGCCACGCCAAGATATACAAGGTATCATATCATTTTGCTTGCACTCAACGCCTTCCCGTATAAAAATTCCTTCTCGCTCTTTGAGCCGGCCGGGCAAATGCGCAGGTATGATAGGACCAATTCAAGCGCCGGGCGGAGCGGAAAAGCGTTGTACGAATTAATTGCATGGTGTGAATTCCACGGGAGGAAATAAGTGTACAAGATAGCAGTTATGCCCGGTGACGGGACTGGACCAGAAGTGACGGCTGAAGCCGTGAAAGTCCTCAAAGCAGCAGCGGACAAGTTCGGCTTCAAAGTGGAGCTGACCGAATTTGATTTCGGAGGTGAGCGATATAAACGAACAGGAGAGACGCTGCCGGACAGCGCCATTGATGAGCTCAGGAAATTCCAGGCGATATTGCTGGGTGCCATCGGCCACCCCGATGTAGCCCCGGGCATCCTGGAGAAGGGTATTCTGCTCAAGGCTCGCTTCGCACTGGATCAGTATATCAACCTCCGGCCGGTCAAACTCTTTCCCGGCGTGGAGACACCCCTGAAAGACAAAGGACCGGAGCATATCGATTTTACCGTGGTGCGCGAAAACTCAGGCGATCTGTACACGGGCACGGGCGGAATCACGATGAAGGGGACTCCGCATGAAGTGGCCGTTCAGTCTGCCGTCTATACTCGTTTCCAGGTGGATCGTTGCCTTCGCTATGCTTTCTACTATACCCGCAAATACGGGAAAAAGGCCCGCGGCAAGGGCTCCAAGAACACGCTGGCTCTGTGCGGCAAAACGAACGTTCTGACGTACGTTTACGACCTCTGGGAACGGGCCTTCCATGAAATGGGGCAGAAAGAATTTCCGGATATCGAGAGAGAGTATTACCACGTTGATGCAACCTGTATGTGGTTCGTCAAGAATCCTGAATGGTTCGACGTGATTGTAACCGGCAACATGTTCGGCGACATCATCACCGATCTGGGCGCCATGATCCAGGGCGGCATGGGTATTGCAGCCGGCGGGAACCTCAATCCCGAAGGCGTCAGCATGTTTGAGCCTATCGGAGGCAGCGCTCCGAAATATACCGGTATGGGAGTGATCAATCCTCTGGCGGCGATTTGTTCGGCGCAAATGATGCTTGAAACGCTCGGCGAACAGAAGGCGGCCGACAAGATCGATGCCGCCGTCCGGTACATTACGGCTAATAAGCTCAAATCGCTTGCGGCAGGACGCATGGGTTATTCCACGTCGCAGGTGGGCGACCTGGTAGCGGAGAAGGTCGCAGAATAACAGAATATCTGCCGGCACATCCGCAATGCTGTTTAAAAAGGCAGAGCGGATGTGCCGTTTTTTTTGAATAACTGTTGATTAGACCGATCCCGATGTGGATCCTGGACAATTAAGATCCAGCGGGCGCGCGGTTGATATCCCCATTCTTAAGGTTAGCTATTCGCACGGCGGGACATCCTCACCGCTCGTTGGCAAAATCTCCAAAAATTTTGAGAGGGGAATGAAACCATGAAAAAGCTTCTCGTGTCGGCGATAACCTTTCTGTTGGCTGGTTGTGCGGTTGGCGGAGTGTTTGCAGGTGAGCCTGAGTGGAATCCGGCTGCGCTCAAGGAGTGTGATCGAACCTGCCTGGTCGGGATCATGGATGGCTACATGGATGCGCTATTCAAACACGATCCTGCCGCCGTACCGCCGCTGTCGGTTGAGGTGCGGATGACTGAAAACACCGGCGAAATGACCGTCGGCGAGGGTGTTCTCTGGCGGAACAAGGTGGAACCGACGAGCTTTAAGATCTATGTTGCCGATCCGATTGCGGGACAGGTCGCCCAGCAGGCGCGGCTGAAAATTGGCGGCCGGGATGCGCTGGTCGCTGTTCGCCTGAAGGTGGATCGCGGAAAAATCCAGGAAATCGAGCAGCTCTATGCCCAGGACATCGATGCTGCCGCGATCCCTCTTCTCACCACGCCCGTGCCTTTGCTGACCGCCGACATTCCTCCGGCGGAGCGGACTTCCCGAGATATTCTCTACCGTGCCGCCAATTCCTATTTTGATGCTTTGGAGGGCGATAATGGGAAGATCGGAGCGTTTGGCGATGATTGCGTGCGCCATGAGAACGGATATCGGACCGTCAATAATCCGCCTCCCGGCGGCCGCATGATGCCGGCTCCCTTTATCCCCACAGCCGACACCCCGCAGGGCCGCGAGATGTTGAAGTTCAGCATGCTGACTTGCGCACAGCAGATCGACACCAAAACCTTTGCTCATATGAAACGGATCCGTCCGCGGCGCGCGCTGATCATCGATGAGCAGAAGGGATTGGTTGCCACATTCCCGTTGTTCGTCCATGACGGGACCAGTCGGACCGCCAAGCCTGGCGCGCCTCCAAGCATGCTGCTCAATCTGGTAACGATGGAAACATTCGCAATTCGCGGCGGCCTGATCCGCCATGTCGAAGCGTTTCCTTTCGTCACGCAACCTTACGGATTGGGGAACGGCTGGACCATCGGCTCCGGCCGCTGATCGGCTGAGGCCAACACACCACAGCCTGTTCCTCGGCTGCTTGCCGGGAGTGCCGGCGGGACGCCGAAACTGTCTCGAAACTCGATTCAATTAGGCATGCCTTGAACCATGTGGGTCGCGGCTTCAGCCGCGACGCGCCATAAATCCCATGTGTAAGAGATATTTATGCCTGATCTTCTGTTTGCACCAACAGGTCGCGGCTGAAGCCGTGACCCACATGAATTTTGCGGGAATGATCTATTTCGATGCCGGCGGCCGGATGCCTCGCAGTTTTGCGCTGTGGTCTCTGCCGAGAAAGTAGTTGATCCAGGAGGAGGTCTGCCAGAGCTCCCAATTGCACGGAGGCACGATGTATTTCGCGATGTCGTCTTCCTTATGTTGCGCCTTCAGCCGCAGATACGCCTGTACCCAGATGCACAGCTGTTTATTTGGATAAACCTCGCACCAGCCTTGAAAGCTGCCGCCGCAGGGTGCATTCCGCTGATCCTTTGGACACTGCGATACGGGGCACAGATACGCTGCATCGAATAAGGCGCAGTCGCCGCAATCCTTGCAGCTGTATAGCGTAGTCTTGCTGCAGCGTTCGATGAAATGGAAGACTTTGGACCGAAAGCGCGATTTGTCTATGAATCGCATGAGTTTCTGCATCGGTTTAAAAAACAGGCTGCCGGGTTCAAAAATCAGCGTATGGACAAAGCGCGACAATAAATAAACGCAAGGCTGTTTAGGCTTCTGTGTTTTTCGAGCAGGCGTTGCCGTGTTCAGGCCGTTCACGGCATCCCGTTCAAAGAAATAGAAACCGTTTTCCTGCGGATATTCGAACTCCGGCAACAAATCCATCCATGAGCCGGCGAGTTCGTTCCCCTTCGCAATAATGTAATCAATGCTCTCGAACGGCAAACCCTGACCGCTGATATAGGCTCCCTTGTATCCCATTCCTTTGACGATGGCGAACATCTTCGCTGCTCTGTCGAGGCGGGCCTGTTTGCCTTTGTCCTTGCTTTCGGACTCAGCCGCGATCCGGTTCAGCAGTTTGTTTGTAACGACACAACCCGGCACATGGTTCTCGTGCATGGTTCTGGCCACCGGAAAGGAGAGCACGTAGATGCTAGCCAGAGCCGGAATTTGACAGCCCGTCATTTTGAGCCACATCTGAAACTCGTGCAATTTTCGCGCGTCATAGCCCACTTGCGTGATGGCGAAATCCGCTCCGGATTCCATTTTCTTCCGCATTTTATAAAACTGCCCCATCATCTCCGCTTCCATCTGCTTGAACGGCGAAAAGGCCACGCCGGCGAAGAAGTTTGTAGCAGCCAGTCGGACAGGTTTCCGCATGATCTCGCGCTCCATGCCGCGATTCATTTCCGCTACCAGCCGGAGGCCGTTGACGGAATCCAGGTCGAAGACGGGTTTTGATTTTCCGGTGAAACCAAGATTGGACGGATAGTCTCCGGTTAAAATCAATACGTTGTGGATACCCAGGGCCGCCAGTTGAAACAGGAGACTTTCAGCCTGATTCCGGCTTTTGTCGCGCATCGCAATGTGCACCAGCGGCTCGATCCCCGCTTTGAGTATTTCGGCGCATAGGATATCGGTGGCGATCGCGGGATTTCCTCCGGGATTGTCCGTGATGCTGATCGCGCATACTCTGCCGCTCCGTGCGGCGAGCCGGGCATTAACCAGTACGGTTTCCTGGCGCATCTCAAACGCGCCGGGGCCTGGAATCTGTTCCCAGACAAGGCAGAACTTGTCCGGATCCAGCATTGAATTTTTAAAGCGGTTTTCGCGCGCCTTCAGCTCCCGGTCGATCGCTTCGGCCAGCGTAGGCACAATCTCTTCGACAGACAGGATCGGGCTGGCGGAGCCTGCGGCAAAAACATGTTCGCCGATGCTCATGTTCAGATTTTCGTCGCTCAATATCCGGAATGTGTTTGCGGCATCGGAAATCTCGACGATGAGCATGGAGGCGTGATGAGAAATCCAGCCTTCCCGCAGATGACGATAGAGGGCTAATACCGATTCAGTGGAATTCAGAGGCCCCAGGATTATTACGTCAGGCCGCGACTTGGTCAATTTGCCGAGTCCTTCGGCTTCGTTTGCCGCATGGTCGACGGCTATTGCTTGATCGACTGCCTTGCGGACCCAATCGGATAAGGTCGAATTCCCGCTGATAACCAAAATAGACCGTGCCTGATCTGCTGATTTCATAGGCTGTTTTCCCTGCGGAGGGGGTTCAATTCATTGCTGGGAAAATATAGCAGAGATTAAGCTATGAATCACCCGGGATCCTGTGACTCGCTTCTGGAGAAGAGGTTCCAATGGCCGGAGGCGCGTATTAGCCCTTGGAAGCCACGAATCGCTCGAATGGGCGAACCTGTTGATGCTGTTTTCCGACTTCGTCTCTACGAATCAATCACTTCCCGGACCTTACTTATCATGTCCTTTACGGTGAAGGGTTTTTGAAGAAAGGCGACGCCGGGATCCAGAATGCCCTGGTGAGTGATGGAATTATCTGTATAACCGGAGGTGAAGAGCGCCTTTATGTCCGGTCTTATGGATTTCAACCTGCAGACAAGCTCTTTGCCGCTCATGCCGGGCATAACCACATCCGTGAGCACGAGGTGTATCTTGCCTTCATATGTTTCCGCGAGTGCTTCGGCATCTTTTGGATTGGATGCCTCAAGGATTGTATAGCCCCGCTCTTTGAGAATCCGGCATGCAAGCTCTCGCACCGATGCCTCATCTTCGACGACGAGCACGGTTTCAGATCCTCCGGATTCGGGTTCTGCCTTGGCTTTGGCCGTGGTTTTGACGACAGTATCCTGCGCGCGCGGGAAATATACCTTGAAGGTAGTCCCCTTACCGAGCTCGCTGTAGACCCAGATAAAACCATTGCTTTGTTTGACAATTCCGTAAATGGTGGATAATCCCAATCCTGTTCCCTTGCCCTTCGCCTTCGTTGTGAAAAAAGGCTCAAACAAATGAGTTTTCGTTTCCTCATCCATCCCGATTCCGTTATCAGTAATCGCCAGCATCACGTAAGGACCGGCTTTGACCGCTGGATGATCCTTGACATAATCCTCATCGCAATCGAAATTAGCGGTTTCTATGGTCAGTTTTCCCCCGCGGGGCATTGCATCCCGCGCGTTGATTGCCAGATTCATGATGATCTGCTGGATCTGTCCCGGATCGGCATTCACCAGTCCCAGGTCCGGTTGAGTGACTGCGGCAATTTCAATATCTTCACCGATCACCCGGCGCAGCATTGTGCTCATTTGCGTTATAGTTTCATTCAAATCCAGGATCTCCGGCTGCAGTATCTGCTTTCTGCTGAAGGCCAGGAGTTGGGTTGTCAGCGACGCTGCGTTTTGAGCGGCCGTCCTGATATGTCCGATATCTTCGCGAATTGGATTGTCCGGCTCGAGGGTTTCCAGTACGAGTTCGCTGTATCCATTGATCACGTTGAGCAGATTGTTGAAATCGTGGGCTACTCCACCCGCCAGAGCCCCGATGGCTTCCATCTTCTGGGCCTGGAGGAATTGAGCTTCAAGTTGCTTATACTGAGTAATATCCCGCCCTACAGTTACAATCTGTCTATTGCCCTTTCTATCCGTCAAAAGAGATCTTTTTACCATCAGGATACTGGGACGATTCCCTTGTGCGTTGGGGAAGATTTCTTCGCCGAGTTGTTCTCTGCCTGTTTTTAATACCTCCTCTTCCTGCTGCATTATGATTTTTGCCATTTCTTCAGGAAGCTCTTCCATACCTGTTTTCCCAAGCAGATCTTCTCGCCGCTTGTCTCTAAAAGCGCAAAAAGAATCATTGACGAGCACAAGCTTGTATTCGTTGTCTTTGACAAAAATGCCATCGCTTGTGGCATTAAGGATGCGGTTCAAATATTCATGGGATTCTTTGATAGCCTCCTCGGCATTTTTGCGCTCCGTGATATCAATGCAGGCCACCTGTGTGGCGGGCTCTCCTTCAAATTCGACGACGGCCGGGCGTATTTCGTGCCAGCGGATTTCGCCATTTTTCCTGATGATGCGGTGCTCGTAATGGGTGGGAACAGGTTCCCCGGATAATCGCTTACGAGAGCGGTTCAGCACGAACTCGCGATCCTCCGGATGTATTAATCTTCTGGAATCCGCAAAAGACAGGAGTTCCTCAACGGAATATCCGGTCATCTCGGCATAGGCCTTATTGCAGAACTTCAGCTGATCATTCTGAACTACGGCCAGTCCCTGCAATGAATTTTCAACCAGCATCCGGTATTTTTCTTCGGATTTCCTCAGGGTTTCTGCTGCCTTCTCACGCGCAGTGATATCCACCAGAATACCCAGCAGGCACGGTTCTCCATTCATATTGACCGGATCTGCCGAAAAAAGGACCTTCTTCAATTCGCCTGCCCTTGTTATCAGCGGTGCTTCAATATTATGAACGCTTCCCTCTTCACGTATCTTCTGAATCAGTATGTCTCGTTGCTTCGCGTCGGCCCACATGGTGCGTTCGGAGGAGAGAGTTCCGATCAATTCCTCCCGCTTATAGCCGCTCAGGCGGGCGCAGGCCTCGTTCGCGTCAACCATCCGGTCTTCTTTAAAGGAGATGATCGTCATCGGATTGGATGCGGCATGGAAGAGCGTGCTGAACCGGTCTTCGCTATGGCGCAGGTTTTTTTCAAGCTCGCTGCATTTTTTCTCCAGTTCCAGAATTCGATTCTGCAAGGTTTGTTGTTTTTTCATTGGCTTTTTACCTCCCCGCCTGGAGCGACATTGTCCCGACCCTCTGCCGGCCGGTAATTACCACTTCACACCGGTTTATTGTCAGATCCTGCTATGCCGGCAATGCCTGCAAGTAGCATGTCCCCTATTTGATCTGTTTCAGATATTCTCGAGGAAGCCCGGATGCCGAAATACATATCAAGTCTCATGAAGGTAAGTACCGAGACCGATTACTGCTAATTAATTTTGATTTTATCATGAATAATGCTAACCGCATAGAATAACGTGATTTATCAGGTTATCCGGCTCGGGCCGGATCAAGTAAAACAACGATAATCTATGCAATTGAATCCGTAATCGACCTCGCCTGGGTGGCGTGGCTAAAATTTCCCCGCGCAGCGGGATAAATATGGAATATCTCGGGGTCGGGGTCGGAGTCGGTATCGGGGTCGGCTTTCAGCCAGGGACCATATCCATTTTGGTCGCATTTAATACCATTTCCAATTCGACCCCGATACCGACCCCGACCCCGACCCCGAAAAAGCTTTCCCATGTCAATGGCATGTCGGAGCGACTTAGCCGGCGCCGGGCTTTCAAGGGACGCGCCGCGCATATTCGGGAATGAGCAAATGGTGTGTTTTAAAACTGCAGGGCAGAATCCTCTGCCTGTATGCCCTGTTCTCCGGAGAATTGGGAGATCAGTCGATTCAGGCGTGTCATATTAATGCCCAGGTGACTCAGGCAGGCACTCAGATCTTCGACGCCGATGCTTTCCAGCGCCGAACCGACACAAAAGCGGACATTCAGCAGGTTGGCCAGGTAGATGGTGTATGTGAGTATCTTATCACAGCGCGCATTTTCCGGCCGGCTATGATAGGCGATCGTATCCAGGAGATAGGGAGGAAGTGCCCACAGCTCAGCGAGGCGGCCGCCGACCTCCGTGTGTGTTATTCCGAGAATGGATTTTTCCGCCGTCAGCAGATCCATGCCGTCCTGGTATATCATCCTGTAGAAATGCGGCAGGGCCGGAGCCACATATTGATCCAGGACAACCTTGCCGATGTCATGCGTCAGTCCGGCAAGATAGGCTATATCCGGATCGGTTTTATTGGTTAATCTGGCAATTCGTTCACCAACTACAGCCGCGGATATGGAATGGTGATAGAGACCGCCCATAGCCATGGAATACCCCTGATTGTATCCGTTTAGAAAGTTGCTTAAATAGAGTGAGAGTATGATCTGGGCGATAAAACGTTCTCCGAGCATTACCAGGGCCTGGTTGACGGATCGGATCTCTTGCCGGGGACTAACAAAAGTGGAATTGCAGATGTTAATTACTCTCGCGGACAGTACCTGGTCCTTTTGCACTTCCTTGGCGATATCCTTCGAATTGTAATCCTTGGAATGGATCATGCGCATAATCGTGAGTACGACCTGCGGGATAGGCTTTATTTGCGCAATTGTCCTTTCAAGTTCCCTGGCATTCGGATGCCGGATGGGTGCGACCTTTCCTTGAGCAGCCGGAAAACTTGGCTCGATGCTGCAATCCAGCGTCCGGCAATTGAGGACCAGTTTCCTGCCGTAGCACCCGCCGCATTCAGAATTGATTATCCGAATGGAGGCTTCTGTCAGCAATCCATGAACGATTTCTAAAATCCTGCCTCCGACATCCAGGCTGAGATCGAGGTTGGATATATTCCCGATCAAAGCCCCGCCGGCCAGAGTGGCTTCCATATGATGCGGACGGCAGCCCGATTCAATGAGAGTACTGAGAAATTTCGGCATTCCTGAGCGGGCATAGGTGTCATCCGATGGATCGTCAATGCCGGACAGGGTTTCCGGAAGAAGAATGTGATACAGACCGCCGACTCCCGCTTGCCGGTCGACGATGGAAACGCCAACGCATGTGCCAAGATGAGCGATCAGTGCTTCGTGATTTGACTTGTTAACTCTAAAACTTCCTGAAGGGATGATGATCGGGTTCATATTCAATTCAATGCTCATATCGGCACAATTTTCACCGGGCAATTCATTTAGATTTCCTGCGCCGTCCGGCATTCCGCAGGATGCTCCTTGACATGAACCTTGCGCTGCATTTTAGTGTCTAACATTTCGGATTTTCCGCCCTCCTTCCCAATGGGAAGAGCGCGGCGTTGTCAGGTTTTCCAGTGTTTGCTCAATATCAATGGAGGCGTCAAATGATGCATCGAGCCGGGTGGATGGTGCTTCTGAGCGTTTGCATGCTGATGGTACAGCTCTTTTTGCCGCAAGTGTTCTCTCAAGAAATCCCGTACACCTATCGTGTTCTGGCGACAAACAAAACATCCACCATGGAAAAAGAAATGAACGAAGCCGCCGAGGTCGGATTTATTTTTTCGGCTGCCATGGGAGGAGAGACGGCATTCGGGGGAGATGAAGCCGTAGTGATTATGGTGAAGGATGACGCGAGGAGCGCCGAGCAAAGGCGCGTTTACAAGCTGTTGGCGACCTCCAAAACCGGCACGATGCAGAGAGAAATGCAGGAACTGGCCGACGAGGGATTCGAATACAAAGGTCAGACCGTATTTAAAACTACGTTTGGAGGTCAGGAGGTGTGCGTGATCATGGAACGCGATATGGGCAAACACTCCAGGAGGATGCAGTACAAGTTGCTTGCCACATCAAAAACCTCAACAATGCAGAAAGAGCTCCGGGAAGCAGGCGAAGCCGGCTACTATCTTGTGGGGATGACCGTCGGGAAAACAGCCTTCCGAGGATCCGAAGTGGTCAGCATCCTCCAAAAAGAGCTGAAGTGACGGTTTCAAAACTCGTTGAGCAAATTGAAGCGGGGTGCCGATTCAAGGAGGCATGCGGTGAATCATGTGGGTCGCGGCTTCAGTCGCGACACGTCCTTGAAAACAGAAAATCAGGCATAAGTATTTCTCGCACATAGGATTAATCGCGCGTGGTGGCTTGAATTTTTGGATTGCGTCATCGCCGCTACGGTTTTATGCCTGTTGTAGAGTTTTGAGACAGCTTCCGAAGCCCGCACCCCCGCCGCATGAGATGGGACAATAGGGCAGAATTGCAGGTTTACTCCAAAAGCGAATCATCGGCCTATAGATTCGGATTCCGGCAGCTTGCGAGAGAATAATCCGGGCCTGCAATAGCGTAAAAATTTTGCTCCGGGCCTTTTTGCCGGTATCATTTAGTTATTGGGAGCCGATTCGACAGAAGCAGTTCCCAATCATGTATCGAGTCGCCCCCCCGGCTGAAAAGGAGCCTTTCATGATTGCCATGGCTTTAATTGGTATGCTGCTGGCACTCCCTATTCCGGAGGAAAGCAACCGGATCGTGGATCCGCTGAAACTGAGCCCGGAAATCGAGCAATTCCTTGATGAGAGAGTCAGCCGCGCGCTGCCGCCCATGAAGCGGCTGGATGCGTTGATCGACGTGGTTTTCAGGCGCGATGAGCTCGGTTTTACATACTCTCCGGCCTCCCGGACCGCCCTTGAGACATTCGACAGCCGCAACGGCAATTGCCTTTCCTTCACCCTTATGCTGATTGCCATGGCAAGGCACCTCGATCTGGATGCGCGATTCCGCGAAGTGGATATCCCTCCGCTTTTCACAAAGCACGGCTCCTTTGTGATCCTGCGACAGCATCTTAATGTTGCCGTGTTTATCGATGGAGAGGTCTATACCATCGACGTTTTCCCGCAAATTGTCCCCATCCAGAGCGGAGGCCGGATTGTTGCGGATCAAAGAGGCTTTGCGCACTTCTTCAATAATATGGGGGTGGATGAACTCGGCCATGCCGATTACGAGCTCGCGGAGCTGAATTTTGCCGCAGCCCTGCAGGTTGATCCGACTATGGACGGAGTTTATGTGAATCTCGGTGGGGTGCGGGCGAGGACCGGCCGGTTGCTTGAAGCTGAACAGCATTATCGCAAAGCGCTGGAACTAAACTCGAACAATTATGCCGCCATGTCCAGCCTGGCAGCCGTTTATGAAAAGACCGGCAAATTCAAAGAAGCAGCCCGTCTTCAGAAGAAAGTGAAGAAGTTCCGCGATAGGAATCCCTATTATCATTTCAGCCTGGGATTGGGATATTGGGAACAGGGCAACCATTCCGAGGCTCTTGCCCACCTGAAACGTGCAATCAAGCTGAATCCCGACGATCACACCTTCTATTTTGCCGTCGCCCGGATACATGCGTTGCTCGGCGACAGGAAAAAGATGGAATCCAATCTGCAGCTCGCAAAGAAATATGCCGTGGATCCCGACAATAAGCTCCTGTACGCACAAAAGCTCGATCTGCTGAAAAACAGCCTGCACTGAGCAGCATCTGATTGCCGCGGCAAACCGATTCAGATCTGCGCTTTCTTCGCTTATAGCTTTTTCTCTTCGAAACGGAATGAGTCAAGAATAGAGATCAGTTCTTTCCTATCGCTTTCGAACTGACCGGGATCGCCGACAGCGGACACCATAATCAACGTTCGCCCATGCAGGTAGTAATCGGTGACCGATCGACCGCGCCGCCCATGCACGAGTTCATATTCCCAGCGCACGCCGGTCGGCCCGTTGTGTGAGAATCCGGCAGGAGAGGAGAGCTCCTTCCCCTGCCCGCTGTTGCGCGCCAATTCCACATAATCCATTGCCGTCTGCACTGATGGACGATTGGAAATATCGTATGTCTGGATCGTAATATTCGGCATGGGCGCCGATCCCGTTCTCTTGATGAAACCAATGACCTTTGTGCCGAGCCGAGCCGCCGGAGTCTTGAGCGACGGAATCCCTGAGAAGTCTTCCCAGTTCTCGATCAGGGCAATCCGGTACTTGCGATGATCGTCTTCATAGCGCATGAACTGGACAGGGGGTGCGTTCGGAGTCTTGTCGATGATCGTTTTGGGCCTGCCGAAGAATCGAACCGTATGAAGCGGACCCCATCCTTTGCTCTGAATTCGCCAGACTCCATTTTCCCGGATGAGTAAAATCCAACTGAGCGGTACTTCCTTCCGGATCCGGGCGCCGGGAGCATGCAGGCCATAATCTTCTGCCGTCACTTCCAGATGAAGGGTCCCCTTCGGGATGAGAACGGATTGTTGGATCTTTCCCAATCCCTCTGCATCGGGATCGGCTTCCTCTGCGCCTTCGAGATTAAAATTCACCAGCCTGATCAGGCCTGCGCGATAGCCCTCAACGAATTCCGTGACAGGCGTATCCATCCGTTGTTCAGTGCTGAAGTATTCGAATGCCTCGTCCGGTGAACCGCGCTGCAATGCAGAAAGAAATCCGTTGAGCGAGTGAAGGGCCGCGGCCGCCGCTTTTGTCATGTTTTCTTTCTGAGCAGTGTCATTCATATCCAATTCTCCAGATGCCGGATCCTGCGGTCTGCGTTGCTTCGCAGATATTGGATTCTTCGTCAGAAAAGCCTTGTTGGATGAAATGTTTTCCGCCCGGCAATTGTGGGATAGTTGTCGCCTCCGCAGATTACCTCAGCCAAAGTGGAGCATCATCCAGGCAAAAGTTTGGGCACAATTTGGGCACAATCTGGCCATCATGGTAACGGTTCTGAGCAAAACGGAGAAGAGAAGTCCAATGAAGCGAACGATGCAACCCATTGAATGGTCAATGATGGGTCAATAATAAAAGGCTCTGGGGCTTATCATTCGTCAATCGTAATTCGTCAATCGTCAATTGACTTGGCGGAGGTGCATGGGAATCGAACCCACCCAGCCCACCTTCCGGTGAACCACAACTGGATTTGAAGTCCAGGCCGGCCACCAGGCC
>JAFGIY010000057.1 GCA_016929335.1 Acidobacteriota bacterium | reverse complement strand
TGGGACTATGCTTCATACTGCACCTCCTGACCACGAGAATGAACAACCTTCATATTTCGTAGACGGTCGATGAGTTTGCTCCCCTTGTTTTTCGGCGGCAAGTCCTGCCGCGGAGCTTCGTATAGGTAAAGGTTTCCATCGATGCATGCGTGGCCCTGAATGAGGCCGTTTCGACGCCACTCCCGAATAGTCTTTTCGCAAACGTCCAGTGTTTTAGCCATCTCCTTGGAAGTGAGGAAGCCGGCTTCGCGAAGGCGATTATAACGGCTTTTGAGCCGGCGTGTGCGGCAAATCCGGGCTACGGATTCTCCGCTGAACAGCCTGCCGGTGCCCGTAAGAAAGCCGCGCGCGTTCAGCATGGCCGCGATCTCGCGATACCCATGGTGATCGAGCAACCGGTCGATCTCTTCAACTGCCTCGGGACTGGTTTTGGACTGCCCCATCTCGTTGACCGGACGAGGAATCATTAACGTTTTGGTGGCTCCCCCTTTGAAACGGACGTGTGCGGTAATTTCCTTGCCCTTGAGTACGGTGACATCTTCGATGAGAAGCCGCAGCATTCGTTTTCGTTCGCGGTCCGGTGTGCTGGAATCACGCCAGAGTCTGGGGAAATCCGTGGCCAGGGCCAGAATCTGGCTGCGCTGTTGCTCGGTCAGCATCTGTTTGTCCGCCTGGCGCTGGCGTTCGTACTCTTGCTTGGCTTCAGCAAGAGCGCGCAGTTTTTGATTCCAGTCCGCCTCCAGCGAATCGGCGACGAGCCTGTTCAGCGGATCGACCTGCATGTAGCGTCGACGCGCCAGATCGGCCTCATAGCCGGCACGATCCACTTGGGCTCGGCGTAGGCGATCCGCATCCTCCAGGCGGGATTGAAACTCCTGCTGCACATTCAATGCTACCTCGAGCGCCAGCGGTGTGAGAGTCTCTATCAGCAGATTCCCAATCGCTTGGTCTATTTCCATGCCGCAGAGGGCCTGACAGCGATTCGCCGCGCTCCGCACGGCCGTGCGTCTTTGGCAGAGGTATTCCGGCGTCAGGCCCCGCGCGTACCGGTGATAGTGGACCGTCATTCGATACCCACAAATTCCGCAAATAAGCAGGCCCTGCAGAAGCGCGGGTCCTTCGCGCGGCGGACTCATGCGGTGGTCGGTACCGTAGGCCAAAGCGTTGTCTCGCAGGATGCGCTGGTTTCGCTCATACTCTTCCCAGGAAATGTATCCGGGGTGAGCCCCGACCAGTAGTGTGTGCCATTGGTCCCGCGGTAGGGGAATCACCGAGAAGCTGCCATCAAGCTTCTTGCGGCTTCGGGTTCGGCCATAGAAAAAAGCTCCGGCGTAGCGTGGATTCCGTAGGATGTGCAAGGCCTGACAAAGTTCGAGTTTCCCCCAAAGCAAATTGCCGCGGACTCCTCTGCCCATAGCCCGGCGCGGAAAAGGGATTCCCTGCTTTTCAAATGCTTTCACGGTGGCTGAGGCGGCGCCTGTGCGCCGAAAGGTTTCAAAGAAAAGGCGAAGAGTTCCTTGCACCTGCTGGTCGGGATCAAGCACGACACGTTGCTCGCCGTCGTAGACCAACCCGATGGGAAGCGGCAGCACCAGGTCTCCGCGTTTGGCTTTGTTCAACAACCCCCCGCGCATTCGAGCCCTCATGAAATGCAGTTCCGCTTCACTCAGGGTTCCCTTCAAGCCCAGCAGCATTCGATCGTTAAAATAAGCAGGATCATAAATGCCGTCTTCATCCAAAATCAGAGTGTTGGTAACCGCGCAGATCTCCAGCAGTCGATGCCAGTCCGCCGAGTTTCTTGCCAGCCGTGAAACCTCCAGGCCAAGTACGATGCCTGCGCGGCCCATGCTGACTTCGGTGACGAGCCGTTGAAAGGCCTCGCGCCCGACGGTCGAAGCTCCCGATTGCGCCTGGTCCTCATCGAGCACGATGATGTCTTCGAGTAGCCAGCCCAGAGCCACGGCCCGCTGGCGAAGATCGTATTGCCGCCGCGTGCTTTCGGTGTTCTCCAGTACCTGGTGCAGAGTGGATTGCCTGACATATAGATAAACCTTACGTTGAAGATGGCCTGCCGTAATCTTCGTCTGTGCTTCGGCGTTCATTTTCGCATCTCCTGAAAGCTGCTCACAGCCATTGCCGTCAGGATCCTGGCTGCTTCCGCGCGCAGATCGAGCGGCATCGCCGGATCCGAACGACCCTTTTCATGAAATCGTTCGGAAACAAAAGCCGCTGGCTGACACAAGGCTTCCATCCATGCCGCCATGCCTTGACGGAGAAACAAAGCGAGTCCAAATGCTTCTCGCCATCCGTCCGTACATCCTGCCATGCGACAGCGCAGATCCTCATAAGCCGCCAGCAGATTCTCCTGAGATTTAACCTTCGGTTGCACTCGAGTGTTGTTCATCTCGTTTTTTTTTCTCCCGCATCAGAGCCCGTTCGATGCTGCGAGGATGGACAACGGTACCAAAGCGCTTCTTGACCCGATCCGCCATTTCGCCGGCTGACAAGGAGGGTTCTTGCACTTGCTCCTGACGTACGTAGTCCAGAACTTCGGGCGTGAGCTTGTGATTCCTCCGGGGTCCCTTTTTCCTGGGAATCAGCCCGAACAGGCCTTGCCGTTCAAAGTCGAACTGCGTCTGATAGAAGGTCGGCCGTGAGAATCCGAAAGCCGCTGCGGATTGGTTGATCGGGACTTTGTCGACATGAACCTGGCGCAGCATCTCGTACTTGACCTGAACAAGATCGAGCGGGTCGTAAAACTCGCTCTGCTGAAACAGCGGATCGGTGACCCGCTCGGGATGCAGGTTCAAGGCGCGCTGCCGCCGGAGAGCTTCAGTTTTGGGTTTCTCGGGCTTTAAGCCGGGCATGGGATCTCCTTGGAATGATGTAAATAGTATTATATACAATATCTCACGATCACCAGGTCGCGTCAAGTAATTAATCGCTGTAAATAATGATATATATAGAAAATCAAACATATAAGGCATTGTTCTGCATCCTGCCAATTCGCCATGAATCGGCATAATACACATTACATATGCGGCATAATACGCCTTACACTCCACATTCCCTCCAGTGAATCATCTGAACCAGTTCCAGCAGGTCTGTGGCACGAAACCAACTCCGGCCTGCCGCGAGGATGATAAACGGATCTTGGGTAGCCAGGCTTGTCCAATCCGCAGGTATGGCGCGCAGACGCTGATTCTCGTCATGAAAGTAAACACGATTCTCACCCCAGGTTTGGTAAACAGATGCCAGTTTGAACTCGCACTCGCATAAGGGGTGAAACGGATGGATCACCTTAAAAGTTTGTTCTTCCGCGTGTGCCACCGGTGCAGTTGGTGACTTGGTCCTGC
>JAFGIY010000056.1 GCA_016929335.1 Acidobacteriota bacterium | reverse complement strand
CATTCACTAAGCGGTAAGACTGCGGCGTACAAAACTCGGGCAACCGGCGAGTGTCCCAAAAAATACGTTTCCTCGTGATCGGCAACAGAAATTCCCCATCCTCGCTGTGTAAACCCAGTCTTGGCCATTCTACAAGTGATAATCGAGGTTTATTTCCGGGATATAAGGATGTCCGGCTTTAATGGCGTCCCAGGTTTGCCACCGGACCTCCACCAAGTGCTCTTAGATGGGAGCGGCTAAATTCTACTGTGACAGGTTTGTGGATGGGTACAGAAAAAGCCCGGCAATTTAAAAAATGAACCGGGCGGCGCAATCTGATAATGCTTCCGGCCGGATTAACCACTGTTATCTTTCAGTTTTTGTATCCGATATTTGTCGTATGATTCCCGCCATTTGTGGATTGCCTGACATCTTCGTGACTGAGCAACAAATCCCCATTCTTCAACTTTCAGCCATGCTGCCTTTTCATTATCATTGTATGTTTTAGGGTCTACGCCCTCAACTGGATGCCTAAGCACTATATGGGCCAATTCATGGGCAACCACTCCGACAACTGCGCTCCACGCCCGCTTTTCCAAGATAGGCGACAGGTAGAGCACTTTCGCGTATGGCTGGATTCCTTCTTTCTTGGATGGATATATGGTAGGCCAAAATGGCATACATAATCAAGAGGTAAGAATTGATGGCGTTAAGTTGTTGGGAAGGTTTGATCAAGAGGAAATCTGAAGTGGTGCCGGGGGGCGGAATTGAACCGTCGACACACGGATTTTCAGAGCGACATAACAGCCCTGAGCATCGAGCCTCATTCCTGATTATCAAAGCCTTCTCAACAATTTAACCCTTTTCCTTTTGCTGAATGAGATCAGGGCAGGACTGTCGAAGGTCAGCCCTGCCCTTCGGCTTCATGAAGCGGCAACGGTGCCGTGCATCCTTATTGTTTCGCCACACGGCTTTTTATTTCACAAAATCTGCTTTCGAGGGCATAATTCGCGTCAAAACATTTGCTGTCCAGAGGCAGAGATGACCGAGCACATTGCGCCAGAATTAAATCCTGAGTTATTAAAAAGAATTAAACTTGTACGACGTGATTTGGGTAATCTTCTTTTCCATTTTACGCGGAGCACAAATGAGGGTTCTGTCAAGTGGACAACCGAATACGGAACGGAGCACTATGTTGGATCTTCATCCGCTGGCTCTGTTCTTCAAAGGATTTTGCATGAAGGACAACTCAATGGAACATCGCGCTGGACCTACGGCAATAACTGCGTTTGTTTTACAGAAGCTCCAATACATGAATTTAACTCAATATTTTCATTGGTTGAAATTGCTGCTTCTGAAAAAGAACGTCCACGATATGAGCCTTATGGAATTGCCGTAAATAAGAACTGGCTTTTTCCCAAGGTGGACGACCAGTGATTTATGATCACCCCAATGCGTTTGAGGCTTTTCCTGACGATCAAAAATACCGCTTTGTGCCATACGATCCCGATCAGGAAATCGATTTTACATGGGAACGGGAATGGCGTGTTAAGACCGACTTTTTACGGCTTAATCCAATGGAAACGCTTGTGATTGTTCCCACCGCAGACGAAGCTTTTGACTTGGTTTATCAATTTGCAGATATGGCTGTAGACTATGATGATGAGGGAAACCCGGAACATTCCTATCATGTTGCCAAATGGCTAGCCGTCTCTCTAGACATATTTGGTTTTGGGAAATAAAAAGGCATATTCAAATACCAACAATAGTAAAAGGATCTCTTACCAAATACCGTTCGCAGCAGCTTAAACAATTTTGCTGTCGAGGCGCACTTCACTAAATGAGCAAGAAAAAGCTTTTTAGCAAGGATGTAGCTTCAAGAGGAACTGTCATTCTGAATTGGCATGGTTCTCCGTGGGAAGAGTTTATCTTTTATGCACAATCATATCATTTGGTGGCAAAGGAAGCAGTCGAATCTCTAAAAAGAGATACTCACATGGGACTTTACACAAGCCCAATGAATGACTTTCGTGCATATCCAATCGTATTTCTATATAGGCATGCGCTTGAATTATATTTGAAGGCAGTTATATTAATCGCGGCGCCAATGCTGAAACTCAAAGATATGGAGACGATTGACAATGACAGGCTTCTTTCAACACATAGCCTAGATATCCTCAGACAAAATTTGGAGCGCATTTTTAATGTATATGAATGGGAGTGGGATCTTGGAACGCCACACTTCCGGACTCAGGAGGATTTTCGAAAATTCATTGATGAACTTGTTCAAGTGGATAAAAAATCAGTCGCATTCCGCTATCCGCTAGACACCAAGGGGAATGCTTCACTTAAACCTCACTTTACGTTTAATCTTTTTGATTTTTGTGCGATTTTTGATGGCCTTTTGGAAAGTCTTGAAGGTGCAGCTTGCGCGGCGCATGAGGATCTTCAGTTGGAATATGAAATTCTGTCAGAGTTCCAATAAGAAGGATATGATGATTATTAGCTCTCCTGCCCATCTCGTCAGATGCACATTCCTTCAGAATCCGAGGAATATATGATCGTGCAAACCCAAATAACCTTGAAGCACTTGGATTTCATCGACGATGCGAACTTGAGAGAAGTCCTCCGAGAAAGACTGGAGGAATTGGACAATGTGTTCCCGACAAATGCTAATTACAGCACTGTGTTTCTTTCCATCGGCGCTATAGAAGGAATTTTTAAACATCTTGCAGCCCTGTACAAGCCGCAAATTCTGGCACTGAACCCACCAGATTATCCGACGAAACGGAATGGTGACAGAATAGCGTTTGATGATTTAACCATTGAGAATTTGTATAAAGTCCTTTCGAAAGTTGGAAGCTTCAATCTGCTCGCAGGGATACCAAACTATGAGGGTTTCTATCAACTTTTCAGATTATATCGCAATTTTGTACACCCACAGGTCCAAGTAGACAAGAATCTGAATGTTGGGCTTGGCCAAGCTCAGATGGCTCTCGGATTGCTTAATGCTACAATACAAGCTTTGGATTGCAATCTTATCATCGGCAAACAAATATTCGAGAAGATTTGCGGAGAACCACGATACGATTCACAAGGCGTTCTAAATTTGCCACGTTCGCACACTCGGCATCATTCATTTATCGTGATGCGCGAACCAGTCAAAAATAATTTTCATCTCGCATGTGATCTCGATTTCTCTCCAAGCTCGCTCCTGAATTTTGTATTCAACTATGTTGATCCGGGCAATTTTCGAATGCTGAGGTTGGATCGCCGGCCAGAGCTAGACTGCGCCAATGGCATTCTCAGATCCTCTCAAAGGTACTGGTGGGATTTTGAATTTCACGCGACTCCTCAAAAGCTGCCTATCAAAGAATTGCTCCATGCGGAAATTGATATTGATTTCGCTAGCAATCGTTTTGCTTGTATTGTTGATGGAACAACATACACATTTGAGGATCCAAACGACCATACACAGCGAGACATATTCATATTAGCTTGCAGAGATCGACGCATCGGATTTTTTAATGAAGTTGGTACGGTAAAAATATCCAATCTGACAATCACCGTTGGATGACTCAATGCCTTAGTATTTGATGAATTACCTACGATCCGCATTTGATTGCTACTTCAGAGAATTCAAGAAGGCCCGGACTTGGTATGGTCCCAAGGAAACCACCGGGCCTTCTCAGTGTTCATTGATGGGGGGGCCTTTTAAGATTACCTCTTCAACTGAGTGTTCAGGAACAGAAATATAGTAAGCGGTAAGCGAGCTACATCCTCCGCACCAACCGGTCCGTGTTGCCAATGCAATGAAAGACTCATTCTGGAAGCTACCGATAGATGCACCTTGGTTACCGCTTAGAATACAGTTGCGTTTGCGAGCTTTACGGAGCTGGGGCGCAAAAGATCGACATCTACTTGCGCCAGGAACACCGCGCCGGGGATCGGATGTTCCTGGGCCATGCTGGTCCAACCGTGCCGGTTGTGGACGGGACTAGATGGATCCTATTGAAACAGGCGTGTCCTTGCCGCAAGGACAGATAGCGCCGGGATAAACCCGCATGGAGTTGAGAATGAAAGAGTCTTACACCGAAGGCCCAGCCAGCCGCGGTGGCCCCGAGTCATGTGCCGGTGCCCGTAAGGACACAGGTGAAGCGTTGACAGGGGTACATATGGGCGGAGTATTGAGCCGCGATAATAGGTGCAAACAGGGTGCCGACGACGTTGTCCTGAGCGGAAGGCAACATGCTTATGCCCAAAAAGGCGAGGGCATAAGCAACCCTGCGCGGTCGAAGACCTCCAGCACGTATGGAAACTCCATGCGCGAGAACCGGGAGATCCCTTGCCTTCCTTTTGAGGATGGCCCTGAAGGACGTGCTGGGAAGGCCAATAGCCGCAATCCAGCAATGAACGGGCGGGGGAAGTCGGACAACCCTATAGTACCTGCAAAGCTGCCGAACAAAGCAGGGCAGCCTGCGGCGGAGGTGGTGGAGGGAAGGGGGTTGACCAAGGAGAATACGGGCCAGCAAAACACGCACCGGACGCAGTGCCGGGAAAGCGTGCCAAATGCACTGGAACGTATACGTGAGGCAGCGATCAGAAACAAGGGACAGCGATTCACAGCGCTCTTTCACCACGTTACGGAAGAACGACTCAGGCAGGCGTTCCTGAAGATCAAGAGGAAGGCTGCGCCGGGTACGGACGGGGTAACATGGGAGCAATGCCAAGCCGATCTGGACCGAAATGTCAAAGATCTGCATGCGAGATTGCAGCGGGGCGCATATCGAGCGAAACCATCTCGCAGAGCTTACATACCCAAAGCCGACGGTCGGCGACGGCCGTTGGGGATTGCAGCCCTGGAGGACAAAATTGTCCAGCGAGCTGTAACCGAGGTGCTCAATGCCATATACGAGGTGGACTTTCTCGGATTCTCGTACGGATTCCGGCCGGGGCGACGGGCGCATGTTGCACTGGACGCTCTTGCAATAGGAATTCGTTTCAAGAAGATCAGCTGGATTTTGGATGCGGACATTCGAAGCTACTTCGATAAAATTAATCACGATTGGATGGTCAAGTTTTTGGAGCATCGCATT
>JAFGIY010000055.1 GCA_016929335.1 Acidobacteriota bacterium | reverse complement strand
TAAAGGTGGGCCAAATTAAAGTTCCGAAGTGGGCCAATTTAGAGTACCGAAATCAGCTTTCAATATTGGGAAGTGGTACGCCCTGGTCAACCAGAGAATTGTGCAGGAGCCTATAATCCAGGCGCCTGACAGCAACGCCGTGCTTTATCGCCAGCGCGGCTGCCGTGCCGGCAGCCTGCCCCATGGCAATACAAAATTGAATCGGGGCCAGCAAGTCGTTGGCCACCGGATCCGAGGAAAAACAGCGCCCGGCAACGAGCAGCCTGTCCACATGGTTGGGTATCAGAGAGCGATAAGGCACATGCCAGTGGGGATGCTCCGGCGATACGGTATGGCGGAAATCCGGACACACCGCTATGGTGTCGGGGAATACCGTGCCGGAGAATATGTCCTGCTCCGTTAGAATGTGTTCGCCAATCAGTCTTCGGCTGCTGCGTACGCCAATCTGCGAGGCGGTATCCATAATAAAGCTGCTCTCGAAACCGGGCACATGCTCCTTTAAAAACCGTTGCGTTATCAGAGCCCTCTTGCGCCCGTTGATTTCCAGCCAAGTCAGATCGGCCGCATTCAGGGGATTTAGCCCGGGAATAAAATTGTTGACCCACATCACGTCCTCGCGCGTCGTCTTGATGTACATGGTGAAGCCTCCCAGACCTTCGAGCTCGCGCATCAAGTCGGCATGCTTCAGCGCCTCCGATTCCCGGAAGGAGAAGTATCTGTTTGAGTCGATATTGCCCATCCGAAAGGTTAATGCCAAACGGGAAGACCTCATTGCAGGATTCATCGTACTGTCGAAAGGGGCGCCTGCAGACGCGAAAACATCGCCATCGCCTGTAGCATCGATGATTACTTTTCCCAATACTGCCTGTCTGCCCGACTTGCTTTCACAAATTACTCCCTGCAATTCATTCTGTTGCGCAATTGCCCGGGTTTCCAATGAATGCAGCAATAGACTTACTCGCGCCTCTGTTACCATGTCATTCAGGACACACTTAAGCGCCTCGGGGTCAACAGTGGCGCTTAATCTGATCTTTCCTTCAATCACGCTGAAAGCGTAACGCTTCCAGCAGCTCACCAGCCTGCTATCGCTCGATCCCAGGTCTTTCTTCTCTGGATGAATGGCAGCGCCCATGACATCCAACCGGTCAACCACCTCCTGGCAGAGTCCGGCAATTTGCTGCTCGGCCGTGCCGTCGCTCATGGGCATGATCACCAACACCAGCCCTCCGGTAGCCATACCTCCCAGATGGCCGTATCTTTCCAGGAGCACTGTGCTTGCGCCATTCCGCGCCACCGCCAACTACCACCACATCGGCTTCCTGGCAGACGCTGACTTCCCGCGCCGGTTCATGGATCGTCCTATGGTTTGCTGATTGCTCCGTAATAATCACCTCCCGTTCCGGAAATTCAGCCCTTCAGAGCCGCGCAGTTCCATTACAGGGCGTTGGTTTTGACATCATGTTGGGACCAAAGGCTTCCTTAATTCTCCACTGCCACCAACCAAAAATGCTGTAAAGCGGCCCCAGTCTTTCCATCAGCGCTTTTATGCCCATCGGGATCGAGGGGTGGAAGCCATGCCGGATATCCGTCTCGCTCGGATCCTCATTGTAGCACTGGCTCGACGCTGAGTCCCGCGAAGTCCCGCTCGCAGAGATTACGCCAGAAGGTGATTTCCCAATTTTAATGCGGGTCTTCTCATCGAATTTGACACTTCTCTGATAGCCGCTTCTCGTTCCTTAAGACAAATCGTTATTCCAATGGCATTGAAGTAAAGCAAAACAACCGACAAACTGCACTAAAAGGCCCCGGCTCGTCCGCCGGTCCACATTCCACATCGAAACCCTATGATATGATCATGATCGTTGCATAAAATCGCACGGTAAAGGTTGCATAGTCTACATGCTACCTATTTTCATGCGCAGAGGAGAACCTATGGAAGGATGCCCGCGTTTGAGAAAGGGATTTTTGTTTGGCCTATCAGCCGAGCTTCAGCCGAACCCACTGTTGATCCCAGCGGCTGCGCAGAGCCGCTTCAGCCAGCTTGCGCTCGCTCAAATCGGCTGTTGGAATCAGATTGAGGTCCGAAGGGGGTCCGATAATTCTAGTCAAGCGACATACAAACAGTTACGAGGATAAATCATGGTCAACCGTACGGCAGGGAAAAGACTTTTTGTTCTTGTGACGGTTCTGCTCCTTCCATGGGTTTTTGTCGGGGGGCTAGCGGCAGCGGAACAGGCGAAGATCGTCCAGAGCGGAGTGATCCTGACCGTTGCAGAATCGAAGAGGCTGATCGCCAAAGCAGTAGCACAGATGCCGATTGTCAAGAACGCCCTCACAAACGGCATGGTCATTATCATCAAGGGAACAACCAACGCCTACGTGGCGGAGGAGATCACCGGGCAGAAAGTCGATCATGCGGCATTTGTGACGGGAAGGATTGAGCCCGAGAAAGCGACCAAAAAACTATCCCCGGCGAAACCGGTAAACCACCTGATGCTGGAGAAGGGCAAGGTTGTTGATATATCACTTGCCGATGCCGTGAAGAAGCTGAAAGCGGGCGACGTCGTCATGAAGGGAGCGAACGCCCTGGACTACAGGAACAAAATGGCGGCAATCAATATCCTTGATCCCTCCGGGGGCACAACGGGAAGCACCATGCCCTTCATCATTGCGCGCAAGGCGCACCTCGTCATCCCTGTGGGGCTTGAGAAGCTGGTTGCGGGTGACCTCGTGGATACCACATTGAAGATGCGTGAGCCTGTGGAATCGCTGGATATCCCCGCCGGCAGCGGATCCTCGCCGTTCCCCGGCTCTACAATTCCCTCCATGTGGCTTGTCACGGGAGAAATCGTGACGGAACTGGAGGCCATCAAGATGCTGACGGGGGCAACGGCCTTCCAATCGAGCGCAGGGGGCGTCAGCGGCGCGGAAGGCGGAGTATGGATTGTCTTCAGGGGGACCAGGGAGCAGGTGTCGAACGCCCTCAAGCTAGTCCAGTCAATACAGGGCGAACCTCCGTATTAGCTCAGTGTTCCGGGGGCGCGTTTCAGGACAATAGTGCACTTCGTTGGGTCGCTACTTAACGAGATATGCTGCGTCTTTCGATTTTAGATGCCGAGTATATCAACAAAGCTCCCATAATCACCCTGACCACGCCGGAAACCATAGTCATTGTTAGCTGGGAGCTATGCGGGCGGCTGAGGAAGATTGAGTTGACCGCTTCTCGCATTGCCGCTGGACAGATCAACATGGCAACCCCGCCCAACAGCATTAGCACGCCGAGAATAAGCACGAATGTCCTCAGGCATATTTCCCAGTTTCCCAGATGCGCGTTTATGGTTCTTTACTCTTAGAATTGGCCAACTATTTCTAGCTTTTACTTTCCATTGATAGAATTTGGGCTTCAAATCATCTGCTACTTTTAGTCCTCGGGCCAGCAGCCGATGATATCGCCGCTAGGTTTAATACTGGGATTGGTAAGATTCTCAACTTCTACCCAATACCCTATTACGGAAAACGCATCATCCCAGTTCGCTTCGCGCTTCATTTCCGCTTCAAAACAGCCTGCATCTCGCCTATTTTGAGCCTTGCAGCGTCCGCGAGCCAATTCATGTTGCCGATCACGAGGAAACGTATTTTTTGGGACACTCGCCGGTTGCCCGAGTTTTGTACGCCGCAGTCTTACCGCTTAGTGAATG
>JAFGIY010000054.1 GCA_016929335.1 Acidobacteriota bacterium | reverse complement strand
CTTGGACGTGGACCAATAGCCGGTGTATCTTTGCAGGCATATTTGCCTAGAAAAACGCTGGTCCAAGACCAAGTCCATGTCCACGACCAAGTCCAATAGTTACGTTCCATACACTGCTGGATTTGGACGTGGACGTGGACGTGGACGTGGACCAATAGCCGATGAATCTTTGCAGGCATATTTGCCTAAAAAAACGCTGGTCCAAGACCAAGTCCATGTCCACGACCAAGTCCAATCGTTGCATTCCACAAACTGCTGGATTTGGACGTGGACGTGGACTTGGACGTGGACCAATAGCCGGTGAATCTTTGCAGACATTTCTGATTTGAAAAACGCTGGTCCAAGACCAAGTCCTATCGTTACATTCCATACACTGCTGGATTTGGACGTGGACTTGGACGTGGACGTGGACCAATAGCCGGTGAATCTTTGCAGACATTTCTGCTTTGAAAAACGCTGGTCCAAGACCAAGTCCATGTCCAAGCCAAAAAGGAGCGGGATGAATAGCGGCTACCACCAATAGCGCAGAGTGTGGGTTTCCCAATCCTGCTTTTCGCGGACGGGCAGGGCTTCCTTCTCTTCGGTCCGGCTGCCGGGAAAGCTTTGGCAAGCCGCATCGTAGTCTTTCCACCAGCTGTTGAGCAGATTGATGCTGGTCGCCCGCGGCTCGTCTCCGCCTCCCGCGAGCCTCAGATAATCGCGAAGCACGGGCCGGAAATGGGGGTGCGCGCATTTATTTATGATGTCTTCCGCGCGCCGCCGGGCGGATCGTATTTCCGTATTAAGCGCGAATCCATGCTCCGTGACCACGCAATTGATGTCATGCTCCGTATGATCAATGTGCCGGACATAAGGCATCACGCAGCTGACGAACCGGCCGTCTTTGAGGCGCCGGACGGAAGGCGTATGAACAATACTGAGGTATGCGTTTCGGAAGAAGTCTCCGCTGCCGCCTAATCCGTTGACTACTCTCGACCCGTCAATGTGCGTCGAGTTGACGTGGCCGTAAAAATCCACTTCGATCGGCGTATTCATTGCAATGACAAACAGGCGCGTAATCATCTCGGCATTATTGGAAAGCCACATCGGCCGGAGCACAACCTTTTCGCGGCACCGCTTGAACAGGCGCATGAATTCGTCCCTGCCCGATTCCGAAAAGGACAACGCCGTCGCGGAGGCGCTTTCAAACTTGTCGTCGTCTTCCACATAACGCATCATGCCGTCCTGGAAGACCTCGGTCCAGAAACGGATTTTCTGGAAAGGAGACCTGTAAAGCTCGCCGACGATGGCATTGGCAACATTGCCGACTCCCGACTGAATGGGCGGCAGGCGCTTGCCCCAATTGAAAGTCTTGTGGCAGTACATCAGAAAATCGATCACATTTTCCGCGATCCGGCGGTCGGTTTCCGATGTTGGCTTGAAGCTCACCGGGTAATCCGGTTTGTTCGATTCGATTATGGCTACGACTTTGTTCTTGTCGATATCCACGTACGGGCTGCCGACGCGGTCCGAAACATTGACGATCGGTATCGGCCAGCCGGCGTGCGGGTGAACGCTCGGTATCGCAATGTCGTGGAACCCGGTGTAGTCGGGAATAGAGGGATTCACTTCCAGAATGATCTTTTTGGCTTTGGTGAGCGCCTCGGCCGACACTCCGACGGAGGACGACAGGATCACGCTGCCATCCGGCCGTATCCTCGACACCTCTACCACTGCAAGATCGATGTCACCGTAGAAGCCGTAAATGAGATTACGCGCAAATGCGGACAGATGTACGTCCGTAAAATCCATTTCACCGGCATTAATCAGCTTTCGCGAAGCGCTCGAAGACATATAGGGACCGCGTTTGCCCACAAACGATGCGATGGGATTTTCGACATCTTCGGATAAAGAAGCACCGCTGAACAGGCCGATTTTCGTTTTTGGAGCATATTGCCGGAGGTAATTCGCCAACGCAGGTATGAAGGTTTTCGGCTCTCCTGATTTGGTGAAACCGCTGATGGCCAATTTGCAGCGGTCGGAAACGAATTTGACCGCCTCTTCCACAGGCATCAGCCTGTCCAGCAATTCCTTGCATTCGACTCGTTCGGTCAGTAATGCCATTTATATTCTCCCACACAGATTCCATTAAAGCGGGGAACCGCTTATGCAGAGGTTTTATGGTTGAGGGCTTTTGAGAACGGCGGAGATCAACGCCGGAAGCCGCCATCCTCTCCGTAAGTAACGGATTATTTTACACCATTTCCCAGTGGGGGCAAGAGCGGGAGAGGATGCAAGCCGATCTCGAATTACCTTCGAGTCTTAGAGCCTTTGAGCCTTAGCGGCAATCTCCAAGACTCAAAAACTCGAAGACTCGAAGAAAAAAGATCTTTGGAATCAGATGAGTGACATAAGGGATTCTTCGACGGCTCCTTTGACCATTTCGATCTTGTAGGCATTGTCTCTCAGCGCGAAAGCCCCCGTCACGGCCGCCTCTGCGGCTGCGGCCGCTGCTGCGGCATCGAGCTTCTTCCCGGCAAGCAGCTTCTCGGCGGCTTCTATCCGCCACGGATAGGGCCCGACGCCTCCAAGCGCCATCCGGACCGCGCGGACCGTGTCGTTTTCAATCTGCAATACGGCCGCAACACTGGCGAGAGCGAAATCCCAGGATTTGCGCGTGGTGATTTTGCGATAGGAGCTTTTCGCCGATCCACTGACAGGAGGAACGCGTATCTCCGTTATTATCTCGCCGGGCAAAAGGACATTTTCCCTGGCGACGATTTTCCTGGGACTGACGAAGAAATTCTCAATCTGGACCGTTTTGTTTCCGGAACGACCGGTGATCACAATCCGGGCGTCGAGCGCCGTCAAAGCGACGGCGACATCCGACGGATGCACGAAGAAACAGGGTCCGCCTCCGAAGATGGCGTGATACTGGTTTTCTCCGCTGATCGCATAGCATTTGGTTCCGCCCTTCTTAAGGCACTGGATATCGGTCCGGAAATACCAGCAGCGAGGCTTCTGGCAAAGGTTCCCTCCGATTGTGCCCTGCTGGCGGATTTGAGGGCTGCCGACCGAAGCGGCCGCCTGCGCCAGCACGCCGTACTTTGCTCCTATCGCCGGATGTGCGGCGACATCGGCCAGCGGAGTCATCGCGCCGATTTTCAAGCCGCCGTCCGGCTGAACGGATATTCCCTTCAGCTGCTTGAGTCCGCTGATGCTGACGACCTTCTCAACCTGGATGATCTCGCTGCGTGCACATCCCAGAAGATCGGTTCCTCCCGCGTGGAGCCAGGCTCCTTTAGTGCTCAGCGCTTTGACCGCTTCCGCGAGCGAGCCGGCTTTTACGTATGCAAAGTTATTCATCATGGCTCATCCCCTTTTCCTATTGCTGAGCAAATCAAGGATTGTTCTGTTATCGATCGGGCTGTTGACAGGCCGGACGCCGATTGCATTGTAAACCGCATTGGCAAGGGCCGCTGCCGTAGGCACATGACAGGGTTCGCCCAATCCTTTACAGCCGACGTTGTTGCATTCGTTGTCCTTGAGATCAACGGTTACGACCTCGTGATCTACCGGGACGTCCAAAGCGGTCGGCACTTTATAATCATGCAGATTGGCATTGCACATCTTCCCGGTCTGACGGTCCATGACTCTCTTCTCGATCAAGCCGTATCCAAGACCTTGAAGCATCCCGCCGTATACCTGGTTCTCATAGGTTTTGAGATTAACCACACGTCCGCTTTCGTCGGCGCCGACCATGCGTATGACTCTGACTTCGCCGGTCTTTGTGTTGACCTCAACCTCCGCGAACTGGGCGCTGAACGGCATGACGACCTTGTTGGCGGGATTGGGTTCTCTGTTGCCGATGCCGATCACGTCCATCACGTTCTTTGCCCTGAATATCTGCTCCAGCGTTCTCCTCTTTGCCGGGTTGCTGCGGCTTGCGAAGGCGTCCTTGTTGAATTCCAGGTCATCCGCAGTCACTCCGAGGCTCTCCGCGGCCCAATCCGTAATCTGGCGTTTGACGATCCATGCACCCTGGCGTACTGCGGGTACAAGGCTCGCCAGAGTCATGCTGCCGCCGCTGCTCGAGGCATACGGCGTAATAGCCGTGTCGGCATTGATGATGCGGATGTTTTCGAGCGGCACTCCCAGCTCTTCCGCGGCGACCATGCAGGCGGCCGTTTTGGTTCCTGTTCCCAGGTCCATTGCTCCGGTTTTGATGGTAACGCCTCCATCCGCAAACATTCTGACTTCCGCCGTGTAAGGAGGGCCTCCGGATCCCATCATCCACAGGCCGGCAGCCATTCCGACACCGCGTATGATGTGGTCGTTGTCTTTTTTGCCGGCTTTCGCTTCCTGCCAGCCGAACTTTTTGGCGCCCTCAATCAGGCAGTCTTTCAGTCCTGCGCTCGAGTAAGGTTGCTTCCTCGACTGGCTGACATCGGTAAAATTCTTGAGCCGGAGTTCGACGGGATCCATGCCGATTTTTTCGGCGAGCATATCCATCATCTGCTCGAGCGCCCATGCGCCCGTGGGGAATCCCGGAGCCCGGAATGCCCGCGATCGGCCGACGTTTGTATAGAATCCGCTGTCGGTAACCTTGACGTTGGGACATTTGTATAGCTCCTGAAATATGAATCCCACGAAAGCCATGCCGGAATATGCCCCGGGCGTATAGACATGCTTCAGTTCCAGCGCCGTCAGCGTGCCGTCCTTTTTCACTCCCGCCTTGACGGTCATGCGGGCCACAGCTCGATTGCCGACGCAGAGCATCTCTTCTTCTCTCGATAGCATCAGCTTGACCGGCCGGGCGGCCTTGCGGGCAAGAAGCGCCGCGATGACCGTGTATTTGCCGAGTTCCAGCTTCGCTCCGAATGCGCCGCCGACGTAACGGCAGATTACTCTCACGTTGTTGTACGGCATTTTCATCGTTCGCGCGAACGAGAGCATGCAGGCGTCATAGACTCCCTGGGTGGAATCCCATATGGTGATTTTGTCTCCGTCCCATTTCACCACGGAGCCGTGCGATTCCAGAGCCGCATGCATTTGCGCGCTGGTGGAAAAAGTCTCTTCCAGGACAAAGTCCGCCTCGGCGAATCCCTTCTCCACGCTGCCCCGTTCATTCGGCATCGGCTTGCCTGTCGCATTGCCGGCGTCAAACAGCCTGGGGGCATCCGGTTTAGCCGCTTCATCCTGATCGATCACGAAAGGAAGCACTTCATATTCAATTTTGATGGCTTTCAGAGCGTCCCATGCCTGATAGGGAGTCTGAGCGGCAACGGCGGCAACTTCCTCTCCTTCATATCTGCAGTGCGGATCAAAAAGCCTGCTTTGCATGGGTCCGCCGCCATACCCACCTCCATACCATTGGATGTCGGCGCCGGCCGACTTATCGGTCAGGACTGCCACCACGCCGGGCATTCTTTCGGCGGCGCTTGTATCGATGCTTTTCACCATTGCATGAGCATGGGGGCACCGGAGAATTGCGGCATAAACCATGTCGGGCAGGATAACGTCATAGGTGTATTCCGCCTTTCCCGAAACACGCTCGAAAGCATCTACCCGGGGCAACGGCTTGCCGACGATTTCCGTCTCAGTCCAGGGCTGCATTTTGCCGTCCGGCGGCGAGGGCGGTTCGAAGCTGCTGCGGAATGATTCTTCCAGTCTGTCGTAAAATTCGGTCATTATGCACCCCCCTTCTGCTTCCGAAGCTCAGCAGCTTTGGCTGCGGCGTTGAAGATGTTCTTGTAGGATCCGCACCGGCAGAGGTTCCCGCTGACTCCGGTCCGGATCTGGTCGAGGGTTGGACTTGGATTGGCGCGCAGCAGGCCCTCGACCGCCATGATTTGTCCGGGCGTGCAGAATCCGCACTGGAAAGCATCTTCTTCGGCAAAGGCCTGTTGAACAGGGCCCAGTTTATCGCCGTCGAGCAATCCTTCGACGGTGATGATCGGAAGGCCTTCCGCTTCGACCGCGAGCATCATGCAGGAATACCGGGGCTTGCCATCGATCAGAACGGTGCAGGCGCCGCATTCGCCGCGTTCGCAGCCGATTTTGGTCCCGGTCAGGCCAAGGACCTCGCGCAGCACATAGGCCAGCGTCCAGCGTGGCTCGATCTGAATTTTTCTCGGCGATCCGTTCACAAACAGGTTTATGGTGAGGGGCTTGCCGACTACGTCTATTTCCTGGGCAGGAGCTTCCGGAGTCGCTTTCAGAGTAATGGCAACCACCGCTCCGGTGCTCACCGAACTCAGGAACCCTCTGCGGCTTAAGCCGTACTGGCAATCGGGAGTTTTTTTATCGGCATGATCCGACATACGAAATCCTCCGTAGAGTTATATGGTTTTCGGCTCACCGTCAGCCCACCGCGGCCCACGGCTCACCATTCAGGGGAGGCCTTGCTTTTAGTTTCTACCTCTAAGTCTACGTCCGTGTCCAGTGCTCGTTTCATTCTCCTAACTCCGAGCCAATTCGTGAAATTCGTGGCCGGATTCTTATTCATGATATGCAAAGAGCGGCTGAAGAAGCGACCCGCATGGTTCAGGAGGGATACCTGCCTGCGCGAAAGCCTTGAAAGACCGGGCGCCGATGGATAAGATAGCCGTTTCCATCCCTTTTGCATGACAGGAGCGATTACATGGCGCGTATTTATAATTTCAATGCAGGCCCTGCCGCGATGCCTTTGGCGGTTCTGGAACAAGCGCAGGCAGAGTTGCTGGATCTTGGCGGATTCGGCATGTCGGTCATGGAAATGTCCCACCGATCCAAGGAATTTCAAGCCATTATCGACGCGGCGGAAGCGGGCATTCGCCGCCTGATGGGGATTCCCGATGAGTACGCCGTCCTCTTCCTGCAGGGGGGCGCGAGCCTGCAGTTTGTCATGATCCCGATGAACCTGCGCCGTCCCGGAAAAATCGCGGATTATGTGGATACGGGCAGCTGGGCATCCAAGGCAATCAAGGAAGCGAGGATTGCCGGCGCTACGAACGTTGCCTGGAGCGGCAAAGGCGATAATTATACGCGCATTCCCAAAAAGGGTGATCTGAAGCTCTCGCCCGACGCCGAATACCTTCACATCTGCACAAACGAGACTATCGGAGGCATCCGCTGGATGCAGTTTCCGGAAACGAATGCCCCGCTTATCGCGGACATGTCCAGCGAGATTCTGTCTCGAACCGTTGATGTGAAGCGTTTTGCGATGATTTATGCGGGAGCGCAAAAAAACCTGGGACCCTCGGGCCTTGCCGTGGTAATCCTCCGGAGAGATCTGGCCGAGAGGGCTTCGGAGAGCGTGCCTTTTTTCCTGAAATATTCCACACACATCTCCGACGGCAGCATGTATAACACGCCAAATACCTGGGCGATTTACCTGCTCAAACTCACCTGCGAGTGGGTGGAATCGCAGGGCGGTGTCGCGGCAATCCAGAAGACGAACGAGAAAAAGGCGGGGAAGATTTATGATGTTCTCGATTCAACCGATTTCTGGAAATCGCCGGTGGAAAAGGAAAGCCGCTCAATCATGAATATTGTCTGGCGCCTCCCCAGCGAATCCCATGAAGAGCAGTTTCTTACCCAGGCCAGGAAAGCAGGCTTTGTCGGATTGCGGGGGCATAGATCTGTGGGCGGCATTCGCGCCAGCATCTATAATGCCGTTC
Organism: Acidobacteriota bacterium; assembly: GCA_016929335.1. Lineage (GTDB taxonomy): Bacteria > Acidobacteriota > UBA6911 > UBA6911 > UBA6911 > UBA6911. The sequence goes on along the minus strand of JAFGIY010000054.1, from coordinate 16,811 downwards.
CCATGGAGGCAGTCGACGCCCTTGTTTCCTTCATGAAGGATTTTGAACAAAAGGCCGGATAATGCCGGAATCGCAATCAGGCTATACGGATTAATTACTATAAAGCACGAAGATCCGAAGGATCTCGGGTAATACATGCTTGGGCAGGCAAATTCCCGGCCAAGACCTAATTGAGAAATTTACAAATTTTTGGATGCCGCTAACTTGAATGAGTGGTAGACTTGGCCAGTCAAATTGGACATACCTGTTGAGCACCGGCGGTGCGCTGACCGGATCGCCTCGTTGAGGGCGACGAGTAGTTGGGGGCTATGATGAAAAAGATGCGCGTATTGCTCAAAAAGGCATTCACCTCTGTAACGATCATGGTGATTCCCCATGGCAGCCTGAAGGCTCTGAACTTGAAGGTTCCCATGGTCGGATTGGTACTCACCATCCTGCTTGCCTTAATCGGGGGAGGATATACGCTCGGCCTTGCAGTTAACGGTCTTCATTATAAATCACAGCATAGCGCGATGGTCGAGAAGGTAAAATATTACTCCGGGCAGTTTTATCAATGGGATTCCACTGTGGCGGCCCTCAAGGCGGCCGAAAATAGGTTCCGGCGGCTCTTTTCTCTCGAATCCAGGGAAGAAGTTCTTGAAAATGTGGAACCGGCTTCGGTCGGATCGCTTGATATTCCAGGCCTCATCGCGGATTTGCAGAAGACGATTGGCAAGGTTGATGAAATCAGGGAGTATCTGCAGGCCCAGAAGGATATTTATGTCGCCACGCCGAAAGGCTATCCGGTGGAAGGAGAAATCACTTCGAGATACGGGAAAAGGGCGGATCCTTTCAGCGGAGAAATCCAGTTTCATACGGGTGTAGATATTTCGTGTAATTCCAGAACTCCGATCCGGGCGACTGCGGATGGAGTTGTGAGTCATTCCGGATGGATGGGCAATAGCGGGAATATCGTGATTTTGGAGCATGGATGCGGATTCTCAACCGTCTACGCCCATAACAGGAACAATGCGGTAAAAGTCGGCCAAAAAGTGAAGAGAGGGGACATCATCGGCTACGTGGGAAGTACCGGAAAAGCCACAGGCCCCCACATACACTATGAAGTCTGGAAAGACGGAAGGACAGTCGACGCGGGGAAATATCTGACTGGAGATCCTGATGCCCGGAAAGGATAAGGAGAAACTGAAATCTTTCCTGGGAACCGAGTCCGAGCTGCAGGGAGAGCTGAGAATGCAGGGGATCCTGCGGCTGGATGGGAACGTCAGGGGAAAGATCTACGCCGATGAAGTAATTTTAAGCGAAACCGCTGACATAAAGGGTGAAATCGCGGCCAAAAGAATCATCGTAGGCGGCAAAATGGAAGGTATCCTGAGAGCCGCCGAGCTTCTGGAAATCAGCAAAAAGGGCAGAGTACAAGGAGAAATCTTCGCCAACAAACTGCAGATACTCGAAGGGGGCGCCTTTAACGGCCAGATTGAAATGAAATCCGATCAGGCCAATGTGTTGGATTTCGAGGCCAGGCCCCAGAACATCTCCCTCAAACGTTAGACTGATCAGATCCCTGCCATATAGTTCCTGGTTCAAAGCGAACCCTGCTATCGTTTCAGATAGCTCCACTAACAAGGATCGACTGCACCCGCATCCAGCCAATCCTGCCAAGAGATGCAACAACTGATGGTTAACAAATCCGGACTGGGATTGGCCGGTGCAGAGGATGTGCGCACAACGGATTCCGATTCTATCCCTCAGGACAGTTGGACTATCCGTTTTGATAGTGCAACTGCCCGGAGCGATTGAGATGTTGGACTCCCGCGGATGCCCATCGTATAATTGCCGCATGGGTGAAACGACAGCGGTAGTCCACATACCAGCCGACTGGCTGGAGGAATTTGAGGCGGCTGCGCGCCGGCCTCTGCCGGTGCGCTGGAAGTATGCATTCATTCATACCTATAAGCCTGTTCTCGATGACGCTCCTTTCCGCGCTTTTGACACAATGGAAGACTATCGGCGCTGGTGTGAACAAAACCTTCCTGATTGGCTCGGATATGCCCGCATTTGAATACCGGCAAGCCGAAGAAGTCCGCGACGCATTTGCACGTCATGGTGTGCGGTATCTTTTCATCGGAAAATCGGGGGCCATCTTGCTGGGGTTTCCCGATACAACACAGGATGCCGACCTGTTCATCGAAAAGTCACCCGCAAACGGAGAAGCGCTGGTTGCCGCTTTACGGGAATTGGGATTCGCTCTCAGTGAGCCCCAGTCTGACGAGATCCGCCGCGGCAAAGATTTTGTTCAGATTAAAAACGGCCCGTTTGACCTCGATCTGGTCTTTGCTCCCGACGGGCTGGAGCATTTCGAGGACGCGTGGCAACGCCGAATTGAGGTGGAAGGTTTTCCTGTTTGCCACATCGATGATATTATCGCCAGCAAAGCCGCCGCAAATCGAGTTAAAGACCGCGAATCCCTGCCACGTCTCCGCTCCTTCCGCGAATACTGGTTCTTAAAGCATCGCCGCTGATTAATATCGAGGCTTCCGGAAATAACAGAACGGCTGTCGATTCTACACTCAGGATTCTTGCACTATCCGCATGGATTGTGCATGATGGGCAGGTCGGCAATTCCAAAAGCATTCGCTAAATATCTTCAGGTTTCATTTGAACCGGGAGAAAAGTCTATGACTGACGCCACTGTTAAACCCGCAACTTTCTATGGCTGGAAGGTGCTGAGCGTAACCGCCGTGATGTATTTCGCGATGACGGGCCTTCTGCTTTATTCCTTCCCGGTATTCCTCCCTTTCCTGTGCGACGCGTTTGGATGGAGTCGAGCAGCCGTATCCTGGGCGAATTCGCTGGCGATGGTTGTAGCGGGAATTGCCAGTCCGCTGGCCGGCCTGTGCATCGCGAAGTATGGCGCCAGACTTGTGATTGTGATCGGCGCCATTCTGTCGATTCTCTGCTTTGTTTTCGTGAGCTTTCATACGCGTCTTTGGGAGCTTTATTTTGCCTACGGCGCTCTGCTGGGCACAGGCTGCTGTTTTTGCGGAATGATCGCCATGACCACCATCGCCAACAACTGGTTTGTAAAAAGGAGGTCCCTGGCGTTAAGCATTCTGCTGACAGCAGGAGGCTTGGGCGGACTTGTCATGGTCTCGTTTATAATGGCGCTTATCAACCGATTCGGATGGCGCCACGCCTACCTCGTCATCGCCGGATTTGTGCTGGTGCTTCTTGTTATCCTTCCGGCCTTGCTGGTCAAGAACAAGCCCGAAGATGTAGGCCAGATACCCGATGGCGTGTATAACCAGGACAAAAAGGCCGCAGAACCTTCCGCAAGAATTCTGTACACCACTCCTGTGGATTTCACCGCAGCGGAAGCGGTTCGAACCCCGGCATTCTGGTTTTTGACGATATTCGGCACATGCTATCTGGTCGGCCTGCAGGGCTTTATGCTGCATCAGGTAGCATTTCTCCGGGACATCAAGGTTTCCGACGCCATGGCTGCCGCTGCTTACAGCACCTTCGTCGGCATCAGCGCCGTCGGCAGACTGGGCCTGGGCTTCCTTGGATTGAAATACTCCATTCGGCACTTAGCCGTCATTGCCACGATCTTGATGATATCCGGGCTGACGCTCTTCCTGTGGGCAGACACTCTCCCGATGGTTTTTATCTGCAACTGCATGGTAGGGATCGGCATGGGCGCCACATATGTTGCCTTCATGAGCATCCTGCCTCTGTATTTCGGCAAGACGCATTATCCGAAAATCATCGGCTATTCGATGCCGTTCCTGACCATCATCGGCGCCCTCGGATCCCCGGCTACCGGATGGATCCGTGATGTCACCGGCAGTTACATGCTGGCCTGGAAGCTCGCGATTCTTGTTTTGATCATCGGACTAATTTCCATCTTGCTGGCGCGTGCCCCGATTCATCCTTCTCTCAAAAAGGATCCGGCTGCAGTTATTGCGGCTTAGGAAGAAAAAATTTTGCCGGGCGCCTTTTATGGAAGGAATGCTTATGACCAATAAAGCTATTTTATGCCTCATTGCATTATTTGCTTCCCTGGGGATCTCCGAGGAAAAGCCCGAATGGGATGATGTTTCCGTATTCAAGGTCCATGTTGAAAGGCCGCACGCTTCGATGGTGGTTTACCCTTCTTCGGAACTCGCCGTCAAAGGAGACCGGTCGCAGTCGCCCTGGTATCGATCCATGAACGGCGACTGGAAATTCAGCTGCGCCGATTCGCCCGCCAGGCGTCCGGCTGGATTCTTCAGACAGGATTTCGACGACTCCGCCTGGCGGACTATTCCCGTCCCTTCAAATTACCAGCTCCACGGCTGTGACATCCCGATTTATACAAACGTCGCGTATCCATTCGCAATGAATACGGCCGGCCCGCCGGTCGTTCCAAAGGAGCGGAACTCTGTCGGTTCTTACAGAAAAATCTTTGCGGTTCCGGAAGACTGGGCCGGACGTCAGGTGTTCGCGCACTTCGACGGAGTCGATTCCGCATTTTACCTATGGGTGAACGGTACTAAAGTCGGATACAACGAAGACAGCCGCACTGCCGCCGAGTTCAACATTACTCAATATGTGAAGCCGGGTAAGAACCTGATGGCCGTTGAAGTCTATCGATTCAGCGACGGATCATTTCTTGAAGATCAGGATATGTTCCGTATGAGCGGCATTTATCGCGATGTCTACCTCTGGAGCACGGCGAACCGGCATATCCGCGATTTTGAAGTGCAAGCCGATCTGGATGAGAATTACCGCGATGCCAAACTCACGGTAACGTCAAAAATCATCAATTATGCCCGGGAGGCGGCTGCCGTCTCCATGAGCGTTGAGCTGATGGATTCCGCAGGCAAGAGCATCGTTGCTCCTCAGAGCAGGGAATTACAGAGCGGTTCGGGAGAAATTGAAGTTGCGATCGCCATGCCTGTTTCCAATCCGGATAAATGGACCGCGGAAACTCCGAACCTCTATAAAATCCTGCTGACACTCAGAGATGCCGGCGGCAGGCCGCTTGAAGTCATTCCCGCCGAAATTGGATTCCGCAAAGTTGAAATCAGGAATGCAAAGCTGCTGGTTAATGGGCAAGCAGTTCTCCTCAAGGGTGTCAATCGTCACGAGCATAGCCCCGACACCGGGCATTATTTGAGCCGGGAATTGATGATCCGCGACATTGAGCTGATGAAGCAGTTCAACGTCAATGCGGTCCGCACGTCTCACTATCCGAACGCGCCGGAATGGTATGAGTTATGCGACCGCTACGGTCTCTATGTAATCGACGAAGGCAATATCGAATGCCATGCTTACGGTCTGCACAATAAAAACCGCCTGGCCAACGATCCTGATTGGCGGCCGCTTTTTCTGGACAGATTTGAGCGAATGGTCGAGCGGGACAAGAATCATCCTTCGATCATCATCTGGTCTATGGGCAACGAGTGCGGCGATGGGCCGAATAATGCAGAGGTCTACCGGTGGTCTAAACGGCGCGATCCTTCGCGCCCGTTCCACTATGAAGGCAACAGCCGCTACGGATGCGAGAGCTCCGATATCAATTCCTGGATGTACCCGACGCCGAGTGACACGCTGCGGCTGGCTCAGCAAAGGCCCGACAAGCCTCTGCTTCTCGTCGAATACACTCACGCAATGGGCAACAGCAACGGCGCGCTCAGGGAGTATTGGAACATTTTCTATTCAGGCATCAACGCCATCGGCGCGTTTGTCTGGGATTGGGTGGACCAGGGAATCCGGCAGCCGGTTCCCGAGAAATACCGGACTCCGGATGGACCAAAGACTTTTCTGGCATATGGCGGGTGGTGGGAAGACAAGGCCGGGATTTACAACGACAATAACTTCTGTCAGAACGGCCTGGTCAGCGCGGACCGAAAGCCTCATGCAGGGCTGTGGGCGATCAAGCATGTTTATCGGTATCTTCATGCTTCTGCAATCGATAGCCGGACCGGCAAGTTTAAAATCAAGAACTGGTTTGACTTCATCAATCCCCGGGATCTTGTCGAATGCGTTTGGGAATTGAAAGATGAAGACAAGGTTCTGAACTCCGGCAGGCTGGGTGAGCTTGATATAGATCCGCATCAGGAAAAAGAATTTATAATCCCTCCCTCCTCGATCCAATGCCCGTCCAATTCCCATTGCGTCATCAATCTGAGTTTCGTCCTGAAAAGCGATGCTCCCTGGGCGAAGAAAGGACATGAAACCTCATGGGAGCAGTTTTCCTGGCCGGGAGACTCAGGAAAGGGCGGGCCGAGCGGACCCGGCGTTCCGTCGCTCTCCATATCCGACGCGGGAGACCGGGCGCGGTTCTCCGGCCCGGATTTTGCTATTACTTTTGACAAGCAATTCGGGATGATTACCAGCTACTTCTACAAAGGCGCGCTGTTGATGGAGCGTGGACCGCAGCCCGACTTCTGGCGGGCGCTGACGGATAATGACATCGGCGGGCTGCGATCCGTTCAGACCTCCAGGGTGAAGAATCCCATGTTGGATATTTCGGTTTGGCGCGAACAGGGTCCGGCATGGAAGATTCGCAATACCCAGGTTCAAAGGATCAACGAATCATCAGCCAGAATAGCCGTGGCCGGCGATCTGTCGGCGGTTGGCGGGCAATATACGATGACTTACACGGTTCACGGCGACGGCAGGATAGACGTGGAAGGATCCTATCAGCCGGGAGCCGGTCCGGTGCCGATGATGCCGAGGTTCGGCATGGAGCTGATCCTTGCACCGGGTTTTGAGAATATCACATGGTATGGACTCGGACCTGCACCCACCTATGTCGACCGCGATTATGAAAGAAGGGGCGTTTATAAGTCCACCGTGGATGAACAGTGGAACGAGTTTTCGAGGCCGCAGGAAAACAGCAATAAAGTCAATGTGTACTGGGTGACTTTGACCAACCGCGATGGGATTGGCTTGCGGGCTGAGGGCTATCCTTTGAGTGTGAGCGCATATCATTATCCGAAAAGCGAAATTGAGCGCGCAGACTACACATTCAAAATGACAAAGCATCCGCAGGTCTACCTGAACCTGGACCTCAAGCAAATGGGAGTCGGAGGCGTCGACAGCTGGACACCCAACGCCTTTCCCCTGGATCAATACCGCATCCGCGGCGACCAGCCCCACTCATACAAATATCGCCTCACTCCCTTATGGGGACAACAGTGAATGTCCCCCTATTCGATGGGTACTTCGGGGATTGTCAGGATCAGGAACCAGGAAGCAAGTGTTGTTATGGCGCTGATCAGGAAGATTATTTTCAGGCTGGCTTCCAGCGAGTCCCGGATGGCCTGGATAGTCTCGTTGAACAGCACAGGACCGCGTTCGCCGGCGCCGCTGAATTCCCTTTCCAGTGTGGCCATCGCCTCCTTCGACAGCAGTACGCGCGGATTTGCCATGGACGCCAGCGCCTCTTCATCCAGGATCTCATCGATTTCCGCAGGCAGCGAGGACTGAAGGGTTTTGCCATAGGTTTGGTTCATTGCGGAACCGAGGATTGCCGGGGCGATTGCATTGCCCATAAACACAAAGGCGAATATTGCGCCCACGGCCACACCGAGCAGCCTTTTGGGAACCGCGAACTGGGAGACGAGGGTGTTGATGGTAGGTATCGAGCCGAGGCCAAATCCTGTAATCGCGGTGACCAGAATTCCCAACCAGATCGGTGTTCCGGCATTGAAGGCAATCATGGCGAATGTCGTGCAGGTAATGATGGTATATCCGGTGATCAACATCCATTTGTAGCGTTTGGTCTTGGCTATGAAAAAACCCGTAGGGACGCCCATGAAAGCCATAATGATGCCAAAAGGCGTAATCACCTTCCCGCTCAGGCTGGCACTGGTTCCCTGGACACCCTGTAGAAACAGAGGATAATACATCGTGACCGCCAGCATCGCGAAGTAGGACAGAAGGCCTGCAAAGGCTATCGTGAGAAATGTGCGGTTTGTCATCACCTCCGGAGCCAGTATCGGTTCTTCCGCTTTCCGCTCAACCCGGATCAGGATAATCCAGAGAATCGCCGAGATTGCCAGCAGCCCGATTACCTGCCGGGAAGCCCACGGATATGTACTTCCGGCCCAGGAAAACGCCACGATCATGACGGCAAGAGTAGCCGCGAGCAGGGATGCGCCCAAAAAATCGATTTTATGCGCTGTTCTCTTGACCGATGAAGTAACACCTCCCATCACCAGCACAATGGAGATTATTGCGAGTATAGCGGCGAGCCAGAAAAAGTAGCGCCAGCTCAGTTGGTCCGTGATCATCCCGACCATGGTTGGGCCGATGATGGCGGCAATTCCCGCAGGGATCTGCAGCAGTCCGCTCCATCGGCTGCGCTCCACCGGAGCATACAGATCACCGATTGTTGCAAAACACAGAGACGAAAGAGCACCCTGTCCAAGTGAAAGAATCATGCGCGCGGCGATAAAAAAAGTGAAATCCCAGCTGACCGCCGACAGGACCGCACCCGCCATATATAGAACCAACGATACCATCAGAAGAAGCCGCCGCCCGTACACATCGGAGAGTTTTCCAAACAGCAGTGTCGCAAACGACGCGGCCAGAGCCGGCAGTGAAATAGCCCATGAAAACAGAGCCATGCCGTTTAAATCGGCCGCCACCTTCGGCTGCGAAATGCCAATGCCGCGGAAAAAGAAAATCGTGGCAAAATAGGTGATGAAGACGGCCATGAGTCCCAGGGCCGCGCTTTTCCGGGTCGATGACTGCGGTTCCATTGTCACATCCGTATCCGACATACACTCTCCGGCTCGCGTTTCCCGATTGACGATTTAAGATTGACGAACGACGATTTTAAACAAACCTTTCAGCAAGGCGGTACACTTCCGGCCTGACGCACATGGTTTCAATCGTAAACCGTCAACCGCCCATCGTAAATCTATTTGTTTATGTGAACGACTCTTGCCGGGGGGAAGCCGTTGAAGTATGTGGAAGAGGCGTGGGTGTAGGCGCCTATATTCTCGCTATAGACAAGATCTCCCAGCTTGAGCTCCGGAAGCTCTTCTGCCTGGGAAACAGTATCCAGTGCATCGCAGGTGGGTCCGAACACGGCGGAGATCTGTTTGCGGCCTTTCTTGAAGGCTTTCAGATGATACTGGCAATGGTCAAACAGCACACCCGAGAAGGTATGATAGATGCCGTCGTTGATATAGTAGCAGCGTTTCCCGTCACGCTCCGACTTGCCGATAACTTCCGCCACAAGAGTTGCCGCCGTTCCCACCATAAACCTTCCCGGCTCAGCCAGAATTTCCAGGTCTTTTGGAAACAGGCGCTGGATTTCCGCATTGAGAATTTTCGCAAGCTCCCGGAATGGCCTTACATGACGGTCGTACCGCGCCGGAAATCCTCCCCCGATATCCAGCAGTTTTAGCGGGCATCCACGCGCATCCGCTTCCTCCATCACCGCCGCAGAGGTTGAGAGCGCCTGCACATAGTTATCGAAATTAGTACACTGGCTTCCCACGTGAAAGCCCAAACCCTCGACAACCAGACCGGCGTCTAAAGCCGCGGAGATAAGATCCGCCGCCTCCGAAGGAGCTGCGCCGAACTTGCTGGACAACTCGACCATGGATCCTGTGTTGGGGACTCGGATACGCAAAACCAGCCCCGCATGCGGCGCATGTTTGCGGATTTTGCCTATCTCCTCGAAGTTATCGTAGGCAACCAGGGGTTTGTAAGCATCCAGTTCCTCCAGCGTGTGACGGTCTTTGACCGGATGAGAGTAGACAATCTTGTCCCATATGAATTGCTGGCGATCGTCCGCGGGCAAATGCAGGATATTTTCATAAACCAGCTTGAACTCCGCAATGGATGCCACATCGAAACTGGCGCCTATCTCGTAGAGCGTTCTGATGATTTCCGCATCCGGATTGGCCTTTACGGCATAATAGGCCTGCACCCGCGGCAGGTATCGCTTGAATGCGGCGTAATTGCTGCGCACCGCATCATGATCGACGATGAACAGCGGCGTCCCGTGCTTTTGGGCAAGTTCTTTGAGCAGGCCGGTCTTTATCATAATTACGAGTGACGGATTACGAATGACGAATTGAATTCATGGTTCTAAATTCGTAATTCGTCACTCGTAATTCGTAATTTGTTACAGGACTTTATTGTGTTTCCAGTACTCGGTTGTAACCAATTCCATAATGGCCGGAATTTTATCGTACAAACGTTTGAGTTTTCTCGGCCTGCATCGCGACATGGCGTAATGCGCCAGCAGCGGGAATGCAACCGTCGAATCCACATAGCAGACAACGGCATCGGGAAGCCGCTGCGGATCCACTTTGCCCCAGGTAACGGCCTCATGGGGCGTAGCACCCGAAAGCCCTCCGGTATCGGGACGCGCATCCGTGAACTGAATGAAGTAATCGTGCCCTTCTTCTTTTACGCGAAGAACTTCCTGAATCTGAGGCTCCGTCTGCAGCGTAAAGTTTTTGGGCGATCCTCCTCCGATAAGCAGCGTGCCGGTTTTGAAGCCTGCCCTTTTTGCAGCCAGAACGATCCCCGTCGTTTCATTCACGTCGCGTGAGGAGTTAATCCGCAACGCGTTGTTGCGCAGCTCCAGGCCGGCGATATTCATTCCGATTGTCGAATCGCCGGGAGACGGGCAATAACAAGGCACGCCCGCGCGATATGCCGCAGCCAGAACCGAGCTGTTCTTCCTTCCGGTCTGCTCTTCGAATTCCGCGCAATATTTCCCCAGCAGATGATGCAGCTCGGCCGTGCCCATTTCGTGCTGGAACTCGGGCTGCATGAGCATTTGTCGCAGTACATGATCGGTCGCCATCAGAACATCGTTGTAGTCGAGCAGGATATCGTAGATCCGCACGACACCCAGTTTTCGCAGTTCCGGATCGGGAGAGAAAGGAGAGCCCCGGAAGAGCGGCATGTTCATTGCATGGTGCATATCGTGATACAGGTTGGCTCCGGTCGAAACGATCCAATCCACGAAGCCTGCATTAATGAGCGGAATCACTGCCGACGATCCCACCCCTGCCGGAGTCATCGCACCCGCCAGACTCATGCCTACCGTGACTTTGGGTTGAAGCATCTTCTCCGTAAAGAGACGGCAGGCCTCCTGCAATCGGCCGGCGTTGTAGGCAAGGAAGGCGTTGTCGATCAGATCCGGCACGGATTCTTTTCCCGTGATAGGATTCGGCAGAATACGCTTGCCGCGCAGAAACTGCTGTTTCCCCTTGGAGAATTTATGGGGATATTTGCTGATGAACCTCTTCGGCAGTTTGACGTTACCCATGCCTGCTTCTCCTCTTTTTCGTGGTTTTTCCGCTCCGAACCAGTGTGTATGAGAATAGCCTGTAAACCAGCCTGGCCGCCAGAAAATCCGGTGCGCGAAAACCCGGGATCGGAGCCAGTTCGACAACATCAAAAACGGGCACCTGTGCCGCATTGCCGCAAACGGTCCGGGCAATTTCGAGCATTCGCTCCCAGGAAATGCCGCCGGGCTCCGGTGTTCCTACCGCCGGCATAATGGATGGATCCAGACCGTCCAGATCGATAGTGAAGTATACCCTTTTATTTTTCACAAATTTTGCCAGATCCCGCAGAAACAGCCCCTTTGCATCGGTGGTCTCTTCGGAAAAAACCGTATGGATATGACGGGTGCGGCGCATGAAAACCGCCTCTTCGCTCGAATAGTTTCGGATGCCGATCTGGAATATGGGACAGACTTCCTGAATCCTCTTTGCGGCGCATGCATGACTGTAGGGAGATCCTTCGTATTCCTCCCTTAAATCCGCATGAGCGTCCACATGAACTGCAACCAGAGAATCCGCTCCTTGCGCGCGCGCCAGACCACGAACGACTCCGGCTGAAATGGAATGCTCGCCACCCAATACTCCCAGGACTTCGGGCCGCTGCCGGTCGGAAAGCAATCCGGCAACAGCGTCTTCCACAGCCTGGATCATGGCTTCGGGAGACTTGTGCACCAGATTCAGCGGAAGAGTGGTATGAACTCCGTAATCCATGGCGGGTTCACTGCCGAACTCGCGGTCGTAAAGCTCCACCTGCCGCGAAGCCGCCAGAATCGCCGCCGGACCGTCACGTGCGCCCGCGCCGTATGAGGTTGTGGCTTCATAGGGAACGGGCAGAAGCCAACCCCGCGCCCGCGCCCGTTCCGATACATCCTGCGGAAGTCCCAGAAAATTCCATGGCGTCTGAAACAATTCGTACACGGACATATTCCGATCTCCACTAAGAATTCGAAGACACGACTATTGCCTCATTCCTATTCGTCAATCGTCAATTGGAAGCTCTGCCGAAAGTTCCTTTGGCGGTCGCGATGAATTTCTTCGCCGATTCTTTTGGACGCAGGGCGCGGGTGGCCTTTCCCGCCAGCCACAATTCGGAACTCGCCATGGTGTTCAGCTCTTTAGTGAGTTGATCCTGATAATCAGGCTTTCCGCAAGACTGCAGGACACGCCTGGTTTCCGTACCATCGGCGACTCTTTTATAGAGCTCGTCGAATACCGGCTTCACGGCTTTCCGGAATCTGGGTTTCCAATCCAGGGCGCCGCGCTGTGCCGTAGCGGAGCAGTTGGCATACATCCAATCCATTCCGTTTTCGGCGACGAGCCGGATTAAGCTTTCGGTGAATTCTTCCACCGTCTCGTTGAACGCTTCGCTTGGGCTGTGGCCGTGCTTTCGCAATACTTCGTACTGGGCTTCAAAAACGCCCGCGATGGCGCCCATCAGGACGCCCCGTTCACCGGTTAAATCGCTGAAGACTTCATTCTTGAATGTCGTGGGAAACAAATACCCGGAACCGACCGCAATGCCCAGTGCAAGACAACGCTCCCGGGCCCGTCCGGTCGCATCCTGTTCGACTGCAAAGCTGGAGTTGATCCCTGCTCCCGAAAGGAAGTTGCGGCGCAGGGAAGTTCCGGAACCCTTGGGCGCCACCATGATCACATCGACGTCTTTCGGCGGAATGACTTTCGTCTGGTCTTTGTAAACAATCGAGAACCCGTGCGAGAAATAGAGCGCCTTGCCGGGTTTAAGGCGTTTCTTGACGACCGGCCATATAGCCCTTTGCGCCGCATCGGAAACAAGCATCTCGATGATAGTACCGCGTTCGCACGCTTCCTCTATTGTGAACAGATCTTTCCCCGGCACCCAGCCGTCTTTCCTGGCCCGGTTCCAATCCTTCATGTACTGTTTGGATTGCCCGACGATTACCTTAAATCCATTGTCCTTCATGTTTAGAGCCTGCGCGGGCCCCTGGACGCCATAGCCGATCACCGCGATCGTCTCGCCCTTGAGCACCTTGCGCGCTCTGGTCATGGGAAATTCTTTCCGTGTTACAACCTCTTCCTTGATGCCACCAAAATCGATGAGCGCCATGATTGCTTTCCTCCCTTTATGGTTAGCCGTCGCGTTATGGCTTTTGGCTTAGTTCATGGGAAGACTTATATAAGTCATTCGTCGGCTGGGTTCAAGGTGAATAATTACAATGACTGGAGAAGGACCCGGAATCGCCTTGCACGATCCGGGCCATTCTCCATAATCATTACTGATAGGACTGGCTATAGTCGATGGGTTGTTTTTTTCTCTATCGTGTTCATTCTACAATGGCGCCTGCAGAGGTGCGGTGATCGATATCACAAGAAATAATCAAATTTGAAAGGAATCGATGTGAAAGCTTACGAGATTCAGAATTTCGGTTTGGAGAATCTGGCATTGATCGACCGTCCGGATCCAAAGCCGGGCCCAAACCAGGTTCTTGTCAAAATGCACGCATGGTCATTGAATTACCGCGATCTATTGACGGCGACCGGGCGCTACAATCCCCGGCTGAAATTGCCGCAGATCCCCCTTTCTGACGGCGCAGGCGAAATTGTCGAGGTCGGCGCGGGAGTGCAGGGTTTCAAAGCAGGAGACCGGGTTGCCAATACGTTTTTTGAGCGCTGGGTATCGGGAGCAGAAACCGAAGAGGCGGCCAGGACGGCCCTCGGCGCCGGAAGGGACGGCGTGCTGGCCGAATTTGTGGCGCTTCACGAGGATGGAGTCATCCCTATCCCCGAACACCTTACCTATGCCGAAGCCGCCACGCTGCCGTGCGCGGCCTTGACTACCTGGAATGCCCTGGTTGTCGAAGGAAAAATCAAGGCCGGAGACACAATCCTTACACTGGGAACCGGCGGTGTTTCCATTTTTGCTCTGCAATTCGCCCTGCTGAACGGATCTCAGGTTATTGTCACATCAAGCAGCGATGAAAAACTCGCGAAGGCGAGACAACTGGGCGCCGGCCACACGATCAACTACAAACAAATCCCCGCCTGGAGCAAGCAGGTCCGCCAGTTGACGGGAGGACGCGGGGTGGATCACGTAGTCGAAGTAGGAGGCACAGGCACCTTCAACCAGTCGATAGCGTCTCTAAAGCGCGGCGGGCATATCAGCCTGATTGGTGTGCTGGCGCAGGGAGGCGAAGTGAATATTATGCCGGTACTGATGAATAACATCCGCGTTCAGGGGATTTTCGTTGGTTCGCGCGAAATGTTCTCATCCATGAATGCAGCCATCGCATTCCATCGTCTGCGCCCCGTCATCGACCGCACATTCGGCTTCGAAGAAGCCGCGGAGGCCTTCCGGCTCATGGAGAGCGCGAAGCATTTCGGGAAAATTTGTATTAGTCGGTAGTGGATTAGGGGCGTGGTTTCAGGCTGCTCCGCCTGTCTCCGGCCTCAAAGAAGCATCCCGTGGGGGCGAAATATGTCCGGCCGGAGATATGCAATTTCTTGCGGATAGGAAAGCCTTCCTTTCCTTTATAGTGAGCACGCCGGCAATTTCATATAATGCGGAAGGTTTGGCATTGTCCATCAGGGAAATAATGATGATCAGACGGGCATCTACAGACACTGCGATTGTCGAAACGGGAGTACATCAAGTGGACGCTTGTGGAAAGACGGCCCGCTGGATTCGTCGCCGTTGGGTGATGCCGGTTTGTATCGGCCTGCTTGGCCTCCTGCTCAACACGATCGTTGCTTCCAATATGGCGCCGACCGCGGATGAAGGGATTCACTTGTATTATGCAATTCAAATCCTGAAGGGTGCGCCGGATCGGTCTCAGGATATCTATTTCAACAGTAAGATGCCGGTCTCGGTGCTGAACACCGTACCCCGTGTGATGAGCCGGCTGTTTCGGGAGAAAGGGATTTTTGGATCACTGACGGATCATTTGGAGGACATGCGGGCAGCCCGCTACGCGACAATATTTGCGGCATTTGCCTTGTGCCTCCTCGTATATCTTTACGCGGAAAAGCTCTATAACCGACCGGCCGGTCTTTTTGCGCAGCTGTTATTCATAATCGCTCCGAATATCACAGCCCACAGCACGCTGACGACCAATGACCTGTATTTCGGTCTGGCCATTTTGCTGTTTCTGTACACCTTTCGGCTCTTTCTTTTGCAGCCCGGCTTTAAGACTGCAACATGGGCTGCGGCAACTTTGGCGCTGGCCCAGCTGACAAAAGCCTTTGCGCTTTATTTGTACCTGGTGCTCGGACTTTTCTTGATTGTGCATTGGTGGTATTCACGCCGTCGCAAAACGCTCTGTAATAGAATCACGGGACGACAGATTGGACTGCTGTTGTGTCTAAGCATCGTGTTTTTTGCTGTGATCGTCAACCTGGGTTTTCGCTTCCATCGGACGTTCACTCCATTGGCAGGCTATGATTTCCACAGCCCGCAGTTCAAGGCTGCGCAGAAGTTACCGCTCGTTCGCGCTATTCCACTCCCCCTGCCTTATCCATATCTTCAAGGGCTGGATATGTTGTGCGATCGCAATGCTGCCGACAAGACGCACGGCAATCTTGTTCTGCTCGGTGAGGTCCGCGGACCGCAACTTGAGCGTTCTGACGGATTCGCCCTCTACTATCTTATCGCATATTTATTCAAGGAGCCTTTGGGCATGCAACTGCTGTTGCTGCTGAGTCTGGGATGGAGTTTCCGCCATTTACGACGCCGCGATGTGATAACGGGAGAATTTTTGCTGCTGCTGACAGCAGGTATGCTTCTGATAATGCTTTCTATTTTCAATACCACTCAGATTGGGATCCGGCATATCCTGCCGGTCCTGGTGATCTTCGTGATTGTCTCAGGCGGGGTCTTTGCCGACTGGGCGGAGTATTCCCGGAGCCGACGCTCGCTGCTGTGCGGATGCTTGATCTGGGCGGCAATCTCTGCCGGCAGCTATTTCCCTCACATGATTCCGTACTTCAACGAGCTTCTCATCGACAGGAAAATGGCTTATCGGATTCTTGCCGACAGCAACCTTGAATGGGGCCAGGCTTCATGGGTAGTGCAGGACTTTCTGAAGAAGAATCCCGACGTCGCATTGAACCCACCGCAGCCGGTAAGCGGCCGGGTTCTCGTAAGCGCCAACCTGATGGCCGGAGTAGCTCCGCGGAAAGCAGATTACTGGCTCAGGCAGAGCTCACTGAAACCCATCGCACATGTCGGTTATGCTTACCTGCTGTTCGATGTGCCCCCACAATTCCAGCCTCGCGCGATGGGAAAGTGAGGCGACGTCAAGGACCTTACAGACCAGAGATAGAGCCTTTACCTATGACTTCTTTGCATTTTGCAGAGAAGTTTTTCTGTTAAAGACAGCCGAAACCAATCGCAATAGAAAAAAAGCTGAGAGCTGACAGCGCGCAGCCTCAATGAGTCTTTGAAAATTCGGTTACGGCACATAATCCTGAATCCCGAAGTTGATTTAACCGGAATGAGCCCATTTATCTTCGATAGAGGCATTTGAG
>JAFGIY010000053.1 GCA_016929335.1 Acidobacteriota bacterium | reverse complement strand
TAAAAGTTCCAATAATGCTTTCGAACGAAATTATTATGGATGAGAGCCGTCAACAAAATGTAAAGTTATTGTTGCGCGGGCCCTTAGGTCATTGGGAAGGGGGGTACGTATGGGCCCAGCGGCTGTATCCTATGAAATTCCGATGAGTGTCCATGTTTCCCACCCGAAGTTTTTACAGGAGTCGACAAAGAATCCGTTGCAGTGATTGACGGGACTGGGCAAAAGCCAGAATACGGATCAGAAAACAGCCCTATTCAAGGAGTTCATCCGCTTTGCATAGATGGATGGAGTCGATTTGGCCTTAGTGCTTCTCAACAATAAACCGGTTGAGACGCTTTTCACCGGTCCTGATCAAGCTGCGATGCGCACAAGAGCTAAGATGTTTGGCTGTTTTTATATTCAAGGCAGGCCGGAGAAAAGAATCTCTGATATTCCCGCTTACGGCTCTTCTATTTAATGGTTTGTTCGAAACCGTGCAGAAGTTGAAAAGCGGATTGAGGGCGGGAGGCGGGATTGAAGGCAAGGGCGTTGTCAAAGAATTGCTGCCACGCGGCCGGAGCTTCGGGAAGGTGCTTCTGAAGCGGCGCCAGCCTATTGTCCAGGATGGCATAACGGATTTCCAGGGACGTCGATCCGGCGAAGGGATGGGCCCCCGCCAGCATTTCATACGCCACGACCGCCAATGCCCAAAGGTCCCAGCTTTCCGACGGCGGCTCTCCGCGCAGCTCTTCCGGCGACATGTATTTCAGCGTGCCGATCAGCCTGCCCGGCTCCGTCTGGTTCGCGTCCGGATCTTCATCGGATCGCGTCAGCGATTTCACCACGCCAAAGTCCAGGATCTTCGCTGTCTCCGTTCGTTCCGAACTCGCAAGAAAGATGTTTTCCGGTTTCAGGTCGCGATGCAGCAGCATCCTATGGTGTGCGGCATCCACCGCCGCGCAAACATCCGACAGAACCGCGCACACTCGCGATGGCGACAGACGGTGGCTGCCCATCAGCTCCTGCCGCAGAGTTGAACCGTGCAGCAGTTCCATAACCAGATAAGCGCGTCCGTCCCCCGATACGCCATAGTCATAAATGGTTACAACATTCGGATGAGCAAATCCCCCCGCCGCCCTCGCCTCCTGCTTGAACCGTGCCGCCGCTTCCGTGCTTGACGTCAGATGCGGGTGGATAAGCTTAATCGCAACATGCCGGTCGAGCTCCGTATCAAACGACCTATAGACTACCCCCATACCCCCTTTGCCAAGCCGCTGCTCGAAACGATACCGATGGGCGAGCAACCGGGGATATGGCAGTGGCGTCAGTGCCGTACCTTCTTTCTGGCAGCTGTCCGAATCACTGTCATAGCAGGTCCCGCACTCCGGACACTCCTTGAATCCACCGCTGTCGGTGTCCACGATTGGTGATTGTTCCAGGAGCAGCGCCAAACTGCTGGCGATTCCCTGCAGCAATTCCCGGTCTTCCTGCGAGTACGGCATTTCCGACCGCTTCGGTCCCACGGCAAGCAGGGCTTCTTTGCGGCCCTCTGTAAGGCTGATGGGGAAAATCCATTCAATGCGCGCCCGGCGGAGAAAATCACTCTCTTCCTGCGGCAGATGACTCCGTGGCCAGCCGGTCGGTTCCGGAGAAACTTCAACGGGTTTGTCCGGCATTCGGATAAGAGCCATTAAACGGCTGCCTGCGGCAATCGGCGTCAGCGCCCTGTTCCCACCTGCAAGAAGCCGGAACGAAGAATCCACCGGCTGCCGCACCAGGATTGCGGCAAACTGCGGATGCAGCGCAGCCTCGATTTGCAGGACAACACCCGGCGCTGATTTTTCAAAACTTCGGGCTGTGCGTATGTCCTCGATCACAGCATGCAGGACGCGCTGTGCATTGTATTGCTCGCGGAAAAAGCGCCGGTCGAGCGCCATGAGCCATTTCTTCCTGCATAGATGCAGCATCAGCGCGCCGCCTGCCAGCGCGGCATAGAGGAATCCCCGCTGGCCCAGGATCTCTCCCAGCGGCTGACTCCGATGCAGCACGAGATCACCCGCCATTATGATCGCTACAATTGGAACCAGCGAGAGCAGCGCACCCCGAGCCGTGCCGTACCACACGCCCTGCCGGATCATTACACGAATGTCAAACACGCGGTGCTTCAAAATGGCATAGGCCATGGATATCGGAAGCACACAGCCGAGGCAGCAAAGTATCAGCAAAAGGCTATAGGGCGGGGTATTCAGCCGCGAGACATAAGTCCATTGAGGCAAATGCCCGGCGGTAGTAACGGGAATGTATGCCAGCAGGGTAATCACAGCGCCTGCTACGATGACGCGCATGCGTCTTTGTTCATTGAGGTCGTGAAGCTTTCTATAGTTCAAGATCAGGAAGGCAGCCATCGCGAGCCAGCATGCCAGCGCTAATGCCGTACCGAGAGTGAGATACCAGTTTGGCCACCAGCGGGGAAAAGCATGGATCGGCGGGTGACTTGAAAACACGGCCAACGGAAGCAGCATGGCGGCCGGCAGCCAGGCAAGAACCCAAATCCAGCGCCGGTCATGGAAATTTCGCGGAAAAAGAATAGTAAAGGTCAAGCCGACCGAAGCGAAAACGGCTTCGCAAATTTTGGGAAGGAGCACGATCAGCCATCCAATCACGCGAGGCAGGCCCAGAATCGTACTGTGCCAGCCATAGCCGAGATTGAATCCATAGATGATCAATAATCCCAGCATGGCGATAAACAAAGCTCCCCATCTGGCCGTCAGATCATATGGCCGGCGAAAGGCTATTAGGAAGGCCAGTGCAAACTCAATAACTGAGATTATGAGCGAAGCCAGTGCCGGCCTGTGACCGGGAATCATCCACCAGTCGCGCAGCGGTTTTCTGGCAAGCGTCAGGTAGATGAACTTGCTCTCTTCCTTGCGCCTGATCTCGATGCGGTAGGTGCGACCGGTCTTCCAGTAATACCATCCGGACTTGGATTGATCCGGCGTCTGAAAGAGCCCGTCGGAATTTGAAGCCAGAAGGACGTCGCCGGGCTGCGCTCCGGCTTTCGCCGCCGCCGAGTCGGGCTCCACGGCCGTGATCAGCACTTCGAGCAGGCCGCTTTCGCTTTTAGTGGATTGCATCGTCCAGCCCAGATTGAAATCCGGGTGGTTGTAACAGGCGTAATAACGCACGACCGCACAAATCAGGAAGGCAGCAGCTATGACATACATCCACCACGGCGCCTGTTTTACCGGCTTTCCTCTCTCCGCGTCCATGCCGGAGCCGGGAACAGCTTTTTCATCCTCTTTAGCCGGACGCGGCTTTGGGATTTGGCTGGGAGCACCCGCATCTGCCCCGAAGAGAGCCCTGGCCGCGACCTCGACGGCGGGTGATTTGATGAAGTCACCCGCTTCCTCACGCCCTTTGAGCAGATTATCGACTTCGTTGCGAAGGGCTTCGTCTCCGGCGCAGGATTGAACGAGGAACGCCTCGCGCTGAGCCGGTTCGAGCTTGAGGACTTCATAGTAAATCCGCTCGATCTGCTGCCAGCGTTCCGGTTTCATCTCATCCCCGATTCTTCAGCCTGCAAAACAACCAGATCCTCGCCAACTCCCAGTCCCGGTCCACTGTGTTGGTGGAAACTTCCAGGACTTCCGCTGTTTCCTTCACACTCAGGCCTCCGAAGAAGCGCAGTTCCACGATTTTGGCTTTCCTGGGATCAAAATTGGCAAGGGCGTTCAGTGCGTCATTGAGCTTAATCAGGTCAGGATCCGGTTCGGAGGAGATGGGTAAATCCGCGTCGAGTGGAACTCTTTGCAGATCGCCGCCGCGTTTCTGGTATCCCCTGGAGCGGGCGAGATCGACGAGGATGCGGCGCATCAGGTTCGCGGATATGGCAAAGAAATGATTCCGGTCCTTCCATTCGATTTCCTGCGCCTTGACAAGCCGCAGGAAGGCTTCGTTGACGAGGGCTGTGGTTTGGAGGGTTTGGTTGCCGCGCTCCTGCCGCATGTAGTTGTGGGCCAGACGGTGAAGCTCGTCATAGACCAGGGGCATGAGCTTATCGAGCGCAGCCCTGTCGCCCTCACACCAGGCATGAAGCAAAGAAGATATCTCTTCTGCGGAAGACTGCATTGAATCATCCCTCGCTACCCGGAAAAGCCTCTTCTTGATTTTTGGATATTATATACCCAATCACAATTCTTAGAGCCTTCGAGCTCTTGAGCTGGTTTTAAACTCTAAGCCTCAAAGACTCGAAGACTCCAGGCTCATTATTTTGCGTGGGGTATTTCCGCTCCGATTCCCGCATTACCAGATAGAGGCACCAAAACTAAATTAATGGAGGCGGCTATGAGAATAACAACAATCATTGCTTTGTTCGCTGTCATGTTGGCGGGAACGGCTTTCGCCGGCGATTCCGGCAATGGATGCAAATTGCAGGGAGTATGGACTGTAGGTGCGGCAGATGAATGGATTTTGTCGACATATACATTCCAAGGGACGGGAGACAATGAAGGCACGTTTGTTCAAGAGATAATCAATGACCTAGGTGGCTTTTTGGCGCTGCCGCCGGAATTGGGGAATCCATTGGGTGTCGTAATCCCCAACGCCCGTTACACGGTTCGTCCAGGTATTTGGGCCAAGACTGGCCCTAATACCTACAAAACTAAATCGCAGGGGTATGTTGTTCAAAGGACGGAGGCGTTTGGCACGCATTTTGACAATGTGGCTCTTGTTTTCTTAGACAACCTCACAATAACTCTAACGGACTGCAACACGGCAGAAGTATTGGTCGAGACTCATTATTTTTTCCCTGGAGACACGGTCCCATTTTATACGTGGTCGAGCGCAGGATCGCCATATGTGCCAATGAAGCGTCTCTTGATGAGCCAAGAGTATCCCTTTCCACAATGACAAAGCTCAGCAAGAGAATCATGGCTCTGAGGGCATGGCGGAGACCCTGGGGCCCCTCATTGTAAGCTTTGCTGGAAGTCGGATAGTCGTTGAATGGCGGATTGGGGACGGAAGGCTGGATCGAGAGCAAGGGCTTTGTCGAAGAAGTGCTGCCAGTCTGCCGGGACGTCGGAAATGTGCTTCTGAAGCGGGGTTAGCCTATTGTCCAGGATGGCATCGCGGATTTCCGATGATGTCGATCCGGCGAAGGGATGGGGCCCCCGCCAGCATCTCATACGACACCGCCGCCAGTGCCCAAAGGCCTTAGCTCTCCGCCGGCGGCTCTCCACGGAGCTCTTCCGGGGACATGTACCTCACCGTGCCCTCCCTCGACTGCCGATAACATGCAATATGTCTACTTGAATGCCTTCGATCCGGTTGCAGGTTTATCTTACAGGGAAATCCTGTTGCCGAAAATGGCTTTTTAATACACGATTACCTTATTGCAGAACGGAAAGATCAACCGGAGTGGGTGACGGAAAAGATTTCCTTTGAAGCCGCCTATCCCGGCGAGCGCATGCAGCTTTTCCTGTTTCTTCCCAAAGATGGATCAAATCAACTATGTCACCTACGTCAACGTGTCCACTTTGATGCTCAACGGCAAGTATGACGTCGTCGGTTTCCCGTACGAAACAACAGTTAAACCGATGTTCGACCTGCTCGGCACGCCGAAGGAGCATAAGCGGCTGGTCCTATTCGAGACGGACCATTTCTACCCAAGGAATGAGACCATCAAAGAAATGGACGCGCGGCTCAACAAATACCTGGGACGTCCCCAATAGGAAAATCATGCATCCATTACAGGATAACTAAATCCATCCGATCAGGAAGGCAATTAAAAGCATTTAAGTGCGACACAATGCTTTTGTGGATCAAACCAGTTGTGCAGAATCCGTTGGGATCGTGAAAGCCGGCGAAGTGTAGTATTGTGCGGTCCCGAGTCCTATGTCGGATTTTTTTACACCCTATGCTGCCGTAAATCCAGGTTTTGGAGGTTTCTTCTGAAAAAATCCCGAGTTTTTCCATCATACTGTAAAAATATTTTACAGAATTCGTTTCCTGGAGCAGCGTATCGGCAGCCTGCGCCGGCACCAGACAGACTGGATACCATTTAGAATTAAATGCTTATGGATATATTGTCCAAGAATTGCGTTCAGGATACTTTATCGGCACAAAAATTGCGTATTTCTAACCAAATAGTATTTTTGCAAGGAGGTATGGAATGATGAAGAAATTATCAGGAATATGCGTGCTCGCTCTGGCACTGATCGTGCTGGCACCGCCCATATATGCGGACCCTGTGGACCTCGAATTGATATTGGCAGCAGACGTCTCCGGAAGCGTGGATGGCACAGACTTTGCTCTTCAGAGAGCAGGGTTTGAAGGGGCGTTCCGCAGCGCTGGCGTCATCTCCGCCATAGAGAACGGCACCATTGGAAGCATTGCGGTCACTCTGTGGGATTTTGCAAATACAATAAGCGTAGCGGTTCCCTGGACTGTAGTCAGCGACGGCACAACCTCAAACGCTTTTGCGGATTTAATTGCTGCGGCTCCTCGGGATATTACCTCGGGGAATGACTGGCAGAGCAACCTTATTAATGAAGCCCTGGATGCGCTCATGCAAAACGAATACGACGGAACGCGTCGTGTCCTTGATATTGCTTCCGAAGGGGCGCAAGACATTGACGGATGCACCTATAATAACGTCAATTGTGTTACCGTTCAAAATGCCCGGGATGCTTTTCTGGCAGGCGGCGGCAGTGCCATCAATGCCATCTGGCTGAATGATAGGGATTTCTTTGGACTGGATGCGAGTGACTTAATCAACGCATTTGAATACGGCACACTGAACGTTATCGGCGGCTTCGGTTCATTTCAGGTTTTTGCGGATGACTTCAACGCTTTTGGTCCCGCAATTGAGGCCAAAATAATCCGCGAGATAACGCCCCCGGTTCCCGAACCGGCTTCGTTTGTCCTGTTGGGTCTTGGACTTGCCGGTCTTTTCTGTATGCGCAAGTTCAGACGGTAAACACATTCTGGAGTTGGATAAAAAACCCGCCCTCCGGCGGGTTTTTTATTTTATGGTCCAACAACATTGGAGGGTAAGCTCTGAGAGAATTCAGAAGGGCTTGCCGGCGAGGACGTCGAGGTTGTCTCAAAACTACTGCCCCTAAGGCAACAATTTCGTAGGAGCAACAAATTAGACTCAATTCATTTAAATTTGAAATCAAGTTTGCAATCGAAAAACCAGGGAATCCGAGAATCGATGTTTTCGTGCTCCAAAATTTGCATTTGCCGCAAAAGAACATTGCTCCCATGCATTCCGTTTTCGTACATTCTCCATAGCCGTTAGCGGTTTCACTCAAGAGAATCTTTCAGAAACCGCGCAAATAGCATGTGCTTTATAAAATGGCATCGCTTGTTGCGCGGCTTCTGAAAGATCCCTCTTCCTTATGTAAACCAAAATCCCGCACAATTATGAACGCAGGCATTTCCCCTTAAAATAATTTCTACAGCTGCCCACTCATGCGATAATCCAGTTGCTTGGAGGTTTACTATGGGAATTGAGGAACTTAAGGAGGAACTCTTCCGCTTGGGCCCTGAGGATAGAGCCAACCTTGCCCGCCTGGATACACTGACGGAATCCGAAATTGAGGAGCTATGGTTGCAGGAAGCGATTCGTCGCGACGAGGAGCTTGATAAAGGCAATGCTCATTCCTATTCTGCAGGAGAAGTGTTCAATCGCGCGCGGGCTCGTCGGGAATGAACTTAAATGTATCTTTTCACGAAGCTGCCGAAGGTGAACTCAACGAGGCTGCTGATTTCTATGATTTGGCATCTCCGGAGCTTGGCAGTCTTTTCATTGATGAAATTCAGCGCACAATTGATAGAATCACAGAGTTACCGGAATCAGCCCTGCTGGTAGGCGGGACGGGTCAGAAGGAAACCCGTAGCCAAGTTTCCGTATTCAGTATTCTACTCAATCCGTCCAAATGAAATAAGGATCCTAGCCATTGCCCACCAGAAAAGACGGCCCTTCTACTGGCGCAGCCGGCGCTAAGCAAAATACGGGCAGTCCGCATATTTGCGTCAAGTAATCCATTGCAGGCTATCAATGTCCCCCAAGCGCGTTTCGTGTGAGTTGCGGTTGTTTAAATCAACCGCTCGGCTATAAGATATTCTAACTTCTTTGTTAATAGGCTGTGAATGTACCTGTTGCGTGAGATTGATTGAGAATGTAATTTTCGACCCGCATAGTGAAATCCTCATTGTGCGGAGAAGCTGCCGGAACAATCTGCTGGCCAGCGTTTTTACGCGGCTTTCACGTCAACCGTCAGTCTGAGACCCGCGCTTCGGATCTGGTCTTGGAGTGCAAGCCTCACAAACTGAGCTTCGCTTTGGTCGAGCGCTTTCGCAAACCGAGCGGCCCTCTCTGGACTGACCGCTCTGCGG
>JAFGIY010000052.1 GCA_016929335.1 Acidobacteriota bacterium | reverse complement strand
CTCCTGTTCGGTTCCGGAGGAAAGGGCCTGATGTTTTGGGAATGGGCATCCATGATATTGGCCCTGGCGGCTCTGTTATTCCTGATCAATCCCGGCATGCGCCGCAATGAACGGATTCTGGTGTTCTGTTGTGCCGCGCTTTTTGTATCCATCTGGATTGAAAAGGGGCTTGCCATGATCATAGCGGGATTTGTTCCCTCGCCGCTGGGCCGATTCACGCCCTATTGTCCGACGATCCCGGAGCTGCTGATTTCAGCCGGAATATACGGGATCGGTGCTTTGCTGATAACGGTCTTTTTCAGGATATTTATCAAAATCAAAATGGCCGCTGATGAAGCGGATTCTTAGAATCTTCGCGTCTTTGAGACCTGGAGGTTAAAATAAACTCGAAGACTCCAAGACTCGAAGTCTCTAAGGATCGGGAACGCTTATGTATTTACCGTTGGCATTTAAAGGCGTCGGGATGCGATGCCTCATTATCGGAGGTGGTGAAGTTGCCCTGCGGAAACTCGAATTCCTGACGGCGGCCGGATGCGAGGTGACCGTAATCGCTCCGCACATCCATAATGAAATCCAGTCCACTGTTACGGCGCGAGGCGTGAAATGGATTGCGCGCGAATTCGCCCCGGGCGACTGCCGGGGCTATCAGCTTGTGATTGCAGCGACGGAGCGCCGCGAGATCAACCTGACAATCTTTGAAGAAGCTGCGACGCTCTGCATCCCGATCAATGTCGTCGATGACCCGGACCTGTGCACTGTCATTTTTCCCGCCGTCTGGCGGCAGGGTCCGCTGACAATTTCGGTCAATACGGAAGGCACGGCTCCTTTCATGGCAGCGGTTGTGCGCGATCGCCTGTCCTCGCAGGGCGCCTCTCTTTCCCGTTGGGTGGAGACCGCGGCGAAATTCCGCATCGCCGTTCGCTCCGAAATCAGCGACTGGAAGGAGAAGAACTCACTTTACCGGCGGTTTGCAGAGTCGATCCAGCATGGAGATCCACCCAATCCTCCCGACGGCACAGAACTCCGCAACTGGTTGGCCTGGCTGGAAACACTCGGAAAGGACGGATCCGGTGAATAGCAAAATCAGGAAAGCCGGAACCGTTTACCTGGTCGGCGCGGGTCCCGGTCACCCCGGGCTTATCACGCGAATGGGCTATGATCTGCTGCAACGATGCGACGCTGTTGCCTACGATGCGCTGATTCCCCTGGAACTCGTCTCCTCGTTGCCGGAGCGCGTGGAGCGGCACTACGTAGGAAGGCGAGCCGGCAGGCATTCGATGCCGCAGTCAGAAAAGAACCGGCTTCTGGTGGACCTCGCGCTGCGCGGTTTAAACGTGGTCCGGCTTAAGGGCGGCGACACCGCCTTTTTCGGAGGTACGGCCGAAGAAGCCGAATGCCTTGCGGCTGCGGGCGTTCGCGTGGTCGTCGTCCCCGGGGTCACCGCCGCCTCTGCAGTTGCAGCCGCGTCCGGCCTGCCCCTCACGGACCGCCGCGGTGCTTCATGGGTTTTTTTCGCCACCGGACATGGTTCGTCCGCAGAACCGACTCCCGTGCCCTGGCAGGAGATTTCCGGATTGCGCGGAGGAACCATCGTTATTTACATGGGGTTGGCGAATCTGGAAGAAATCGTCAAGCAGATGCTTGCAGGCGGTTGTGCTGCCGGCACTCCCTGCATGATCGTTCAGGGCGCTTCGACCGGAGCGCAACGGATAGAAACATCAACGCTCATCGATATCGTTGAAGACTGCCGACGGAAGCAATTGAAGCCGCCCGCTCTCGTAGTCGTCGGACAGGTAGTTCAGCACAGGGCGTATGCCTGTAAACCTCCGATGCCGCTGGCGGGAAAACGAATTCTGGTCACCTGCTGTCCGCAGGAGACGGAGGCGGTCTGCGCTGTTTTGCGTGATCGCGGAGCGGAGCCCTTGCCTTATCCGACATATCTCTTTGAAGAGTGCGACGACGCAGAAGGCTGGACGCGATTTTCCTCCATCGCCTCATCAGGAGGCTGGTGCGCATTCTCGAGTGCACCGGAAGTGGACGCTTTCACCCGCGCGCTGATGCACCATGGCTTTGATCTGCGATCGCTCGGCAAATTTATAATTGCCGCCTTGGGCCCGGGTGTCGAAGGAGAGCTTCTTCGGATAGGCATCCGGGCAGACGTGGCATTCCCTTTTCTCCCGCAGAAGCTTGCGCTGCGGGATCTGCACCGGGGCGGGGATTCGACACCGGCAAATCTGATTCTCATCTCGGAAGGAATGCAGATTGATCGCTCCGAGTGGGCGGAGGTCATTGAACTGAAACTCCGCTGCGCAAAGCCGGCCGCATGGGAACCTCACTGGACACAGGAAGTCCTCGATAATCCGCCGGACATCATCCTGTTCCGCAATCCGGCAGCCGTAGCGGGCTTTGTCGAAATACTGGAACAAGAAACGGCCTATAGCCTGGTCGTGAGGTCAAACGTTGTAGTAACAGACGAAGTAACGGCAGCATCAGCGCGGCGATGCAACTTGCCATTCGTCGTGGATACGGAGTTCCTGCAATCGTTAAGCGGCGGCCCAAATTGCGTCGCATAGTTTTGTGCCTGCTAAAAACTCCATTCGAGCAGATATCAATTCGTTTAAGCGATGCCCTGGT
>JAFGIY010000051.1 GCA_016929335.1 Acidobacteriota bacterium | reverse complement strand
GCCTAGCCCCAAACATGTCGCCGGATACGACGTAGATCTCAGCCAGCATTAGCTGGTTGGTGAACAATTCATGAACCATGCCAAAGGATCTATATAAGTCTGCGCTCTTGCCCAGTTTGTCGATCGCCCCACTATGCTGCCCCAGATGCGCTTCGGAAGCTGCAATGTTGTCTCGGCACAGAGAAAGCTTTGCCAAATCCCCCATCGTCTGGAGCACTTCAAACTGCTGTTTGTAGAGGCGCAGGGCACCCGGAACGTCGCCGGATCGGGCATGTACATTCCCCTGATTGCCGAGGCTGGCCTGGACCCCATTGCTATCAGGTATCACTCTGCTCAGCTCCTCCTGTTTTAGGTAATGATGAAGGGCGAGATCGAGACGATTCTGGTGCATGAACGCATTACCTAGGTTGCCGTGAGCTTGCGCTTCGGACTCTCGATGGCATGTTGCATATGCCAGATCGGCCTGGCGTCGAGAAATTTCGATGCACATGCTGAAGTCGCCTTGCTCGAACATATCGCTCGCCAGCTCCCCTAGTGCATGCACAAGCCCAGCCTCGTCTCCTACAACCTCAGCAAGTCGAGCCAATGCCGAGTGGATGGTCGCCGCAGCGACGGGATGCCCAGTCCTGGCAAATAGTGCGCCCAAGGCCTGGAGGCCATGCTTTGGATACAGATCCGGATCAATGAGCGGCTGGTCAGGTTCGATGGCGTTCTGACACACCGCCAGGGCATCGATATACGCACGCTCGATGCGATAGCGGCTGTGTCGCTCAAGACGTCGCCAATAATGGAGCACGTCATGCGGTCTGGCGAACCAGGCGACTGCCAAGATCGGTAGCTGGGTGAGGATATCGACAAGCCACTCCCATTCCTCCATCAACAGAAGTTGCCAAGGCAGTTCGAGGGCCTGGCTGCGCATTCCGAGGAACTTGCCGAGATACAGGCACAGCTTCCGCCGGACGGCGCGCTGCGCCGCAGGCGTCGCCAGGTAGCGTTGCTTCACAGCGGCACGGAGGTGAACGCTACCAAATCCTATAATCCCATCTATGTCGAGTAGTACGCTGCCGGCTCCGTTCCGCAGAGGAGACCAATAACGGCCTGGGAGCGGGCCTTCGCCAGAGCCGAGCATATCAAGCAACTCACTATCGGTTAGGCCGAAGCGCGACACCCAGAGGAGAGACATCGCGTTGCGGACGAGACCAGGCCGGCCGGGTAGGTCGTAGTCCTGTTCCCAGCGCGCCAGGATCCTCGAGAAGAGGTCGACCAGAGTGCCCGATTCAAGGTAATGATCGGCCAGATGCACGAGGTTCTCGTGGGTGGCGACGATGCGCAACTCTTCGGCGAGGATTGTAAGGAACTCCGGATTCTTGGCTGCGGCACTGTTGACCACTTTGTCGGTGACCGATGGAGGGAGCTGTTTGCCATAGGGGGTGAGGTGGCGGGCAAGGATCCGGCGCCGAGCTTCGACGGAAGGCAGATCGACGACTAGAGTAGGCCAGCCGCGATCGAGTAGTTCATCCAATGCCGGGCTCGGTGAGGCCGATACCACCAGCCGGACATTTGGCGGCACCTCCCGAGGCAGCCAGAAATTATACGTCCGACCCCCCAAGGGCTCGCTTATGTGATCCAGGCCGTCGATTACGATAACGGCGCGATCTTCGTCGCGGATGAGACCCAAGCAGCCAGCAAAGGCAGCTGGCAAATGGTCCTCCTGTGCCGGAACCCTCTGCGGCATGTGAAAATGGGCCTGCAGTTGGAGGATAAGCGACCTCAGCAACGTCCACCAGGTGAGGCTGAGAGGCGAGTGACCCGCGAAGTGCACAAGCACCAGATCGTCGGGTCGATCGGCGCGGTGCTGCGTCGCCCATGCTCCGAGCAGCGTGGACTTACCGGAATCCGGCTCGCCGACAAGAACCAATGGCGGGCCGGCACCGTTCGCATGATCCTCAAGTCGCTCGATCAATCCGGAATGGGGCTCAAAAACCTCCGCGCAGGCGCTCGCCCAGGCGTTGTGCGTTCTTGCTTCACGTGAATCAGGGTCCTCGGGATCCGGAAACAACTTGTGGATCGCGGCGGCAAGGTCTCCGTACACGAGGCCTCCCAACTCCCCGGGATCTCGATAAAACCGCCATGATGTCAGACAGCTAGTGCGGACATCCTGCTTGAGGCGGTCCAACCGGCGCGTTCGCTCGCGCGCTCGCCTCTCCGCTTCGGCGCGGCCGAGGCGCTGGATCTCCTCCTGCGCGGGTGTTTCGTAGAATGCCGGCTGTTGCTCAGCCGGGAGGCCATCGACGTATTTCGGGTTCCTGAGATAGAAGAAGACATGCTCCGCAATTCTGGGAGTTCGCAATGCCCCGTACCTCATCTCGACTTCTGTGACCGACGCGCCCGGGTAATCCACCAACCAAGGGTACAACGCGAGCGTTTCTGCGGGGATCTCGTCGGCGATCGTTCCGTAACGGTCCCCCAACAATCCAACGAAGAATCGGCAGCGTTCGATCTGGGATAGGCAGAGCGGCAGCAGGTTACCCTCAGCCAGCTGCTCCTCACCGATGCCCCAGCGCAGCTCAACATCGCTCCAGACGATGTCCCATTGCTCGCAAAGCCGGCGTAACCGAGGAAACACCTGCTTCACGAGCTCATCGCGCTCGCTGGCCATGTCACGGAACGTGGACGAGACGAACACACGTACCGCACGGTCGTTTAATGATTTCAAAACTTGATCTCCAGGTTGCGCGGCAGCGCAGATCGCGGAGCCAGCCGCCCGATGACGCTCCGACGCGTCAAGAGTTGAACCTCGCGAGCAACGCCTCGGGCTCGCTGAGTGTCGGATGGCTCTCTCGTAAGAAATCGATGGCTCTGATCATCTCAGGGTACTTGATTCGCGGCGCTAGCCCAAGCCGCTCAGCCGCGCTGGCGTAGTACAACAAATCGAAGCTCATCGGCGAGGCGTTTTTAACGTCAAACGTTGTGGACGAGCCATCCTTGGGGGCTTCCGCGGTGAGATTACGCGCAACAGCCATCCGCGTGATGGTATGCGCTGCGGCAAAGCTGGCCTCTAAAAGCCGTGCGGCTGTTGCGTGGTCATTGCGTTCAAACACATCAATGGCCTCGGCAATGCTTTTATGGGCTTCGCGAGTTGGGAGTGGGTATGCGGGCATGTGATTTCTCCTTCTCCCCCTCCCCGGCAGAAAATCATCGTGCGGATCTGGAGGATCTTTTCGACATGCTATCTTTTCGGCTGGGTGATGATCGCATCGACCAATGCGTGCCAGATCGCCTCTGAGGTCAAGCAGAAATCCCTGTCCATATCCCGCGCGATGACCTGTTGGTGCTGCCCTGTATGTTAACCCAGAATCCCATCGAGCCGCTTTTTAACACGGCACAACACCTTCACCCTCCTTCACCTGGATCTCCCTGTCGGAAGCCTGCCCTTCCGCTCCGGCTAGTGCCCTACCGTTTCCTTTAAATCCTCCTATGCGGCAGTCACGCCGTTTTCTTAAGATGGAATGCCGCCTATGAGCTAATTTCCCGACGGTCAAAACTTCAAAGCGTTTTGTTACAGGAGGGATTTTACTGCGGAATCAGACTCCTAGAAAATGAAATCCGCAAACGCCTCCCCTTCCAAATTTCCTTGGCGAAGCTCATCCACTTCCTAATCTTAGCAGGTTGTGTGCCCGCCTACGCGCAGCCAGACTCCCAGTCTATGACGCACGGCCTACTCCCCTTTCACCAATCCTTTGATTCCATCCTGGATGCGCGCGAGGGCAAGGTCGTACTGGGCGTGCAGCTCAGCATCCCAGTAGGCAACGGCTTGTGTCGGATCTTGATCGAGAAGCTTCCTGAAATTCGAGAGTTTGCCGCTGAATCGAGAAACATCCCTGAATGTTTCGTGGCTGTAGAAGGCAGAGGGGTCCAGGCAGAGCTCATCCAGTTTCTTATGGGGCTGTCGGAGCTTGGATTGCATGCGCCGGATTGAGTCGCCACCTTGACTGCCTCCATGGGGGAAAGGGCGTAAGTCAACCTTGCACCGGCGGACCGCTTTTGAAGCCTGCCTGAGCTTATCAACGCATTCACTGCGATAGGCCCGAATATCGCGAGCCGAAGCTTTTGGCGCCGCCGCAGGCCGCAGATGGTCCGGCGTTCGCATGGCCGCCTCAAAGTACTTCTTGCCGATCCGAGCCAATTTCTCCGCATTCATGTATGCATTCAGCTTCCTGAGCGCGTTCTTGACCGTCCTGACATTTCCTGCCAGCGCATAATCGGAAAGTAGCTTGATTATCTCTTTTGACAGCGGAGGCTTCGACCCTCCGGTGACCAGTCGCCAATTCTCCTGCGCAATGTATTCAATTTCCTCAGGTGCGGTCCTCAACGCCGGCGTATAGATGTTAAAAACATCAAGGCGATAAAAAAGATCTTCGCGGAATTCTCTTCGCACCATCAAGTCCCTCAGATCCCTGTTTGTTGCAGCGATCACTCGCGCGTCAACTATAATATCTTCCGTTCCACCCACCCGCCGGATGGTACCGTCCTGTAACGCGCGGAGAACCTTCCCTTGATGCTCCAAGGACATATCACCAATCTCATCCAGGAAAATCGTCCCGCCATTCGCGACCTCCCAAAGCCCCTTCTTCAGTCTCTTCACATCCGGTATCACGCCCGGCTCTATGCCAAAGAGCTCTTCCTCAAGAAGCTCACCGGGAATAGCAGCCGAATTCACGGCAACGAAACGTCCCGTCTCATTCCTGTGGCTGCGACTATGGATGGCGCGTGCGACTACCTCCTTGCCTGTACCCGATTCTCCTATGATGAGCACTGGGATATCGCTATCGGCGGCAACAATGATGTTCTTACGAACATTCAAATATTCGGGCGACCGCCCCATATATTTCTTGGCGATTTCCGGGTCGTCCTTAATCTGCTCCATAAATATAGCCTGACCGGGATTGGGCTCCCGTCTCCCCGACATCAGCTGCAGCAATCCCTTATAGATGTTTGTTTGGACAGCAATAAGATAGAGATTCTGGTCGCCTTTTACCCGAGCCCGTTCCAGGAGCTTCTTAATTCCTTCTTCTGCGCGTCCCGGTTTATCATAAACCGCTCTTATTAAGGGTATCTTCTCTCGTTTTTTGAGCAAATATTTATGGAGTTGGATGGTCTGTCGCTTTTTGCCGGATCGCTTCTGCATGCCACAATCCACAATGCAGTTCGGCAGCGCTTTCAGATTGTCGACATCCGGGATGTGGATCACGTGCGCCACCGGGGCTGACTGTCGCTTTGCAGCAAGGAGGTCACTTTCTGATCCCATTATCAGATGGTCTAGCGAGGAACCTACCCCCGGAGAAAAGCGAATGGTATCGAGCCTATTCGCCTGAAATTGCGACTGAGCATTGATCACCATGACATATGCCTCCCGCTATCGAGGCCGGGATCCGTTGAACGGCCCGGTGAATATCATCTATCTATAGAACTTATTCGCCCAGATTCTACAGCAAATCAAGGCCGCCAGTCGCAGAATATCGTTGTTTCGGCACGCAGCGCTCCGCGTGAAAGAGCACTTTCTGGAATTCAAAGCCCTAATCCACCCGACTGAAATCACCTAAAGACTGCAAGTCAACTCACCTAACTCAACGTGAAAACCCGGCATTGCCGCGTAACTATAAGCAATGCCGATTGCTATGAATCGCTTGGTTCGTCTGGCATCCTTTTTGCTCTATGCAAAAGCGTCACAATGAAATTCGAAAAACCTGAAACGGAGAAAGGAAATGTATATGAAACGCGAGAAAGCATGCCCTATGCTTGTTATGACCGTGCTGCTTTTAATATCCTTGCCCACAGGGATTCAGGCTCAAGATAAGGCGGCGCCGGCCACGGAGGTACCGCTAAAGAACGGGGTTGCTGCATCGGGGGATATTTCGTCCCATGCATCAGGGCTCCAAAATATCGATATCACACGTATTGCCTATTTTCCTTCAAAAAGCCTCGCGGGCCTGAGCGGATTTACAGGCATGAATGCCAGCCTTGCTGCAGCTCGATTCAATGCGCAGCAGGCGCCTACGCCGGCGGCCAGCCGGGGGAAAAGAAGCAAGAAGCTGATAATCATTGGAGCAGGCTTGCTGGGAGGGGGAGCGGCGTTGATGCTCGCCGGCCCTACATCAACATCATCTTCACCGTATACCACGAGCTACAACACCAAGATTTATGGCGGCGTGATTGCCGCATCCGGGGGAGTTGCCCTGTGGCAGGGACTGAAGAGGGTTCACTGATTTCCACTTGTTTGTCGGTAAACCAAGAGGAGTTGAATTACGGAGCCATGTTCTTAATAACCAGTGTTATGCGCCATTGTTTCAACCCGCCAAAGATGTCGCATAACACTGGATGCTTCGGAGGCTGAAATGCAAAGCACAACGAATAACAACAGCAGGATACGGGCAACGATTGCCGTTGTACTCTCAGTCTGTCTGCTTACAGGGCCGGCAGTTCAAAAAACTCATGCCCAGCAGATTTCCACAGGTACAAAGGTGGCTGTATCAGCGGCGGTGGCAGGTGCATTTTTGTTTGTGTGGTGGATCGTTGGAAAGGCCACTGGAGGCGTAAAATCTCCACCGGCCAACGTCAGCGTTTTCCCCCGGCAGATGGATTTTGGTGGCATCAGCACAGGCAGCAGTGCAAAAAACGTAGTCACAATTGTCAATGGCTTGAAAGGACCTCTGGCCGCGACCAAAATCACCGTCAAGGGGCAAGGCTTTTCAGTGGAGGAAATGCCATCTCTCCCGCTTCGGGTCGATCCCGGAGAGCGGCTTCTGTTGAACGTAAGCTATTGCCCTGGCAAGAGAGGAAAGTCATCCGGAAAATTGTCGATTGCTTATCAGGAAATTAACACGAGTAAAAACGGATCATTGGAAATTCATCTTGAAGGGAGGGGACAACCATGAAACGAGCATTAACTCTGGTGTGTCTGGGAATAGCCACACATCTGCTTGCGACTATGATGGCGTTTGCACTTGCGGACAAGACGGAGGCTATGCTGCTGCGGGCAGCGGAAAAGGGGAAAACAAGTGAAGTCATTTCTCTCCTTGAGGGAGGAGCAGCCGTTGATTTCACCGACAAAAACGATCGCACCCCTCTCATCAAGGCTGCA
The DNA here is from genome assembly GCA_016929335.1 of Acidobacteriota bacterium. Classification (GTDB taxonomy): domain Bacteria; phylum Acidobacteriota; class UBA6911; order UBA6911; family UBA6911; genus UBA6911. The sequence continues at coordinate 23,895 of JAFGIY010000051.1, read as the reverse complement.
GACAACGGGCATGCAGACACTGTGGAGGTCCTCTTGGAAAAGGGCGCGGATCCGAACCATATTGACAAAGACGGCTTCAGCGCACTTCGCCTGGCGTCGGTCAGCGGCTACATGGATGTCGTTCGCATTCTTCTGGAAGCGAAGGCTGATCCAAATACCAAACATTCTAAGGGCATTACGCCTTTAATGGCCGCTTCTGTAAAAGGCCATACCGGCGTTGTTGAGCTCCTGCTCAACCATGGCGCGGATTTTTCTTTCATAGATGAGGAAAATATTGACGCATTGTGCTACGCATCCTCGCAAAGAGACAATCGCAGCAATTTGCCAAGATTTCCTGAAACCATTCGGATGCTGCTGAAAGCCGGGGCAGATCCTTCCAACTCTAGATGCTTCATTCATCCCGACTATGCTGATAGGAAGGTGAAGTCCATCAGCCTTATTCAAATCGAGGACGCACGATCTGACAAAGGCAAATCAGCAGATCTACTGGAGCAGATGGAAAAAGCGCTCGCCAAGAGAGTTGTTGATAAACGCCGTGGCGGTCTGCGCCTCGCAGAAGCGAGGCAGAAGCTTTCGTCTGCGGGAATGTCCGCTGCAGAAGTGGAACAACCAAATGCAAAGAGGGCTTGTGAGATTCTGAGCGTTGATGCCGTCTTCGAAGCGGAGATCAAAGACTATAAAAGCGTACAATTTGGCATTCAACAAGGGAGTGGCATGGATGCCAGTTTCCGGATGACGGATTGTCGCACGGGGGAGCTTTTATTTAAGAATTCCGGAACGTACACGGAATCCCGAGGGTGGATTACCGCTAGGTTCGTAAGCGGCTGCCAGATGATCGTGGACGCCGCAGTTACGCTTCCAACCGTCAAGCTGGATACCGATAAATGAAGGGTGTTACAAAACGTCCGTTCATCTCTTCGACGTTTCGCAATACGCAGGAGTGCCTGAGAAAAATCTTCCACAAATACTTAAGGTGCGCATAGCAAACATCACTCGGAGCCGAGGTGGACTTGCGTCGGGCACAGGATCACAGATCCATCCAAATGCGGCTGCATGGCGAGACGCCCTGCGACGCTTGGGAGCATTTGTCTTCCGTCTGAGCAAAGGCGTAATCTGCTGCTAAAACAACTACCATCCACAATGTTGCTTATGTATGATGGGAGGCATTAAGAATGGTTCCGTCGCAGTGAAGGTGGAGGCGCACGATGAAAGCATTTCTTTGCCATGCTAGCAGTGACAAGCAATTTGCTCTCCAGGTAAAGCGGTACTTACTCCCCATCCTCGGTCAGGTATTTTGCTATGAGGATAGCGAAGCTAATCGGGAGAACTGGTTTGATAGACTTCAGCTCGAACTGGATGAAGCCCGGGTCGTGGTTGTTTTTGTCGGCGGAGACTTCACTGATTGGCAAAAGAGAGAACTGACTGCCATCGCGAAACGAACCAAGAATCCGCCCAAGGTCATGGCTATTTTCATTGGAAGTGCCAAAGAGAAAATGCAATCATTTCTCGACCAACATAACCTGCTCACCTTCGATCTCGTGATTGATGATGATGATGTGGCAGAACCCAGCGATGCGGCCGCAGCAGAGTGTGCACGGAAAATTGTCCGCAAGCTCGGTCTACCATGGCGTATCGATGACGACCTGCCGCAGCCACACATGTTCTCCTATGAGAAACACATCATTGATTTCTACAAGAGGAAGTCGCGCGCCGAGAGGGACAGCAACCTTGACCCAAGGGTGCCATTCGATATTCAGGAGAAGATCCTGGATGGGTGCCCGAGCAAGTGGCCTGAGGTGCAACGTTGGGAAGACCTTTTACGGGGCCATGAGGGGAAGTTTAGGGACATCATGTTATGGAGGCAGAAACCCTATCAAAGCCAACTGAAGGGGGAGAAGCGTCCGCTTGGGAACAAGGTCGTAGCAGCAGCACTGACTACCTATCATGGCCTTCCCGATGAATGTCTGATCCATCAAGGACTCTGTTTTCCCGAAGCGGGGCCGCGTGATGAGTTGTACTTTCCCCCCCTCAGTAGAAACAATGAGCTGAGGGTGGCCGTTTTGGTATCGGGGGGAATTGCGCCAGGGATCAATGCGGTTATTGACGGCATTGTGCAAAGGCACTGGCTATATGCTCGCACGCACAATCAAAGTAGGGAGTTGACGATCTATGGGCTCAGGAATGGGTTTCGTGCCCTGGATTCGATTCATGACTCCTATGTTCGCTTAGCTGCAGATGCGGAGCACAACCTGCCCGTGCCCTTGTTGGTCACGTCGGACCACGCAAGTGAGGGTGGCTCCATGCTGGGGACTTCACGGGTTGATGAGCTGATAGCATCAGACGACAGGCTAAATAGTTTTACGCGCTATGTGAACAACCTGCGTTCACACAGCATCGATATTCTTTATGTAATAGGCGGCGACGGGAGCATGAAGGCATCTCACTCCCTTTTTAGTGTTGCGCGGCAAAACCCCGGTCGCCCGCTGTCCGTGATCGCCGTTCCCAAAACTATGGATAATGACATCTTGTGGGTATGGCAGGCATTCGGTTTCTTGTCCGCTGTTGAGAAGGCAAGAGAGATTATCGAGCAGCTCCATACTGAAGTTATTTCGAATCCCCGGTTGTGCGTCCTGCAGCTCTTTGGTTCAGACTCAGGTTTTGTCGTCAGCCATTCGGTATTGGCTAGCGCAACGGGGCATTGTGACGTTGCTCTGATCCCCGAAGTGGATTTCAGCATGGTCGAGCTGGCGCGAGTCATGAAAAGGAGAATGTGCCAACGGATGCAGCGTATTCCGTATGGGCTGATCGTCATGGCGGAGACGGCCATCCCGACCGACGGCAGGAAATACGTTGCCCGGGAAGGCGAAAAACCAGAAATCGATATTGGTCTCAGTCGCGAGGAGCAGGATGAGATCATCAAATTCGATGACTTACGCAGGGAACAGAAACGCATCCAAGGACAGACCAGCGACGTGCTTCGAGCGGCTGGATTAAAGATTGTCAGCCGCGGACTCGCGCGTCTTATTCCCGAAGTAGATCGGGCGGACATCAGCGGATTCGAACCCGATTGGGAAAAGATGCGCGTCTTCACTAACGAGCCAAGACACCTGCTGCGAGCGATTTCTCCCAGTTGCTCTGACATCATTATTGGACAGCGATTGGGGATGCTTGCCGTGGATAATGCCATGGCTGGATTCACGGATTTCATGATCAGCCAATGGCTCACAGAGTATGTTCTGGTTCCGCTAAAACTAGTGGTTTTCGGTCGGAAGCGCATCCCGCCCGGAATTTTCTGGATGTCCGTTTTGGCCAAGACAGGTCAGCCGGAGAATATGGTAAATCCTTGAAATCAAGGGAATTTCGGACTCTAACTAGCGGCATTTGTACCGTTTCGTCCACCTTTATATGTCCTTTGACATCATTCATAGGTAGTCGGCTTTAGTGAAATGCTTTGCCTCGGTGGTTTACACCCCCAGGGGCAGACAGCACCGAAGGGAATCAAAGTCATGAAAACGGTTCGAAGAGCTATTTTCCCTGCAGCCGGTCTTGGAACCAGGTTCCTGCCGGCTACCAAAGCTCAGCCAAAAGAAATGCTGGCACTGGTCGACAAGCCCATCATCCAGTATGCAGTCGAGGAGGCAGTGGCTTCCGGGCTGAGGAGCCTGATTATTGTCACAGGCCGCGGAAAGAACGCTATCGAGGACCATTTTGACGTCTCCTTCGAACTGGAGAGAATGCTGGAAGAGAGAGGAAAGTTCGATCTCCTGAATAAAGTTCGCGCTATATCGGACATGGTGAATATCGCCTATGTTCGGCAGAAGGAGGCTTTGGGTCTGGGGCATGCGATCCTGGTAGCCCGGGATCTCGTAAATAGCGAGCCGTTTGCGGTGCTCCTGGGAGACGACATCATCCAAGCCGATGAACCGTGCATCGGACAGATGATCAGGGTCTTCAATCGATATCACTGCTGCGTTGTGGCAATCATGGACGTGCCCAAAGAAGACGTCTCTCGCTACGGAATTATCCAAGGAGCGCCTGTGGATTCATCGGATGACAGGCTTTTTGAGATTGGCGACATGGTTGAGAAGCCTTCGGTCAAAGACGCTCCATCAAACATGGCCATCATCGGCCGCTATATCCTAACGCCGAATATCCTCGACGTACTGGAGGAAACAGAACGGGGCGCTGGTGGAGAAATCCAATTGACGGATGCTTTGCGAAAATTGCTGGGCGATGATCGCATTGTGGGATACAAGTTTCGCGGCACAAGGTACGACGCGGGTGAAAAGCTCGGTTTCCTCAAGGCGACTGTTGATATTGCACTGAAGAATGAAGAACTCGGCCCTGCCTTTCGGCAGTACTTGAAATCACTGGACCTCACATCTTGATCGGATTTAGAGAACTATGACGATTTGGGCAGATAACATTCACCTGGAACTCACGGATCCTCTCGGGAGACAATCTCGTATCCGAACTCCGCGAGCATCCGGGGGATGGCTATGACGGCGTCGCGATCGTATTTCTTGATGTTGTCCGGAAGCTCAGACCATGACACCAGATACGGACTGATCTTCTTCTCAACGTCTTTCGGACCAAGCTTCCATCCTGCGGCGAGGCGTTCTACATTCCAGCGTGCATGCTCCATTTCCGCCATGATTTCCAATTTGTCTTTGAACTCCGGCTTTGCGAAATCGACAAGTTGAACCGGCCCGGCAGCCTTTCGGATTTTCAAACCGACGGCCTTCATTTTCTCCTCTATGTGGGCAATCTGCTGAAGATTTGAATCCTGAAGGCCAGGAGGCAGGTTTTTCCACTCCATAGCGGCAGGATCCCGCGAGTACCATACCTTTCCTTGCCCTTTCCGGTATTCCTCATGCGCTCGCTTTGCCAACTCTGTGCGGTGTTCCTGTTCCAGAACCTCTGGACTCCGTATGCCATGCACGAACACTTTCACACTCTGCGGATCGCTCGGCAGTCGCAGCAAGCAGGGAGCGTCTTTCCATTCTTCGTCCTCAAATATTTCACTGGCCGCGCGACCGCTGTCGCCCAGGATGCCGACCTGGGCAGCCATCGTGAGAGCTAATCGATATTCGAATGCCGCAATCTGTCCGCCGTTTATCCCCAACAGCTTGACATCTCTGGGATTAACGTCTGACACCAGCAGGTCAATCCACGTTTGGATCGGTTCGAGGAGGGAAAATCCAGTTCCGTCGATATGGAACATTTCATATCCGCCCCGACTGTCGTTCGGCCAGGGTTGCGCCCAAACCGGTAGAAACTGGCGTAAATAAGAAACTCTCCTGAGGGAGCCTTTAGCGGGTCTTGAAAGCTTCCCAACAAGTCCGCTTATCCCCTTTTTGGTGCCTCCCCCGAACACAGTTCCGGAAAAGCCTTCGAAGGAAGTGGTCATCAGCAAATCATATTCTTTGATTTTGCTTTCCACACTCTCATCTGTGCCACCGGCTACGATGATAATCGGTTTATCGAAGTGAGGCCGATCTTGAAGAGTGGCATCACGCAGCTTTTTCAGGAGGCTAAGATCTTGAATTGCTTTGTCAGCTTTTGCATTTATTGCCTGGATCTTTGCGGGATCCTTTTCAGACCGGAGATCATTTTGTAAGGCCTTCTGTTCACTCTCTAGTGATCTTTGTATTTCCGAAATTGTTTGCCCTCTAGTTTTGATCAGTTTCGCCGCCCAGGAGCAGAGCAAAAACCGATAAAGCCAATCTGTTACCGTATGCTTATTTTCAAGCGCTTTTTGGAGACGTTCTATCCTGTTTACCTCCTTTTGAATGGATTCAAAATCGGATTTCTGCACTGCCTTGGAGTATGCGACCAGGCATTCATATGGCCGGCCCAATGCCAGGGCAAACAGGCCGGCATTGAAATAGGCATAGGGGATATAGATTCCGACCTGTGCCCGATCCCGACAGTTCTCGATGGCAGCTTCCAAGGTTGGCCGGAGCGAGGAAACGAAGTCCAGAGATCTGGTGCGCAAAGTTTTGTAATACAGTAGTCCGGCCAAAACTCTCGGCTCCGCAGCATTAATTTTGAAGGCGAGTTCGTACTTCTCAAGGGCTTCGTCAGGATGATCCACAAAAGTATCGGCAAAGGCAATTCGTGCATCGATATTTGCCGGATCTAGATATGTGGACCATAGGATGTATTGCCTGCCGGCAGTCTTTTCTGCATCATCCCGCAACCTATGACCGTGATTCCATCTGGCCCAACCGTAATCCAGCAGAATGACCGCCAATTGACGGTTCACCCGCCCCGCCAGTTTCCGTTCTGCAGGTTCAACCTTATTCAGATCGGGTACGGTTTTTCGCGACTGTTCCTCTATGACGGATGCTTCGTCCTTGAGTTCACTTGCCTCTGGAGATTTATCCCAGGCTTCAACAATGGGGGCAAGTTTTTCCTCCGCACCCGCAAAATCCTCATCCGAGAGGGCAAGCCTCGCAGCTTTTTGAGCCAGACTCACGTTGTCGGGATCGTACCTAAGAATCGCGTCGAGTCTGTTCCGCTCTGTCTTCCGCTGATCTTGATCCAGGTAGGCGCCGTAGTAGGTACGGTAGTTTTCCACACTGCGGATGGCACGGACAAAATCCTCATCCGCCTCCTCCAGCGCCGCAGCGATGCGGTTGATATCGCGCTTGTTGCGGGGAGGGACCTCAAAGTCGCTTTTGTAAACGCGGTCGTGCGCGCACTCGGCCCAGGCATGCTGCAAAAACGTCCGAATCTGAATTTCTGCCTTAAACCTGGGGCCTGGCGGGAGCCTGAGTTCCCTGCACTCCTGTTCCGTACGCCGTTCATGCAGACGGTTGAGGCATGCGGCAAATTCGGCCCGCTTCCTATCGTTGTTAATGCCCTGGATAAGCGCCTCCCGCGCATCAGGGAAATCTGTGCCATTCCTGATCGATACGATCAAGTGCACGTCTGCGTAGCCGAACTTCTCCACTCCAAGGCGGTGGATGACATCTTCGCTGTTGGCTTCGTCAATCTCGAAATTCCGCCGAATGAAGTTTCGCACCGGCTCGATTTCGTGCTTGTATCCGACAATGACACGCACCCCGCTCAGGTCGGTGAATTGATTGACCGGATCGGGATAGGCATCCCGTCTGCGCACAATTTTGCCGGCGAAACTCGAGATATCTTTTGTCCTGGGCTGAATGATCGGGGTGATACCGAGATCTTTGGTTGTGCCCTTAAGCACCAGATCCAGCAGCCCGGTAAACGCCTCGTAGACCGGCCGCACCTCCCGATATCGCGCGACCTGTTGTTCCAGTTCCTTCACGTCAACAGAATGATCATCTGCCATGGCTGCCCCCGATTTCGCATGTCCATCGTTGGTGGATTAAATGGACTGTATCCGCCCTCAGGCTGATTTGTCAACCGGCAGGACGATAGGATGCGATGCAACATCCAAACCAGATTGTTGGCATTTACATCAAGCACGCGGGGCCGTGTCCTTTCAAGACGATAGATGAGTGCCTGCATTCCTTTATGGGGGAACAGGCCATAAAAAGCCTTGCGGCTGGCCACAACTAAGGTGAGGTCTCCACCCCATAACTCAACACGTTTCTCCCCGGAATCTGGGCATATCAACACGGCAACTCACAAACACCCATGCATGAAACGCCCGTAAGCGCCTGGATTTGATGAGAGGTCGTTCTGTGCCCCCCTAACTGGCACGGCTTTTGCACTCCTTTGGAACGGAACACATTGTCGCGATTAGTGTCTGCCCTGGTCGGCGCCGCCATCGAATGGCACCGGCCTGGACGATTGACCGCGCCTTATTCGGGAGATGTTGGGATGCTGATTTGCCAGCAAAGCCCCTGAGAGACAACATGAAAGCACTTTGGGCGACGCTTCCTTTGTTTCGGGCCTTCGGAGTGCCTGTGCACGCGCATACCACGTGGCTGCTTTGTTTCTACGGATTCATGGTCTGGGTCGGTCTTGAGCAGCAGAGTTTTATTGGGGCTGTGATCGTTGGCTTCATCCTCATTCTGGCTTCTACTTCGTTGCTGGTGCATGAATTTGCCCATGTGTTCGTCGCGCGGAGATACGGATGTGAGACATCCAGGATCCTTCTCCTGCCGTTCGGATGCCTGGCCCAAATCGAGGACCTGCCGCGCGATTCCCGTGAGATTTGGATAGCCTTGGCTGGACCACTTGCGAGCGCCGCGCTTGGGGTCCTTTGCTTTCTCGCTTTGCCTCTGATGCCACACCGGTTCGGATATGGTCCCAGGATGGTTCGATCGATTCTGTCGATGCTTTGCTTTTTCAACCTGCTGGTTGCCGTCTTTAACATTGTCCCGTGTTTTCCGATGGACGGTGGTCGTATCCTCCGTTCCTTGCTGACCATGCTGATCAAGCGCGTTTCTCCGCGTTGGGCCGCCGATGCCTTCATCCTCGCCACGCGGATCTCGGTCCGATATGTCGCACGGCCACTGGCACTTGCCTTTCTCGTGGTTACATGCCTGTACACTCACATTTGGATTGATGCAGTGTTATTCATTCTGATTATTCTTGCGGGGGAAGCGGAGTTTCACCTCCTGCGGGAATCTGGAGGGCCTGATCAAGGTGACAGTGTCGAGCTACGGTCCCAGGGACTGGTTCGGGAGGAGGGCGTGTAGGCCCACTCGGGTCCAGATTTCCAAGGAGCCGCTATGCGCAACTCCTCTCCTTCCAGTAGCGGAGCAGGGCGATGTTGTTGCGGAATGAGATGTTGTAGTCCTTAAGGTCTGACGGGCCTATCCATGCAAACGCGCTTGACTCCTCGTTCAGAATCAGATTCCCCGAGACCGTACACTCGAAATAAAGGTTGACGCAATGCATCTTGCCGGGTGCTAAGGGAAGGCTGTCCTGAAAGAAAAGAAATTTTAGCGAGGTGCAAGTCAGTGATGTTTCCTCAGACAGCTCCTTTTGGATCGTCGCCTCGGCCGTCTCATTGTATTCTATTTTCCCTCCCGGCAGACACCAGGCGCCGGCCGCGTATTTGGATTCGCGCTGCCTCTGCAGAATAAGCACGCGACCTTCTGAATCAGGAATTATCAACCTCACTACGGGAATCGGGTGATCCATACCTGCCTCCTTTTGCATAAAGGCAGCCAAAGGGATTTTATACCCAATGGCCTTCCAGGCGTGCAAATTGCTTTTGCCAAGCTCATGCTTAAAAAGACGTCTTCCCAGTGTCTGAATTACGGACTACGCACATTTCTACCCGCTCGTCCTGCGTTGGCGATGGACTCCTGCCTGGTCCCATCCTACTTACAGATCGTAGCATCTCATGCCAAAGATCTATGGCTTATTGCGGGCTGCTATGACCTTTGCCACTGAACTCTTCTCAATGGCAGCCGGCAGATTCGCAGCCCCGCTCGCCAGAGGTGGTTCATAGCCGTTCGGCACGACAAAGGCTGCGATTTTCGTGGCCTGCTGGTCGATCCCGCCGGTCGTGATATCGCATGTCCAGTTTCCGTCTGCCTGGATCGTAGTCAGCGGCTGGTTGAAATACGGCTTCGTCCACCACCCCGATCCCACGTAGATATACACAGCAACCTTATGCTCTTTAGGATTGACTCCCGTGACCCTACCGCTCAGGTTGCCATAGGTCTCTAATGGAGGCACCGACGTGAATTCGATGACGGCGGTGCCACGGTCAGGAGAAGGCTTTACAGTCCAATTACCCAGCAGGATCTTTCCAGCAAAGACATTCTGCATGCCGGCTTTGAGCTTGCCAAATCTGTTCCAGACTCCCCAGCACTCGCCCTGCGGTCCTTCATAGGCTTTCTTCCAATCTTCATCGAATGCCTCGAAGTAGAAGAATGGAACCTTGTTCCCCCGGGCCCAGGAAACGAAGTTCAGGAAGAAAAAGGCTGCATTTTCCGGAGAGGCGACCGCATCGCCGATCTGGTTGCCGCAGCTAGGCCAGCCTGTCTCCGACACAATCACGGGCTTCCCCTGAGCGACCGCCTCCACTTGCTGCTGCCACCGATGAATGGAAGTGACCGCGTTGTCGATGCGAATCCCTTCCCAGTAGGGGTAATAATTTACGAAAAGCTGGTCGCACGCCGCCACAAGGGCAGGATGTACTGCCAGCCGGCTATAGACATCGGCAGTCGTAACCGGTATTCCCGGCGCCTCCCGCTTCAGCTGCTGGATATATTGAATCAGCTCGCTCTCGGAGAGGTCATTCCGTAGCAGCACCTCGCTGCCGACAACTGCGACATCTACGAATCCCGCCTTCATGGATCCGATGAGATTTGCGATTTCCCTCTGATTGGCCTTCCGGTCCCGGCTGAGCCAGGCGCCGGCAGCAATCTTTAATCCCAGTTGCCGGGCCGCCGGTCCTGCATCCTCGAGCCCGTCACTGCTTCCAAAAGTCCTTATCCATGATGTATATGGGGCGACAACGCTCATCCTCTCACGAAGCTGGCCCGGACTGATTGACGATCTTCGATTCGGATCCTGGCCGTCCGTATATGGGCTGAAGTTAATGCCGTGAAGTTTATAGACCATGTCCCCCACAATCTGTGGGATAACGGCGATGTCGATACCTGGTTTGTTTCGCAATACTGCCTTGCTTCCAGGGCCGGTTTGACCGAATAGCGATGCGGCGAGCACAAGAACAATTATCACCGACGCGCACATTGTCGCTGGATTCATCATAGCCGGATTACCTCCTTTCATGTTAATCGCGTAACCACGTTTAGACGCACTCCAAAGCAGCAATTTCAGTGCCAGCTCTTTGCGCACGGACCGATCCTTCCAAGGCCAGGAGATAACATGACCTATGGGACGGTTAGATCGTATCATACGAGTTGAATTACAGGATCGATTGGTTGAGATAGCGGGCGCACGCCGATCAGAATCTGCGCATCAGCCATCCGAAGTCATTCGTGCGGCTTCACGGAGCACTTGCATAGACCCTTCTCTGTCAGTGTCATCTCAGGCCGAGTCGCCAATTCACCTCGAGCTTTCACAACTCAACCCCGGTTTCCATCAACAATTCGCCGGATTAATTCATCAGAAATGCATTTCGCCGGGAATTGAGATCACGGCCACGAAACCTTTCTCCGACGCAATTTCATGGTAATCAAGAAGATATGCTAATTCTTTCCCTGGGGCGCTACCTTTCTCTTACAGGTGGCGTTTCTCTGGCACGTGTCGTGCATTATAGGAAGCTGATTATGAAAAACGCGGGATCGGCGGAATGCCTATGGTGCGAGGCGTCATCGGTCCGGATTAAACATGTGAGGTTGAAAATGAGAAGCCTCTTGCCGTGTATGCGGAAAGCTCGTTTTGAAGCATCGGTTATTCTTATCCTCTTCACAATCGGCCTGGCGCAGGCGGAGGAATCGTCCATATCGTTGGGGATTCCGGTGCTCGGGATGATCGGCTGCGGAGAATCCGACGGGTATGTTTTTTCCGCGCGCGCCCAAGATAAGATTCTGGGGCACGTCGTGGAAACGAGTGATTTTGGCGGTGTTTGCAGCGGAGTCGCAGCGTTTCAGTTTGACCAGTGCGTCGAGATATTCGACGCTTCCGGCCGGCTGCTCGCCTCGGCCTGCGCGCCGATCGAAAGCAACCACCGGAACAAGTATCGGATCCAACGGGGTCCGGTATCAATCCCGGCCGACGGCATCTACAGAATTGTGGTTCGAGACGGCAATAATAGGGGTCGCGGCACTTACACTTTGTGGTTGCAGGACACCTCTGATCCCAAAGCTTTTCAAACGCTCGCGAACGCGATACCTCGGCTGATGCCGATTCAAAGCCCCGGAGAGGTTCACACGTTCGTTTTCAATGCGGATAAAAATGATCGAATCGAGATAAAGATGGAACCTCAAAGCGGCGACCTCATACCCCGGCTCGCTTTGTATTCGCCAAACGGAGAGCTCGTTGCGCTTCCCGAAGGGGGTTCTGTCGATGTCGTCGCCTTGGAGTCGGGCCGATTTACGCTCCTGGCGTTCAGTGCTGTCGCGGAGACCGGCACCTATCTTGTGGAAATGAATACCGGATCTTCTCCTCCCTCCCTTCCGGATTCTTCAATTGCCGGGCCCTTTCACCTCTTCCCCCAGTTTGCTGCCGGAGAGGGGTGGAGCACATCGTTTCTCGCAGCTAATGTATCCGACGGTCCCACGACCTGCTCAGTATCTTTGAATGGCACGGTTGACGGCACTTGTTTGCTGCCCGGCCATACCTTCACTCTGTCGGGCCGCGGAAGCGTTGCGCGTTTGGAGGTTGCATACGTCGCTGCCGGTGGTTTAGCGACCGGTTACGCCGCGATATCATGTGACGGCGACATAGCCGCATGGTCGATCTTAAGGCTGGATGATCGGGAGACCGGTTATCCTTTAGGCATGGCCACGGTATTTTCATCCCAAAGCTCGAAGGAATCCGTGCTGCCGATCTACCTTCACGGAGGCAACCTCGGCATCGCCTTTGTGAATGACTCCGATGAGACCTCTGAATTGCAGATAAGACTGTTGGATGAAAAGGAGGAGTTGGCCGGCCTTACTCGGATTAGTCTTCCGCCGCGCGGCCATACCGCCCGCTTCATAACAGAACTCCTTTCCGTTCCGTTCGATAGCGGTAGCAATTTCAGAGGGTCGATCAGGATATCCGGCGCTGCGCAGCCAGTTTATCTGATTGGGTTTCTCTTCGACGACACCGTGTTCACGACAATTCCCGCAGCTCGGCTCGCGCCTTAGCAGGAGCGGCTTGTCGCGCCCGTTGTTCGCGGGCGCCCGACGGGAATAGCTAATAATGAATAGATTAAAAGAGAAGGAACCGGCCATGAAAGATCGCTATACAACAACTCAACTGAGCGAACCCTATCAGGCGAATATCGGTGAAATCGTGGGGCGGGAAAATGAAATCACCAAGATATTGGCGGCCTGGATGTGGAAAAGAACGTCCCCGCCGCTGGCGCCCCTGCTTGTGGGAGACGCAGGTGTGGGCAAAAATCGGATTGTCTATGAATGCGCGAGGTTGTGTGCCAAGGAACTCTTTATATACCAGGGTCACGAGGATGTTACTGCCGAAGACTTGATCTGCGCGGCTCGCCCCAGTGAGGAACCGGGCAAGAAAATAGACTACAAGGTTTTATCTCTGGTCACTGCCATGCTCCACGGGGGCGTTTGTTTTGTTGACGAGATCGCCAAAATCAGGCCCCGTGCGCTGGCGCCTCTGGCAAGTCTCCTGGACGAACGCCGCTATATCGATTCGACATTGCTTGGCGAGCGCATATATGCCCATCGTGGCTTCCGTTTTGTTGCAGCCACAAACACCGTCGATCTGGATGAAAATCCGTTGCCGGATTTCATTCGGTCCCGGATGCAGCCCGTGGTTGCTGTCGACTATCCGGAGCCCGCCGAAATCAGCAAAATTATCAGATCGCACTTTGAAGTCATGCGGGACGATGGGGACATTCTACTCGACAGGTTTTGGGAACTGTGGAGGCGCCACAATCCGGACAGACCGCCGACGCCCCGCGACAGCCTCCACATCTTCGGTTTTGCGTTTAACCTGGCCGACTTCGAAGCCTTGCAGGGCCGGCAGCCCTACGATCTGGACAACGGTCACAGCAGCTGCCCGTTAATTAACAAGGATGACCTGGAGAGAGCCTTCGAAGTATTTGGGAAAAATTCGGGGAGTAACAGACATGTTTGGCCCGCCCATTACGATCCGGCATCAAAACAGTGACCTGTGGGTAGTGCCGGCGAAGCATTTCTGCCAGATCTTTGCCGCGGAGGTAAACCGGATCTGCAGCAATCCAGCGACCAAGCCGGAGGCGGTGGCTGTCGAACTGGGACCGGGAGCTGCCGCCGCTGCCTTCAAGTGGCTCCAGGAGTTGGATGTGGGACCGGACGGCGGATCCGTTCTCCCTGTCATGCTTGCTCTCATCAGGCGCAATCGGGTGATTCGCGCATCGCTGAGGGAAAAGGCGATCCGCCTCCAAATGGAAACCGGCAGGGATTTGACTGAGCTGCCGCCCGAAATGCTCCACCATGATCTGGGATTTCACGACCATGCGGTCCTTTTTCTCTCACCGGTGGACTCAATCATAGAGGCATTGCGCTGCGCGCTCGAGCTGAGGATCCCCGTTTATGGAGTGGATCTTGAAGAAACTGCAGGCGGCATATACGAGCAGGCAGTGATTCAGGATCCACAGTCAATCAAAGGAAGCACAATCAAATACCTGGCGGAGAATCTTCCTTTGGCGTGCACTTTACGAGACTCCGAGGTTGATCTGCGGAGGGAAACAGCAATGGCGGCCCGCATCAAGTCCTTGATGCAGCTCCACAGCAAGGTTCTCTTTACCTGCGGGATGGCTCACTGGTTGAAGATTGAGGAAAGGCTTGCAGACGAATCTCTTCAACCCGCGCCCATCACGACCGGCCATGGCAAAATGCTGGACGAGTACAGCAGGCTCGTGGTTCATCCCGTGATTGCTGCCCGGCACATGGACCTCTTCCCTGCGCTCGCGGAGGCATACGAGAAATGTCGAATCCCCGCGTCGTGCTGCGCGACGAAGCCCATGGAATCCGTCCAAGCAGAGACGCTATTTCGTAATCGCCTGAGAAAAGCCTATGAGACGTACTTCTCCCGCCGGATTGCGCCGCCTGCCAAACAGAGCCACGACTTGGATTCCATTTCCGTATTTGAGGAATATTTGTGGGCAATCCAGCAGCTCAGTCATCGGGCGGTGCCTGATCTCTTCATGACCATACAAGCCGCACAGGAGATGATGAGCGGTGACTTTGTGGAGGCCCTGACCGCGAGATTCATGGAATTTCCGTGGACACCGCCAGATGCACATCCTGGATGTGCCGTCCTGGTGCCTCATTCAAAGCAAGTCCGGGAACCGGAGTGTGCCGCGCTAGTTGACGGCGACAACGCCAATGAACGGCGTGTATTCATCCGTTCCGTGCCATCAGCGGAACGGGCGCCGGCAAACGTGCGAATCTGTTACCAATGGGGAAAAAGCAATGATTCTGCCTCTTCCTCTCTTGGATTCACCTGGCGTCCTTGGGAGTACTTGATCAGTTCAATGTCGTCACGGGCAATACAGGCCGGTTTGGAAAGACGCACAGTATACACGCCGGCTGTTTTCGAGGGCAGTCTCCTGGATGGCATAGATGTGAAATCAACTCTGCGGGCCCTTTGCCGGGGAAATGACTCCATGTATGTGCGGGATACCATTCATGCCGTAAGCCAAAAAACCATGAGTCCCATAGACGGGTTCCCGGTCGTGTGGATATTGCATCCTGGAAGACACAGCAGAGCCGGATGGAAGGTCCTACACGAACCTTCGTGGTTGATGGAAGGGCATATTAAGGATATCGAAGCATTTCGAACCAAGACAAAAGGGAAACATATGGCCGCCATTATTGGGTATGGGTATTTCCAATCGGGTGGCCACAGCAAGGCCACAGAGGAGAGGTTCAGCATCGATCACTTTTATGGAATCCTGGTTTTCCAGCCAATTTGCTGGACAAACCGGCAGTTCGCGCGCTGGGCGGAGATCACTCACTATAAACGTAATCCATTCTATGCTGATACGAGTCTTCCTGGTGATGATCTCATAAATTGCTGTGAGAGGAAACTTGGAATCAGGCTTGATGAGCATGACTGGACCAGCGCGCTGATGCTCATGGCCCTGCCATTCTGCCGAGACAGTCTGACTGTTGTGCTTCCAAAAAGTCTCCGAACGGAACCTATCGTATACGAGAAGGCTCGGACACATAGGGTGAGGATAATCACGACTCCGCTCGAGCTTTTCCCGGGTGACCAGGTGTCCAGGTTAGCGCAATGCCAGTTGGTCCCGGCAATCAGCGTTGAGCCTGAAATCAGGTACTCGGAATCCGTCGAAAAGGCTATCGGGGAAAAGCAGACGCAAAATCGGGAGCTTGTTCCCCCGGAATGGCTGAACTTCGGCGCCGGAAGATAACGGCTTTGAAAGGAGGGGTTTTCTCATGACGCGGTTATCGGATGATTTGGGCTTCTTTGATCAGACTATTGCTGCTGCGCGGGCGCCCGATTTGGTTTTCGATGACGAATCCCTGGAGCATGTACTCTACGGCAAAGGCAATAAAGGGCCGACTCATGCGAGCCTTTTTGGAGGATCCAGGAAGCATGTAGGAAGTATCCTCGACGCATACCGTAAAGCGGATATACAGGCAATTATTGATGCTGGAGCAGCTTTGATTTCAGATGGCTGTGCACTCTCTGTCGGCACTTGCTTACAGCTCGCCAGGATTATGCGGGGAATCGTGCCGCAAATTCCCAACCCGATAATGCAGTTTGATCTTTTGCCTATTCGACCGCTGATAGAGAAGATCTGGCAAATCGCCTTGGAAAGAAACAGCAAGGGCCTGCAGAAGGCGATAGGGGATTCTCTGTACCGCTGGTATGAGCACCACATGCGACATGAAGAAGCAAGAAGCATTTTGGAAAGACTCATCGAAATACACATAGAGGAAAAGAACCGTTTCGACGAGGCTGTCGATACAAACAACCTCGCATTCGAGTATCTGCTCGAGGGCCGTTTCCGGGAGGCCATCCCAGGATTCGAAGCTGCTGCAAAGCTCTTCGGGGAGATAGGTGCAGCAGCACAGGGTGCAAATTCCCTCGCGAACTGCTGGATGTGCAGGTTCGAGTGTGGTGATTTGGAAGATATGAGCCGTGTCGAAGCAGAACTTCTGCAACTGGCTAAGGTACTGGGTAAGGCGGGGTGCTGGCAGGCAAGAAAGCCTTTGGTTTTATTGGCAAGAATTGCGGAGCAACAGGGCAAGATTCAAGAAGCAATCGTTCTGGTGAAACGCGCGATTGAGGCCTGTGACGGCAGCGGCACACGCTATCCGGAAATGGATGGGTTGGATCTGCATAAGCTGGAGCAAAAGGCCGTCCACTCGTGAACGGTGGTTTGGTGTAGATTTACTGCAGGCGATTGCGATTCCTGCCGGGAATCTCTGGACAAGCAAGAAGCATTGGAGCAAGAATCGTAATAAATCAGGAGGGGCCTCATGCCAGTTCACGAGAGCGGGAAGACGAGCGAAGTAACACCGTCTGGTGAGAGATCCAACGACAACAGATATGTAATGTGCACCGGGGTTCCGCCGGGGATGCATTTTGTTGTTGGCGCATTCAACGACAGCACTTTTTCTAAGCTTGTCGATGATCCTCCCAAACCGCGAGCGCTGTTTGTTGTCCGCACGGAATATCTCGAAAGGCTGTTTTCGCGTTTTCCTGATATGAAGAAAAAATTCGACTGCCCTTCATGGGGCCCGAAGGGCCTAAAAGAGTACTGATGAACGACAATTACATTGACCGGGTCTTATCGATCGGATGTTGCTAGTCTTTTGGCCTCTATGGAGGCGATTTGATTACAACTGACGAGCAGGTAAGGAGACTCATGAAATTGTCGCGAGAAAATAGTCTGCCTTTGGTGACAATAGCCGCCAAGGCAGGCATGGGCGAAAAAGCAGCACGAAAATATCTTCGATCCGGATTACTTCCAAGTCAGATGACAAAACCCAGGGATTGGCGGACGCGAGAGGATCCGTTTGCCGATGTTTGGACTGAGGTTGAGGTGCTGATCAAAGAGGCGCCGAGATTGGAGGCCTTGACGGTCTTCCAGGATTTGCAGCGGCGATACCCCGGGAAGTTTCAAGATGGACAACTGCGAACCCTGCAAAGGCACATGAGGGTCTGGCGTGGTCTTTCCGGGCCAGACTGTGAAGTGTTTTTTCCTCAAGTGCATCAGCCTGGCATTCAAGGGCAGTCGGACTTTACCTCCATGAACGGACTCGAGATCACGATTGGCGGGCTCCGGTTTCCGCACTTGCTCTACCACTTCGTCCTAACCTACTCGAACTGGGAATACATCCAGATCTGCTTCAGTGAGAGCTTCGAATCCTTAAGCAGGGGAATCCAGGATGCTCTATGGTCGCTGAGCCGTGTTCCTGCCGGGCATCATCGAACAGACAACCTTAGCGCCGCGACCTTCAAGGGCGAGGAGCGCAGGGAATTCAACGAAGCTTACATGGCGTTGATGCGTCACTACGGCATGACCCCCACAAAGAATCAGCCCGGCAAATCCAATGAGAACGGGGATGTGGAACAATCCCACTATCGGCTCAAGGAGAGGGTTGACCAGGCGTTGCTGTTGCGCGGCAGCCGCGACTTCACCTGCCGCGGCGAATACGAAGAGTTCCTACGCAAGATCATTGGCGACAAAAACCTCGGCAGGGGCAAACGGCTGGAGGAGGAATTGGCCGTCATGAAGCCTCTGCCGGCGTATCGCTTGAATGACTATAGGGAATTCAAAGTACCCGTCAATCCATGGAGCACGATTCACATAGCGAAGAACACCTACTCCGCCCCCTCGCGTCTCATCCGGTACGAGGTGACAGTTCGACTGCATGCCGAGCGGGTGGAGATCTACTTCGCCGGGCAACAGGTGGCCGAGATGGAACGGCTTCGTGGTCAGAGGAAAGCCAGGATCAATTACCGGCATGTCATCGGTTCTTTGGTACGAAAACCGGGTGCCTTCGAGAACTACCGTTATCGGGAGGAGATGTTTCCCTCCACTGTTTTTCGCCAAGCATATGACCAGCTCGTGAACGATGATTCCAGGCATGCCAGTCGGAGATACCTCAAGATTCTGGAATGGGCGGCCACGAATTCCGAGTCGGCAATGGAAGGTTCGCTCAGGCAATTGTTGGGTGGCGGCGAGGAGCTCGAGTTTGACCGGCTGGTCGAGATGTCGGAGTGCCCTGTCGAGAAACCGCTGGATATCCATATCCCACTTCCGGACATGCAAGCCTACGACGCGCTGCTCGAGGAGGTGGCCGTATGACAACGGAAACCGCTTTGAAAATGCTCTTGAAGTTGTTACATCTGCCCGCCTTCATCGACAACTACGAGGAGGTTGCCCGCAAGGCTGAGAAAGAGGCCATCACCTACGAACGGTATCTGCATGAGCTGTCGCAACTGGAAGCGTATGAACGGCATAACCGCAAAATCGCGCAACTGCTCAAGCAGTCCCGTCTGCCGAGAGAAAAGACTCTGGAGACTCTGGAGCAGAATCGGCTGCCGCGAAAAATCCGGGCCTTGTTGCCCACTTTATGCGAAGGGAGCTTTCTGTCGCGAGCGGAAAACATCCTGGCTTTTGGGAATCCGGGGACCGGCAAAAGCCATCTTCTCTGCGCCATTGCCTATGAGCTGGTCAAGCACGGTCATGCCGTTTTATTCACCTCGGCGGCCATGTTGGTGCAAAACCTGCTCATCGCCAAAAGGGATCTCACTTTAAGTCAGGAAATAAAGAGGCTGGACAAGTTTGAGGCCATCCTCATTGACGATATCGGCTACATCCAGCAAGACCGCGAAGAGATGGAGGTTCTCTTTACCCTTCTGGCGGAGCGATATGAGCGCCGGAGCGTCATGATCACCACCAATTTAGTCTTCTCCAGATGGGAACAGATCTTCAAGGATCCAATGACGACGGCTGCCGCCGTCGATCGCCTGGTGCACCATTCCGTGATCCTGGAGCTGAATCTGAAGCGTAGCTACCGGGCAGAGAAGGCCCTGGAGAATATGAGACCAAAAATCGATTCGGAAGAAGGGGAGGCCAAATGAGCGACCCATCCTTTCCTCCAATGAATGAGCGGCTGAGCCTGAAGCTAACAACTGGATGGTTTCCGGCTGGGGACACTTTCCGCAAGGCACTGGCTATACTTTCTGACGGGGCTTTCAGGCTCTTTGCCTATCTCTGTCTTGAGGCTGACCGGCGCACCGGACGCGTTCAGGCAACGCACAAGGAACTTGCATGGGCCATGGGAAAGTCGAAGCGGGCCATGGGTTCCTACATCGCGGAACTTGAAGCCCGGGAAATCTGCAGTGTGAACCCCGGAAAGAACCAGTTCGCCCATACGACCTTCGAGATCTCGGACAGCTACTGGCCCTACCGCCGATCCGACGCTTGCCCTGAATCGCCGGAGCAGAAAGCCTACGTGGAGTCGGTGCGCACATGCTTTTTGTCCCTGGGCTGCGGAAGCGGCAAGTTTGGCGTCACCGATGCAGCGGACGCCATGGGCTTGCAACGACGAGGCATTCCTCTGGTGGTGATCGAGGAAGCTATGCTCATCGGCACCTGCCGAAAATACAGTTCCTGGTTCGAGGGCAACGCACTGGAACCTATCCGAAGCCTGCGTTACTTCGATCCGTTGATTGCCGAAATCCAGAAGGAACCATTACCCTCTGGTTATCCGGCGTATCTTCGAGAAAAGATCAGAAAGCTTGCTGCTCTTTGGGATGAAAAAGTGAAATCGAGTTCACAGGCCCGAAAAGAGGAAGACCAACCACCATCGCGGGAAACCGTTCAATAGTAGGATTTTGAATGAGGCAACGGAATAGTGTGATTTTGCATGAGGCAACAGGCTGCAAAAATCAAAATGTTGGGCCCGATTGCGTGCCGGTTAATGAGGAGAAGGTAGGATTTTAAATGAGGCAACAGGACGGTCAATGTAATTGTCGTTGAGCGCCTATTGCGGCTTTCTCAGGTATTTACCAGAATGGTGCTGGTGCAAAATAGTAACCAGCAACCGCCAAAAAAGAGATACTGGATGATGTTGATTTTCAACCCCAAGACCTACGGTCAATGTAATTGTCGTTACGGTCAATGTAATTGACGCCGATCAAGTACTTCCTCGACAGGAACAAGCCGGTGGCGCTTTTCACTCAATATGAAACGGATAGGCTCCATAACGCAGTGAGGGAATTTATGGGACAGGCTGCTGAGGCGAACGACGAAAACCTATATGTGCTCGCTATACCAGCAACGAAGGAGGTGCAAAGAGGGGATCACAAAGAAACGAAGCAGGTAAGAGCATTTGATAAGTTTTTAAAGCATGCCGAACCAACGGTGCCTCCTGACAGCAGGGTGCCACCGGTTGAAGTCCCGCCAGAGTTGCGCGAGAAGTTTTGGGGGAATTCGCCGGAGGCCGAAAGAGTCAGGAAAGATATTATTAAGGCTTCCCAAGTAGAGGAGTTCCGCGATAGGACTGTGCTGATCTATGGGCAGTCCGGTTCTGGGAAAAGCGTTGTAGCTGAAGAAATACATAAACACGGGCACAATGGAAGCAAGGAAGGACTGCATGTCCTTAACTGCGGCGCCATTCCGTATTATTTGTTCGAAAGCCTGCTTTTCGGTATCAAGGGCAAAATTGCCTCCGGTGTTACAGAAAGCATGGGACTTTGGGAAAAAGCCCACATCGACAAGGGCACATTGTTCCTTGACGAGATCGGGGAAATGGCCCCGGATCATCAGGCCAAAGTGCTTCGTGTAATAGAAGATAAGGTGATTCGTCGTGTTGGAGACTTACAGGAGCGATCAGTAAAAGACGCTCGAGTTATTGCGGCCACCAATCGCGATTTAAAAAGGATGGTCAAGGAAGGCTGTTTTCGATTGGATCTCTACACTCGGCTCAAGCAGATCTACATATGTGTGCCCGAGCTATCTCCAGATCCAGAGGACATTGAGCAATTTGCGCTGCGCTATTGGCGAGAAGTCACTGGGATACAGGAGGCTTCCCTTTCACCCGAGATCATCAAGCTGTTGACGAAGTGCGCGTGGCCGGGAAATATGCGGGAACTCCACCATTTCATGATAGATCTATATTTTAAAATCTACCCAAATGTCGAGCCGTCTTTCCAGGATATACGCGAATATCTCGCGCTTCCGCCGCAAGCCGCCATCACACCGGCCTTGCAGGGTGAAGGCAGGAAACGAAACAGAGGTACCCCCCGCCCAACCATGCTGCCGGATCGAGGCTGGGTCGAAAGACAGGTGAAGCTCTATAAAGCAGAACTGGCCGGATACACAAGTCTGGCTCAAGTATTACAGAACATACTGCAGAAAATGGCTCCCTACTATGCATCGCTGGCGATCGTCCAGACTCGAATACGGTCCATTGCGGAATTTGCCGAGAAGATACAACGAGTCAGCATCGAGAAGGGCTGTGCGGCTCTCCATTTGAACGATTCTTGCGGCGCCCGCGTGATTGTCCAGACGACACAGGATGTCCCCAAAGTGGCTTCGTTCCTAGAGCAATATTTCGAAGTCGATTCGGAGTCCACACATAGGCCGACCCGACTGGCGAATCCGGGCACCTTCAGTTCTCAGCAAATATCCTATGTTGTACGCCTAAACCGCGAACGAGCCAACACACTCTCCAGCATGCTGACTGTTGATATTCCGGACGAAGCGATCGGGCTATGGGCTGAAGTCCAAATCCGCACCGTTCTCGATCATGCATGGGCAAACATCAGCCGGGAAACAACTCGCGGGAAACCGGTCCCCATCGCCGGGAAATGGGCAAGTGAGCTAACTTCACTTGGAGATCTGCTGAAAGCCGTAGACCAATCCCTTTGCAGAATTCAGAAAGGGCTGCAAATTTACAGCGGGAACCTCTCAGCTTACGCATCTAGAGAGGACCTAGCTCGCGAAGTAGACATATTGCAGGCTGCGCTTGCTTGCGATCGCGGAGATGTTCAGGTGGCGGCGCGGGCCGGCAAACTCGCGATGGCGCTTGGCGACTGGGATCTGGCAATACGCTTCATGAGCCCCTTCGAGAATTCAGGGTATCAACCTCTCATGAGAGACTTAGGCGTCGCAATTTGCCAGAAATTTAGGGATCAGGTGGGATTGCCGGAATATGAACATGGGCAAAGAGTTTTGCAGGCAGCCTGCGTAATGTCTGGCAGCGATCCGGATGCCTTTGCATCGCTTGCTGGGACCTGGAAGCGGCGTGGGGATGCGGTGAAGGCACGAGATCTGTACCTGCGCGCCCACGTCATCGATCCCGCCGACTCGTACGCGCTGGGCTGCTATCTCGAGTTGGAGATGAAGCTCGATCCGACTTCGGACATTGTTACAACAATGAAGCCATCCATCGAGCAGGCAATCCAGAGGTGTCGCGATCTTGCGTCTGCGGGCGTCAACCTCCCGTGGGCATATTTCGATCTGGGAAAGTTCCACTTGCTTCTAGGAAGACGCATGGAGAGCTTCTCGGCGTACAGCCGGGCAATCCAACTCAGCACATCTTCGCACATGATTCGCACCTCGCTGGAGTCCCTCGATTTGATCCGCGAGGCGAAACCGGAGACTGATCATATAAATGAAGCCCGACGGCTTCTTGCCTTGGGCCTCGCCGCGAGGTTCCACTCCGAAGTGGATGTCCAGGAATTGCTGCGCGAGTGGCCTGCCACGGGTAAGCCTATGGCACCGGTGGTGATTGTAACCGGTCATATAGATGAGGCACAGGCAAAGACCTGCGAGCTTCTGATCAAGGAAGCCTTCTCGAATTTCAGCGGAACCGTGATCGCTCTGGCATGCAACGAGGGGCTCAAAGAGACTGTGTCAACCATGAGCCGCTTTACCGGAGACCGTGGTCTTCAAGCCTGGACCGATGTGATCAGGTCGGGAATCCGCCCGGAGAATGTCCTTGTGTTTTGTTTCGGCAGCGGCGACACCTGGGCAGAGCAGTGTTTTGTCGCTTTAAGCATGGGATCGCGTGTGTTTGCAGTTCAAGATCCCGACGCCGAGCGCGCCCCATTGCCCTCGGATGAGAATTGGCTCGGTGTGTCGGACATCCAGGTCGCGGAAGCCGATGCAATTCGGAAGGTTTTGGCAAATTTCATGAGGAAGAGATGGAAAGGGAAGAGTCGGGCATTCTCAGCGACATGAAGCAGAAACATCCGGATACTGCGCAGCAACCGGCACACCCATCCAGAAACGCCTGGCCGTGTGGTGAAGAAATTCAGACGTCCCGTAATTGTGCGGGCTTAATCGGTTGCAAACGGGGAGGAGCTGCAATTTCGGTCAACGTC
>JAFGIY010000050.1 GCA_016929335.1 Acidobacteriota bacterium | reverse complement strand
GCTTGATCCCGTATCTGCGAAGAAGGGCGATAAATACCTTTTTCTGCCAAAGGTCCTGCATTGCAAATTTGAACTCGACCGGCGGATCCGCTGCTTCGATCGTTTTCAGACGCTCCAAAATTCGCTGACGAGCCCTATCCGCGGCATCCTTTTCTCCTTCAGTTTTTGCTCCGGAAAACAATGCCTCTATTAATCGGAGCTTCTCAATTAGTTTTATTTCATCCATCATCATAATTTCGCAATCCCTATCAGCAGGAGTGCCGCCATCCACCAAGAAGTTCTTTCCTTCCCAGCATTCTCGGATGCCGTGTCTCCAAACAATGTCACAGCGTAGTGGCTATGCGTGACAGTCTATAAATCATAAAGCGGCTTAAGCCATAATTGCGGACTATAGAAGCTGTTGATTTTCTGACATTTAGCAATCCTATGGGCCAGAATCTATAGCTTGCCGATCTTTATAAAAAACCATATAACTATTTACATAATAATGACTTATTGTCCTATATGCTCTGCATGTCTATAGTTCACGCTTGTCACTCCACAATTAGGATCTCGACTTAACGACCGCCGGACGCAATGAAGAAAATAGCAGCTGTCATCGATCTCAACCACTGCGAGTATAAAATTGTTTGACTGTTTTGGCGAATACAATATCTCGTTGCACATAACAGTGGTCACATGTGACGGCTTCACCTTATTGCTTCGCTCGATTACGGGAGAAAGCTCGTCCGCAAAAGAGTAAAATCCCGATTACACCGTGCAGAGGAATGATAAGGAGAAGAGTCCATGCCGTCGCCCAAAATAAGTTACACCGCGCTGGCGCATAGGGTGGTGCGAGAATCGCGCGAGCCGTTGCCCTTTGCTGAAATCATGCAGCGAATCAATGCCCTCGCACCTGTCACAACTAAGAATCCGAAAGGAACGATTCGCAACGCGATTAGCCAAAGCTATCTGATCGTGAACACCGGCAATGGCTGCTATGGATGGAAATATCGCGTCATCAATGATTCCGTGCTGCGTCTCACACTGTCAGAATCCGATTGCCGGTGCGAGGCGATTGAATACACCGGAGAGTTGCAGGATGCGCTCTATCCCGCTTTCTTTGCGGGCTCAAAATATGGCGACCGCGAACCGGTCCACCTGAATTTGCCGGATGGCACGACCACGAGCCTCCCGCTCGAGCATATGCACGAGGCGCACTGGGGGACTCGCGCTACGCCGGAATTCTGGGAATGGTTCAACACGCTGCACGCCAAGTCAGGGGACGCGCTGATCTTTCGCGTGCTGGACGGCGAAGCGCGCCTGTACGCTGTCGAGTTTCAGACACGCGCGGCGCGCGATGAGGCAGCGATTGCCGCGCGCAATCAGCAAATCGTCCAGGCCGCGCTCTCACGCTTTCGCAGTTCGCCATCGGGCGTCACTGATTGGGCCATGAGTTCGCATTTGCTCGCTATCGGACTATACAGACATCCTGTGCCCCCCGACCCATTGAAAGAGATCTGGACGCGCAATTTGTGGGAACCGGAACTGATGAGAAAGCCCGTGCGCAGCGGTTGGGTGTACGCCGAACGTGACGATTCAGAGCTGATGATCGAGAGTTTGACGCAGCAATTGCGCGATCAGACGTCGGCACAAAGGAAACGCCGGCCGGCGTCCATCGACGGATTTATCGCGCCCACCTCGATTTATCAACTCAAGGTGACGCTGCGTGACAGTCATCCCGCGATTTGGCGCCGGATTCAGGTCCCCGATACGATTCTGCTGCCTCATTTACACGGCGTCCTGCAATTAGCGATGGGTTGGACAAACTCGCATTTGCATTTATTCCAGGTTGGCGAGCTTAATTTTGCCGAGCCGTCGCCGGATGACGACTTTCCCGTTATTGACTACTGCTCCGTGCAGTTGAATCAAGTCGCTCCGGCGGTTGCGGATTCTCTCGTCTACCTCTACGATTTCGGCGACAGTTGGGAACACGACATTGTCGTCGAGAAGATTCTGCCGGGCGATACTGGTACGCACAACCTAAGCTGCTTGGATGGTCAGCGCGCCTGTCCGCCGGAGGATGTCGGCGGTGTATGGGGCTATGCTGATTTTGTAAAAGCGATTCGCAACCCCCGGCATCCCGAACACGCCGAAATGCTTGAGTGGGTGGGCGGCGCATTCGATCCCGACAGGCTCGATTTGCCGGGCGTCAATAGAATGTTGCATATCTTCCAGTTGTCGCTTGCGCGCCAAGCGCGAACCAAGTAAGCGCTCCATGTTTTCGATGAAGCAATCCGACGACCGTGATTTAATCTCCAGGTCCAGATCGTAAAACCGGCGGCTGCTCACGGCAAAGGAAATGAATGAGCCTTATACACAACGCGTGCGCTCGTCACCCCGGCTGTTTTCAACCCTGGAGTTCTTTCTCCGGAAGCACGTAGCCCAGTTTCTTAAGCGCATTGCGAAATGCGCGCAGGTTCCTCGTCGATACTACCAGATACTTTCCGCCGGCATGGCGGCTGAGCGTGCCGGCGTCATCGTGCCTGGCGATCGCAGCCGCGGTTGCTTCATCGCACATTTCAATCAATAGCGCCTGTTCGATGCCTTTTACAGCGGACGCTTTTGCCGCTATTCCGGACAGCCACCCTTCCAAGGCTTCTGGCAACTCGTTCTGGGACTTATCCACGAGAAATCGGGATATGTCCGTGATGGAGCTTCCCGAAGCCAGGCAGTCAAGAACTCTACTTGCATCCAACCACCATGCTCCTTGAGAATCGCGAATCGCCCACCCATCCAGCAGATAGGCATCCGAAGGCGATGGATCTTCCGGGGGTATGATCTCGCCATTGCCAAGGACTTCCCATGGAGAAGCTTGTCGGACGGAAGCGGGTTCATACTTGGAAGTGACGTTCAGGCAATAGGCACCCAAGGCATTGAGACGCACGTAAAGCAGCCCGTCATAGCGGCTGCAGAAATCCATCTCGTCGGTTCCCCAACGATCCTCCAATTCCGGCCACAACCCGTGTGGGTAGCAATAAGCGATATCGATGATTCCCAGCGTCGCCAGGCTCTCCATAAGAAAAACGCGCAGATAGATGCGCGGCAAAATGCGTTCAGTCGCACCAAGATGGCCGTACTGCTGTTCCTCGAAATACAAAGTCACCGCCTCCGAAGTAAGCAGAAAATTGTTTCCCGATGCCAGCAGGAATCGCCAGGCTTCGTCGAATTTAATCCACTTGCCAATGGGCCAATTAGAAACGGATTCCAGAATCGAGGAACGCCTTTCCCCAGGATCGGTGAGATAGCGTTTGCCTCGCCCTGACTGGCCGCGGATGTGATTCACGCGATTGAATTCATCGAAGTGAGTATCGTCACGAAGGCTGTCAATTGCTTCTTTAAGGATCTCGGGTGTGGAGCACCGCAGCGTACGATGCCCGCTTTCAGTGAGGGCCAGGATGCCGCGGCGAGGTCTTGCCCACCCGCATTGCTGAACTAAGACGCCCCAGCCGTGCGCCCGAAAATTCCCTACCGCCTCAACCCTATGCGATCCGGAAGCCTGCGGAGCGTCCTCGGCGTTAAAATCAGGCGCCACCAGGCAGTGTGCGATCAGGCGCACGCTCGCCTCAGTCGGACGCAGGCTCTTGTCGGTCACCAACAGCTTGCCCGACCTGACCAGCAGCAGAACCGACCGGAGTTCGAGTGGCGCTGTCTCCGAACTCTCATAGATGCGCACCGGCCTTGGCGCCGCTTCCCTCCAGCCTGTTTTTACCGGATGATAGATTTCCGGAATGGCATCCACGATGGAGACAGCCGGCCTGGCAGGCTCCGGAATGATGCGCTGTAGAGATTCCCTCAGCCCTTCGGACACGACGAAGCATCCGGACAGGCATTCGCCAAACATGAGCAGCAACGATACATCCTTCCTGTGGTATGTCCAAGATTCGAGGTTCGGCATCTCAACGCCATACATGGCCTTGAAGCTCTCATGAGCGACCGTGCCGCCATTATGGACCGCTTGCTCAAGGGCCATATGCTCGGTCTCCGACAATCGGGCCACGACGCCCGGCAGATTCGATCGCAGCTCTTTGTCGAGAGCAGTCTTCAGCTCATCCCTGCGAGTGAGTGTCTTGGTAAGGTTCAGTTTTCTGGCAAAGACCTTTAGAGAATCGACATTAAGATTATTGAACATATGAGCGGTTCTTCCGTTCGCTGTCCAAGCCATTGCAAAGAGCAGCCAGGTAATGGCCCCGCCGCTCCCGCCGGTTGTACCTGAAGATAGTATCGACAAGGGACATGTGTGGGCGCCCGAATCTCTCCGCATAAAGCCTGCTGATCCAGCGATAGTAGTTCTCCATGCTCTTCATGTTTTGGGGAAAGACAATGCGGATCAATTCATCGATCAAAGCGGCGGCCCGGTCATCAAAGAATCCCGCCAGGTTCGCCGGCTCGCCTCCTGGAGGCGGCCTGTATGGCTGAACGTACACGTAGGCGCCAGGCAGCGAGCGCAGGAAACGGAAACGTTCCACATCCTGCGCAAGGTTGGTATCGTATCCGTACATGCACACGAATTCGACATTGTCTCCGGGCGTGAAGCCGAACAAATCGTACTTGCGGCGCACTCCATCGAGGTTCCGATTGTCCTTCAGGCTGAAGTGGTAAACCAGACGGGTAAAGCGCACATTCGAGCACTGAATCCGCAACAGAAGCTTAGCGATATCCCTATCGACAAAACGGATATCCAGGGTTTGATTGAAGTTAATGGCCAGATTGCGCCGAGCCATTTCTTCCAGGAAGACCTTTGCCTTGGGGTGCGACAGGATATTGTCGTCCAGTAAAATCAGTTTGCGCCGTCCCTTTGTCATGAGGTCATCAAGGTCACAGACTTGGCGGACGTCCCCTTCCTTTGCGGGCACCAGGCAGAAGGGGCACCGGAACGGGCATCCACGGGTGAGAAAGCCGATAGCGCGATCCCCAAGCTCCGGATAGAGGCTGTAATCCGCAGCGAGGCCCTCGACCTCGGGTGGAAGGCGCAGGTTTACGTCGATCCCCGTGCCGCCGGCGACCAGCGCGTCGCCGTAATACCTCCTCACCCTGGACAGGCGATTCAGCGTGGAGGCTATCGAAAAGACGCCGCTGGCAAATACGCATTCGACGCCGGCCAGGCGAGCTTCATGCCGCGCCAGGAACACTTTCCTTCCCTGGTTCTTGAAGAAACTGCTCAGCTTCATCAGCGCCAGGTTGGGCAGACGGCTGTCCAGATCCACAAGCAAGACCGCCTTCTGCGGAAGCCGCGACGGAAGCTTGCGAGGCGTCTCTTCCGTCGTGGGGAGGGTGCAGGTTCTAGACAAGAGGTTCCAAGGAAACGCGCGACGGGACGGTTGATCCAGCGTGATGATGAACTGAGTATGCGGAAACAACGCATCCATAAGCCTTGCCCAGGTTGGAAACATCCCGCGTGTGCAAAATATGTCGGGCCTGTCAAACAGGAGCAATGACGGGGTATCGAGCGGGGCGATGCTCATTTGATGAGCCCCGATCAGATGTCGTGCTGCGTCCAACGCCATCACCGTGATTCGCTGCTGCAAGCGGTTCAGCTTCTTCAATTCCCCATTGAAGTCGCAGTCCCGTTCGAGCCATGCAGTGCTGTCGATATTCAATTCCTGACGGAAGAGAGAAGCCATCCGTTCGAGAGCGCCGCCAGTTGCCGGGCGTTTCCACCGAATTCCGCGATAGTGAAGCCTCGTCAGGAATTCCACAGGATCGGTCAATAGCGCCTTCCTCTCGAAGAGCGAGTGAATGCGTTTGAGGCGAAAATGCGGGTCGCTGAAATCGAAGTCGTCGGTGCCATTGTGACAAGTTGATCGACGGCCGTAGCTCACAAGGAAAAGGGCCGATGATCCTATGCCCGTCTTGGCCTTTTTCAAACGTCCTTCAGCGTGTAGCAACCCAAACTCCGATTTCGTCAGCGCTGCTATCTCTCCCTGGCCGTTTATTCGAACGCCTGTGATTGCCGGCCCCTGCTCTTTGTGGCCGGCTTCGTAAGGAGCAAAGATGTCAGTGATCATCCCAAAACGTAATTATCTAAACACCTGCCGGAATTAATCACTTCAACATCATCCACGCCGCAGGCGTGAGGTT
>JAFGIY010000049.1 GCA_016929335.1 Acidobacteriota bacterium | reverse complement strand
GGAACCACGAAAAAGTCGATGGAGACCAAGTCGCTGACATGATTGTCCAGGAAGGTTCGCCATGTTTGGGAAGGAGGGTTTCTCTTTTTCGGCATCAGTCGGGCCACGGTTCGTTCTGAGATCTTGATGCCGAGTTTTAGCAGTTCTCCGTGGATTCTCGGACTTCCCCAGGTCGGATTGGCATCAGCCATTTTGCGGACGAGATCGCGGAATTCTTTGCTTGTACTCTGGCGACCGGCATGGTGTTTTGAGAGACGGGTCCAATATATCGCAAACCCTCTCCGATGCCACTGGACGACCGTTTCTGGCTTGACCAAGATAAGGGATTCTCGCCAATTCTGCCAAAAGTGCGAAAGGCAAGCCCAGAAAATCCGGTCTCCTTTTTTCAACCGTACGTGCGGCCGGTTGCGCTTCAGGATTGTCAGTTGCTGCCGCAGCGCGAGATTTTCGAGGGCCAACTCAGTTTGATTCTTAAGCCCGGATTTTAGAAACGAAAACAACATAATCAATGCGTCCATCATGATTCGGAAGCCTGCCCGTTGGAGAGACTAAAGTCAATGGTTTCAGGGCGGACGGAATTTTGGCAATGGACACGCGGTTGATATTCATAGGCAGCTTCACAAACATGGAAACCTAGGTCCGCAAATTGAGGCGATCCATCATCATATTGCGCCCCCCCCCGATATAAACTGCCGATGGATAAAGTGCCATTTGTCTCGCTCCGTAATCTGCAGCCATGAATCCGCACTATGACTAACTGTCAGGCGGGGGTATTGAGCGAAAAATTTCTCAGTTCAATATGCCGAATTACTATTGAGCTTCCTTTTTCCCGGCAGTGCTCAGGATATGCGCGAAATCCGGTCGAGTGCTTCCCGGACATTCGCCGGATCACCGAACGCCGTCAGCCTCACATACCCTTCGCCCGATGGGCCGAATCCGGAGCCCGGCGTCGTCACAACATTTGCCTTCTCCAGCAGGCGATCGAAGAATTCCCATGAGCCGAGACCGGGGGGCGTTTTAAGCCAGATGTAGGGAGCGTTCACCCCGCCGTAGACCTGATATCCCAGCGAGGCAAGAGTTTCGCGGATTATCCTGGCGTTATTCATATAAACGGCGACAGTATTCTGAATCTGAGCCTTCCCCTCGGGGGTATAGGTTGCCGCCGCGCCGCGCTGGGTGATGTAGGACACGCCGTTGAATTTCGTGCACAGGCGCCTGCTCCACATAGGATTCAGAGCAACAGGGCGGCCGGTTTTCGAAACGGCGTGCAGCTCTTTCGGAACGACGGTAAAGGCGCACCGGACTCCCGTAAATCCCGCCGTTTTGGAAAAGCTGCGGAATTCAATTGCGACTTCCTTCGCTCCGGCAATTTCGTAGATCGAGTGCGGAATCTCCGGGTCGCCGATGTAGGCTTCGTAAGCCGCATCGAAAAGTATCACCGCACGGTTTTTTTTCGCGTATTCCACCCATCGTTCGAGCTGTGCCCTTGTTGCCACGGCTCCCGTCGGATTATTCGGGAAGCAGAGGTAAATGATGTCCGCATTTTCTTTAGGCAGATCGGGAACGAATTTGTTTTCGACCACCGACGGCATATAGACGATGCCCTGATAGGTTCGCTGTTCGGTCATTGGCCCCGTCCGTCCCGCCATGACATTGGAATCGACGTAGACCGGGTAGACCGGATCCGGCACCGCCATGATACTGTCCAGCCCGAACAGCTCCTGGATATTTGCGGTATCGGATTTTGCTCCGTCGCTGACAAATATTTCGTCCGGTTCGATTGCGGCGCCCCGCGCTTGAAAATCGTTTTTGCTGATCGCTTCCCTGAGGAAGGCATAGCCGATGCCGTCATCATCGTAGCCGTGGAAGGTTTCCTTCCTCCCCATTTCGCCAACGGCTTTGTGCATGGCTTCAATCACAGCCGGCGCAAGCGGCTCTGTCACATCGCCGATTCCCATGCTGATGATTTTTACCTCGGGATGCGCCTGCTGGAACGCGCGTCGTCGTTTGCCTATCTCGGGAAATAGATACCCTGCCTGCAATTTCAGAAAATTCTCATTTACCGTCGCCATCGTTTCCTTTCCGCGATCTTTTCAATGCCAATTCTCCTGTTGAGGAGCTTTCCTGATTCTATGAACTGAAAACAAAGCCGTCAACGGTCTAATAGGGGGACAGTCACCAGTGTCCCCATAAAACGGGGACACTGGTGACTGTCCCCGCAGGTTTTTCTCGATCAGGGCGATGCGCTGCCGTACGCAGGCGGCGGTGCGCAGGGGGTCGCGCGGGGTGTTTTGGCAGTAATCCACCAGTCGTTCCACTGTTGTTGTGGCGACGTGGCAACGGGTATCGCTGGACCCGTAGTAGATCCGGATTTCGCGGTTTCGCTCAATCCATCCGCATGAGAAAGCCACGTTCATCACATCGCCGATGTTTTCTTCACCAGTCGGGGCCAGAAGATAGCCGCCGGGTTCATAAATCAAGCGCCACGGTTGGTCCAAAGCGGTCATGAAAGCACAGAGCACATAACGCAATCCCGACGCTGTTCCGCGCACGCCGTGTGCGAGGTGGAGCCAACCCTGAGGAGTCTTGATGGGTGCGGGGCCCAGGCCATTTTTTACTTCGGCTATGGTGTGATACTTGCGGTCGTGGACGATGATCTCTTCGCCGATTCCGGCCTTCTCGATGCTCTCGGACAATCCCCTGCCGATGCCGCCGCCGGAGCCGGTTTGAATGAATCCGTCCTGCGGACGCGTGTAGAAAGCATACTTGCCGTCCACGAATTCCGGATGCAGCACCACATTGCGCTGCTGCGATGAATGCGTCTTCAGGTCCGCCAGCCGCTCCCACTTCTTCAGGTCTCTGGTTCTGGCGATGGCGCATTGGGCTATAGCCGATGAAAGATCTCCGCGCGCGGCGTCAGGATCCTTTCGCTCAGTGCAGAACAGGCCGCATATTTTTCCGTCTTCATGGCGCACCAGCCGCATGTCGTACACGTTGACATCCGGATCTTCCGTCTCGGGCATCACGACAGGGTAGTCCCAGAAACGGAAGCCGTCCACGCCGGTTTTGCTCTCAGCTGCTGCAAAAAGGCTCTTGCGATCGCATCCTTATCAAGCACCTCGATGTAGCCTCCATGCCCGGAATCGTGCGCGTATTGCTTGATCAGACTGCATAATTCCGTCGCGGCGTGCAGCGCTTCGACATATGCAGTCGCCCGATAATATTCGCTTAATGCGTAAATGCAGAACGCCTGTCCATAGATTTTCTTCGAACTGTCCAGGACGCTGCCGTTCTGCGCTACCCGCCACACATAGCCGCCGAATTCGGGGTCGCGGAAATATTTCGTCAGGTAGTCGAAGGCGCGGTGCGCAAGAACGAGATCGCCTTCATCGGCGAGCTCGCGATAGAGTGCGGAAAATGTCCAAAGCAGGCGAGCGTTCAGTATTAGACCTTTGGGAGCGCTTCTATTCAGAGTTCCATCATTAGCCATCTCCGCCACGAAGCCGCCGTTGTCGTGGTCCAGGCTGCGTTTTCTCCAGAACGGCAGCAGGTTGTCATGCAGTTCGCGTTCAATTGAATTCCGCAGCTGTTTTTTGTTCATCAGCGGCGCCTCACTCGGAGGGAAGCTTGTTATACCAGTTCATTTTTAAGAAGAAAGATGTCACGGCAATCAGGGCGACGGCAGCCGCAAGATATTTCCACTTCATGAGCACCAGGTAGAACGGCGCGATTGTCAAACTGACCTGCCAGATGGTTCCCACCACCACGTTTACAGCGTCGCGCTTGAAATCGCGGTTCCGTTGGAAGCTCGGATCTTCGGCTTCCACCAGCCTGCGAACGGGCCCCCACGCCCCCCAGGGCCGGACATTTTTATAGAAATTTTTCAGTGTCTCCATGTCGGTTGGGGCGGAGAAGCAGGTGCCCAGGAAGCATCCGGCCAGCGAAAGCGCCAGAAGGTATGGAAAGTAAAGCAGCGCCAGCGTATTGGGCCAGATGAGGGGAAATAGGAGCGCCGGCGCCAGTCCGGCAACCATGCCCCAGAAATATCCGTAACCGTTGAAACGCCACCAGTACCACTTCAACACATTCGCTCCGACATAACTTCCGTAAAGCCCGGATACGATCCACTGCAGCATGTTATTGACGTTTTTTGCATAGGATCCGATCGTCACCAGCCACATGGTTCCGGAAATATCAAACATCCCGGATGCGTTGGAGACGCAGAGAAAGTACCATGGCAGAGCCTTGTCTCCCATCAGGTAGGAATTAAGACTGCGCGCCGCACGCCTTCTTAAAAATAATCCGAAAAGAGCGACTGATATCAGATATACAGCTATGATGCCCAAATCCAAGGCCGACAATCTCATTTTTGCGCGCCCTTGCCTCACGGCCGAATGACGGCAATCCGGCGATCAGGCCGTCAATCCCACTGCATTCCGTAACTGCACGAGCAGAACAGCCCTTTGATAAAAAAAGCGTGAATAAATCTTCTTTGCAATTAGCAGGGAAATCAACGATAAAGTCTTCTGTATATAACGGCCTTGTGATGGTTCCCTTTTTGGAAGGCAGCCTATGTCTCTGTTGCGCACAAAAAATTCTCGGCGGATTCTGGTGGCGATGGGTTTGATGCTTTCGCTTTATCTTCTCCTGCTCATCCCGGAATCGGAAGCTCCTGTTGAAGCGGCTGTGAGCCAGCCCGTGAGAAGCCGGCCGTTTGTCTGGAAACAAGATGCCTTCTGGCGCAACCTTGAGGCTGAATTGGTTGAGGCACGCCGCAAGGGATGTCCGGAAATGCTGCCGGGTATAGAAGTACAATTTGCGCGGGCCGATATCATTCTCCAGGACCTTGCATCGCGTGAGGTGCCATCGAACGATCCCCTTTTTCAAGATCTGGAGGAGATGATTTTCCGAATGGCTCCATGGGTTGCTGCCTGCCCTGCAAGGTTGGGCGCGTTCAATGATCTGGTTGCGAAAGTGCGGCTGGAAGTGAAAAGGCAGTCCCGGCATTGGGACATGGCGAGTCCTCAAGCGCAGACGGTTTTATACAGGCTGCTCTATGGCGGCCGGGCTGCAGTAGAAGAGATTCTCTTGCAGGTGCCGAGAAAGTTCGCTTTGCCCGAACTGGTCATGGGAAAGGAAGAATCCTCACAAACCCCCTGGGCAAGCATCCTCGGCGCAAAAATACACAGCGGAGACATACTGATTTCACGCGGCGGAGCGGCTACATCCGCCTTGATTGCCCGCGGCAACGATTTCGCAGGGAATTTTTCGCATATTGCACTGGTCTATGTGCACCCCAAGACACACCTGGCCAGCATCGTCGAATCTCATATCGAGCGCGGAATTACTATCTCTTCTCTTGAAGATTATTTGCGCGACATCAAATTGCGGGTCATGGTTTTGCGATTGAGGTCTGATCTTCCTGCACTGATTGCCGACCCTATGCTGCCTCACCGGGCGGCCGAATATGCATTGATGCGTGCGCAGCGGGAACACATTCCCTATGATTTTGCGATGGATTTTTCCGATACGAGCAAATTGTTCTGTTCTGAAGTGGCTTCTGCAGCCTATCGTGCCAACGGCATCAATCTCTGGATGAACCTGTCACAGATATCATCCCCCGGGCTGCGGCGCTGGCTGGCTTTTTTTGGAGTGCGGAATTTCATCACACAGGAACCATCCGACCTCGAATATGATCCTCAACTGCAGATCGTAGCGGAATGGCGCGACCTGGAGACATTGCGCAAAGATCATCTGGATAACGCTGTGACTGAAGTTATGCTGGACGGTGCAAGCATGGGAGAGCCTGCGCGCTATAATCGCTACCTTCTGCCATTTGCACGCCTGGCCAAGGCCTACAGCTATATTCTTAATTGTGTCGGTCTTATTGGGCCCGTGCCGGAAGGGATGAGCGCAACGGCAGCGCTGCGAAACAGATGGTATACAAGCCGACATGCGGCCATAAAAGATGAGCTCACTGAAGAGGCAGAAAGCTTTGAACAGAAAAATGAATATGTGCCTCCCTATTGGAGGCTTGTCGAGATGGCGCAACGGGCAAAAGACCGCATGTGAATTTCCCGAACATGAACGCGAACTCAAGCGTATAGGACCGTCCACGCGCACATGCAGGTCCGGAAGAGATTTTTTTCTACAATGACTGTCAATTTTTAATCGGGAAAAGTACCGGTTTCAGCCTGATTGCTGCAGTAAACGCGGGTTAAGCTTGTAGCCACAAAGCTGTTTGTGTTAGAAACAGCCGAATCCTTTGATCGGGTAACCCGATTCGATAAGCCAATGGAGAAT
Source organism: Acidobacteriota bacterium (assembly GCA_016929335.1). Lineage (GTDB taxonomy): Bacteria > Acidobacteriota > UBA6911 > UBA6911 > UBA6911 > UBA6911. The sequence continues at coordinate 879 of JAFGIY010000049.1, read as the reverse complement.
TCCTTATGTACGAGAAATATATCACAAGCATAACGAGAAGAGATTTTGTGAAAGAAGTTGCGGCAGGAACTACCGCAGCGGCAGTGATAGCTGCTGATGCGTTTGCATCTCAAGCTGCTCGGTCTTTGCCGGCCGACCTGGACCATAAAGCCGTTGGAGAAAAATACTCTCAATACCTTTTCACCGGCCTGAAAGACAATATGAGCGCGATGCTGCCGAGCATGGGTGCGCCTTCGGCGTATTTCAGAGGAGCCTGGCAGATTCCCGGAGCCGGCATCAACATGGGATGGCAGGTAATCACCAAAGCCAATTTTATGGAGAAAGAAGGCCATCATCACCTGGTTGATGAATATTTCGCCATTTTCGGCGCACAGATGCCGGACATCTGGGGCAGCTTCGATGCCGTGGTGGAGTTATGCTATGGGCCGGAAGAAGAAAAACATGTTATCACTCAGCCCACCTTTGTTTTCGTCCCAAAAGGGATGCATCATTGCCCTCTGAATTTTAAGGTAGTCAACAAGCCGATTCTGTTTCAGGCGATACACCTCGGCCCGAGATTTCACAAAATCATGAATGGCAAAGAGTACTGGTTTGAGGGCCCGAACAGGTCGCTGGAAGGCTGGAAAGGCCATCCGTGGTAGGAAGCCGTTGGATTTCCTGGAGGCTTTGAGTCTTCGAGTTGAATTGTGTTATTGCGCTTTAACCCGCTTTATTCATGAAGCTTCTGCTGCGGCGGTGTATCCGGGCATGTCTGCTGCGTTGCGCTCGGTCGGCTTCCTCGACGTACTGTTAAGTACGCCTTCGGAATCCTCCCGTCGCGCGCCTTGCAGCCACGCCCGTCTGCACCGCCTCGCGACGAACCTTCATGAATAAAGCGGG
>JAFGIY010000048.1 GCA_016929335.1 Acidobacteriota bacterium | reverse complement strand
TCATATCACTCCATGTCAACGGGACGCCGGAACGGCTTAGCCTGTCAGGGTCGCACGGCCCGAGGCCGTGGGTTTAGTGGCACTAAACCCGAGGGGCTCTTCTCCTCTCCCTTTTTTAGCCGGCGGCGGGGCGCACTATTCCCATGAAGCCCTGCAATATAGGTGCGCGCCGATGCGCTCAAAATCCCTTTCAAAAGCCATAATTTCAGGTCAGGATGCCACCGAATTCGATGAAGGGGGCACTTCTTAATCCAGAAGTTTACATACTTATCGGAAGTTTATGAGCCGGCGACTTGGGAGATTTCATAACCGGTAGGCAGCTTATGTTACCTATCCTTCCGGATCCCAAACTGCATTTGTAACCTGATCCTTTACACATGTCATGCATTGCTTTACAATATCCGGGTGATCAAGAGCTTCAGACACGGCGGACTGGGGATGCTTTTTGAAACCGGCGCCGGCGCTAAAGTGGGTTCAGATCTGCATGCACGGGCTCTGAGGCGTCTGGATGCCCTGGATCAGGCGGTCTCGCTGCGGGATCTGGATCTGCCCGGGATGCAGTTTCATCGCTTGCAGGGAAAGCCAATACGCTACAGTCTCCATATCAACGGTCCATGGTGCATCACCTTCGAATGGGTGGAAGGCGATGCCTATCGCATAGACCTTGAACAGTATCATTGAAGGAGCAAGCCCTATGACTCGTGAATATGTCGTGAGTGCCCGCCCGGGCAGAAAGCCGACTCATCCAGGCGAATTGCTCGCGGAAGATGTGTTCCCTGCGCTGGGCATTTCGATAAGCGAAGCTGCGAGAAAACTGCGAGTCTCGCGGCAGACCCTCCACCGCATCCTCGCAGGTAATGCGGGCGTGACACCGGAGATGGCCGTGCGTCTCGGCAAGTTCTGCGGCAACGGACCCGGTCTGTGGCTTCGAATGCAGCAAGCCTATGATCTTTGGCATGCGGAACAGCGGCTGGCGGGTGAGCTGGCCAAAATCCCCAAGGCGCGAACTGCTGCCTGATAGACGCCCACCCTCCTGGGCCGGCCGGATGGCGGTGCAGCCACGCTCGCGACCACGCCCTGCTGAATTCTTCCTCGCTTCCGGGATATCCCTCCCAGGCGACAAACTTGCCGCCGCGAATGGTCCAAGGGGGTGGCTCGTGCGGTATTCATACCGCTTGCCGTCGGAAAGGATAGGTAACATAAGCTGCCTGCCGGTTATGAATTCGGCAGCCTATTTCGCCTATCCATAGCAGGGACAATTCTCGCTTGTTTTAGGATTAGAATCCTAATTCATTATCAGTCAGTGGAATATTTCCACACTTCTATGAGCCTTTCTTTCGCCCACAATTTCACAACTATATCGGGATCATTCTTGGAAATATCGGTTAGCGCCGCTTGATCCTTCAGGCTATGAATTGCAGTCCTCCTCATGAAAATATCGGGGGCATTCTTGGCAATATCGACTAGCGCCGCTTGATTATCCTCCAGTCTTCTGAATGCTTCATACCTCACATAATTGCTGGAGTCATTCTTGGCAATATCAGTCAGCACAGCATAATCCCTCACCCAAGTAATTGCTAACGCTCTAATATAAGGGCATGGGCCATTCTTGGCAACATCGGAATAAACCGCTCGATCGTCACTCTTTCTCAGTCTAATAATTGCTAATATCCGTCTAATAATGTCGGAGTCATTTTTAGCAATTTCGGCTAACGCCGTTTGATCTGTCAGCCTTTCAATAAGCCGTCTCCGATCAGACTCATTCTTGGCAATCTCGTTCTGTACAGCTTGATCGGTCAGCTTTTTAGCTGCTGCCTCCCGCACATCTCCAGAGTAAGAATTCTTGGCAAGATCAGCCAATAGAGCTTGATCGGTCAGCTTTTCGACTGCCTCATGACCAATATCATTATTATTCTTAGCAACATCGGCCAGCACAGCTTGATCGGTCAGCTTTTCGACTGCTCTCTTCTGCACATGTGTAGAGCAAGCATTCTTGGCAACATCAGCCAATAGAGCTTGATCGGTCAGCTTTTCGACTGCTTCAGAATCAACCTCCGTATGCCAGCCTTTCTCCCTATCGTCATTCTTAGCAACATCGGCCAACACAGCTTGATCGGTCAGCTTTTCGACTGCTGCCTTTCGTACATGCCTTTCGTAGTCATGCTTAACGATATCGGCCAGCAGCGTTTGATCGGTCAACCGTCTAGTTGCATCAGCCCGCACCCACGGCACAGCATTCTTGGCAACCTCGGCTATCGCGGCCTGATCGGTGAGTCTATTCATCGCAGGCTCAACTATTTCTTGATTGCAGGCAGTATAAAGCGACTTTGCCAGCGCAAGCTGATTGGTGATTTTTTCTACGCCGGACAGTCGTGTTTTTAAGCTAGACGAAAGCACAATATCAGTTACTGCAATATTAATTTCTGTGCTTCCCATAATCACAGTTATGAAAGGCACCAGCCTGCTTCGTCCTGCTGAACTTTTCAGTATTTGTCCAAGAAGGACTCCAAATAGGCTGCCTGCACTGCTTGGTGTTCCACCAGTTGAAAGGACATTACCGCCTGATTTCATGCGCGATGAAAGGAGATTATGCTCTCCCGAAAATGCCGCTTGTACTACCTCTGAAACAACGATAGGTGAACTGTGAGAGGCAGTTAGCATAAGAAGCTCCGGACAACAGAAATACCCTACCCCATTCTCATCTATTGAATAGACGTTTTTTCCATTAATCAAAGTGAACGATGCCGAGTATCCTGGCTTTCCTGCCTTGCTCTTCACGCCGGTCATATCCCTAACGAGAATTGAGCCTTTGATACGTCCTTCAACAATTTGCCCATTTACCTTTTTGACAATCGCCGCATTAAGAGAATAGGTTGGATAAAAAAGCAAACAAGATAAAAACCAATAGGTTAATCGTTGATTCATTTGCCCGTCTCCCTCACTCCTGTCCAAAACAGGATTTGCAATAAAATACATCACGAATAGAAAGAACAAGCTGCCGGTTTCCACCCGCCTTACTGGAGCGCTGCCTCGATTATTGGTTTACATCCAGATCATACAACTGGCGAAGCTGGTTGAAAAAGCAAAAGTCTGTAAAATTCTCCATTTCTTGATCCTGCCCTGTAGCAAAAGGATAGGTATTTCAAGTTGCCTTTTTGATTGCGAATCCTCCGAGGCAAGTTCTGATCAGATGTATTATGTAAACTTCCGGTTCCGAACTTAACCGTTTATCGAATTCGGTGGCATACTGCTGCAGAAATTTGGTTTTGGAAAACGGTTTTGAATACACCTATGCAGCAAAAAAGATTCCTTTCTGCCTGTTTTGCCACGATGCTGCTGGAGGTTCTGACGCTCTCATGGATCAGTTTGTTGGCATAGTAAAACTTGTACCACCAAACCTCGCCACGTTTAAAAACACTCACTGAGTACCCTCCTTTTCTTTCTTCGCTCTTAGAATGCGAAGTCATTGGTTGTTGGCCGTAAGCGGTGTCAACCGGCGTCCCGGCTGGATGACCGATTGAGTGCTTTGCATTATAGGTGCGTCTAAAATCTCTATTTAAACCTTCGATCCTGAGATAAAATAGCCTTGATTTGGACAAATCGGCAAGAATGGATGTTCGTAGTTTACATAACCTGTCGTTGAACGAAACCGCTGCGCGATAGCCCTTAGAACTTGCTTTTGATTTAATAAATCCTGCATCCTGCCATCCGGAGATTTTTTTTGCTTCACCTGCCGCAGGCTTGTCTATTCGTCATACCACTATCAGACTATTGAAAAGCTCCCTTCGAATGCACAATGTAATCGCCAAACCACATTCTCACTCGAAAGGAGCTTTCCATGACAACCTTGCATCAGCGAATGATCGACGACATGAGGGTGCGAAACCTATCCCTCAATACCCAAAGAATCTACGTGGATCGAGTTGCCAAATTCGCGAAACATTTCCGCAAATCTCCAGAATTACTTGGGCCGGATGAGATCCGCACCTATCAAGTATACTTGATTCACGATCGAAACGCTTCCTGGTCGATGCTGGGCCAGACTGTCTGCGCTTTGCGTTTTCTCTACCGCAACACTCTCGGAAAGGAATGGACGATTCAGTTCATCCCGGGCCATAAAAAACCCGTAATGCTTCCCGTCGTTATAAGCTTGGATGAAGTATCGCGCTTTTTCGAGAAGGTCTGCAATCTCAAGCATCGGGCGATCCTTATGACCGCTTATGGTGGCAGCTTGCGGGTTTCCGAAGTGACATCGCTGCGCGTAAGCGATATCGATTCAGCCCGCATGCTCATTCGTATCGATCAAGGCAAAGGGCGCAAGGACAGGTATGTCATGCTCTCTCCGAACCTGTTGGACGTCCTGCGCGCGTATTGGAAAGTCGCTCGTCCTGCAGGCTTGCTCTTTCCAGGCCGTTATCCCGATCGTCCTATCACACGAGAAGCGGTTTACCAGGTCAGTATAAAAGCTGCCAAGGCAGCGGGATCTAATAAAAAAGTCACGCCTCGGACGCTCCGGCATTGTTTCGCCACTCATCTTTTGGAAGCCGGCGCCAACCTTAGGGTCATACAAATGCTGCTGGGGCATCGCAGCCTTCGGACAACAGCCCGCTATACCCATGTCTCCACCGCAACCCTATGCTCCACGGCCAGCCATCTGGACTCGCTGGCAAAAACCGTGGAGGAGATACAGAAACTCAAAAGCTCCGATCCGGTCCAGTCCTAAAAAGCGAGCGCTCCGCCCGCACCGCTATGGACAGGCCTGCGTTGGAACTTGGCGGCATCTTTCGTCTGCATGGCCCCGCCTATTGTGAGCTTTATGCCGGGAGCCTGAACTCACAACAAAAGAAGGTCATGCATGCAATCGAAGTGTGTCGAACCGCCGCTCTCGGCGGTCATGTCGATCAGTGCGACCATTGTGGACATCGCAGGATCAGCTACAATTCCTGTGGGAACCGGCACTGCCCGAAGTGCCAGTCTTTCGCGAAAGCGGAATGGCTTGAAAAACATCAGACCCAGCTTATGTCTGTCCCCTATTTTCATGTGGTCTTTACCCTGCCTGACGGCATCGCTTCCATTGCCTGGCAGAATAAAAAAGCCGTTTACCGCATCCTTTTTCGCGCCGCCTCGGAAACGCTCCGGCGCATCGCCGCCGATCCCAAACATCTCGGCGCAAAAATCGGCTTTCTTGCCGTGCTTCATACCTGGGGGCAAAACCTGCTGTTCCACCCTCATCTGCATTGCGTGGTTCCGGGCGGTGGCTTGTCTCGCGATCGTCAAAGGTGGATCCCTTCCCGGAAACGTTTCCTTTTGCCGGTTCGCGTCCTCTCGCGCCTTTTCCGCGGCCGTTCCTCCACTATCTCCAACAAGCGTACTCGGCAGGAAAATTGAAGTTCCAAGGATCGCTTCAAGAACTCAACGACCCTGGAAACTTCGAGGCTTTCCTGAAACGCTGCCGCAAACGGGAATGGGTCGTCTATTCCAAACCTCCTTTCGGCGGCATGGATCAAGTGCTGGATTATCTGAGCCGCTATACCCATCGTGTTGCCATTTCCAATCACAGGCTGGCGCGTCTGGCAGACGGCAAAGTCACCTTCCGCTTGCGTGATTACAAAGACGGCAACAAACAGAAATTAATGACTCTTGATGCCCTGGAATTTATTCGTCGCTTCCTCATGCATGTGCTGCCGCATGGCTTCGTTCGCATTCGTCATTACGGATTCCTTGCGAATCCATGCTGCGAACAAAATCTTTCGCTTTGCCGCCAACTCCTCGGAGTTGCGCCAATCAATGCTGAGGAATCACCGGCTGAAGACTGGAAGCAACGCTATGAGAGGCTTACAGGGGAATCCATCAATCTCTGCCCGGTCTGCCGCCAAGGAAATGTGGTTGTTGTCGAGATCATCGAGGCTTTTAATCAAAAGCTCAAATCGCCGCCTAAAATGGATTCTTCATGATCATGATCCATTGGTTTACAACTGACTTTTTAAGCAGGTTTCAAGATGCCCGGGAGAAGTCCGCATTTTCTATCCCGCATCTCTCCTCAAGGCGAGCGTTTCCCATATTTTCATCCCACTCAGCAACTGCTCTCATCCGCTACTTGGCTTTAATAACGGACATTTTCAGCAAAAGAACATTGCTCCCATACGTTCGGTTTTCGACCAATCCCCATAGCCGTTAGCGGTTTCACTCAAGAGAATCTTTCAGAAACCGCGCAAATAGCATGTTATTTTCATACCGGCATCGCTTGTTGCGCGGCTTCTGAAAGATCCCTTTTCCTTATCAGAAGCCAATGCTGCTGCCGGATGGGAGGATTTGCGACCAAAATGGCAGCTTATTTTGACTATCCTTTGCGTACGTTAGCGGTTCACCCTCACAGGAATTTTATGAATTCACGCCCAATAGTGTGATGGGGTCCTGGCGGCAGCATTTGAATTCGGCTGCCCAATAGCTTTTTGACGACATACAGGTAAAAGCGGCAGCAAGCTGCCGCGCTACAAAGGCGCACTTCGGCTATTTGAGTCCTTCGACGCAATAGAGTTCGTCGAGGATGCGCATATAGGAATATGCATAGCCGCGCGCATCGGGTGTGGCGAGAAATACGGAGGCGCGCACGCCCGCAGGGTCCGGAGGCTGGAAAGTTTTCCACAATCGTCTTGCCCCGGAAGGAAGATCGATGCCGGACACTTCGAGCCGTGTTCCGGGGCAACTAACGAAAAGGGTCCTGCCGTCCGCGCTCCACTGGTTGACTGTTTCGTCGGCCGAAAGCTTTGTCACGGTCCTGGGTTCGCCCCCCTGCAACGGAGAGAGGAGGAGCGTGTAATCCTGTGTGATGGCGGCCACCTGACTGCCGTCGGGAGAGGTCACCGCGACCGGCAGTCCCTCGGGAATTTCCTGGACTCAAGTTCTCTGCGGACGCCCTCGTTCCGCGCCTATAAAAACGATGCGGCGGCCGTCGGGGAAAAAGCTTGCCGTCTGGTAGGTCTCCACTTTTCCGCGCGGCAGGTGAATCGTGTTTCCGGATCCTGTCGGGATTAGCATAAGCTGATGAGGCAGGCCATAATGAATCACGAGCGCCGACCGTCCGTCCGGCGAAATGGCGCACGCGGCCCCTTTCCCGAGCTGCACCGGCAGGGATCCATCCATGTTCCTGAGATACACCGTATAAATGGCGCCGGTAGTCTCGCCCATGTCGTCCAGGAGCAGCATCTTGCCATCGGCAGACAGGGCGCGCGGCCACGGACTGTCGAGCCAGCCGAGATCTCTCTCGGGCACATCCGGCGCACTGCTGCCGCGAATGCCGATCTGGGTGCGCCGGGAGACCAGCAGGACGCGGCCGTCGGGTGCAATATCACAGAGAATATTGTCAGCCGGGAATTGGGCAACCTTGCGCAAACGGCCTTCCAGTGTGACGGCAAAGAGACTTTGCCTTATGCCCTTTTCCACAGCCGAAAACCAAATTTCCCGGCCGTCCGGCGACCATGCAAGTCCCTGGACACCCGAAAACTCGCTCGTGAGAATCTTCTTGCTTCCTGAAGCATCCACTGCCACAACGCTGCCTCGGGTATCATTCATAATGGGGTGTTGGGCAAAGGCTATCCGGCGGCCGTCGGGCGAAATGCGAACGTCGCTGAACACCCCCGATGTTCTGGCCAGCACCTGCCCCGACGGCATTTCAAGAACATCCTCGCCGCCCGCGCGCCTCACAACGGCCAGGGCAATTCCGTCAGGCGACCAATCGGCACAGGATATTCCGTCCAATCGGTTCCGCGGCGCGCTGCCGGAAAGAGGAGCGGTCGCCAGAGCGCCATAGCCATAGGTAAATAGTTCCTGCTGTTTCAAAGCGAGTTCGCCTGCACGGGAAACGGACTGGAGCGTGTTGCCGGGCAAATTGAGTGAACGGGTGGTTGACAGATCTGTTCTGGTTTCAAAGACTTCGCTGGGTAGTCCGTCCCACGCAGCGCTATAGATCACGCTCTTGCCATCCGGGGTGAAGCGGGCGTTTCCTACGCGGCCCCGTTGAAATGTCAAACGGCTGAAATTGGGGGCTTCCTGCCGGCTTTCCTTCCAATGAGCCGCGACGAAGAAACCTGCCGCGAGCAGGGCTGCGCAGAGCAGGACGCCCGCGAGCACAGCGGCTATCCGCCGCTTGCCGGAAAAAGTTTTCGCCGCAGCGATTGTGGACGGGGCGGCGGTTCCGCTCACATTTTCCAGAGCGAAGGCCAGGTCTCGTGCGGATTGAAATCGCTCATCGGGATCTTTTTCGAGGCATCTTCGGGCAATCCGTTCCAGGGCGGGCGGTGTCAACGGCTGCAGATCCGACATCGGCCGGGGTGCCTCTTTTAGAATCGCCGCAATCAGGCTTGCATGGCTGCTGCCGGCGAACGCTTTCTTTCCCGTTGCCATTTCGTACAGCAAACAGCCGAATGCCCAAAGATCCGCGCGCGGATCGGCCTCCTTCCCTTCCAGTTGCTCGGGCGCCATGTACTGGAACGTGCCGACGATCGTGCCCGCAGCCGTCAGAGGCTGGCTTGCCGTCGGTGATTCGCTTGTCATACCGGCGGCAGGCGGCAGTCCCCGGGTGTGTGCGAGACCGAAGTCCATCAGTTTCGCACCGCTTTTGGACAGCATGATATTTCCGGGCTTCAGGTCGCGGTGCACAATTCCGCCCCGGTGTGCGCAATCCAGCGCGCTCACTATTTCGATGGCGAAGCGCAGAACTTCATCCGGCGGCAGCGGTCCCTTATCGATGCGCACCGCGAGCGTTTCACCCTCCAGATATTCCATTACGAGATAATCGATGTTTTCGTGATGCCCGACGTCGTAAAGCGAACAGATATGCGGATGATTGAATTGCGAAATGGACCGCGCCTCGCGCTCGAAGCGCATGCGGACCTCGGCGCTTTCTGAAAGGCGCTCCGGAAGCACCTTGATGGCGACATCCCGGCCAAGGCGCCTGTCATGCGCCCTATACACGTCCCCCATGCCGCCCGCACCCAGCAGTTTGAGGATTTCATACGGTCCGATGCTGCTACCCGGATTGAGTGTCATCATCGTTTCTCAAAACTCAGAGCCGGCAATCTAATGCGATATGGATGAACAGATTTTACTCCAAGGCGCATTTTTATGTGCTAAAAATCTTGATGAATGCAGAGAAGATAGTCCTGTGCGTCGACATAACCCCATCGCATCTTAAATTCAAGTACTTAAGAGCAGGCGCCAGGTGGCCCCCCTATGATATAAATCCATGTTCATGATTCAATTTCTCTTTGGACTTCTCACTCTTCATTAATAGTTTTTCCGCTGTCGATCGAATCAGGTGAAATGGAGATCTACGTGCTCCGTTTCCTGAGGTGAACAGCGGGAAATGGCGGATCTCAGCAAGCGGCGGCCATGAACCGCGATGGTCTCTCGATGGCCGGGAGTTATTCTACCGCAGCGGCGATGCAATGATGCGGGTTGCCATTGAGACAGGGGAAACATTCAAAAGGGGTGAGCCCCGCGACCGCTTTTTAGAAAAGCAGGCTATCGGGTTACACGCGACGGAGGCATCGCAAGCGCCGGCCCTTTCGATCCATCAGTCCTTGACGTTCTTGCGGCGGATGGCAAACTTGCCTTCTTCAACGGCGTGGAGTTTACCATCATCGCCTTTTAGTTTTCCGGAAAATGTGCCCCGGATCAGGGTCCCTTCCTCTCCATAATTTTCCAGCGTTACGGTGAATATCTGCTCCGGCTGGGAGCTGTCCATGTCCGCGGAATGAGCGAAAATCTTGACGAATCCCTGCTCTTTTCCTATCTCGTACCAGCTCACGTAAACCGGGAGCGTATCCGAGGACTTTCCTTTGAACGTGCCGACAAAAGAGTCTCCTTCCGGGCTGATCTGGAATGAGATCCCCGCCTCCGCATCACGATAGCGGGGCTGGGCATCCTCGCCGAAGTCGACCTTTTCTTTGACCGCACCTTCAATCGTCAGATAGTTGTCCGAGTGTCTTAGAAGTTTGGTTTCCTTCATCTGGAGGAGTCTCCCGTCAAGCGTGTATGACATGAATTCGTTTTGGGCAAACGCTTGCGGGAAGGCAAGGAAGAACAGGGCAATTCCGAGGCTGCGCGTCCATATTCTCATTGGGATTTCTCCTTTTACAAGAGGATCGTTCGATCGAACGCGCGGTGTCAAGCTTAAAAGGATTCTGTCATTCCGGCGGGAAGAATCGCTGAATCCATTTCCGCACTGTTTGTTTTTTTCGGCAACAAGGGCAGATCGGGCTTTAAATCTCAATTCCGCAGTTAAAACATCGGTGAGCTTAAAGGGATGCGGAAAGCAAAAAAAAGCCCGCATTCCTTGCATAGGCTTGGAATGCGGGCTGGAAGGATTAGAAGATTAGAAGTCGATCCGAATCCGCGCCTGGAAAGAGCGTTGACCGGCTTTGGCTGCCAGATCGCCGATGTACGTTCCGGAGCCTGCAAGATTCAAGGATGGGTTGCTTGCATAATAAGTGATTGCTCCCGGAGTCGTTGCAGTAGCGCTTCCTCCCGGAGTGGGATGGTTGAATATGTTCGACAGCGGCTGCCCGGCCTGTTTCCAGGTAGCTGATTTGATATCCGCCGCGCAAGACGGTTTTACCCGCTCCTAACCCGGGAAGTTGCAGGGCGAAGCCGACTGCGGGACCAAAGTTGTTAAAATCACGCGGATAGGGCCTCTGATCGGGATTGGGCGATTCCGG
>JAFGIY010000047.1 GCA_016929335.1 Acidobacteriota bacterium | reverse complement strand
GGGAAGTTGCAGGGCGAAGCCGACTGCGGGACCAAAGTTGTTAAAATCACGCGGATAGGGCCTCTGATCGGGATTGGGCGATTCCGGCCCGACAAAGATCAACTCGGTCAAATCGTCGCGATCGCCGGGTTTCCAAAAAGCTTCATCCCAGCTTCGTCCGGAAATGCCATAAGCAGCTCCAGGGCCTCCTTTAAATCCGACTGTCAATCCATTTTTATAGAACGGTACGCCGTAGTATTCCCAGCGCAAGCCGAGATTGAGTGTGAGAATGTTCGTCACTTTCCAGTCGTCCTTGAAGAAAAAGGCGAACTCCTTCTGGTGGAAATCCCGAATTTTCGTCGGTTCGGTGAGCGGATCGTTCCACGAATCCAGGTTATTGGGGGAATTGCTGTAATGCAAAAGGCTCTGGCCGATCTTTCGCGAGGGTCCCTCCCGTAGAGTAGAGACGCACCGCTTTGCAGTGCTGAGGGATTCGTGAGACCTATTATAAGCAGCCGAACGTGATAGACGGCAGGGAAATCTCAAGGCAGGGATTTGTCAGATCATCATTTATGGTTTGGATGGAACGAAAGCAAAAGCCAGAGTCGGCGGATCTCCCCACGGATCAATAATCATTCCGTCGATGGAATATGAGCCGAGGGTTCTCCGAACATAATCGGTAGTATTCCTTGACATCGTTAAGCTTCATGAGCGTCCACGGCGCCATTGCCGACTCGCCATTCTTGCTGAATACAATGTCGTCTGCAATATAGACCGCGGCATGGAAAATATTTCCGTCTTCGTCGAGAAACGCCACGATGTCTCCAAGCTCAAAATCGCTTTCGACCACAAAATAGTCTTCTTTTAGCGCCTTGAGCGCGACGGCGCTATCCAGGAAACGATCGTCCGGTTTCTCCGAGAAGAAATTGAGGGACGACCATAGGCAGTTGACAACTGCAGGCCTGTCCATATCTCGGATCGTCAATTTAGGGAAGCGATATAGATGATTCCGGATAAATGGCGGCAGCAGATTGATGATGTCAATAGATCTCTGGGAGCCTCGCGCTGCCAAAGATTCAATCAGCGGCCTTATGTCGGTGCGGCGGCCGCCTCGTCCCCAGTATTCGATGAGTTCGTCCAAATTATCCGAGGGATCGATCGACAACTGAGTGATGAAGGTGGGCTGCCGAAAGAGCGCTTTGCCGAGTTTCCGCAACTCATCTTCGCCTCCAATTTCAGACCGCACAAGCTCAATATCACAGAATTGCATGTACCCGCCATCCCGATAAATAAGCGGTTCAATAAGTTCTCGGGTGTGCTGGGAAATCAGGCTCGGCCCAAACCACTCTTCGGGATTCGTGCCGGGATATCGGAATCCCAGGGTCTGGTCGATATTCAACCTGCTCTTGGCCAGCATGCGATAGATATTGGCGCGCGTGTCCGGGGAGAGTCCGCGCACCCAAGCCGGATCGGGCGCAAGGATGACGCCCGAGATTCGCGCATCGAACTGCGCTTTGCTGCGCAGCCGGGCGGCGTCTTCGGGGGACACTCCCGAGGATTGGAGAAACTGGGCGACGGCGTCGGCGTCAACCCGCGGGAAAAACCAAGTGGGGCGACGCATAAAACCCCAGTCGGTGAACACAAGCTCCATGGGCGGAGAAATGATGATGGGAACAAGGGTCAACTTGCCCCACTTGCCGGCGCTGGCAGTCTTCACGGGATCTGTATCCTCGACGGCAATATTAGTTGCTTTCTCGGGCCTGAAACAAGTCGCTGTCATCCAGAGCCAAGGAAGCACCAGGACAGCCAGCAATACAATCAGCCAGCGGTGTGGAACGGCTATATATTTGACAGGCGCAAGTGTGGATTTTGATTCGTCAGATTTCTTGGAAGCCATACGAGACATAAAACCGGAACAATCAATTCACTGCCAGAACAATTTGCCCTCAGAAGTTTCTATTCGGTTAACAAAACAAACAGATCAGCCTGGCAGGTCCTTCAATATTCGCAATTAGTTTGTTCTGACCGTGAACCGGAGCGCATTTGCACTCCGGTCATAAGTACGTCGGCATTTGCTGAATTGTTACCAGATAAAACATTTTGAGCAAAAAGCGGCCCGCAGGCCATCGGTGTCAAGCTAAGGGACGTCTTTTGGCGCTGTAAGCGCGAAGCAGCGCTTACTATAATTCTTCCTTAGCTTGACGCGGATGACCTGCGGGCAACAAATTCATCCTGTTGAATTGGTTTTTGACCTGTTTTCAACCCGGCTAGAAAGACCTTATTCCTTCCACTCGTAAATCAATTCTCCCAGACCCGGATCGCCATCTTTTGAAGATGGCTCAGTGATGCTCATCTTCGCATCCAGCACCTTGATGGGGCCGAAGAAAGTTAGTGGATCATGGGGGCCGTCGAAGAACTTTACCGTGGCGGTGCCCTTTGTCTCCTTGGTCGGCGGCGGCATGATCAAACTGGCGCTACCTTGAGGGAGGTTGCAGCCGACGCAAACAAGTTGTTTTAGAGGCAGAACCGTGGGTGAAGCGTTCGGAATGCGTTTAACCAGGTAAACAGGGCCCATTTCCGGCCATTTCACATTTGACGCGGAGTTGGATGTTTTATATTCGATTTTCATCAGCGGAATGCCTTTCTGATCTTTCAGCTTATTGGCTGTTATGCTCCAGCCTGTTGCGGTCTCGGTCCAGACAATGTCCGACATTTTCTTTGGCCATCCACAGACCTCGCATCCGGTGATCAGACCCATATCGCTGTCGATATATTCGATGAGGGTTGTGTTGCCCGTGTGGTTTTCCCATTTAACAGGCGCATTGATCGCGATCTCATGGACATTATATCCTTCACAGTCCGGACTCCATCCCATCAGCAGAACAAACAGATCCGCGTTGATGACATTCGCAACAACGGCCGCGCAGGGACGGTAAAAACCACGCTGAGGTGGATGCAACGATCGCGATGGATCACTGGATTCTGGCCGCAGCAGATCTGGGACTGAGCACGTGCCGGGTAGCGGCATTTGATCCCGCCGCTGCACGGGAGATATTAAGCCTGCCGAACAGCGTTGAGCCGATCAACCAAAGCCAAAAGATCGGAAACCGCTGGCTGAACTGGTTCGCTACGAGCGCTGGTGATTACGCTGTCGAACCTGCGCCAAGAACCAAACAATATCTTATTGATTAGGCTATTCCTGGCTGAAAGCCAGACGGATACCGTAGGTGGACGGACGACCGGCACCGATGCTGCCGGCACGCGCCTTCACGCTTGCGCTCCATGAAGCATTCAACCATTCTCCGCCGCGTAATACGCATGCCTGGCCGCCCATGAGCAGCGTTCGGACACGGAACCTCTGGATCGAAAAAAGGACTCGGCGAATCCAGAGCGGTGGCGATCACGCTGCTTATTCTTGGATCATATTCGTCATTTTCCGGTAAAAAGCATCTTAAATCGCTCATACGGCGAGTGCCTAAACAATTACTATTCCCGGGAAGGAATTGCGGAGAAAGCAAAAAAAAGCCCGCATTCCTTGCATAGGCTTGGAATGCGGGCTGGAAGGATTAGAAGATTAGAAGTCGATCCGAATTCGCGCCTGGAAGGAGCGTTGACCGGCTTTGGCTAACAGATCACCGATGTACGTTCCGGAGCCTGCAAGGTTCAAGGATGGGTTGCTTGCATAATAAGTGATTGCTCCCGGAGTCGTTGCCGTAGCGTTTCCTCCCGGAGTAGGATGGTTGAATATATTCGTTACATCCACGCGGAACTGCAGGCTCTTGCCTTCGACAATTTTAATCGCTTTGCTGAGAGCCATATCCACGTTCCAGCTGCCAAGACCGTAGAACCTGTTAAACCCGAAGTTGCCGCGAGTTCCGGGAAGAGGATTCTGCAGTATGATGTTGTCGTTTTCATCTGCGGCTGCATAAAGCGTGCATTGCGCATTGAGACTATCCAGGTTGGTGACATATCCGGTGCCGGTTAGGTTTCCCGGGTTTCTCTGCGGATCGTTGACGAACTTGAGGGAATTTTGGATTATATTCCCCCGGCTCGCCCCGTTCGGCCACCAGTATCCCACCTTATCCCATGGGAAATCCGCAACTTGATCGGGTACGCCGGTGCCATACAGCATTGAGGTCGTCGACGTCCAGTTGATCGGGGTTCCGCTGCTCGCGCTCGCCACCCAACTCATCTGCCAGTTCTCGAGAAGGCGAGACGCAAAACCATGATTGCTCTTCAGGAATAATCCTTTGGGCCCAATCGGCAATTCAAAGGTTCCATAGGACGTAAATACATGCCGGCGGTCGTTCGATGTGACTGTGTAATCAGCATCGAAATCCCGTGGATCGGTTGGGTTGCCTCCGCTGATGCCGAGACTTTTGCTGAGCGTATAGGACGACGTCATGCTAAATCCGGCAGTCGGCCGCAGAGTAACCTGCGCCTGCATGGAGTGGTAGTTTGTATAGCCCAGGTTGCGCTGAACAGTCACTGAGCTGAATTGCGGATTGGCAACAATAAAGTTCGCCGGGAATTCTCCCGGGTACAGCTCGTTGGCAGCCCTGAGCAGCCATCCGTTATCGGTAGTGCCCAGAGGCGCGCTGGGATTAGCCCAACCGCTTATGGCGCCGGCCAAACCTGAATAATTCCCGTTTGCAAGCATCCTTCTGACCTGGACGCCGGAAACGGTTCGTGTGGAAGTCCTCAGGTATTGCGCACCGCTTTTGGCGCCTCTGACCGGTGCAAAAATTTTGTCAAGCAGAACGGTTGCGGGATTGGAATCGTCGCCATATCGTGCGGCGTTAAACGCTTCGAGCAATCCATTCGTAAGGAAATTGGCAGTGTTGATGTTGAAACCGCTGGTGCTCTTACGGGACAAGGTGCCAATGTACTTGACGTCTACCGTCAGGTTGTTGCTGATGTTGCGCGTCAGCGACATTGTCAGATTGTGAATATGGGGAGCCTCGAAATTATTGTCATATACACTGATGCTCTGGGTCCGATCCGTCAGAGGGAACGGCCGCATCGGAGTGACTGTTTGCGGCACCGGGATGAGACTTGACACATGGGCCAGATCGACATACTCGTTGTTTATCGTATAGGAGGCGGATAAAGTGCTGCCCGGCGGATTTGCAATAATCGGTTCGACAGCGGCTGCCCGGCCTGTTTCCAGGTAGGTGAGTTGATATCCGCCGCGCACGACGGTTTTGCCCGCTCCCAACCAGGGAAGTTGCAGGGCGAAGCCGACTGCGGGACCAAAGTTGTTAAAATCACGCGGATAGGGCCTCTGATCGGGATTGGGCGATTCCGG
>JAFGIY010000046.1 GCA_016929335.1 Acidobacteriota bacterium | reverse complement strand
GCCTATAGGTGAAATAAGCTGCATCTTTTTGAAATCGGCGTTGGCAATTTCTGATAATTTCAGGTTATGTAACCTTCCAGGTTCCCGTTAGGCCGGATGTTTTACGTAATTGATTCTTGATTTTCAGGCGGCAATTTTACTATCGTTTGGGGCAAATTGATGCAAGAAACTTGGAAATTTGCAAAGATCTCCCGATTTCAACCGAGCACCTGATTGAAGAGTGACCTGTTAATCGAAATAGTCTTCCTGTACTGCGGATCAATAAGAAGAACGCTTTTCGCAAACTCACTTCAGCAATTCTCAGTATGACGAAAGAACTGAATCAACGCGCGGCAGCAGGCCTCAATCCCTTTGCGCGCATTTGCGCCTATTTTCCTTCCTTCACCGGAACAAAGAGCAGATCCTGGAAGTCGTAGCTGAAGTCGACCAGCGGCGACGTCGGCAGCATCTTCATCTGCTCGATCGAGCCGTCGGGCTTGAGCGAAAACGTCACATACGCATCGGCGTTGAGCCCGCGCTCATGCCAGCGCGCGATGAATGAATCGTATTGCCAGTGTTCGAGGTCGCCGACCAGCAACGGGGTGCGACCGAATCTCAGCACGAGTTTCCCGTTGTCCATTCCGATCATCACGTCCCCATACCACATATCGCGGTATGTTCCGGCATACTTTTCCAGCGGGAGCGAGGGCTTGGACGCAGCATTCCTGGCGGCTGATTGCTTGTTGACGAACTCGGCGGCGTCCTTCCCGGCTTTATCGGCGACTTCGCGATAATCCTTGATCCAGTCGTGCGGCGGCGCTCCCAGGTAGGAATCCAGGAGGCGATAGATCATGGCTTGAAAAGCGGCGTCGGCCTCCTGATTGGTCAGGATGACGATGCCGAGTTTCAGCTCGGGAACCAGCGCCACCCGCGAAACCAATCCCCACAGGACTCCGATATGCGAAACGATCTTCTTGCCGCGATAATCGTTCAGTTGCCAGCCCAATCCGTAAGCCGAAAAATTGGGGCGCAGCGAGGCCAGCTGCGGCGGATTCGGATCGATCGGCTTGATTGTCTGCGCCGACCACATCTCGAATGCCTGGCGCTCGCTGAAGAGCCGTCGCTCGCCGTCCATCGCTCCACCATTGAGTTGGACGATCATCCATTTGGCCATGTCGTGGACGCTGGAGTTGATCGCAACGGCCGGCGCATTGTTGTCGATGCTCATATATTCGATGGCCTTGAGCTTGCCGTCGACGCGCGTGTGCGGGGTGGCCACATTATCGCCGGGGAGGAACTCTTTCGTGCTGGTGTTGCTGCGCGTCATCCCGAGCGGTGCGAAGATCCGCGTCTTGATGAAATCGTCCCAGCTCCGGCCCGAGACGGACTGGATTACCTCGCCCGCCACCAGGTAGAGAATATTGTCGTAAGCGTATCGGCTGCGGAAACTGATCGTGGGCTTGATGAAGCGGATGCGCTCGACGATCTCTTTTCGACTGTAGGTCGTGCTGGGCCAAAAGAGCAGATCGCCCGCGCCGAGGCTCAATTTCGCGCGATGCGTCAGCAGATCGCGGATCGTCAGCTCGCGCGTGACGTAGGGATCGTACATCTGGAACCACGGTAGGTGCTTGATTACCGGGTCATCCCAGTTGAGATTGCCTTCGTCAGCGAGAATTGCCAGCGCGGCGGCGGTGAAGGCCTTGGTGTTCGAGGCGATACCGAAGAGCGTGTGCTCATCGACCGGCGTCGATTCGCCCATCTTGCGCACGCCGTAGCCTTTGGAGACGACGACCTTGCCGTCCTTGACCACGGCCACGGCCATCCCCGGCACAGAGAATTCTTTCAAGACTCGTTCGGCATAAGCATCGAGATCGGCTGGTAGCGTCGTCTGCGCCCTCAGATCAAAGTGGCAGAGGCCCAGGATGAAAAAGAGAAAGAGCAATCGCAGGATATGCTTTCCATACATGGTGGCCTCCAGCCGATAGGAGGAATTACCTCCGGCTTTAAAAATGCATCCTGTATCAGATCGATCTTTGATTCTGATAAGATGCATCCTATCTACTATTCTTAAATTTCAGGCGGAAATTTTACTATCGTTTGGGGCAAATTGAATGCAGAAGATCTAGAAATTTGCAAAGATCTCCCGATTACAACCGAGCGCCTGATTGAAGGGTGACCTGTTAATCGAAATAGTCTTCCTGTACTGGTTCACTTTCCGTATGACGCGAAGTTGTCCGAACGATCGGCCTTCTTCACCTGACGAGGGCAGCGGCCATTGTCTCAGCCTGCTGCCGGATGTCCTCCGCAATGGCATCCGGAGTGGTACAAAACGGGACTACAAGATGCTCCACAACGGTTGCTTTGAGGAACATGGCCATGCAATCGAACTGCCGGACAAGCAGATCCGCGTTCCCTTCGATGGGCCCCTGTGCAGTCATGACCAGGGCCATGCGCTTGCCGTCGATAAGCGAAGTCGGGTTTAACGCATCGACGTTCTTGAGAAGGCAGAAATGGCGGTCGAGGAGAGCCTTCATCTGGGCTGTCCAGCTCCAACTGAACAAAGGCGAAGCATAGATGATGGCATCTGCCGCGATCAACCTATTGAGAATGCCGACCGCGTCGTCCTGCAGTGTACAGCCAGGTTCGTTGGGCTTCGCTTGACACGCGTAACACTCCGAACATCCGTTGATCTTGTGTTCAAGCACATTCACGCGTTGCACGTGGTGGCCTCTTTTCTCGAGTTCTTCTTCCACCAACCTCAAGACGTTGGCCGTGTTTCCCTTCTTCCGAGGACTTCCCAGCAGCGATACGATATTCATAGCAGCCTCCCTGACGCTTATAAGGAATTAGGATTCTATCGGAAGTGCCGTGCCGATAGGAAAAATAACCCCGGTTTTTAAAAATACTTCCGGTATCAGACCGTCCTTTGTTTCTGATAAAATATTTTACGTAATCTATTCTTGATTTACAGGCGGCAATTTTACATTGTTTGGGGCAAATTGAATGCAGAAAATCTGGAAACTTGCAGAGATCCCCCTTTTCAACCGAGTGTCTGATTGAAGAGTGGCCTGTTAATCGAAATAGTCTTCCTGTATTGCGGATTCTTCGCGTCTTTGCGTCTTCGAGCCTTCGAGTATGCCTTTTTTTCAACTCAAAGACTCCAAGACTCAAAGCCTCGAAGAGGATGGTATTGTTTGTTTGCGCTTCAGCAAAAGCGTTATGGAGCCGACGATCATCCCCACGATGGTCGCCATCACAACCCAGATAACAAGATTGCGCACAGGTATTATAACAAGCCCCGTCCAGGCGCCCACGTTCTCACCGACGTTGCCGCCGGGGTAATAATGGCTCTGCTCCCAGCGAAAGATGTACGCCAGCATGCAGGTGATCATGACCATCACGCGCGTGCAGAGCGCAAACAGAACAACATCCTTCAGCAGGCTTTTAAAAAGATGGACGTCGTTGCGGGCGCGTATGCCCAGGGCGAACAGGGCAGGCAGGATGAAGTACAGCCAGGCCACTCCGAAGATAAGGTTGACTTTCTCAGGCGCGCCCGCCTGTTCCAGCACAATGCGAACAACGAGAACCAACGCTGCAAAGATCAAACCCCACCGCATCACTTTCGAATCATCCGGCATTTTTTCTCCTCCCGGTCCGCATCACTGACATAATATAGCCGTCACCTTGCCCGGGGCCTATAAGAAGAATAAGCGGCATTTTTTCAAAAGCCCTTCGGTATCAAATCCGTCCTGGGTTCCGATAAAAAGTTTCGGCAATTTTACTATCGTTTGGGGCAAATTGAATGCAGAAAATCTGGAAATTTGCAAAGATCTCCCGATTTCAACCGCGCGCTTTATTGAAGAGTGACTTGTTATTCGAAATAGTCTTCCTGTATTGCGAAATCCCGCTGAAAAGCGCGGATTCCCACAGAGACTTGGAAAAGCTTTCGGCTTTCCCACATGCCCAGCGGGTATATATTTCGATTGTCTTGATTCTTTGAGGGGATTTATTTGATAGTGATCTCCCACTATCCGAGTGGCCGCTTTTAGGTGTTCGGTGACATACGTAACCTGAAGTAAAATCCCTTCAAAATCGTCGGCATTTTTTAAATGTTACATAATGTCTTTGATCGGAAACCAGAGGGCCATCGGATAGGAGAAGCAATTTGAAATAGCCACTCCAGTTATTCCTATAGGCAATAAGGATCTTGCTCCTCGTTCAGGCTCCGATTTCCACTATAATAGCTTTTTAGATATGTTGTTTTCGAAGTGCGCAAGCAAGCATGTGTCGGTTTTGTAAAGCGGCCGCACCCCGAAGGCGCCCTGCGGGCACAAAAGCACTATCATTCAAAGCGGAGAAAAACATGGAATCCCTGAAATGCAAAACAAGGATCGCTGTATTGTGGTTGATTCGATCGGCTAGTTTCATGCTATATCTCATTTTGGAACCTGTCGAGCGGAGTGCTTCAGAGGCCAACCAAACCGGGAACCCGGCGGTCACCAAAGAATCAATGCTGGCGTTTGCAGTTTTCTTTTTCATCTATTGGATAATGGCATGGCTGTCGCTGACGCTTAAAGACAAGGCCACACGTTGGACCAATTTAATTGTGGGCGTAATCCTTGCGGTTCTTCTCGTTCCTGCTGGCATAAGATATGCATCAGCTGGAGCCTCATTGGCTATGCTATTCAACGCTTGGGGATGCGTAATTGCCCTTTTGACCGTCTGGTATTCCTGGAAATTGCCCAAACAGGAAGCATAGAGGAACGACACAAATTCCACAAATACCACATAAAGAAATTAGATCGCTGAGGACGTCGAAATTGAATTCTGCCCTGCCCTTTTTTCTCCGTTGCAGCCCAGCCATAGGAAGAGAAAATCTATCGCAGGAATCGGAGTTATGGACTTGCTTGCACAGCCGAATGGTTATTGATACAGGAGCCAATGAGGCATTCTCTGGACTTTGATTACGGGACTTAAGGAAATTGCTTCTAAGGATTGGCTATTTCGCGAAGAGTATAGCTGGTGCTTCTGCCTCCGGCTGGGCTGTGCTCCAGGATGCCTTGATCCACAAGTGACAAGAGGTCGCGCAGCGCTGTATCCTGAGAACACTTCGCGAGCTTTGCATACTTGGAAGTGGTCAGTTTCCCTTCGAAGTCTTCAAATAGCCGGTTCAGGATGAGGGTCTGTCGTTCGTTCAACGAAGCTCCCCGGACACGTTCCCAAAACCGCGCTTTGGCAAGGACAGCCGACAATATGTTTTGCGCGTTTTCGATAGCTCGGCTCAAACAACCGAGGAACCAGATCAGCCATGGAGTGACATCCATTGTGCCCTTCTGCGTTTGCTCAAGAATATCGTAGTATGCTTTGTGTTCCTGCCTGATCTGCTCGGACATACTGTAGAAGCGTTGCGGGCCCTTTTCCGAGCGAGCAAGTAACATGTCAGCAATGGCGCGCGCAATTCGACCGTTACCATCATCGAACGGGTGTATGGTCACAAACCAGAGGTGCGCGATAGCCGACTTTAAAACTTCGTCCATATCGGGCGGTCTGTTGAACCATTCAAGAAAGGCTGACATTTCCTGGGAAAGCTTCGCTGCTGCCGGTGCTTCATAGTGAACACGCTCCTTCCCTATCGGCCCGGAAACGACTTGCATCGACCCAGTGCTTTCATCACGCCAAGCCCCTACCCTGATCGTCCTCATACCGCTGCGCCCGGTCGGAAACAGGGCAGCATGCCAGGAGAACAGCCTTTCTTCATTGAGTCGTTGATCATTTTGTCGAGTGGCATCGAGCATCATTTCAACGATCCCTTCCACACGGCGATCTGCCGGCTTCAACGCGCCGAGCCTATAGGTGAAATAAGCTGCATCTTTTTGAAATCGGCGTTGGCAATTTCTGATAATTTCAGGTTATGTAACCTTCCAGGTTCCCG
>JAFGIY010000045.1 GCA_016929335.1 Acidobacteriota bacterium | reverse complement strand
TATCGGCGTAGGGCCCAAGACCTTCTGCCGGATCATTCGCTTCATGAGTGCCTTTCGTGTGCTGCGTCGGAATCCCCGCGCCAGTTTCCTGGATGTGGCTCTCGACGCCGGCTACTATGACCAGGCGCATTTCAATCACGAATTCGAATATTTCTACGGATCAAGTCCGTCCACGATCTTCGAGAACTCCGCCTTCTGAACCGCCGCTTCACATGTCCGTTTCTTACAATACAGGCCTCCGCCGATTCGTTACACTGCGTTCAAAAGTCGAGCATTGTGTTCTAAGGAAAGGAAGGTCCATGTACAAAAAGCTCACCGCGAACATCATCGTCAGCAACGTCAACGGGATTCTCGATTTCTACGAGAAGATCTTGGGTTTCAGCCTCGTCATGGCCGTGCCTGAAGGCAGCCAACAGGTCGTCACGGTCCGCGATAAGACCACGCTACTGGGCTTCGCTATCATCCGGCGGGACGACGTGGAACTCATGCTTCAATCACGTAAAAGCCTTGCCAATGAGCTGCCCTCGTTCGCCGGCTCGCCTGTCGGAACCTCATTCACCCTCTATATCCAGACAGATGACATCGAGGCACTCTACAAGGGAATCAAGGACAAGTCTGCAATCATCGAGGATTTGCACACCACATTTTATGGCGCTCGGGAATTCTGTATCAGGGACAGTGGCAGTAACGTCCTCACATTCGCGGGCAGCCAGTAGGAGAGAGTTGCATGACACCATCGGATGATCTCAAACAAATCCCCAGCATCGACCCTTTTAGCGGAGATTGGCAAGGCAACGGGACTGACTCTGCAGGCATCGAATTTGCCTTCGTGGCCAAGGTAAGTCATTTAGGTGATAACAAGTATCGGGTGCTGATTCTGGACAAATTGGGTACATTGAGAAAACCGATTCATATTATGGATGGCGTGCTGGAAAACAATCAATTCCCCCATACTGCGGATGAAGGCTTATATGAAGGAGGCGGTACGATCAGCGAGGATACGTTTGAGGGATACTACAAGGGACCAGTTGACGGCACCTATAAGATGTGGCGGATCAAATAGGATGCTTGCAATACCGCTCCGGATAAGGAATGTCCAGACTGCAAAGATGAACGGGGGCTTGGTCAATAAGCGACATTTGACTACAGGCGAATTCAGACGCTCGCTTTCAGCTGTGCTGATTACCAGCATTAGCTGCGATGAGGAATCCTATGAAGAATCCAGATAGAGATAAAGTATCGCGATTGGACGCACTCCCAAATATTGGAAAGGCGATAGCCACAGACCTGCATCTGATTGGTATCAACCATCCTAATAAGCTGATTGGAATGGAACCGTTCCAAATGTATGAGGCTTTATGCACGGCAACAGGCAAAAAGCAGGACCCTTGTGTGATTGATGTGTTTATGTCGGCTGTTCATTTTATGGAAGGCGGGGAACCTCTTCCGTGGTGGTCGTTTACCCAAGAACGAAAAAAGAAAATGTCTAAACAAAGATGATAAAGAGAGAGGATTGCCGTCTGTCTTCCAATCCAACACTTATTTTCGCCGCACAGCACCTAATCGCTTGACTTGCTGGTCGCCTACCGGATAAAAGAAATCTAAATATTTAGGCGAACGATCACATTGACGGGAAGCGCAGCAACCTGACCGGAAGATCGGTAGGAAATGGAGGCTCAGTTGTTACAAAACATAAGAAGAATTTATGAGTACCATGATTGGGCAAACCATAACGTTCTCGATACAGCGAGCAAACTCACAATTTCTGAACAGGAAGTGGAATTGGGCGGAAGTTTTTCAACTTTCATGGAGACATTGAGGCATATTTTGATGGTTGAGTTTCTATTCATTCGCCGTTGGCAAGAGCTTCCGCCCCGACAAGAACCAGAATGGAAGACAATTGATCAGATGAGAGATTCCTGGCTAGCTATTGAAACTGAGCGGAATCAATTTCTATCGGATTTGGAAGAGACCATGCTCTCAAAAATGATTCATTATGCCGATACACGCGGTCGGGCTGTTACTCTTGAGCTGTGGCAGGCAATTTTTCAGTGTGTCAATCATTCCACATTCCATCGAGGACAATTGATGGAAAAACTACGCAAATTGGGGAAGATACCGCCGACTACCGATTTTGTCTTGTTCTGTCGTGGTATAGACAAATAAAACCATCAGCATTAGTGATGCGATGAAGATAGTACTCTATCGGGAAGCGGAAGAACCTGATAGGCAGAACCCATATCGCTGATTGAGCACCGTGCCTATAGGATGACTTAATAGGATGAATATACTTCTGTGCACATCCAATCTCTACAGGACCTGATTCCCGATGTGATTCCCAGCTTTGCTTTCGCGCTCTAGAATGGAAATGCCTATTAAGATCCCGCCATTTTCTAAAGCGAGCCTTTATTCTAGTTTCTCCCATTCCGGTCGTAAAATCCCATACCAGAGCTGGTCGCGGTATTCGCCGTTCCAGAATAGGTGGCTCCGCAGAAGACCTTCCCGTTTCATCCCCAGTTTTTCCATCACCCGCCACGAGCTGGTATTCCTGGGATCGCACCAGGCGCACAGGCGGTAGATATCCTGTGTATTAAAAGCCCAGTCCATTACTGTGCGTGCAGCTTCTGTTGTCAACCCTTTATTCCAGTGTGGTCTAGCAAGCGTATACGACAGATCGGCGCGCTGGTTGCGTTTGTATTCCTCCCACTGGTTCAGCACAATTTCCCCGATGACTTGTCCCTCCAGCTCGATTGCAAACATCTGGAGGATTCCCTGCCCCTCCGGCGGATCAGCAAACATCGCCACTAGCCTTTCCACCGTCTCTCGGGAATAGGGCAGAGGCTGAATGCCCACAGCGTAGCGGCCCATTTCCGGGTCTTGGTTATAGGCTAAGACGTCATCTGCATCGCTTTTCCGGAAAGGCCGGAGCAACAACCGTTCTGTTTTAAGTTCAACAGTTTTGTCCATAATGTTTCAAGGTGTTTGCGGCAACAGAACTGTACTCCATTCTTTCTGCTTTCGGTTGTGGAATTGTCGCCGACAACTATTCCAGTCCCGCCAGTTCAGCCATTTTTACATATTTCACCTCATTAAGAATGTCGGCAATCTTGTCGCGGAGCTTTGCAAGGTCTTCGTCGTTGAAATGCTTGAGATGCCCCTGGTAAATCGGATGGCCTTTAGGAAAGAAGAACATATTCATACCTCTTCTTTGGTGCATTTGTTCTCTTGCGCGGCCGAAAAAGTGCAGATGCATTTTGGGTCCTCCTGGATCATCAAGTCCCCAATTCCCAAGGTCCTCGTAATTCATTCTTTCAACATTCAATACTTCATACATAGCTTTGCCGACGGCCATAGATATTCTCATAAAATCGATCGCTTCCTGCCAGGTCATATCAGACCGATCACGCACCTTATCTTTTTTTATAAGTATCAAATGTCCTCCGTCATCACGGCAATTCAGCGCCGGGACAGGGCTGATGACCTCAAAATAGTTATCCTCATAGACTGAATTTTCTTTCATAGAGACTCCTTAGAGTTTGTGCGCTTTAATGTGCAAGAAAATGGCCGCGAGCTCCCGCCATCCACGGAAGCTTGGATACCTTTGGCATATCTCCTCGCTTGGGCGGGGTTCGTTCAATCGTTCGATACGGAAACCTGCTTCAATGAGCGGATTCAAGTATTCGCAGAGCGTGCGGGGAAAACGTGGGATTGCGAACTCTGGCAGGTGCTCAGCATCCGGGCTATGTGAAAACTTCCAGTGTTCGACATACGACTCCTTGCTGAAATATCCCCCCACGGTCAGTTTAGCCTTGTTCCCTTCCTGATCGGTCGTCCAACCATATCCGCTTGTCATAAAACAGGGATGAGAGATGCTGAATACCAGTTCACCGCGAGGCTTCAACACACGCCCTATTTCACTCACCGCTCCCTCATAATCTGGGCCATCCATCAAAGCCATAAACGAAACGACCAGATCGAACTGGCTGTCTTGAAAGTAAGGCATCCGGCAATAGGATCCTGTGAAATATCTTATGCCGAGCTTGGTTCGAGCCTCTTCTTCCTTGGCTCGCTCGATCATAGCCTCTGCAAGATCGACGCCGCAGACGTCAGCGCCTTGTTTTGCAAGCAGCCTTGTATTCCGTCCCTCGCCGCATCCGGCATCCAACACGGACTTTCCGCTCACATCCCCGATGAGCTCGAAGATTGCCGGATTGTTGAGCTCCTCCCGGTACACGTCATATCCCTTTTCCACCTGATCGATCCAAACCGGCGCATTTGCATTCCAGTATTCTGCTACTTCCAGTTCACGATTCTCCCGCATGATTACCTCCTCCGAGGAGCGAATGCCGTTCTTATCAACGCTAATGTGACGCTTTGCCAATGACCGGCAAAGCTGTTTCCCTATGTTTCATAACGGTCATGTCGTGAATGCGGCCAGCTTCCGAAGCTGAATAAGACTGCAATTCCAGAACAGCATTTTTGTGCAGGTCTTGAATACTTTCGGCGCCTGACGTGGACAGGGTTGCTTTAAGTCGTTGTTTGGCACTTGGAATTGAGTCGAAAACGGAGCCTTCGTAAGGCACATAACCGGCTACCCCTTCTTCGAAAAATGCTGAAGAAGATTGATAATACCTTCTTAAGTTGAATCCTTTCCGCGAACCCTCCATCCAATACTCTTTGACATATTCTCCATTGATATATAGCAATTCGCCAGGGCTTTCGGAGAAATGGGCGAAGAAGTTGCCCATCATCACGGAATCTGCGCCCAGGGCGAGGGCGACGGCTATATCGGCAGGAGAAATAATCCCGCCATCGGCAATCAATGGGATATAGATATTTGTTTTCTTGTAATGGTCATTTCTGGCGGCAGCAATTTCAATTATTGCTGTGGCTTGTCCTCTGCCCGTTGCTTTGACCTCTTGAGTTGTGCATCCGGAGCCGATTCCCATCCCAATTTTGACGGCATCTGCTTCTAATCCCGCAAACATTTCGAATGCCTGGGGAGTCACGATGTTCCCAGCTACAACCGGCGTTTCAAAATGATGCTTGATCCACTCAAGCGTCTCTTTCTGAAAGACTGTGAATCCATCGGACGCGTCGATGACCAGAAAATCGACTTCGCTCTCCACAAGGGCCTCGATTCTCGACCGGTCTTCCGGATATGTGGAAATCGCGGCTCCTACAAGGTGTCGCTTGTGGGCATCAACAGCTTCTTCGGGATGCTTGATATGCCGGTCCAGATCTTTCTTAAACACGACCGACTGCAACGTGCCTTCGCGAGACACAATCGGCAGAAAGCCACGACCATATTGAATCATCAGCCTGTTTGCCTCTTTCAGATCATCCACCTCTACACCGACCTGCAACCCTGTCTTCATCCTTTCTCTTACATCCAAATCCAAGTCATAGCGGGGATCGAAATCTTTATCAGTTATGACGCCAATCAACTTGCCGTGGAACAGACCGGAATCCGTTATCGGGAAGATGGAATAGGACATTTTCTCAATCGTGGTGAGCAATTCCCTTATCTTTTGATTGGGGGAGAAAGTTACAAGGTCGGTTTGAAAACCACCCCTGTGCCGTTTCACGGCTCTGACCATTCGGCACTGTTCTTCTACAGAGGCGATCAAAGGCAATACGCCAGCGCCTCCCAGAGTGCTTAAAGCCGTCGCCATTTCTGTGCCTGTCACCGCCTGCATGGCGGCACTCAGAAAAGGCAGATTCAAACAAATGAAATCATCCCCATGCCGGCAGAGGCGCGTCCTTAGCGATACATTCTCCGTTTTATGCTTCAACTCCGTATAGGCAGGCAATATTCGGAAGTCCCTCAAACCCAATCCTGGTTCCTTAAGGATCATTTTCATAAAAGCCTCCTCTCACATCAAAGATTTGGAGGACTTTAAATGACCTTTTATATATAATTCAAATTAATTATTGTAATGTTATTTATTGATAGGATGAATATATGGATATCACCTTTGAGCAGCTCAATGCATTTCAGGCGGCCGCCGAGAGGTTAAGTTTTTCAAAGGCCGCAGAGCAGATATTCCGCACCCAATCGGCCGTGAGCATTCAGATTGCCAAACTGGAAGACACTGTTGGCCAAAGGCTTTTCCAGAGAACGACCAAACAGATTGAACTAACGGAAGCGGGCGGAGTTCTGCTCCGGTACTCAACTCAGATCAAAGCCCTTCTGGAACAGGCCAGGCAGGAAATGATGGATCTTGAGAAAATGGAAAGGGGCAGGCTGCTGATCAGCACATCCGATACGACTGCCTGCTATCAATTGCCGGGTATTATTCAGAAATATCAGGCAAAGCATCCGGGCATCGAGATCATTGTCCGTAATGCAACGTCTCCCAAGACCATTGACCTAGTCATGGATAATCAAGTCGATATGGGAATCGCCACATTGAAATATCTCAAGCCCCCCTTAGTTACGGTCCCATTGTTTTATCGTTCAGATGTGGCGATATGTCATCCCGGACATCCTCTGGCAAAAAAGAAAACTGTCTATCTGAAAGACCTGGAAGCGTATAGCTGCGTTTTGCTCGATCAAAAGTGCTCATCGCGCAGGATTCTGGATGAGATCTGCAGAAAGGCAGGAGTTACCCTGTCCATTTCAATGGAACTTAGCTCTATCGAGGTTGTAAAAGAATTCGTTTGCATCAACTCAGGGATTTCGGTAGTACCGGAAATAGCCGTCAAGAGAGAAGCTGCCGACAAAAAGCTTGTCGCCCTGAAAATCCGGGATTTACAGGATTCAGATCCCATCAAGATTGGCGCTATTTATAAAAAGGATCGCTATCTGTCGCTTGCCGCAAGAAGCTTTCTGAATATGCTCAGGCTCCATTTCCGTCCTTCGGATGTCGATACATAGGTCCGAAAACGAAATAATGCTCATAACGCACATTTCTGAAAATCACGAACATTCTGCAACTGACAGCGGAAGGCTATCCACGGCCAAGTCACATGCTCAACAAGTTTCAAGATCGGAAGTTAGGCCTCTGCCAGAGGCACATTGACGGGATGGGCGTTACACGTCAATTTGATTTGTCTCCTTGAAGCCGGGCGGAGATTCTAATATTCATAGACAAAAATCCTCGTTTGTTCTAACAACGGCTCAGACATGTTGTTCTGCTGATGTTTGTTCATCGACGATATGGCCGTCAAATAGATGGACGGTGCGGGCCGCAAGCTCGGAATAACGCGGATCATGCGTTACCATGCAAACGGTTGCGCCCTGCCTATGGAGATCAGACAATAGAGTCATTACTGCTTCTCCGTTCTTGGAATCCAGGTTGCCGGTGGGTTCGTCCGCGAGGAGAATAAGTGGATTTCCGCCAAGTGCTCGGGCGACAGCAACCCGTTGCTGCTGGCCTCCGGAAAGCTGGCCGGGCAGATGCTTGGATCTATGTGCCATCCCCACTCTTTCAAGCGCCTCATTGACGCGTGCTTTGCGCTCCTTCGTTCCCATCCCCCTATAGGTAAGGGGCAGTTCCACGTTCTCATAAACAGTCAGGTCTCCAATGAGGTTGAAGCTCTGGAATATGAATCCGATCTCGCGGTTCCTGATTCGGGCTCTTTCGGAATGCTTCAATTGATCCACCTGTCTGCCATTCAGTGCGTATTTTCCCTTGCTGGGAGTATCCAGCAGGCCGAGGATGGACAATAGCGTGGATTTCCCGCAGCCGGAGGGCCCCGCGATCGAAACATATTCGCCAGGCTGGATGTCCAGTGTGACGCTGGAAAGCGCATGCGTTTCCACTTCATCGGTTAGAAAAACCTTGGTTACATTCTCAAGATGGATTAATGGCTGTTTTGAATTAATCATACGGTTCTCCTCTAATTCAAACGGATGCGGTCGAAGCCGTCGTGTGCCGTCATATCTGACAGGATCACCTGATCGCCGGGCTTTAGTCCCTCTTTGATTTCTATTGTATTGACTGAACTCCGGCCCAACTTGACTGTGACTCTTGCTGCGCTCTTACCCTCTGGATCAAGTTTGAAGATGCTCAACTGGCTATTCGACTGGCCTTGAACGGGACGTCCCACGTATACAACATCATCCAATTTCTCCAGGACAATGGTCCCATCAACACTCAAATCAGGCCGCGCCCCCTTGGGCAATTCGCCCTCCAAATGTACATCTACAGTTACAGTGCCATCTTTCACAGCCGGGTCTATGCGCGACACTCTACCGGGTATGACACCATTGCGCATATCTATCGAAACCTCCTGACCTATTTGAACGTCTTTAGCCTGAGTCTCCGAGATGTTCAGTTCAGCTTTGAGCTTGTTCGGATTTGCGATTCGGGCAAGATTGGCGCCGGGAGCAACGCGTTGTCCGACATCGACTTGGATCACTTGAAGCACGCCGTCCACGCCAGCTCTGACATTGAGCTGATCAAGCTGGCTTTTTTTCAGGGTATAAATTGCGTGACGCTGGTCAATTTTCGTTCGCTGCTGAGCCAGCTGTGCTGCGATGGATTGCTTGTTAATCTTGAGCCTCTGCTTTTCAATCTGGAGACGATTGGCCAATTGTTGAGAATTGGCGCTATCCCGCTTTAAATCCAGCTTTGAAATGAGGCCGCTCTTTTGCAGCTCGGCATTAGCTTCGTAGCGAAGAACCGCCTGTTCATGATCGGATTCAAACTTCGCGATATCGGCTGCTTGCGCTAATTGTTCCCTCTCGAGACGCACCTTCAGATCTGCATAGGAGCTTTCTTCTGCTTTCCAATCCCACTCTGCATTGAGTGTCTCCTGCTCCAACTGAGCGTTGATCAACTCGATTAGAATGGTGTCCGATTTCACGCGAGCGCCTGCCTCCAACAGCTTTTTCTCAACCCGGCCCTCTGTAGCAGAGGTCACCCAGCGGATTTCTTCCGGAACCAGCTTCCCCAGTCCTCTAACCTGGCGAAGCATCGGACCACGCTTGATTGTATCGATCCAGACCGTCGCCCGGTCTATCGAAGGAGCGGCGGGTTTCAGACGCGACACATACCAACCAGCACCGGAGAGCGCTGAGAGAGCAATCACACTGTACAGTATTCGTCGGATCAAACAGCGACGAGCCTGTGATTTCCGAGGGATATCCACCATGTTCTTTCCTATTACTCCACTCTGAGTGACGAGACTGGATCGATGCCAGCAGCGCGAAGAGCGGGAATATAACTCGCCAGAACGGCCACACACAGAAGCAGCGTCGAAACAAAAACATACGTTGTCGGGTCAGTCGGCTTTATTTCAAACAATAAACTTGTCATGAAATTACTCAGATAAAAAGCGCCGACCAAACCAATCGCCAAGCCGATCAACGCTTTCTGCAGTCCCTGCCGTAGGATTAAGGCTATAATCTGCTTGCGTGTGGCGCCGATCGCTCCACGGATTCCGATCTCATGCGTGCGCTTTGAGACGTCATAGGCCAGCACGCCATAGATGCCGACGGCGGAGAGAAGCAGTGCAATTCCCGCGAAACAGCATAGAACCAGCATGATTGCGCGGCGCTCATCGAAAGATGTACTGATAATGCTTTCCATTGACCCTGTCTGAAATAATGGCAGGGCAGGATCAATCTCCTTCACCTTTTCACGCAGGAGTGCGATTACTTCAGGCGCTGGACGCGGGCTGCGGATCAGCACACTAACATTCATTAAAAAGAATGGAAACGGATTTTGTTGCGCCGGACGATAAATGGCAGGAAGCAACGTACGGCCAAAGGTTTCTTCCAAGCTAAGATCGCGTACCGAGCCCACAATCCCGACGATCTCCGGCCAATTTTCCTCTGGTTCAAAAACGTCGAATGTAACATGTTTGCCCACAGCGCTGCGGCCCGAGACGTACTGCCGGGCAAAGTGCTGATTTACTATACACACTGGACGGCTTTTGCCGGTATCTCCGGCATTGAACCAGCGACCCTCGATCAACGGCATTTGCATCGTCTCCAGATATGACGAATCCACACTAAAAAACAAGGCATTTGACTGCATCCCGGCTTTCGCTTGTTCATAATCTTGCAGTTTGAAGCCCATATATCCCCCGCCGCTTTCGGAATATGGCATTGCAGATGCTAAACTCATTGAAGTGAACGCTGGGATTTCGCGCAAGTTGTCTTTCAACTGCTGCTGAAACTTCAGGGCACGATGGTCCTGGCTATAATCGGCTGATAATACGATTTGTGCGGCAACTAGCTGCCTTGGATTAAATCCCGGGTCAACCGCTAGTAAATTTATGAAGCTGCGAATCAATAATCCTCCGCCGATGAGTAGGGCTAGGGTTATTGCCATTTGCGCAATGATGAGTCCGCTGCTCATTGTGCGAATACTGCGGTTATTGGATACACGACGGCTTTGATGCAATGTCAATGCAAGCAGATTGCTGCCGAACACGTGTAAGACGGGAAACAACCCGATAGTCAATGATGTAAAAGTTGCTATAAGAGCGGTGAATGCAAGCATGCGACCATCGATTGCAAATGGCAATGATTTTGGCAAAAGCTGCGCGGTAAAAACATTGACTATCTCGATGATCCCTAAAGCCAATGCAATGCCAAGTGCGGCTCCGAGCCATGTTAATAGAAAGCTCTCGACAAATAAATGGCGCGCTATTGCCCTGCGTCCGGAGCCCAGCGCCATCCGGACGGCCAACTCTCCCTGTCGGGCATTGGACCGCGCCAGCAACAGATTTGCAACATTGACGCAGCCGATTAAGAGCACAAATAGCACCACACCCTGCAATAAATAAAGTTTCGATCGCAAATCCGGCTCGACCCTGCTGGATTGGAGCGTCTCCATGCCAATTGTCAGTGGATTACGTTTCATGTCCTCTTTAATAAATGGGGGGGCGCTGTCCAAAGCCCGCCGCTCAAGTGCTGCCATCTTTACTTTCACAGAGCCGATGGTTGCGTCCGGTTTCAACAGTCCCAATAAATCTGAAACATACATATAACGATTGTTTGCCTCCAGAGGCGTCCACTGCTTGGTGATGATAAAACGCGGCTGAGCATTTAACGATTCGAGGATTTTGGGAGCTATCCCAATAACCGTATAGGCTTCTCCATCAACCCGAACCGTGCGGCCTAGGACACCGGGATCTTCCTGAAAATGAGATTTCCAGAACGATTGCGTCAGCACGAGTTCTCTTTTCTCGGGAATCCGATTGTTTTCTTGTGTGAAAAATCGTCCAAGTACAGGATTTAGACCAAGCACTTCGAATATCTCGGCCGTCGCAGCTACGCCTGAGGATCGAATGGCTTTATCCCCTATGCCTAGATTGAATTCTTGAGCTCGCCATAATGCAAGATGGGAAAACGCATCCACATTCTCCTTAAAATCCAGATACTGCGGGATACTACTTCCAAGCTTATCCGGCTTATTGCTGGGCTTGGTGTAGATTGAAACAATGCGGTTGGACTCATGAAACGGCAGCGGCTTGATTGCGAGTGCATCCAGCATCGAAAAAACGGCCGTGTTCGCGCCGATGCAGAGCGCCAGCGTGATAATGGCTGCGGTGGAAAACCCGGGATTTTTGCGGAGCATTCTAATCCCGTAGCGAACATCCCGCCCTATGTTCTCAAATAAGGGCAAACCGCGCGTATCCTGATGCAGTTCCCTGGCCGCTTCGACTCCTCCAAACCGGATCAACGCCTGACGTCGAGCTTCATCCGGATTCATTCCAGCTTTGATATTATCTTCCGTAGCCATTTCGATGTGGGTCGCGAATTCTTCGCCTAAATCCTCATCAAGTTTGTGCTTGCGAAACATTGAGAGGATGCGTTCCACGAATCGGCGTATGCTGGAGCTCATATCACACCTCCGCCGAAGCTGAAAGGACACGTGTGATGACCGTCGAGAGCCTCCTCCAATTGGCGGTCTCCTTGACAAGCTGCTTTTTACCGGCATTCGTCAGTGAATAATACTTTGCGCGACGATTGTTGTCGGATGTGCCCCATTCAGTTGAAATCCATCCCCGTTGCTGCAGCCGGACAAGAGATGCGTATATGGTTCCTTGATTCAGCAGTATTTCATTGCCGCTAACCTGTTCGATTCGACGCGCGATGCCGTAGCCATGCAGGGATCCCATTGAGGCGAGTGTCTGTAGTACTAGCAGATCGAGCGTTCCCTGAAGAAGATCGAGCTTTGTTTCCGTCATTTCTCCTCCTGTGTTATGTCCACATGAATATTGCAAACGTTCATGTGGTATGTCAACAGAATAGTCAAAAATCGAAGCATCGGTTTCCAGTCGCTGTTTTAGTTCAATTTCTCAAAGCAGAAACAGCCTTGAATAGCGGCATCACCATAGTCAGAAAATAGATGGGGCTGAGAAATCGAGAGTTCTCCAAGAAATGTCGCTTGCTTTGAGCCATCGGCTCTATTACTAAATGTATAGTCGCGTACCCGGAAAGTGATATCCCCGATGCATGCGAACGGTAAAATTAACCGCATGTGCACGGACGGTGAGATCCGTTTTCCCCAATGACTCGGCTCTGCTTATGGCAGACGAGGACTCAATAAGCAGACTCTAATTCCCCCATTGACTTCATTAACGCATTTTCCTTATTATCTGATATATTGATTGACTGCTTAGTCAACCCTTAAAAGGACAGCCATTATGTCTCCACGTAGCAAGGAAGCCAATCAGCTCGTTTTGGACATCAGACGCGAACAATTCATAGCTGCGGCTTTTAAAATATTCGCCCGTCGCGGATATGCGGCAACCCGTATATCCGATATTGCCGCTGCGGCGGGCATGAGTCACGGGCTGATCTACCACTACTTCAAAACCAAAGAGGAAGTATTTGCAGAACTGGTGAAAAGCGCTTCGAACGTTTTCCTAGCGGTTACAAAGTATGGTTCCAGATATGATGCGTCTCCCCTGGACAGGCTCCGCATCATTGCAGAGATAGTCATTTCCATGAGCCACAGTGAGGAGAGTACTTATTATCTGAATATTGTCGAACAGGCTCTGGTTTCTGAAGGCATAGCTGAGATGACAAAAGAGATCATCGTGAAGAATGTTGCGTCCAGCATACAACTTATTCAGAGCCTAATCCTTGAAGGACAAAAACGCGGACAAATTATTTGCGAAGATCCTCAAAAGCTTGCCTTGGCTTATTATTCAATGGTCAAAGGCATGTCCGGAATGCAATCGAAGATAGACGCATTCCATGATTTTACTGCCTCCTTCTCGGATGGCGCAATTATTGTCCGAGCTTTAGGAAATCCGGAATGCCGTCAATCCAAATCCCTGGACCATAGGAAGACGAGTCCATTTGCTCCTTTGAAACCGGTTTCCAACACGCTGGTTTATCGTACACGCATTAGCCAAAAGGAAGAAGCCACTGTCCACAGAGAAAGCGTGACGAAGTCTGTAAGAAACGGGAAAGACGTATTTCGGATTGTCACAGAACAAGAATCAGGGGAAAGGATGGTGGCGTTCATCAATGCCGGCAATCTTCTTCCTACTCGCATAGAATTCAGAACCGGCAATGAAAAAGCAAATCACTGGATTGATTATAAGGATGATCGTGTGATCATTCATTATCCTCAACGTGGAATTCATAAGGAGTTGCAGTGGAGCGGGCGGTTATATGATAACTATACGGTTCCGCATATTCTGCAGTCTTATCCATTCGAAAGTGTTGATAAAATGCAGCTGCTTTTGATTATGGATGGCATCTTCGGGTGGCCCGTCGGACTGTACGGTATTGAAATCATGAATGCCGGACGGGAGACCGTGAGGACTCCTGCAGGAGAATATGATTGCTATAGGCTGGAATTGAGCAATCCCGTTTTTGAAAAAATCAAAATCCGCTATTGGTTCCCAGTGGATGCGCCGCGTTATTACGTACGGAGAGAACTATTGGGCTCCGTAACGGAATTAGTAGAAATTCAATAATGCAGAGTGAATGGAAACCAGGAGGTTCTGCTATGAGAATTCTTCTTTGTTTACCCTATAGGGTTGTGGCGGTTCTCGTTCTCATATGCGGATTATCCCGGTTCTATTCGGGGGGCTTCTCTATGGCCACGGGAAATAATCACACGCCGCGAGATAAGGGTATATTTTTTAAGAATGTTCGCATATTCGACGGTTTAAAAGTGCTGCAGGACAACTGTATCCATATATCGGAAGGAAAGATCGCACGTATCAGCAAAGATCTCGATGTGCCGGAAAATTCGGTTGTCGTTGACGGTTCCGGATGCACACTCTTGCCAGGCCTTTTCGATTCTCACGTCCATGTCTTGAATGATAACGGACTGAAGAAGTCCCTGATATTTGGCGTGACGACCGTTATGGACATGGGAACCAATCCCGAATTCCTGGCTGAGAAAAAGAAGGAACAAGCTGCCGGCATGGCGCATGATCGCTCCGATATGGTTTCGGGCGGTATGATGATTACAGCCCCCGGAGGACACGGCACCCAATTGGGCATACCTGTCCAGACTATTGAAAAGCCAGACAAAGCCCAAGCCATCATCGATGTCTGCATTTCCACAGGGTCGGACTACATCAAAATCATATACGACCATGCGTTGGGATTTCCGACTTTCTCCAAAGAAGCACTTTCTGCATTAATTGATGCTGCCCACAAAAAGAAGAAGATGGCAGTAGTCCACGTGGCAACATTACAGGATGCCCGTGATGCTGTTGAGTCCGGAGCGGACGGTCTTGCGCATATATATTCGGCTCCTGAATCAAGCCAGGAGTTCGGTCGGCTTATAGCACTGAAAAACATCTTCGTGATTCCCACTCTTGTTGCGGGAGAAAGCGGAGGGAACGTGCCGGGAAGAAAAGCCCTAATCAGCGACAGCCGTCTTGCTCCCTATATCACTCCTGGAGACATTGCTATTTTGGATCAATCGTTGAGTCAGGTGTACGGATCTACAGGGGATTTCTATCCCGCTGCCGAACGGGCAGTGCACGAGTTGAAGAATGCAAATGCTGCAATTCTGGCCGGTACGGACGCA
This sequence comes from Acidobacteriota bacterium, assembly GCA_016929335.1. Classification (GTDB taxonomy): domain Bacteria; phylum Acidobacteriota; class UBA6911; order UBA6911; family UBA6911; genus UBA6911. The sequence goes on along the minus strand of JAFGIY010000045.1, from coordinate 164 downwards.
TCCGACTACAATTTCGGATTAATGCACGGAATCAGTCTTCATCGTGAACTGGAGCTGCTTGTCCGTGCCGGACTGACTCCCTCCGAAGCGTTGGCATCTGCCACCTCGATACCCGCAAGAAAATTTGGATTGGTGGACCGTGGTCGCATCGAAAAAGGATTGCG
>JAFGIY010000003.1 GCA_016929335.1 Acidobacteriota bacterium | reverse complement strand
TGGTCGAGGCCTGCAGCTTCGCTGCAGGTCGACTGCGGAATCCGACCGTCGCGCGCCTTGCATCCATGCCCGTCTGCGCCGCCTCGCTACGAAACCCTGTGAGAAATGCGGGTTAGAGCGGCTCACAACCCAAAGCCTCTGACTCTGCCCTTACTGCGGGAAACACTTGGCACTGTGGGTAACATTCGGTACTCTGCCGGAGTGATATTTACCGGCGCCTCGCGATGGAGTCCCCGGGCAAGCAGCCAAAAGTTACGGCTGGAGTCCGGCTGCCTTAATGTATCACTGGGAATTATGGTGGCTGTCACCTAGATTACCCATTATAATAAGCAGTTTTCTTAATGAATTTACCTTGGAGGATACGCCATGACGATCAAAGTTGCCATTAACGGATTTGGGCGAATTGGTAGGAATCTGGTTCGATGTTCCATGGGAGATCCCAAGATTGAAATCGTGGGAATTAACGATATAACCAAGCCCGAGGTTCTCGCTCATCTTCTGAAGTATGATTCCGTCCTGGGAAGATTCAACGGAAGCGTGGAGTTGAAAGACGGCAACCTTCTGGTGGATAACAAGCCGATTCGGGTGTTCAGTGAAAAAGACCCTGCAAAGCTGGATTGGAGCTCACTCGGCGCCCAGGTCGTCGTCGAGTCTACCGGATTGTTTACCGAGGCGGAAAAAGCAAAAGCTCATCTGAGAGGAACAGTCAAAAAGGTTGTCATCTCGGCCCCCGGAAAAGGTGTGGATGGAACCTTCTGTATCGGAGTCAACATGGAGACCTATGATGCATCCAGGCATCATGTGATATCCAATGCCTCCTGTACGACCAATTGTCTGGCTCCGCTGACCAAGGTGCTCGATCAAAAGTTCGAAATCGAGTCGGGATTCATGACGACCATTCATAGCTATACCAACGATCAAAACCTCCTGGATCTGCAGCATCGGGATCTCCGGCGTGCACGCGCGGCCGCCATCAACATGGTTCCCAGCACAACCGGTGCAGCCAAGGCCATCGGCCTCGTTCTGCCAAGACTGGAGGGAAAGCTGGACGGCATCGCGATACGCGTACCCACTCCAAACGTTTCCCTTGTGGATTTGGTGACGATTGTGAAAGCGAAAACTACGGCGGAAGATGTGAATAAGGCGCTGAAGGAAGCTTCTGAAGGCGCGCTGAAGGGGATTCTTGGCTATACCGAAGAACCGTTGGTATCGACGGATTTCATGCAGAGTTCCTTCTCCGGCTGCGTGGACGGGCTCCAGACCAAAGTTAAGGGTAATCTTGTCAAAACGCTGGCATGGTATGACAATGAGTGGGGTTATTCCTGCCGTCTACGTGACTTGGTTGAGTATATCGTCTAATCATTAAATGATGCAGTAGGGACTGAGGAAAGGTGTGCCTTTTCGCCCGATGATGCTTCCGGCGAAAGCACGGGAAAGGGTCGATCATGGATAAGATTACAATTCAGGATTTGGATCTGAAGGGCGCGCGGGTCTTTGTGCGCGTTGATTTTAACGTTCCAATAAAAGACTCAAAGGTCACCGATGATCTTCGCATCCGGGAAGCGCTTCCGACAATCCGATACGGTATCGATAAGGGAGCCATACTGCTGTTGGCTTCTCATCTGGGCCGCCCGAAAGGCAAACCCAAACCCGAATTCTCACTCGCTCCCGCTGCCGAAAGACTGTCGGAGCTTCTGGACAGGAAGGTGACATTTGTTCCGGAGTGTATCGGGTCCGAAGTCGAAAAGGCGGTGAATGCAGCCAGGCCCGGAGACGTGCTTCTGCTCGAAAATCTCCGCTTTCATCCGGAGGAGGAGGCCAACGATCCGGAATTTTCCAAAAAACTTGCCTCCTACACGCCCATCTATGTGAATGATGCATTCGGAAGCGCACACCGCGCTCATGCATCGACGGAAGGCATCACTCACTATGTACAAAAGGCTGCCGCCGGATTCCTGATGGAGAAGGAGCTTCGTTATCTTGGAGGCGCGCTCGAATCGCCGCAAAGGCCCTTCATCGCCATTCTGGGCGGGGCCAAAATTTCCGACAAAATCGAGGTCATCGAGAATCTGCTTGGCAAGGTGGACCGGCTTCTAATCGGCGGCGCGATGGCCTTCACCTTTTTAAAGAGCCAGGGGAAGAGCATCGGAAAATCCTTGTGTGAGGACGATAAGCTGGATTTAGCCCGCGAGCTTCTGGCAAGAGGGCAATCCCGCATCGTGCTGCCAAGTGATGCAGTAGCAAGCCCCGGCATGGATGATGAGGTTTCCGCGCATATAGTGCCTTCCGGACAAATCCCGGAGGGCGAAATGGGTCTGGATATAGGCCCCAAAGCATCGGCGGAGTATTCCGAGATAATCCGTTCCGCAAAAACCATCGTTTGGAACGGCCCGATGGGCGTGTTTGAAAAGGATGCATTCGCCGCGGGAACCATCAACATAGCCAAAGCCGTGGCGGATTCCCCGGCGGTATCGGTCATTGGTGGAGGCGATTCGGCTGCCGCTGTTGCGAAAGCCGGCGTTGCGGCCCGCATTACCCATATCTCCACCGGCGGCGGCGCATCGCTTGAATTTCTTGCAGGGCGGGTTTTGCCGGGAGTTGCGGCGCTTAATGATAAATAATTTTCTGCGAATGACGATTTTCGATTGACGATTAAACACCGGTTAGTGCGGGAAATCGCGTTTCTCCTTTGATGGAGGGGGCATGAGGAAAGCGGTAATTGCCGGAAACTGGAAGATGCATAAAACGAATGGCGAAGCTCGCCTGCTGGCACGTGCCATTAAAGCCGGATCTGCGGGTGTATCTCATTGCGAAGTCGTTATGGCTCCTCCGTTTACCGCCCTGGCCGCCGTCGCGGAAGAGCTGAAGGGTACTCCCCTGATCCTTGCAGCGCAGAATGTTCACTGGGAAGCGAAAGGAGCTTTTACCGGAGAAATTAGCATTCCCATGCTGAAGGATGTCGGGTGCGGAATGGTCGTCATCGGTCATTCTGAGCGACGGCAATATTTCGGCGAAACGGATGCTTCCGTGAACCGGCGGGTCCGTGCCGTACTGGAGTCCTCGCTTAAACCTATTATCTGTATCGGAGAGACACTGGCGGAGCGGGAATCCGGGAATCATCATAGCGTAGTAGCACAACAACTTGCAGGCGGCCTGGATAGCTTGACACGCCGGGACCTGTTGCGTATTATTCTCGCCTACGAACCGGTATGGGCAATTGGAACCGGTCGTACTGCATCGCCCGAAACCGCCCAGGAAATGCATGGCATGATCCGTGAATGGCTTTCCGGAAGGTTTGGGGAAGAGGCTCAGACAGTTCGTATTTTATATGGCGGCAGCGTTAAGCCTGATAATATTGATGCTTTGATGCTGCAGCCGGATATCGACGGTGCATTAGTCGGCGGAGCATGCCTCGAAGCTGAAAGCTTCTTGCGCATCATCCACTACAGATTATAAAAACCGGCGGAAAGCGGGTTCTGGAATCCTATGATTCTCTATTATGCAATTACGACGCTGCACGCTATCGTGTGCGTAATTTTGGTGCTGGTGGTGCTCCTCCAGTCAGGAAAAGGCGCGGATCTGGCGGGGGCTTTCGGTGGAGGCGCGACACAAACGGCTTTCGGCAGCCGGGGGCCCGCTTCATTCCTCTCCAAGATGACGACGATCGCTGCGGTCGTTTTTATGATTACCAGCGTCTCGCTATCGATGATTTCGACCAAAAGAGAGGCCAGCAAATCGATTCTTGAGACTACAACACAGGAAAGCGCCCAGCCTTCCCAGAAGAAGCCCTCGGCGCCCATTGCTGTGCCCTCAAAAGAACAGATGAGAAGAGCTCAGGAAGAGGCGGAAGCGAAACACAAGCAACAGGCCACGCAGCCTTCTGCTCCGCAACAGCAGCCCGCCTCGAAGCCGACAAAATAAATATCGTCGGCGAAAATTCCTTTTGGGATAGGATTCCCGAAAGAAACTGTAAAGGGTAGCTCTGCTGTTCTATAATGAGCGACCTTTCGAGTGCCGAAGTGGTGGAACTGGCAGACACGCCATCTTGAGGGGGTGGTGGGGAAACTCGTGGGGGTTCGAGTCCCCCCTTCGGCACCAAATCATGAGCCACGAATTGACACGAATTCTTGCATTTATGCAATTCGTGTTCATTCGTGGCTAATTTTTTTCTCTGTATCCGGATTGCGCCGAGACTCGACGCTGCACGATTGGGACATTCAGGTTTGAATGCCGACGGCAGGCAGCACCCAGCGCATCAGCACGATATAAGCCGCAAAAATCAGAATAAACACCAACCATCCCGGCATTTTTTTGCTCCTTTTCATCATAAACTCTCTATAGCCCGATTCAGCTCTTTACTCACTTCATCTGCCGTGGCTTTCAATGCGGGATTGCCTGCACCCCGACATCTCCTCATCATTTCTCTCCAATATAATACCTCACGGCATCTGATGCCTGCCCGGCAAGAAAAAAAGTGTGCTTCAATTCCTGATCCGAACAGGCTTGACCATCAGGCCGGGAAGCCAGCAGCTATATAGAATATGAAGCCTGGAGCGACATCTTCCCGATATTTATCGATTCCAGATTTGGATGAGACGGGAAATTATGAGATAAAATATAGGCAATTCCGGCTATGAATTTATGAAACCTGCGGTACGCGGTTGTTTCTAATAATGAACTGGAGACTGAAATGCGAAAACTCAGATATCGACGCTATTTTCTTTGGGCCGTCGTTGCGCTATGGACGCTGGCTATGGCGGGATGTGACCAGAAAACCATCAATGACATTCGAGCCGAGCCAAGCCGCTATGCGAATAAGCAAGTTACCATCGTTGGAACTGTGACAAGTAGCTACTCGGTTCTCGGCAAGGGAGCCTATGAAATAGAGGACGGAACCGGGAAACTGTGGATCGTTTCCGATAAAGGTGTTCCCCGTGAAGGCGCCAAGGTCGGAGTAAAAGGCACAATAAGGGACGGCTATAATCTGGGCTCGCTTATTAAGCTTCCGGAGGCCGTTAGTTCCGGACTGGTTATGATAGAAAGCTCCCACAAGGCACGATAGCGGCGTTTCATCCGAAGTTTGAGCAACGCTATATAGTAACCTTCATGTCGCAGCTTTTGCCGCCGTCGGCAATTCGGCAGGAGAAAGCCAGTTTGTATCCGGCTGCTTCATACTTGCCGAAATCGACCTGATAGGCGATATCGCATAATGCCTTCTGTTTCTCAGGAGTAAGGCCGAGTTCTTCCCATGCTTCTGCCAGGGGACATCGATTCAGACGCAATAAAACATAATCGGAATGCTCTTGAACGATTTCATGGCCGAAGGCGTCCATATCGGTTTTCCCCTCCATGAACGCAATGGCCATCTTGTGAAGATCGGGCTGCCCCAGTCTGCGGGCCAATTGAATGCCTTTTTCCCTGCCTCTTTCATACAGCGCCCTCTTCATGATCTCGGCTGCTTTCTCCTCCCCCACTTCCTTTGATAGCTCGCGGTAAATGTGCACATAAATCCTGGCCCTGTTTTGAATTTCGCTCACCAGGACAGAAAGGTTCTGATTCATTGTGTCCTCCATTTTCTCAGGATCTGCGGACCAGCTGATGCAATGCATCCGGCAGATCTTTACATATCAGGCACAAAATTCCAGCTGCGAATTAGCACGAATTTTAATGAATGAGCCTATGGCCGGCGACGCTTCAAGCCACAGAACCGGCTATTTCATCTTCCGGCGATTTACATTATGATCAAAAAAGCATTGATTTGCATAAAAAGGATAGAGCTGGCGATATGGCGGATTCGGAAGAATTAAGAAAAGACATGGATCTGGACATTGCATTGTCCCACGTGGATGGGGACCGGCAGCTGCTCGCAGAGCTTGCAGCATTGTTTTTGAAAGATTATCCTCGCCTGGTCCGGGAGATGAGGGAATTTCTCATCCGGACGGATTTTGCAGGGCTCGAGCGCACCGCTCACACGCTGAAGGGAAGGCTTGCCTTTTTCGGCATCCAAAGAGTGCGGGAAATGGCTTTGAAGCTGGAAATGATGGGACGGGGACAAGAACTGGCTCACGCAGAGCAATTGCTGGCTTCCATTGAAACTGAAATGAAGAATGTCTTGCCGGAATTTGTGGGACTGGCTCGTGAACAACGCGTCTGAGATTGCTGCTTGCCGGTGACGGCGCATTCTATCGGGCGAAAGAGTCCGGGAAAAATCTTGTCGAATCTGCATGATCCGGCCGGCAAGTTCACAGACGTCAGCTTGCCTGCAATACCTCCTGCATTTCATTTGTAGACCTGATTGGACTTCCCAACTACAATGAAAACGCCGGATGGAGGCCCGGAATGAATCCCCTTAGTACCTGGTATGTCCGCTTCAAAGCTTTTCTGCTGCAATCAAACGGCCGGAAGGGATCCGTGAAACCGCCTATCCTCAAGCTAAGCCGAACTTACTGTATTCTGGCAATAGGCGCAGCCCTGCTTATTTCAGTCTGTATTTACCTGAACGCATGGCTTTGGGAAGAAATTGCCGTCATGCAGACGGAGTTGTTCCGCAAGGGATTGTACGGCTCCATTTTTCTGAACAGATTCAACTTCTTCCTGAACTGGTTTGGCCTGCTTTTGCTGGCGGGCGCCATCCTCTACGGTTTCAAAATGGCCAGACAGGCAAGCATTGATGCACGCAGAAACGAGGAGATACTCCAGGAAGCCAAGCAGCGCACGATAGAAATCGCTGCACTCTACGATATTACTCAGGATGTTTCATCGCAGCACGATTTGTCCTCGCTGCTGAATACCATTGCAGGAAAGGCCAAAACGCTGCTCGCCGCAGCAGGCTGCGCCATCTTTCTTTATGAGAAAGAGCAGGATGATTTCCAGATTGCCGTGGAGTCCGGTGTTGGAATGCCTATCGGAACCCGCCTGTCCCGCACGGAAGGGCTTGCCGGACTTGTTGCTGAAACCCTTCAGCCCTTGATCGTCAACGATTATCATAATTGGCCCAATCGTTCGAAACCCCTGAGGCAACTGCCGATTGGCGCGACGGTTTGTGTGCCAATGGTTCGCAGGGGCGAATTGATCGGCGTACTGGGCGTGCATGAGGTCGTCGGAACCAGTCGCGCTTTTACCGAAGCGGACGCGCGCCTGCTGTCCCTCTTTGCCGATAATGCCGCCGGCGCCGTCCATAACGCGCGGTTATTGGATGCGTTGAAAAACTCGGAGGAACGTTTCCGCATAGCTTCAGAATGCGCCAGTGACATTGTTTATGATTGGGACTTGGCCAAAGACAGTGTGGAATTTTTTGGCGCGATGTTCCGAAGGACATGGGGAGGAGATGAGGTTCTGCCCAGAACACGCCGGGAATTTTCAAAAATGGTTCATCATGATGACCGGGAACGTGTCCGGGCAGCTCTCAGAAATCATTTTAAAACAGGAGCGCCCTATTCCGAGGAGTACCGAATCATCGACGGAAGAGGCGCCTGCCTTACCATTTGGGACCGGGCTACGGCAATTCGAAATCAAAACGGCGATCCCGTCCGGCTCATTGGCGTGGTGAGCGACATCACGGAACGCAAAAAAGCCGAGAAGATGAAATCCGATTTTGTGTCGTTCGTTTCGCACCAATTGAGGACTCCTCTTTCCGGCATCAAGTGGATGCTGGAACTGGCTATGAATGAGCGAGAAAATTCCGAGGATGTGCTGTCATTTATTCAGGATGCGCGCGCTTCCACGGATCGGCTCATCCGATTGGTGAATGATCTGCTTGATTCCTCGCGACTGGAGCGCGGCAAACTCGAAATTTCCCTCCAGCCCATCGATCTTGCAGGGCTGACAAAAGAGGTGCTCGCAGAGATTTCGCCGCTGATACAGGAGAAAGTCCAGGTTCTGTCGGCTGAGATTCCCGATGATCTGCCGCGGATAACTGCGGATAAACAAATGCTCCGGCAAGCGATTCTGAACCTTATCTCAAACGCAATGAAATATACTCCACGGGGAGGAAAGATTAGAATTGCAGCACGCCGCGAGGACGGCCACCTGCGATGGGAAGTCGAAGACACGGGAATCGGAATTCCCCAGTCGGATCTCGGCAAGTTGTTTGAGAAGTTTTATCGAGCGGAAAATGCTGTGGCGGTAGAAACCGAAGGCACGGGACTGGGACTTTATCTGGTCCGCCTTATAGTGGAACGCTTTGGAGGCAAAGTCTGGTGCACCTCCGAGGAAGGTGTTGGTTCCACATTCGCCTTCACCCTTCCGCTTCCGATTCAAGAGGCATAAATGAATAACACTCGAGTCCTTTTGATTGAAGATGACAGGTTTTTGAGAAGAGCCTGTGAAACAGGCCTGAAGAAGAGAGGCTTTATTGTGCTTACCGCCAACGACGGGGAAGAAGGCCTCCAACAGGCGCGATCGGTGTCGCCGGATATTATCCTTCTGGATATGCTGATGCCGAAGATGAACGGGCTTGAAACTCTGATAGAACTGAAGAAGGATGAACAGACACGCGGCATCCCCGTTGTGATCCTCTCGAATTCATCGATCGAGGCGGATATGCAGAAGGCAAAGGAATTGGGGGCGGCCGGGTATCTAGTCAAAGCCTCCCTTTCACTTCAGGAACTGGCGGATCGAGTGGTTGCCTTTCTGGAACAGGCCGGTCATAAACTGGAAGCATCCCAATAACAGCGGAGCCGTCGGCATCGGCAGTCGATGCCGCAATGCCCTCTATGATTATAGGAATCAGCGGCGGCACAGGATCGGGCAAGACAACGGTATCGCGGAAGATCATCTCTTCGATCGGCGAATCGAATGTTGCCTATTTACAGCAGGATTCTTATTATCGTAACCTGACCGCCATGCCTCTTGATCAGAGGCATCAGGTCAACTTTGATCATCCCGATGCATACGACAACGAACTGATGCTGAAGCATCTGGAAGATCTCCGCTCCGGCAATAGCGTTGATCGGCCCGTCTATGATTTCGTCGCGCATTTGCGCAGGCAGGAGACCATTCGTGTTGATCCTCTGCCTGTGATTATCGTCGAAGGCATTTTGATCTTCTACGACGCGCGGATGCGCAGCCTGATGGATCTCAAAATATTCGTGGATTGCGAAGCCGATATCCGTTTCGTGCGCAGGCTCGAACGGGATATCCGCGTCCGGGGACGGACGGTGGAATCGGTGATCGAGCAGTACCTCACGACGGTCCGGCCCATGCATCTGCAATTTGTTGAGCCGTGCATGCGCTACGCCGACAAAATCATTCCCGAAGGCGGTTTTAACGAAGCCGCCATCGACCTCATCACCGGGAAACTCCGATCGGTCCTGATTCGGGATTTTGATCAACTCTAAGAATCAAGGGCTCCAAGACTCCAAGAATGGATTGTTAGCCTAATTTGCTTTTAGACTGCAGCACGTCTGCAACTTTCTTTAAGCCCAGAGACTCGAGCGTGGCGCGTTTGGGCCTGCCGTTCGAGGGGTTCCAGCCTTCGAAGTTGTAGAACCTGGTTTTCCATTCTTCGAACTTTGCCCTGTCCAGTTTCCGGCCGGCGTTTGCGGCATATTCCCATTTTCCGTTCCGGTAGACGGGCATGATATGTCCCTCCGATGGCTTGTCATAAACGTAGTCCGGAAAGACTTCCTGGTCGCGATGGCGGCCTTGCAGGACCCAGATTGCCTTGTCGAGATTCCAGATTTTGCGGCCTGTTTCCATGCCGTCAGCAGCAACTTTGCCGGTTGGCACATCGCCCGGGCGCAATGTGAAGCGCAGCGGCGTTGCTTCATGGGACTGGTTTCGGAACAGAGCCTCTATAACCTGGCGACTCGGACCATCGAGATGGAAGTGATTCCCGCATGCCGCGAATTCGGCCTCGGCCTGATTCCATGGAGTCCTATGGAAGGCGGACTGCTGAGCGGCGCCCTGCAGAAAGCCAAAGAAGGGCGGAGAAGCGAAAAACGCACGATGGACCCGATCAGGCTTTTAGCTATACCGATGCAGTTAGTTTCGCCCTCATGAAGAATTTCAAGATTAAAAAAGCTTTCAGTTTTGACAAGCATTTTGTGATAGCCGGATTTGCCTGCATTCCGTGATCAGATTATTGACCGGGTCCGGAACCATAGGTTGCAGATCCGAATGCTCGCACATCTCCGCCCGGTTTTGTTTTCTGATCCGGGAAAGATTGAGCTATAGTGACTGCCTGAGCCGCAGTTGGCTTTTTATCTGTTCCAAAAATCCGCAAGGAGGGAATCGCAATGTCCGACCTCAACGATGCTCAGGCAATGCCGTGGCCCTATCCTGTTAGCTATGGCAAAGAAAATGAGGTGCGTGCTGATGTGCTCGTCCTGGGGGGCGGTATTGCCGGGTGCCATGCTGCTGTTCATGCCGCCAGGCGCGGAGCGAAGGTTGTTGTGGTCGACAAGGGTCCTGTCATACGGAGCGGCTCGGGAGGAGCCGGTGTGGATCACTGGCATGCCGCCTGCACAAATCCCTGCTCCAAGGTTACGCCGGACGAGATGATGGAAGCGGTGCGGGTATTCGGCGATTATTCGTATGGCGAATTCGGCAACGGAATCACCAGCTACATTCAATGCAATGAAAGCTACGACGCCCTTATGGATGTGGAGAAAATGGGAGTGAAGGTGCGGGACGTCGATGATCAGTTCGTCGGAGCGGAGTTCAGGGATGGAAAAACAAAGCTCCTGTTCGCATACGATTATGTCAACAAAACCTGCATCCGCGTCAACGGCGGCGCCCATATCAAAGTCGCTCTCTACAACGAACTCAGACGGTTAGGCGTGCAGATTTGCGACCGGATCATGGTGACCAGCCTGTTGACGGAGGGAGGGAAGCAGGGAGCGCGGCTGGTGGGCGCTACGGGAGTAAATGTGCGGACCGGCGAGTTCTATATTTTCAACGCTAAAACGGCGATCCTTTCCATGTCTGTCTTTGCCGGGCAATGGGTTTTCTCCACCGAATTGGCCGGCTTCGGCTCGATTTTCAACGATCCCAACAACTCGGGCGACGGCACCGCGATGGCATGGAATGCAGGCGCTGAACTGGCTTTAATGGAAAGAAGCGGGCGGGTCCTTTCAAGCGGTTTCTTCCGATATCCTCCTTATGGGACCGGCGATCATAATAATACATGGTTCGCCTGCACAATCGTCGACGCGAACGGCAAGGAAATCCCGTATGTGGACAGGGACGGCAACATGCTCAAAACGGTTTCCGAACGATATCGCCCGGCGCCCGGCCAAAAATTTTCGCTCTATGGCCGCATGGGCGATTACTCGATATGGGCGCCGACTCTGATCCCGGATTTATCGGAACGCATTGCAAAAGGCGAGTATGCGCTGCCTCTCTATGCAGATCTGCCGGGCATGCCCGAGCATGAACGAAGGGCGATCTGGGGATTGATGATCTACAACGAAGGGAAGTGCAGCATCATATATGAAAATTACTGCAAGGCCGGATTCGATCCCGACAAGGACATGCTTCAGCTGCCTGTCATGCCTCCGGAACAATACGGCCATGGACCGGCATGGGAAACGTACGGGCCGCGGCAGTGGCGCGAAGGAGCCTTCGGCGGGGGCGGAGGTATCGTGTTTGACTGGGACCTCAAGTCCAATATTGAAGGATTATATGTCGCCGGAAGCCAGCAATATTCCGGAGGAACTCATTCCCATGCCGCAGCTACCGGCAGATACGCGGGAAGAAAGGCTGCTTCCTGCGCGCGGAACGCAAATCCGGGATTGATCGACAGAAAACAGGTTGCCGAGGAAAAGGCTCGTGTTTATGCGCCGGTGATGCGAAACGACGGAATTGGATGGAAAGAACTGAGAGCGGGACTGTGCCGAATCATGCAGGATTATTGCGGAGAATTCAAAAGCGAACAGATACTGCAGATGGGTCTCCGGTGGATCCGCAGCATCCGGGAAAGCGAGGCCTCGACCGCCTTTGCCAGAAATCCACATGAATTATGCAGGATTCTTGAATGCCAGACGCACATGACGATAGGAGAGATCATTATGCAGGCATCCCTTGCCCGCAAGGCAAGCAGCCTGCTCCTGGATTTTAAGCGCTTGGACTATCCCGAGCCGGATCCTCCGGAATGGAACAAGATTGTCACGATCCGGCAGGAAAACAACAGCGTTAAAGTCGGCGAGCTTCCGATGAGATACTGGCTCCTGCCTCCCTATGCGCCAAGCTGCGAGGAAAACTACAGGAAGCATTGCGAACTATAGTGGCAAAGTATTCGGAGGTTGTGAACATGGCAGAAAAAGCTTATCTGGTAAAAAATCCGCCGTCAGCATGCAAGGCAATCCTGTTTGACGGCGATCTCTGTACCGGCTGCCTGGAGTGCGTCGAAGTGTGCCGCACAGATGTATTGATGCCAAATCCGAAAAAGGGCGAACCCCCTATCGTAGTATATCCGGATGAATGCTGGTTCTGTGGAAGCTGTGTCGCTCATTGCCCGTCTCCCGGCGCCATTCGAATGGAACATCCTTTGAGCCAGCGCGTGGGCTGGAAGCGAAAAGAAACGGGAGAGTTTTTCCGCATCGGTATGAAAAATCCGCCGGCTCCCAACACCAAGCCCCCGATCTGCTGATGAGAATCCGGTATCTGTTTCCGGACTTGAAAGGCTGACCAAGGCTCAACCGCTGTTGAACGGCCGACTGTGCAATCCGGGATAAAATCGATCTGAACAGTGCAGGAATTCATGGATGAACACAACTGCACCCCCCTGCATTTCAGCGGGCAGATTGATATATGGATAAGATCTCTGGGAACGGAGCTCTCGATATCAAAAGCCGTTGTGCTGCCGGTTGTCTCTGCCGCCTCCGCCGCCTCGCGGCCCGTTCCGGCGGCCGAATCTGCCGCGATTGCGGTCGAATCCTCCGCCGCTTCCGCCGCCGATATTTCGTGGCTTTTGTTCCCGTGCTTCATTTACGGTCAAGGCGCGCCCTCCCAGCATTTTCCCATTCAGCTGGTTAATGGCGGATTCCATGTCGGCTTCAGGTGCCAGCTCGACAAACGCAAAGCCTCTTGAACGACCCGTCTCCTGATCGCGCATCACCTTGACATTTGCGATCAGGATGCCGGCCGCTGCAAAAAGATCTGTTAGTTCGGCATCTGTTGCGTTAAAAGGCAGATTCCCAATGAAAAGCTTGTTCGGCATAGGGCCTCTATTTGTCTTGATAACTCAAGTGAAATTGAAGAAGGAAAACCCGGCTATCCCGGAGTTCCTGTTAAAATTCAAAGATGGATAAAAACAACCCCGTTCGATTTTCAGAATCCCTTGCTGGTGCTTAAACCTCAACTGGCCCGATAGCGGATAGGGCAGCCCAGCAAGACTTCCATTTTCCATTGCACAGGAACTGCCGAATAACCGTATCGAAACGTGCCCAACCGATTGCAGCCGCTACCCGACCGACTGATACAGAAATGCCAAAGGCATCGGATTTCTTGATCTTAGCGGATCAATAAAAGCATTACAAGCTAAGATTGGATTCGGCCGTTATCGCAGAGCTTTCATCGGAGACGGGGCTTTCTTCGGACATCAAGAATCGCTCGCGAAGCCACTCTCCCGGCTGTCAAGCGCTGCAGGTTTGCGCTATGATAAGCCTCACAATTCCGGAGGCGCTATGAATATTGGAGTAATCGGCACAGGATATGTCGGGCTCGTTACAGGAACGTGCTTTGCCGAAACAGGGAACCATGTTATCTGCGTCGATAATGACCCGTCAAAACTGGAAAAACTGAATCAAGCTGAACTGACCATTTACGAGCCGGGGCTGGAGCTTCTTTTCTATCGTAATATCGCAAAGAAACGCCTGTCTTTCACCGGCGACTTGGCGGTTGCGATAGAGAATGCGGAGATAGTTTTCCTTTGCCTGCCTACGCCTCAGGGGGAGGATGGATCCGCCGATCTGAGCTATGTTTTCTCTGCAGCCGGAGAAATTGCCTCAATACTCAAAAAGTCCGGCGGCGGAAGGAATAAGGTCATCGTTAATAAAAGCACTGTTCCGGTTGGCACTTCTTCGGCCGTCAAAGCGATTTTCACAAACGGGGGGATCCCGGACGTTGATATTGTTTCCAATCCTGAGTTCCTGAGAGAAGGTTTCGCCCTGGAAGACTTCATGCGTCCCGATCGTATTGTGATCGGCTCGGACAGCAAAGCCTCACTCGAGAAGATGAAAACGCTATACGAACCCTTCGTCCGCCAGGGAAATCCGATCATTGAAATGGATCCCGTAAGTGCCGAGCTGACCAAGTATGCGTCCAATTCCTATCTCGCAATGAGAATTACCTATATGAATGAGTTGGCGAACCTTTGTGAGAAAGTGGGTGCCAATGTCGACCTGGTCCGGATTGGGATGGGGACGGACAATAGAATCGGCAAACGGTTCCTTTTTGCCGGCATAGGTTATGGAGGATCCTGCTTCCCGAAAGATGTCAATGCACTGATACGCGCCTCCATAGAAATGGGCTCAGAAATGCAAATCCTGACGGTCGTAGATCGGCTTAATCAAGCACGGAAATTGCTGCTGGTCGAACGGATACTCGAGCATTTCAATAAGGATATACAGGGAAGGCAACTGGCCGTTTGGGGATTGGCTTTCAAGCCGAATACGGACGATATGAGGGAAGCTCCATCGGTGGCTATTATAAGAAGATTGCTGGATCTGGGCGCGAAGGTTTCCGCCTATGATCCGGTGGCGATGCCAAACGCACGATTCTACTTCAAGGATTCCATTCAGTACGCCCAGGATGAATATGCGGCACTGAATGGAAGCGATGCTCTGCTGATTGTCACGGAATGGAATGAGTTCCGGAATCCCGATTTCACCTCTATGAAGTCAAAACTAAAATACCCGCTCGTTTTTGACGGAAGAAATATCTTCGAACCCGACAAAATGAAGGATCTGGGCTTTATCTACTATAGTATTGGCAGAAAGCCTGTCCTGTAGCGGACTTCTTGCGCATTCATGCTGTCGCCGCGGGAGTTCTCGATTGAAATTATAGGAAGGGAACCCACACGGTCAGGATTGTCGGATCAGAATCGGGCGCCTGCACGCAGTCTCCAGCAGATGTCTGGCTGCAGCCAGATTCTCCGCCGATTTGTCATTTTCCAAATAGCCGGACGCCTGGATGTAAATGGTATCCTCCATTTGACTCAGCGTAAGTCTGCGAATTCGCCGGTGATGCGGGCTGTCAAATGCGTTCGCAAGGCGCAGGATCCCTGCCAGCAGAATGATCGCTTCCCGTTGAGCGGAGGAGAGGTGAGACAGTGCTTTTTGATCGGAGCGGGGCAGGGCCCCGCGATGGAATCGGGCAATGAGGGCGATACATCTCAAACTGTCGGCGCTCCAGCCCGGAGAAGATCCGAATTTGCGAATCATTTTGTAGGAAGCGATTTCATGCTTCTTTTGGACCTTGTCTTTTCCAACGTCATGGGCTAACGCAGCAGCCTCAAGCAGAAAGCGAGGTTCCGGCAACCGGATGCTTTGGAGAAAACCCATCGAATCCAATCCATCATAGATCTGCAGCGCAAGTTTCGCCGCCTGCTCCGAGTGGGCAAAGGCGGGATCTCGAAACGAAGCCCATACGCGCAAACGGGACAAGGCTGCGATGCGGATCCGCTCGGCGCCCGGAAGATCGGAACGCCAAACCTTCCATAGAGACTCTTGCCCCAGCATCATCCGGCGATATCCCTCAAGCCTTATCCTGATTGCTTCCGATATCTGCCGATGCCAATTCGTCCTGACCGCCTCATTGGGAAATGCTTTAACAGCTATCGCGGTCTGCCACAAGACGTGAAGGTCATGCATTTCACCCAGGAGATCCTGCACTTGACGCAGGTCTCCACCCCAGGACTCATGCTGCGACGGCAAAAAGTTCTCAATAACATATCGAAACTTTTTAAGACCGATTCTAAGCCGGTGATAGGAAACATGGGTGCGGTTTCGCAGGGCTTGACGATGCAACTCGTATGCTTCAGTCCAGCGTTCGAGAGCCAGATGGCGCAGCGCCATCTCTTCCAAAGGGATTCGCTGTGCTCTTCTGGAGAGCTTCCGGGCCCATGAAGTCCATTTTTTCCGGCTGAAATCCTGCAGTGCTTCGAAGGCGGTTTCCTTGAGCTGTGCCTCCTCGTTCGAAAGGAAATCATTAAGGATGAGGGGAATATCGTTCTCGACGGCGGCAAGCCGATGAATCCATTCCAGCATGACTTGCGTGTCGCGAAGAGCTCCAAGCTGTGCAAAAAGCTTTTTCCCTTCATTCTTCATCTGCTGCCATTCCGGATGGGAGTCGAATGCCGTAAAAACATCCGCAATGGACCTGCAGCGCCTTAACGCTACTCGAAGGTCATGAACAGGTTCCGGGGCCATTTCATTCCGGGCCCTGTCACACTCCTGAAGCACACGATCCATCCAGAAATCCAGCCCTGTTGCGGTTTCCGAAGGATTTGCAGCGACAAGTTCCATGTTTGCCTGTAACGGGAATCAGTATGCAAAATGCAGAACTCAGAATAAAGAATACGGAAATCAGATCAGGGAGCAGTGCGACCTGTGGCTGCGTTTGAAATCCATTATTCTCTATTCTGTATTCTATCAACAACGCGCTATTTCTGCTAATGCCTTCCCCATTTCCGTTGTATGATCATCGCCCGAGGAGTGGTGCAAATGGATCGAATCGATAAAGCTGTGATCATGGCGCGGGGGCTTGGCACGCGGATGCGAAAGGCCGACGAATCGGCTTCCTTAAGCAAGGATCAGCTTGCTGTTGCAGGAGCGGGCATCAAAGCAATGATACCGATAGGCCGGCCGTTCCTGGATTATGTATTGAGCGGGCTTGCGGATGCCGGCTTTTCCCGGGTGTGCCTGATCATCGGGCCCGAACACCAGATCATACGGGACTATTATCAGGTCCAGTCACCACCAAGACGGATACAGATTGATTTTGCCGTTCAGCAGGAGCCTTTGGGAACGGCAGACGCCGTTCTGGCAGCGAAATCTTTCGTCGGAAATGAATCGTTTCTGGTTATCAATTCGGACAACCATTATCCCGTACCCGTTCTCCGCGCGATGAGAGCAGTGGGAAAAGCGGGAATTGCCCTGTTTGACCGTGATCGGTTGGTCGCCGAGAGCAATATCCCGGAAGACCGGGTGCTGAAATTTGCCCTGGCGAAAGTGAGTCCGGATGGCTATCTGGAACGGATTCTTGAAAAGCCGACGCAGGCGGTTGTGCGCGAACTGAGCCTTCCCTTATATGTCAGCATGAATTGTTGGGTTTTTTCGCCCGTGATTTTTCGCGCATGCCGGAGTATCCGACCCTCGGCGCGCGGAGAACTGGAATTGACAGATGCGGTTCAATTTGCTATCGACAGCCTGGATGAGCATTTCAAGGTGCTGCACTGTCAGGGCGCTGTCCTGGATATGTCCAGCCGTTCGGATATTGCCGTCGTGGCCGAAAAACTTAAAGGCGTGCATCCCAATCCATAGCCCGCATTTTTAAAACTGGAGATAGAAGATGAATTCACTGGAGCAAAAACTGAGTGAGCTTGCCGATAAAATTACAGACAATAACCTATGGCGTCAGAGAAAGTGCTTTAATCTCATCCCTTCCGAAAACACGCCTTCATTATTCGTAAAGCTTTGCGAAATCAGCGATCCGTCGGGACGATACGCCGAGCATAAGACCGCTCTCAAAAAGGAGATTGAATCGCTCAAAGGAACAGGAGCGCTCAAGGGAGACCAGGTTTATTACTATCAGGGAGCTGATTTTATATACCAGATGGAACAGCGCCTGAAGTCCGAATTTGCCGAATTTATCGGCGGTAATCATGTGGAGACGCGGCCCGTGAGCGGCCAGATGGCCAACGAAATCGTCTTCAAAGGGTTGGTAAAATTCTTGTCTTCCAATCCCGGGGGATTTCCTTCTCTGAGCTCGACCGGACGTTTGAAATGCGTCATGAACAACGATCTCAATTATGGCGGACACCTTTCTGCACAACCTTACGGCGCATTGTTCAACTTCGCCGAAGACCAGATAATCAATTTCCCCAAAAATGAACAGAATCCATACAAAATGGATGCCGAAAAAATGATTGCCCTGGTGGACAAGCATCGTCCGACGCTGATCGTGTTCGGCAAAAGCATGTTCCTTCATCCGGAGCCCATCCGGGAGCTTCGCACTTACCTGAACGGCACTCCGACCTATATGCCTCTGATGATGTATGATGCGGCCCACGTCCTGGGTATCCTGGGATCGCATTTCCAGGAGCCGCTGGCAGAAGGGGCGGAGATCGTCACAGGCTCGACGCACAAAACATTCTGGGGCCCGCAGCGGGGCATCATAGCCTCCAGAATACCGGATGATGCTCCTTTCCGCAGATTATGGAACGAAATTGTGGCCCGCACATTCCCCGGATCTACGAGCAATCATCATCTGGGCACACAGCTGGCGATGCTTGCCGCTACCATTGAAATGAACGCGTTCAAGAATTCCTATCAAACCCAGGTGCTGTCGAATGCACGCGCCTTTGCGCGCTCCTGCGCGACTTACGGCATCCCCGTAGAAGGCGGCGAAGCGGATGGATATACCCATACGCATCAGGTAATTATCCGTGTAAACGCTTTTGGAGACGCAAAGGAGATCGCATCGCGTCTGGAAGCGAATAACATCATCACCAATTACCAGGCATTGCCGGGCGATGCGACCTTCTATCATCCCAGCGGCATCCGGATGGGCGTTCAGGAAATGACGAGATTCGGCATGAAAGAGAGTGATTTTGACGGCCTCGCCCGTTTTGTCTCTGGTATCGTGCTGCAGAATAAGAATTTAGCTGCCGAAATCGCCGAATTCCGGGAAAAATTCCGCACCATGGAGTTTTGTCTTACTTTCGAACAGACAATGCGCCTGGCTCCCCGACTCTTCGAGAGCATTCTTCCCGGACACGAGTATTCTATCGGTTTCGCGGAAGCGCTGAAACGCATATAGCCGGTTGGCATGCTTCGTGCAAAGGAATAAGGGATTCTGAGGGTTTGATGACACAATGTCCGTCAACGGCTTTGTGTCCTGCGCTCAGAATCCCAGTTCCAGGACCAGGAGGAATGCATGAGAATAGACACGGCAAACATCCCGCAATCACTTGTAGAATCACCAAAAACCATTGAAAAAAAAGAGCTTATAAATGGAGTTTCCACAGAAGGCAATCTTGAGGAATCTCAGTCGCTTCCGTTCCCTCCCTTTGGTTCCAGCAGGACGTATTCTTTGGCATCTTTAAAGAGCGCAGTGGATTACCATGCCAAATTTTTGACTGTAGCTGAGAATAATCTGGCTGCGGCTAACCATCCGCCCACAATTCCTCAGGGAATACGGGACCGTCTGAACTCCGTTAAATAAGGTGCAGGTTTTCAGGAACAGCCCGAAGCGCTGCCCTTACATTTGCGGTGCCGATTCGTGAGATTTGTGCGAATTCGTGGCTGGGCTATTATCTTCGAAATGGCTCGACTGCAGCCGGTACAGTCATACGATATGCAAAGAGATTTATAGCGAGCCGCACTAGGAGGAACGAACGCCGCTGGGGAAGATGGATCGGCACTGAATACCCCAGACGCCTTCCTTTTTTGTCACAATCCAGAGAGCCTGATACGTTGCATAGCGCGAGTCGTTTGCCCGGTGCATGCTCAACTGCACCTCAAAATGGACTTTTTCATCGCAGCTCTGCCGCATGGAGCAGGAATCGAGAGTGCTGTATGTCCAGCCTTCGTTGCCTAGGAGTTGAAAGTCTATCTGGAATGATTCCGGATCATCCAATATGATCACTTCATTTCCGGCAATCTGCAAGTTCGGGTAGTGCAGCGTACGCCTGCAGCCTTCAATATCGCGCGCGTTAAGAGCGGCAAAAAAGTCATCGATGGGTTTGCGCGCTTCGACTTCACGTTCGGACTCTTCCATCCCTGCAGCACTGATATATCCCATCAGCAGGGATAGCCCGCCAAGAACACCGAGCGAGACTTTTGCGGCTTTTCCTAATCTGTTCTTCTTTTTTTCTCCCTCCGATGTTTCACCATCTTCCGCTTTCTCGACCATATTTTGAACGGACCTCCTTCAGTCCGGTGACATCTGTAAACAATTTGCGTATTCTGAGGCCTGATTATTCCGCAGTCAATCTCTCAGCTGGCAGTCTGCAGTCGTCAACTGGGGATGCTTTGAGATATGGAGAATGACAGGTGGCAGCCGATTCAACTATGGATTCGTGGCTAATGATGGCTCGTCCAGAACTGGCGGCTGCCGACCGGCGACTATCAACTCTCCGCCTGCTCCTGAAGATACTCCTCGTACTCCTGGGCGTTGAGCAGTTCCTTGATTTCATCGGGATTGGATAGGCGGATCTTAATCATCCAGGCCTTTTCATGTGGCGACTGATTGATCAATTCCGGACTTTCCTCCAATTTTGTATTTACTTCCAGGACCTCTCCGCTGACCGGGCAGAAGATTTCCGAAACTGCCTTGACCGATTCCACCGAGCCGAATGGCTCATTTGCGTCGAAAGTATCGCCGACCTCGGGAAGATCGACATAGACGACATCGCCCAGTTCGTGTTGGGCATAATCCGTTATACCGATTATCCCAACGTTATCTTGAACAAGGATCCATTCGTGGTCTTTTGTGTACAGATAGTCTTCAGAATACATTCGGTCTCCTTCGCGATTATCTGATTTCACAGGCCCGTCAATTGGATGGCGCTCTCCTGTAAAAAGGTGTTGTAACTACCTGAGCCTTAGCCGGTTTTTCACGAATAATGATATCAAGTTGCATCCCCACTTTTGAGCAAGATACCGGCAGATAGGCAAGGCCAATGTTCTTTTTCAAGAAAGGAGCCGGACTCCCGCTGGTGACTGCACTGATGCGTTCGCCATTGAATTCCACCGGATAGTGGTCTCGTGCAATTCCCCGGTCTATCATCTCGAACCCTGCAAGGATACGTTTTATCCCTGATTCGGATTGCCGGAGCAGATCCTCCCGGCCGATAAAATTGCCTTTATCAATTTTGCATATGCGGCCCAGTCCGGCTTCAAGAACGGATGTGGTTTCGTCCATATCATTTCCGTAAAGAAGCATTTTAGCCTCCAGTCGCAGCGTATTACGCGCTGCAAGGCCGGCTGCCACAAGCCCGAAAGGCTTTCCGGACTCCATGATTTGAGTCCAGACCGACTCCGCCTTTGAAGGATCACAGTAGATTTCGTATCCGTCCTCGCCGGTATAGCCTGTCCTGGATACGATGGCTTCAACCCCGGCAAATGCACCGCGAGCAAACCAGTAATATTTCATTTCGGCAAGATGGATATCGGTCAGCGGCCGGAGGATTTCCATAGCGCGCGGGCCCTGGACCGATATCTGCGAAAAATCGTCACTCCGGAAATTCACCTCTGTGTTGGAATAAGCGTTTTCGCGAATCCACAGGAAATCCTTTTCCTGGTTCGCGGCATTGACGCAGATAAAGAAGTGATCCTGAGCCATGCGATAAATGACAATATCATCGATGAAGGCTCCTTTGGGTGTAGTCAGGACGGAGTACTGGCATTGAGACACGGCCAACAGGCGGATGTCGTTACAGGTGAGCTTTTGCATGCTTTCCTGTGCATTCGAGCCCTTTACCTCCAGCTCCCCCATGTGACTCACATCAAAAATCCCGGCGCGCGTTCTGACTCCAAGATGCTCCGGCAGCGGACCCTCATACTGAACCGGCATTTCAAATCCGGCGAAAGATATCATTCGCCCGCCCATCTGGCGATGAAGGGTGTTTAACGCAGTCTTTCTAATTTCCATATCGTTCATCAGTGTACAGCCTGTTAGATTGAATACAAAGCCCGGGAATATCAAGCGCAACAGTCATTTCTTCTCTATTTCCATCTTCATAAAAATGAGGCCGGTCAGAAGCTTCGGGTAGAAATCTGTGGACTTTTGCGGCATGCGCCTGCCGAGCGATGCGATGCGCTGCATTTGCTCTGCGGTTGGAGGATTCTGGAAGAATGCGGCCTGATATTTCTTCTCGTCGACCAGCCGGATGCAGGCCTCGGGTTCGCGCTCATAATCCACATGTGCCTGAGCCTCCAGATGATGCTCGTCAATTCCCAGACATTTCTCCAGAAGCAGCGTATGGAGAATGCTCACATCGAGACGCTGAAGCTCATCCGCATCTCCCTGCGGCTTTTCTGTAAGGCGCAGCAGATAGAATTGTTTCAGACCAGCAGGATAAAATCCGAAGACATGCCCGTCCTGTTCCTCTTTCATTTTCCTCTGGAGCTCTTTTGCAGATGGAACGGTCTCAACGGAAAAATGCTCTTTGGCGTCATTTAAAAATGATCGGACATCAAAGGAAGGCAGATCTCGAACCAGACGATGAGTCGGAAGAATGGTAACCCCGTCCGCAATGTTGATGAAGGCCACCATGCGTTTGTCAAAGGACTCTGTCGCCGAAGGCCGCCAGTGCCGCTGCTCGCATTCCTTCACATAATTGACCGAAGTTTCAAATCGATGGTGGCCGTCCGCAATAAAAAGCTCTCTGGGTTTCATGTGGTTTTGTATATTTTGGATTACCACCGAATCGGTGATTGCCCAGAGGCGGTGTCGAGCGCCGTATTCGTCCGACACATCGATTTCCGGCGCCCGGCCGGAAATGCTTTTGTCCATGGCCCCGTTAACGGTCAGCAGATCATCCGAATACAGCATGTAAATAAGGTCTTCATTGCCTTCGATGCTTCGTATCAACTGAAGGCGATCCTGCTTGGGAGCGGCCAAGGTCTGTTCATGCGGAATAATTCCGGCTCCCGGATTTTTCAGGTCCAGCAGCGCGACAAAGCCCTTCTGAAGCTTGCGGCTTCCCTCGACGGCGTATTCCTGATGATAGGCATAGATTGCCGGAAGCGAATCCTGCTCCAGCACTCTTTGTCGGATCCATTGTCTGAAGACCGCACCTGCTTCGGGATATTCTGTATCGGGATTTTTCCTTTTCTCGATGTTGAGCGTTATTCGAACCACATTAAAGGGAGAACGCCGATAGTATTCGTCCTGCATGGGAGGCGTGGTTTTATCGTATGGCTGCGCAATAACCTGATTGAGATCTCCTGCGATATCTTTGTTGTAACGAAAACCCCGGAATGGATAAATAAATGCCACGTATCCTCCCTTTTTGCCCGGAGAGCAACTACTTAGCGGCAGGAGGAAGGAAGGGGTAAAGGTGTAGAGGGGTAGAGGGGCAAAGGGGTAAAGGGGTAAAGGGGCAAAGGGGTAGAGGGGTAAAGGAGGAAAGGGAAAGTGAAAATCCTGATTGGTATTTTTCTTCTATGCTCATCCTTTATTCCCGTTCCTCTACTCCTCTACTCCTCTACCCCTCTACCCCTCTACCCCTCTACCCCTCTACCCCTTTGCCCCTCTACCTCTCTACCCCTGCTTAACCTAAATCAGGCCGAGTCCCGACAATACCGACGCGACTTTCTGGCGGGCCCCATCGGATATCTTAACGAGGGGGAGCCGGTATACTTCCTGAATTTTCCCCATCATGGAGAGAGCAGCTTTGACAGGGATCGGACTGGTCTCCACGAAATTGATCTTCATGAGCGGATAAAGCTTTCGATTCCAGTTACGGGCTTCATCCCAGCGTCCGTCCAGGCACGCAGCGGTGAATTGGGACATCATACCGGGTGCTTCGTTGGAAGCGACCGAGATGATTCCGTGGCCACCCAGCGCAATCAATGGAAGCGTCAGAGAATCGTCACCGGAAAACACGCGGAATCGGGCAGGCGCCTTCGTGCAAATCTCCCCGATCTGAGAAATATCTCCGCTGGCCTCTTTGACTCCCGCGATGTTCGGAATTTCCGCCAATCGGAGGAGCGTATCCGGCAGGATGTTGGAACCGGTTCTGCCGGGAACGTTATAAACGATTATGGGCAGATCGGTCGATTCCGCAATCGCACGGAAATGCTGGTAGATTCCTTCCTGGGTCGGCTTGTTGTAATAGGGAGAAACCGAAAGGATTCCGTCCGCGCCGAGTTTTTTCAGCTCCGCGATGAGGGTGATGATTTTTGCCGTATCATTTCCGCCTGCTCCTGCTATAACCGGCACGCGTCCCGCTGCCGTCCGCACCGTAATGTCGACAATGGCCAGGTGCTCGTCATGCTTCAGCGTGGGGCTTTCGCCCGTGGTCCCGCATGGCACAAGAAAATGAATCCCTTCCTGGACCTGCCAGTGCACCATTGATGCGAGCGCTTTTTCATCCACATTCCCGTCTGGAAGAAACGGCGTAATCAACGCAGTACCGCAGCCTTTAAGTCCTTCAAGATTTCCCATAAGGTCCCCCTTTAATTCGAGATTCGAAATTCGAGATCCGAAATCAAAAACCGCGAATATTTTCCCGACGGAAAACTGCAAATTCAAGATTCCGGCTTATAATCTCGAATTTCGAATCTCGAATTTATTTTATCCCGACAATTTCGCGGAATACCTGCCTGAAATCGAAAAATCCCTTTTTCCCTGCAATCCAGCGCGCGGCGAGAATGGCTCCTTCCGCAAAGCCCTGGCGGCTGCGCGCCCGGTGTTCCAGTACAATGGTGTCGGCCTCGCTGTCGAAGCCGATGACATGAGTCCCCGGGATCCAGCCTGCGCGTATGCTGGCAATGCCGGGATTGGGATTGCTCAGGTGCGGCCTCATCATATCGAGCAGGTTCAGAGCGGTTCCGGACGGTGCATCTTTTTTTGCGCGATGATGCTCTTCGGAAAGATAGGCGTCGTATTGCGGAAGCATTCCGACAAGCCGGGCCGAATTAGAAACGATTTCAAAGAAGAGATTCATCCCGAGTGAGAAGTTGGATCCGTATATCAAACCGATCCCGGCATCGCGGACGATTCGTTCCACTCTGGTGCGTTGATCGGACCATCCGGTAGTGCCGACCACAACACTGACTCCTGCGCTCGCGATCGCTTCTATATTGGATACGACCGAGTCGGGCTGGCTGAACTCGATGGCGACATCCACTCCCTCCATGGAAGAAGATGTGATGCCGCTCCCCTTGACGTTCTCGTTGATATCCAGCTTGGGATCGACCTCCCAACCTTCGCGCAAAGCAATCGCCTCGATCAGTTTGCCCATCTTGCCATAGCCAACCAGCGCGATTCTCATCGGTGAACCTCCTTACGGACGGATTATTTCAGAGAGCATCTACCCAATGCTGTCAGACGAAAATGTGAGGATCGACTCTGGCAAAAATGGCATCATGCAGTCCCCTCACCGCTTCCGGAAGTCTATCGTCGTCTATGACGAATGTGATATTGATGGCTGAGGCTCCCTGGGAAATCATCTGTATCTGCAGATCCTGAAGGGCGCCGAAAACGATGCTCAGTACTCCGGGAATATTTTTTAAATTATCCCCTACGCAGCAAATGATGGACTTGGAACCCTCAACATTGACCTCACCGATTTTTTTCAGTTCGGTGATGATATCCCACAGAGCAGACGCATCATCCACCGTCAGGGATACGGATACTTCCGATGTGGAGACTACATCCACGGGCACCTTGTAGTGGTCAAAAATCTCGAAGATCTTCTTCAGAAAGCCATATGCCATGAGCATGCGTGTGGATGCCACATTGACAACCGTAATCCCGCTTTTAAACGCGATGGCCTTAACTGGATTTTCGCACGGAGGCGCTTCCTCGGTAATGAGGGTGCCTTCCTGCTCCGGCCTGTAGCTGTTCAGTACATGAACCGGAATCCTCTTGCGCACAGCCGGGATTATGGTTGCAGGGTGGAGAACTTTTGCTCCGAAGTAGGCGAGCTCCGCTGCTTCATCGAAGGAGATAACGCGAATCCGGCGAGCTTCCTTGACCATTCGCGGATCGGTGGTCATGATGCCGTCCACGTCGGTCCAAATCTGGATATCGTCCGCTTCCAGAGCGGCGCCGATGATGGCAGCAGTGTAATCGGAGCCGCCCCGTCCGATGGTGGTTGTTGCTCCGCTGCCGGTGCGGCCGATGAATCCCTGAAAAACCGGAATTTTTCCGGCCTTGATTACGGGCCTCAGGCATTCCACGATCGCACGATCCGTAAGGTCAAATAAAACGCCGGCCCGAGTGAAATTGTCATCGGTGATAATGCACTGCCTTGCATCCATGAGCTGAGCCGGCATACCGTTATTTTCCAGCACCTGCGTCAGGATGGCGGTGGACAGGCGCTCACCATAGCTGGCAATGGCATCCATGATCCGGGGAGTGAGTTCACACAGAGCTGCCAGGCCCTTCACGAGGTCACGCATCTCTTTGAAGTATGTGTTGATCGTCTCGTAAACCCAATCTTCCGTGACGGCGATACCCAGCTTCTGTGCTTCCCTGAGATGCCTCTCCTTTATTTTGGCAAGCAGATCAAGCGCTTCCTGCCGTTTGCCCTTTGCAGCGGTCTGTGCCACTTCAAGCAACTGATTCGTTGTTTTGCCCATAGCGGATGCTACGATAATGGGCTGTTGCTTGCACCTTGCACTAATAATTTGCGCAAGACGCGTCATCGCTTCCGCATCCTGAACGGATGTACCACCGAATTTGCAGACGATCATAGTCTATTCCAGGAGTCCCTGAGCTTTGAGCAGCTCCGCATTCAGGATGGAAGCTCCCGCCGCTCCGCGGACAGTGTTATGGCCCATCAGGGTGAGTTTAAAATCAAAAATCGAGCACGGCCGAATCCGTCCGACACAGGTCGCCATACCCTTGTGGCGGTTTACGTCAAAGCGAGGCTGTGGCCTGTCCTGTGCCTCCATTACCAGATAGGGTTTTTCAGGAGCACTGGGCAGCCGGAGCTTCTGCGGCACGCCGATGTAATTCTCAAGCAGACTGGCGATTTCTGCTGCGGTCGTTTTTTTCGCCAGCTTGATGGAAACAGATTCCGTATGTCCATCTTCGACGGCAACACGGTTGCATTGCGCGCTTACCGGGAATTCGGCAAGATCGATCGTCTTGCCGTTGAAAGTGCCGAGAATTTTGCGCGTTTCAATTTCGACTTTTTCCTCCTCACCGCCGATATAGGGGATCACGTTGCCGAGGATATCCAATGAAGCAACTCCCGGATAGCCTGCTCCCGACACTGCCTGCATCGATACCATAAAAACCTTTTCGACTTTGAAAGCTTTATGAATCGGCCCAAGCGCCATTGCCAGAAACATGGTGGTGCAGTTGGAGTTTGTGACTATGTATCCTTTCGACTGCCGGTTCTGCCGCTGAACCGGTATCAGTCCCAGGTGGTCAGGATTCACTTCCGGAATGACGAGAGGAACATCTTCGTCCAGCCGGTGGTTCTTCGAATTGCTGAGAACAATGTATCCGGCACGGGCGAAATCCTCCTCGATCGGACCCGCAACGTTCGCATCCAGTCCCGAAAAAACAACGCGACATTTCAACTCCGGCGTGCATGGCTTCACTTCCAGATTATGGATTGCCGCGGGAATGGGCGTAACCTGTTTCCAGGAAGCCGCATCGCCATAAAGCTTGCCTGAGGTCCTTTCCGAAGCCGCGACTTCCGTGATTTCAAACCACGGATGATCCTCCAGCAATTTAATGAATTTTTGTCCCACTGCGCCCGTTGCGCCGAGAATTCCGACCGGTATTTTTACGCTCATCGCCTTCTTATTCTCCATGATTATCGAAAGATTCGCATTTTCGCATAACGCGAGTGTAGCGACAAGCGCGTAGTTGGGGCGGGTAGTCTTTAGTCGTTAGTCGGCAGTCTGCAGTCGGCAGTGGGAAAAAGTTTTGATCAAAAGAAGGGATTCTCAATTAGTAATGATTGAGGAGGCTGCAATGGCGGCGAGGAATTATCGGGACCTGATTGCCTGGAAGAAAGCGTTTGAATTAGCGTTGGCTGTGTATGCTGAGACAGTGTGTTTCCCGCAGGAAGAAAAATACGGGATTACGGCCCAGCTCAGGAGGGCCTGCGTTTCAATCCCATCGAACATTGCGGAGGGGGAGGGAAGAAAATCTCCAAGCATATTCCGCCACTGCCTTTCAATTGCATTGGGATCGTTGAAAGAGGCCGAGACACAAATTCTCCTCTCAGAAGCGCTGGGTTACATCAGACCTGACAGGACCACAGCTCTCATGGCCAAGGCAGCAGAAGTAGGTAGACTAATAAACGGCCTATCCAACTCACTAACGACTCACTAACTGCAGACTGCCGACTGCCGACTGCTTTCCCTCAGCCAACGTCCAAAACACATAATCGGGAAGTAAAGCCGATACAGGTGGTAGCGGAGATAGAATACGCGAGGGAAGCCTGTGCCGGTGAACCATGGTTCGTCCCACGTTCCTGATTGCAGCTGCGTATCGAGGAGCCACTGGATTCCTCTGATTACGTCGGGATCGCTGGGACCGCAGATAGCCATGAGCGCCATGGTGCCCCATGCGGTCTGCGATGCGGTGGATGGGCCCGAGCCTTTGAGCGAAGGATCTTCGTACGTGTCGGCGGATTCGCCGAAAGATCCGTCGCCTTTCTGCATGCTGCGCAGCCATGAGCCTGCCTTTTGAATCCAGGGTTGGTTCATATCCACGCCGACGGTTTTAAGGCCGCAGACGACCTGCCAGGTGCCGTAGAGATAGTTTACTCCCCAGCGGCCGAACCAGCATCCTTCAGGTTCCTGCTCGAATTCGATAAAATGCGCTGCTTTCTGAACGGCGGGATTATCGGGGCGAAAGCCGTAGTGGCCCAAACACTCGAGAGTTCGTCCGGTGATATCGGGGCAGGAGGGATCCTGAATCGCATTGTGATCTGCGAATGGGATATGCTCCAGTATGGGCCGTTTCATCGTTCGGTCGAATGCCGCCCAGCCTCCGTCTTCATTCTGCATTGCAAGAATCCATTTGATCCCGCGATCCGAGGCAGGCTTGCCTTCCGGGCAACCGGATCGCATCAATGCCATCGTAACCATGGCGGTATCGTCCACATCGGGATAATAGGAATTATTGAATTCGAAATACCATCCCGAAGGTTCGACTTTTTGTTGAATATTAGCCTTCCAATCTCCGAAACGGCGGCATTCTTTCTCAAGCAGCCAGTTTACCGCCTGGCGCATCGACGCGTGTTCCTGGTTGAATCCTGCTTCGCAGAGAGCATAAGCGGCAATGCCCGTGTCCCATATCGGTGAGAAGCACGGCTGCAGGCGGATGGTGTCCCCGTCCTCAATCATGAGGCGGTCAAGCTGGAGCACGGCTTCCTTAACCCGTGGATGCTCCATGGAGTATCCCAGACAGCGCAGGGCGATGATGATGTAGACCATCGGAGGAAAAATCGCGCCCAGCCCGTCCGAGCGCTGGCCGTCGGCGCGCTTGAGAATCCACTCTTCTATCCGCTGAAGAGCGCTGCGCCGCAGCGGGTTGAGTTTGGTTTTTTCCAGGAGTTTGAGTCCCTTGTCGACGGCGAGAAACAGATTTTTCCAGCTAATAAGCTGCTTTTCGAATTCAACGAAAGGGCGATGCACATAATCATGGCTCGCGTAAAGCTCCATAATGCTTCTCGGCGCAGGCAACTGGCGGACCGGCCGATAGCTTGAAACGACGGCCAGCGGCATGATCATGGTTCGAGACCATGCAGACACCTTATCCAGGTGAAAGTAGAACCATTTTGGCAGGAGGACCAGTTCGGGCGGAATGATCGGCACCGAATCGTAGTGCATCTGGCCGAGGGCTGCCAGATAAAATTTGGAATAGGTGTTGCATCGTTCGGCTCCGCCTAGAGAGAGAATTAATTCGCGAGCTTTTTTCATGTGCGTGGCATCGATATCGTCGCCCAATAGTTTCAGCGCAAAGTACGCTTTGACCGTCGCACTCAAGTCGGGCCTGCCTCCCGGGTATTGGATCCATGCTCCGTCCGACGCCCGCTGCTGCATTCGCAGATAATTGGCGATTTTGGGAAGGCGGGAGTCGCTTTCCTGCTCGATGATGAATTTCAGCAGGATGTATTCGCTTTGAAGGATCGAGTCTCCTTCGAGCTCCCCGCACCAGAATCCCGACGAATCCTGCATGGAGATCAGGTTTTCCGTAGCCCGCGACAAGGCTGCGCGCACTTTCTGCCCGGTGCTGTCCTCTGTTCGAGAAGTCGGGTTCAGAAGAGGGGATGCCGGATTCGCGAGAAGGGGATTTTGGTTGAATGGACCGCCGGACTTGTTTTCAATCGTCATGATCAAATGTCACCTTTTAGGAAGTTGTTGCCTGTGTCCTGAATCCAGGCTTGCCGACAAAGCGCATGGCGAGCGCTTTCAGAGCAATGGATAGCTTTTCGGTGCCGGCCAGGCGTACCGGATTGCGAAATACGTCATACTGCTGTTCAACGATCCTGTCGAGTATGCGCTCATAGATTTTTATCATCGCCCACAAGGCCGGACGGCTGGAAGCCTCTATCAGCGGGAAAAGCTCGCGCGCCGCTGCATAATATCCCCGCGCCCGTTCGGCTTCAAATTTCATGAGTCTCCGGAATCGTTCATCGGCGACGCACCTTCGAAGCTCATCCGCCGTATAATTGAATTTTCTGAGATCCTCCACCGGCAGGTATACGCGTCCGCTCTCGGCATCTTCCTTCACGTCCCTCAAAATATTCGTTAATTGAAGTGCGACGCCGCATTGCTCGGCATACTTTTTGGCGCGTTCATCCGAAAAGCCGAAAATGTGAAGACAGACCAGCCCCACCGCAGAAGCGACGTTAAAGCAGTATTTGTAGAGATCCTCAAACGTCTCGTATCGGTCGATGACCAAATCCATTTCCGCTCCGTCGAGGATCCAGTGGAAGTATTGCGCAGGAATCGAAAACCGGGTCACCGTATCATGGAAAGCGGGGAGGATCGGATGGTTCCGCAGCTTGCCTGCGTAAACCGCTTCCAACTGAGAGCGCCAGTCCTTCAGCATGAGGCGTTTGGCTTCCGGATCGGCCTTCCCGTCCGAAATATCATCGCAGCAACGCATGAAGGCATAAGCCGCGCAGAACGCCCGCCGTTTTTCCGAGGGCAGAACGACAAACGAATAGTAAAAATTGCTGCGACTGCGAGCTATGGATTCGGCGGATTTATAGGATGCGAGCAGTTCCGGTCCCATGCACCTCTCCGGGGATTGAGGGGGAATATCTCAAAACGGCTTCAAGGGATGATGGCTATTTTAAGATCGCCGTTCCGATTCAATAGCCGTTCCAGAACGCCGCCCAAGGCTGCAAGGCGTTCCTCACCCGTAATGAGGCTTTGAGCTTTGATTCTTCCCCGATGGATGGCGTCCAGCGCTTCCCGTATATGGCGCGGAGTGTGATGGAAGTTGGCCTTAATCGTGATTTCCGAATAGTGAATCAGAGTGCTGTCCAGCGGGATATGCGTGCCCGAAGGGCAGCCGCCGAAAAGGTTGATCGTGCCGCCGCGACGCACCATGCCCAAGGCTTGCTGCCAGGTTTCCTTTAATCCCACTGCTTCGATGACCACATCGGCGCCGCGTCTTCCACTGGTCACCTTCCTCACCTGTTCAACCACGTTGGAGTGGGTGGAGTCCACAACGTGATCCGCGCCCATGATTTTTGCCACCGTAAGCTGCGAACTGCGGTTGCCCAAAGCCACAACCCGGACTCCCAGCGATTTGAGAATCTGCACAAACATCAGCCCTATGGGACCCATCCCGATTACGACGACGGTATCGCCTTCCTCGATCCCGGTCTTTTCGACGGCGCGGAGGACGCAGGCGAGAGGTTCAACAAGAGCGGCTTCGTGGAATCCGACACTGTCCGGAAGAATCAGGAGGTTTTGGCGGACAATCGATTCGGGAATCTTGATGAACTCAGCATAAGCGCCGTTGATGAACTGGAGATTCTCACACAGGTTTGCCAGATGCCGTTCGCAGAAGAAGCATTTATTGCACGGTCCCGAGTTTGCGGCAACCACGCGCATTCCGGGAGCGAAACTCTCCACGCCTTCTCCGACTTCCTCCACAACTCCGGCGAGTTCGTGTCCGAACACCGCGGGAGGGACGATCATGCGTGCGTGAAAGCCCTGACGATACACCTTCAGGTCCGTTCCGCACGTCAACGCAGCCTTGATCCGTACCAAGACCTCGCCGGCTTCTACTCGCGGGACCGGGATCTGCTCAATGCGCACATCCCGCTTCCCGTATAGAACGGCCGCGGTCATCTTCTCTCTGGTAACCTTCATCAATTCTCTCATGGCTGTATCACGACCTTTAGCGAATGCTCAGAGGGATGAGACGCCAGGTGAATCCCTTCCGGGAGCAGTTCCAGTGCGAATCGGTGGCTGATGAGTCTGGCCACATTTATTTCTCGTTTGAAAATCATTTGAGCGGCTTTCTCTTGAAGCTCTATCGATGCGCTATAGCTGCCGATGAGCTTCTTTTCCTCGACGCAAATACGGGATGCATCAACCGGAATCATTTCGCCGGCTACCGTCTGTGCAAACAGCAGAACGCGACCGCCCCTTCGAACGATGCCCTGGGCGTCCTCGATGGCGCGGGGGCTTGCCGCCGCGACGATTGCCAGGTCTGCTCCCCGTCCTTCCGTCATTCCGGCCACCGCTTCGATGACGTTGTCTTTTTCCGGATTCAGAGCAGCCTCAGCGCCCAGTTCCCGCGAAATTTCCAGACGCTTCTCGATGAAATCAAGTCCTACAACCCGGTTCCCTTCGCGCCGGGCAGACTGCATCATAAGAAGCCCGACCGGTCCCTGTCCGTAGACCACAACAACTTCTCCGGATTCAAGTTCGGCCGTTTCCAGAGCTTTCAGACAAGTATTGAGGGGTTCGAGGAAACTTGCCTCCTCGAAACTTATATCCTCCGGGACTAGAATGGTTCCCTCTTCCACAATCCAATCCATTACCCGGACATACTCAGCGAATCCGCCGCCTGCGGGCTCAAATCCCGCGGTCGTACCGGTGCGCCTGTAAAACTCGCATTGAGAGAATAGTTTCTTCCGGCAATAGAAGCATTTCCGGCATGGGATGTGGTGGTGTACCGCCACCCGGTCTCCCACCCGGAAGCGTGTCACACGGGATCCCGTTTCAACAACAGTACCGGCGAATTCATGTCCGAAGATCCGGGGAGGAGGGACAAGGCCGTACTCGATTTTTTTGAGATCCGTGCCGCATACGCCGCAGGCATGCACCCGGACCAGGATCTCCCCTTCCGAGATCTTTGGCACCGGGACAGTCTCCAGCGAAATAAGAGATGCGCCTCGATAAACGGCCGCGCGCATTTGCCCGCCGTTTATTGAACTCCGCTTGCCTCTGTCTGCAAAAACGGTTTGCTGCTGATCCTTCATACCGACTGCCATAAATATCAAATGGTGTTCGCGCGCAAATTTGAAACTCGATCCTGTAATGAATCCGGCTGCCACTCATTCCGGAAGTACTCTACAGCTTCGCGCAACGCCTTTTCCACGGGTTCCGGATTATATCCCAGCTCCCGTCTTGCCTTCTCGCTGCTGATGTACATCTTATAGCGGGCCATCCGCACGCCCTCGAGCGGTATGAACGGCTCGCGACGCAGCAAGGTCCCCATCAGGAAATTTTCCAGGCATCCTGCCACCAGTGCCAGCGTCCACGGTATCCGGAATCGCGGAGTATGTTTCCCCTGGATGCGTATAAGCGCATCGAGTATTTCCTCGAGAGTCCAGTTCTCACCCCCGAGGATATATCGCTCTCCGATGCGGCCTTTGGCTTCGGCCAGAAGATGACCGCGTGCTACATCCTCTACTCCTACAAGATTGAGACCGGTTTCCACGTAGCCCGGCATGTGGCCTTTTATAGACTCGAGAATAATCTTCCCCGTGGGAGTCGGTTTGAGATCGCCCGTGCCCACGGGAGTCGTCGGATTGACGATTGTTACAGGAAGCCCGGATGAAGCGAATTCACGCGCAACCTGTTCCGCCATGAACTTGGAACGCTTGTAGTGACCGATCATATCGTCCAGCTTGACCGGCGTGTCTTCATCCGCCGGAAGGCCGTCCTTCCTCATGCCGATCGTTCCAACCGAGCTGGTATAAATGACCTTTTCCACCGCAGCTTCGCAGCACGCGGAAAGAAGATTGCGCGTTCCGCCCACATTATTATCGTAAATGTCCTGCGGATTTTTTGCCCATAGCCTGTAATCGGCTGCCACATGATAAACAAAGCGGCAGCCCTGGACGCAGCGGAGGAGTGAATTTAAGTCCTTAAGATCGCCGATGGCAATTTCGCAGCCGAAAGACTCGATATTCGATTTACGGCTCGAGTTGCGCGCAAGAATTCTTATCCGGTCGCCCCTCCGAAGCAGCTGGCGCACAACATGACTTCCTATAAAGCCGGTTGCTCCCGTCACGAAGGTAAATTCTTCAGCCATAAATACCACTTGATCCCGCAAAAGCCAGCGGCCATTACCGCAGTCAAACTGATTCAACCCGGCAAAATCGTCCCTGCCCCTGAGTTATAAACAGTCAACTATAGCCTAAGTGACCTCTATTTCCAATATTCGTCGGAATTTCAAAGAATTTTTCCTTTAAGCTTCCGGCCGGAGGATTTTGTATTTTGCGTGGCGCGAACCAGTTCAGGAGGGAGCGAAAATTGAACATTTTCAACTATGCCGCCGGTCGTTTCAACATCAGGATAGCCTAAGCCATTTAAGTAACTCACAACTCTTTCAACCAGGCCTTCGGGCGCCGATGCGCCTGCTGTTAATCCGATTATGCGCACATCTTTCAACCAGGACAGCTGTATATCCTCAATGTCATCTATGAGGTGCGCCGTTGTTCCTGCTCCTTTCGCTACCTCTACCAGACGGCAGGAATTGGAGCTGTTTGCCGAACCCACCACAAGGATCAAGCCGGCTTTCCGGGCAAGCTCCAATACGGCGCCCTGTCGATGCTGGGTGGCATAACAGATGTCCTCCGAAGCCGGAGATTTTATCAAGGGGAACCGCAGGCGCAATTTGTCGACAATATTGCGTGTGTCGTTCATGCTGAGAGTGGTCTGTGTAAGGTATACAACCTTGGTTGGATCCGGCACGTGAAGCTTGTCAATATCCTCTTCAGGATCAAGAACAGTGATGGATCCGGGGGCTTCTCCAAGGGTTCCTATGACTTCGTCATGATCCGAATGGCCGATGAGGATAATTGTATATCCCATCCTGGCATACTTGATGGCTTCCCGGTGAACCTTTGTCACCAATGGGCATGTCGCGTCGATTACTTTCAGATGTCGGGCTTTGGCTGCAGCGGAAATTTCGGGTGAAACCCCATGTGCGCTGAATATGACACGGCTTCCAATCGGCACTTCGTCGATTTCATTGACGAAAATAATGCCCTTCTGTCGAAGCTCGTTTACGACGAACTTATTATGAACGATTTCCCGCCGGACATAGATAGGCTGCCCATAAGCCTCGAGAGCCAGATTAACGATATCAATCGCTCGAACAACTCCCGCGCAAAACCCGCGCGGAAATGCCAGGACAACCTTTTTATTTTCCAACGGTCTAACCTCTTCAGTTATTTTGGGGCAATTATACGCGCCTCAGCGCTGGAATCGAAATTTGTTCAACAAAATGCGCAATTAAGAATGGGGCTAAAGGCCGAACCTCGAATTTCGAATCCTCAATTCGGAAGCTCCAAGTTGACGGTGGCAGGGCAGTTTGGTAGTATCCCTTTCACTTGAGGCGCTATCGTCTAGGGGCTAGGACGGGTGGTTCTCAGCCATCAAACCAGGGTTCGATTCCCTGTAGCGCTACCAAATCCCATCATTAACTTTTACAATCATTTACAGCAACGGGATTTAGGTAGGATTTTTGATTTTGCTCTGAGACATTAGGGAATTTTGTAGGGAAATTCCCGGAAAGGGCAGCAACCGCTTCTTTCTTTCTTCGTTCACTCACGTTGTCATAACGCTGAACCATGCGGATATCGGCCCATCTGCCAAGCTCCTGAATGGTCCGGATATCGCATCCCATTTCACCCAGGCGTGATGCAAAAGTGTGTCTCATGGCGTGAGGGGAAATGTTCGTAAGCCCAGCCTTTTCTGCAGCCTTCCGGAAGATATTTTGAATGCTTTTGTAGGGCTGGCCGTTGGCTCTCACGAAAACGTATTCGCTGTTATTCGGTTTTGCCAGGATCTTCGCCAAGGCATTCTTTAAAATAGGATTTAACGGGATTGTCTCGGTTTTGCCGTTCTTGGCAAAGGCGCCCTCAACCGTCAAGAATCCGTGCTTAATATCGACGCTGGTCTTCTTTAGAGATAGAACCTCGGAAGGGATCCGGAGCCCGGCATAGATGCCGCACATGAGCATGGTCCGGAGTGGTTCTCCGGATGCCTCAAGAAGTCCGGTTTCTTCCTCCGGTTCAAGGAAGCGCTCATTTCCTCTTGATTCTTTGATTTTCTTCACCTTCCGGGTGGGATTCGAGCCCTCGTATTTGCCCTTATCGATGCACCAGTTAAACATGGTTCGGAGTGTGCCCAGCTCGCGGTTGAATCCAACGGGGGCCTCTTCGGAGATCCGGCGCGATCGATGCTTTTCGATCAGGAAGGGAGATATCTCGCTCAGCTTCCTTTCCTTCCCGAAGGTCTTTTCCAGCTCAGCAAGGTGCTGCTGATACCCGCGGAGCGTGTGCGGCCGGTTATTAACCTTTACCACGTCCAGGAATTCTTCTTTCGCCTTTTCAAATACGATATCCTTTTTCTTCCGCCCGATGCCGGCTTCGCCCTTTAGGATTGCGCTTCGCTTGATCGACGCCAGATCAAGAGCCACAGCCCGCTTGATATTCTTTCCAAGAGGCATCTGGTAACGCTTGCCGCTGATGTAGGCATCAAGCCACCAGGTTGAGCCCCTCAAATAAATTCCATCCCCTTTTCGTGCCATGATTTCCTCCCAGGGGCCCCGAAGGGCCCCGGTTCCTTTTACAATTTCTTAACCGAATCCCTCGAATACATGCGCAATTCGCGACGTAATATAGGATATACGTAACAACCATTTAGTCTGGAAAACAATGGGGAGGGGCGGTTCCCCTCGGCCGCCTCTTCCTGGCCTTGATCTGCCGATCAGGATATTGAATCCCCAGGAGCATGCAGACTAGCTGCGGAGCATCGGTGATAATCTTAGAATTGGGATCCGCGCGTAAAATATCCGGATCGATTATCCGTCCCGTGCCCACAATGCGAAGAACTGCGGCGCCGTTTTTGCAAACGGGATGCCAGGGATCAATTATCAGCTCCTCTGAATGTAGAAATTGGATATGCATTGGATCAGCCTCTAAGGGCACCGAAAAGCCCGGATTGAATGGTTAATGCTTTTTTGCCTTTTTGGCGCTCTTGCCGGCTTTTTTGTGTTGCGCCGGTTTTGACCTGGTTAAAGCTCTGAATTGCCTTGCCGCCTGGTCGGCATAATGGTCTTTCACTTCGCGCTCTTCTGTGATAGTGCGCGTGGAAGGGAAAAACCCTAGTTGGTTTTGGATTTCTTGAATTGCTTCTGCCCGAAATTCGTGCGGGATTTTCCCAGTTTTAAGCGCCTCCAGATTATAATTGAGAATTCCCAAATGGCGGAGAAATTGAGACATGAGAAATTCAGCCCCGCTGTAGGAATTACGCATATATAGCCTTCTGAGCCCTGATCTGATATCCGTGGTTTCGATCGCATACGGGAAATTACTTCCAGGATAGCGGACATCGCCCACAATCTTCATTACCTGTCCATCGATTGGTCCGGAGGTTTTAACAACAAAATTCCTGTGGATAATCTCCAGAAACGAATGAAACAAATTGTCTTGAATATAACCAGTTCGCCCCAGGTGTCCGGTCTTCTCGCAATAGCAGCAAATTGGCAAATCTCGATTCTCCACAACATGCCAGCAATGTGCCACTGGACGGCATGAGCAATGCGTGGCCTCCAATGCGGGATCAATGTCCGCTCCGGGATCCCGCTGGCAATGCTGCCACCAGAATGCTTTTGAGATTTCTCTGAATGCGGGTTTGATGATAGATTTCGTTTTAGCCATGCTTTCCTCCGTTTAGGAATGCTTGGTTAGGAATCGGCGGCCGCTGGAACGGTTGCCGGTTCCGTTTCCAGGCAGATTAAAGCTTCTGTTTGCCCTTTTCGATCGTTTTCACAAATCCCTTGAACCGTTCCATATACTCGCGGTAGAGATTTTCCGTTATCTCGCTGACACTTCTTTTCTCCACAACCGCAAGCATTTTCATCGGTTCTATGAGATCCGCTTCCACTGTCAGGGTGATCCTTTGTTTTGCCATAATGCGATGATATGATACTGTGCATAAGCGTGTCAATAGCTATTTTTGGCATAACTCTGCTCGCCTGATTGCCATTGAAAGCCCTTTGCATGCGATACCGCCCTGAAAGGAACTGCAAAAAAACAACGTACTTCCGGCAGACAGCATTTTCGGTATCCGCCCGCTGCCGTTGCAGCTCGCGCCAGCATTCCCGGCAAAAGCGCCAGGTCTCCGTGCTTCCGTCATCGGCCGTCTTTCTTTCTTCGATGCGCACTGCTTCAGGATTGCCGCATAAGCAGCATTCCCGCGATTGATTCCCGGCTGGTCTCATACGGCTTCCCCGTGTGTGTGGTAGAATAGATTTACGAGAAAGCCGACGTGTCAGAATTTAAGGCCCGGATATTAGCGGAAAATGTCCGGGCCTTTTTATTGCATTGCGCCAAGCATGATAACCGCGAGTGTCGCGCAGCCGGCAAGCGCAATGAAGATGCCAAGCAGATAAATGCCCCGATAGGCTAATTTGCTCATTTTGTGCTCTCTCCTAAAAAGGGATATCCCGGCCAAGCGGATCATAGCCATCTTCATCCGGAGGGGCGCCGTTGTTTGTCTGCTGCCCGGAGGAATCCTTCGGCTTGTTCTCGCCAGGGACAAGGAACACTGTGTAATCCGGATGATTGGCTGCCTGCTTGCGCTCATTCTGAAATATCAAAAGCTTTGCAGAGCCCAGCTTGCCGCTCAAATACGGCTTGCCCTCTTTGGTCTTGTTTTTCCAGAGTCCGCAGAGTTTAACGCCTTCCATCGAAAATTTCCTTTCGTATAACGGCCCAGGTTGAACGATTGCGCCAGGGGCCTATCCAGATGTATGCCTGATTTTGCCGCTTCCAAGCGGTTGCCCGCATGTCGGGCAGACTGGAATAAGAACAACCTGGCGCTCTGGACTTCTGTCTTGTCCTGCTTCCCGCCGGCCGCGAAGCTCCGAAAGAATGGAGCCGACGCCGGCCGCGATCGCCTGCAGGAGTTTCAGCATTTCGGCTTCAGCTTTGGGGCTCATGGAATCTCCGTTATGATCGGTTGCCTTCCGTAATCCTCGAAGATCCAGATTTCTTTCGACGCGCCTTGAGGCATCCCGGAAAACTTCTGGATTGCTTCGCGCTCTGCAGGCGGAGCATTGCGATTGCTCTTTATCTGCACAAGCCGGATGTCTTGCCTTGAGATTGCGATGATATCAAAAATTCCCAGGGAGCCGGCGGCGCGGGTGCAATGGTAGCCGGCGGCCTCGAGGATCCGGATTGCCTTATACTCATTTCGCGATCCCTTACGCTTGGCGTTTTTCATTTCTGAAAGTGTCCCCTTTGACCAACTTTCGCTTTATCCGCCTCAGGAGCCTCGATCTCAACCGAAAGCTTAGCGGCATACATCCCTATTTGAGTTCTGCTGGCGGCTGCCGTTGCCAATGGAAGCAATCAGCCTTTTACAAGGCGGAGGCGAGATTTTCAGGCGGCCGGCTCCGGAAATCCTCCGGCCGCCCGTTGACTCCCGAGGAGGTCAAGCCATCGGCCCGCGTTTGCGGCGCCCTTGGCATTTGGTTGGCTCTGTCTGGCAGGCGATTCAAGGGAATCATCGGTATTAGCCATAATTGCGCACCTAAACAGGCATCGGAGCGCTTATATCTTTTGCCGCCCGCCGGATGACTTTTTTCAGACTGTCGATATTTGTAGTTAATACGCGCTCGAATCCGCGAGAGTCATACACATCCGGAAAATGCAGATGAACATCCATCCCGCCTGCAGGTTTCCCTGCATTCAATTTACGGATTGCGTCGTCACCCAGGGCTGCCGCCGCTCTTTCGTTTAAAACGGCCTCCCTCGGATGGATGATTGCGGCAAAGCCATTGCCTGATCCGCTGCGAATAATGCCGTCAGAACCGCCTGCAAACTCAGGAACGGGCAATCCTGAGATCGTCGATAACCTGCCCTCGCGCCTGGCCTGTATGGCTTTCATCTGAGTAAGCCCTTCACGGTAATATCCGGAAATTTCCGAAATAGTCCGGCTACCCGGCGTGCCCATGCTTTGCAGAGCCATGACTGAGCTTTCATAAGCCGATGTCAGGCTGGAAACGGCATCGTCGTATCCGCGCTTATGTTGCTGGAAATCCTCTATAATCTGTTGATGCAACTCGTTGTATTGGGCATGCACGGCAGTTGATGCCGTTTTCTGCTGGCCGCGCTTCCGGGCGGCAAGAAACAATCCGACACCGAGACCGGCGAGAGCGCCGACAGGTCCAAGGAATGCAGCTGAAGCCAATAAACCGGTTCCGAGAAGACCGCTGCTTGCAAGCGCCAATCCCGCGAAGCCGCCGCCCATAAAGCCGCTGATGCCCGCCAGAGCCATGTTGCCGCGGTTTATTCCCATGTTCATGAAGTTAAGCCCGACCATTCCCGCTATGCCGAGACCGGCTGGAGATTTGAGCAGGCTTGAAATATTGGCACCCATGCTCGCGCCGCCCGAAATCGCACCCGTGCCGGTTGCGCCCAGGCCCTCATAGCCGCTCGATGAAATGCCGCTCATCCCGGCAAGCATGTCGGCGGTGCCATATGCCCCGCCCATCATCGCAGGCGCCGCGCTGGCATATTGCAGCACCGACTGCACACCCTGAGTCACGCCGCCGTATCCGCCCCCGCCATAGCCGCCCGTATAGCTCGCCTGAGACATGGAGCGCTGCCCGGTCCACCAGGCTGCGACCATTTTGGCAATCTGGCTGATCCCGAAATTTGCCATCTGCATCCAGAGCTGACGCCATACGTCGGAAAATGACCGGGCCGTGAGAAATACCCGGTTGAAGAATCCTTCAATGGCATTTGCCGCTCTCTCGAAATTGCGTTCGGCGTCCTGGGCCATTTTTTCGTTCAGGTTGATAATCCGATCCTGCTCCTGCTCCCAGGCCCGCATGGCTTCCTTGCCCTGCTTCAAAAACTCCTCGGCGGATTTGCCTTCGGCTTTCAGGCCGGAGAGGAATTGATCGAAAGTGCCTTCAAGCGGCTCCGTGGTTTTTATGCTCCGCGTTTGCTGGAGCCATATTTTTTGAAGATCCGCGACGGCCTTGGCATTTACCGCCGCCTGTCTTGCGGCTACAGCTTCCGACGTTACGCCGGGTATTGATAGACCGGCTTTTTCGAGATCTTCCAGGCGCTGCGCTCCGATCCGGGAGGCCGGATCCAGGATGGAGGCGATTTCGAGCTTGCGCGTGGCGTCGAGGTATATTTGCAGGTTTTTCAGGCGGGTTTCGTATTCCTTTTGAGTTTTTGCTGTCTTTTTTTCTTCTGCGTCTGCATATTCCTGCGTGCCGCGTTTCATGGCGTTGGCGAGTTGCTGCTCATATTTCTCGTATTCAAGAGTTGTTGTTTCTATGAGCTCCTTTGTTGCTGCAATCTCTTCCTCAAGCTTGACGCCGGGTCCGAAATAAAATCCAGTTCTTTTAAGGGCTGATACATCCTCTTTTGTAAGGCCTCTGCCGCTTTGTTTTTGCCCAAGCTCTAATGCCTGAAGGCTACCCTTAAGTAAATCCAAGCGCATTTTCGTTACTTCCATGCTCCGCCGGGCTATTTCTTCAAGCCTTGCCGCTCCCTTCATCCCCATCAGATCGTATTCTGTGCGAAGGTTGGCGAGTTCGCGCCTCTGCTCAATGAGCGATTGATTGAATTTTTCATTTTCCTCGCGGGCCTTCTCGGATTCCTGTTGCCATTCAATGAATTTCGAAACCACAAGACCGATGCCAAGCGTAATAGCCGGAAGCGCAAGCGTTGACAATCCTGTTAATACGCCTGTCAACAACGTCCCTTTAGAAGCCATATTCCCGATGGATTCAGCCGCGTCTTTTGTTGCCGACGTGGCCTTATCAGTTACATCCCGGCTTCTCGCCACTTCGTCCCAAAGCTTTTGGAATTCCGATTTCGCTTCCTGTGCCGTTCCAGGCAGGGATTGAATGGAGCCGCGCAACTGATTAATTCCACTCACAGCCTCGTTTTCATCAAATTCAGCCTCGATTCGCACAACGCCCGCGCGTCCTGACATAGTTTTTTCCCCCTGTTATTTTTTCCCCTCGAAAATCTTTTCCGCCTCGATCGCTATTTCTTCCGCGGCTTCTCTTTGGTCTTGCGGTGGAAAACCAAGATAAGGCCGCGCCGGGATGCTGACATGGCGCGAGAATGCCGATACCGAATGAGCCCTGACATTGATGGACCGCCGCTTGTGCGCCACTCTGATATGAGCGCGAACCGTCTCCGTCCCGTTGAATCCGTATTGATGCCTGGCCGCATGCGGAAGGTTCGCCGTCGATATATAAGCCGAGCGTGCTGTTGTGCCGGTGAAAATTGTTTTGACAAGCTGACCGCTCTTGCGGAGTATCCCGCGACCGGACATGTGTTTTGTCTTCCATGCTGCATATCGCGGGCTCAGAGGTTTCCATGCCTTGCCTTCCGGCGATTGCTCCTTCTCAAAGCTGATCCGCGCCCGCCGCTGCATTTTGTTGGCGATGATTTGCAGGAATGGTTGTGGACGCTGCATAACCTGGCGCAATCGATCGAGAGATTGAATTGCATCGGATATGTCAATTCTGATCATTTGGGCCTATTCTCCAGAAAACGAAATTTGTCATTTCCGAAATTTTCCACGAACACTTGAGCCCAATTCGGAGCCGAATCGGGATAAGCTTCGAAGCGAAAACGCAATTTCCTATCCTTGCCGAGGTCAGCTTCTCTCCGAAGCCTTCGCGCCAAAGCCGGGAGGTAATTAAGGGGCAAAATCAAAATCCCGTGTTTGTGTCTGAATTTTCCCCGATTGTCTTTGATGCAGTTCCATGCCATTCGCCAGGGCAAGCCCGAGACATGCACTTCATCCGAATTGATAAGCGTTAAAACGATCATTTCCACTCCGCCGGCAGGGACTTCCAGCCCTCAGCCGAAAGCTCTTTCCAGGCTTGTTCGAGCGCCGCCTCATAGGTGATCGTGCTTTTTTCCTGGCGCCGGTCATACTTGCTTTTTTCAATCTCGCCCGCCCGGATCATCACCAGGATGCCTTTTCCGCTATCCATGATCTTTTCGCCGGGCAGATTGTGCTTTTTGCGGAGGGCATCGCGGGCCTGCTCGCGGGCTTGAGCTTCCTTTGTGGCCTTGCGCTTTCCAGCCTCAACCTCCGGGCTTATGGGCGCTTCCCCGAATGCTGCAGAGTTCGCAATATCCAGCGCTTCCCCGAAGGTGATTTTTCCCACTCTCGCCAAGTGCTCAATTTCGGCATTGACCGCGATCGAAGCCGGATCCACGGAATAACCTGTCATTTCCGGGTGTCTCTCGCAAAACTCGGCCACAATCGGCGGAAGATCCGGCTTCGGAGTTTCGGCAAATTCCGGCAACTGCGAAGCTTCGTTGAGCGCCTCTCCAAACGAAATGCCCCGCTCTTTGGCGAGCTGCTCGGCCCGATCATTCAATTCAACGCCAGCCATCGACGCGGCCATTTGCGGACTGACACGATATTTCCGCACTATGCCGTCAATCCGCCGCCTTTCCTGAAACTCAACCGCCGCCCGCTGAAACTCTGAAAAACTCTGCTGCAATTGCTTATTGGATTCTGCGACTCCCTCCACTCCCTTTTTCACTGCCTCTTGAATAATGCTTTCGATGTTCATACTTTTTCCTCCTCACTCCCGGCCTTACGACCGGAAGCCTAGTAACTCAATCGTGACTGAAATGCTGCCGGTGCCGCTCCAGCTGCCGATCGTCGCCTGCAGGTACTTATTCAGATTGCTGACGTATTTCTGAACGGACGCCGTATGGCAATCAATAACCGCGTTGCTGTCATCGACCGTTGCCAGGCTCAGCGGATCCGCGCCCGTTGAAAGTGTCAGTGTGCCGGCTGAAATCGAGCCGGTTTTTTGGATATTGACGATCGCCGCCGGATACGGATCAATCGGTATCGGGTTTGTCCACAAGGTGCCGTTTGCGCCTTTGGAAACGCTCCCCAGAATATACTTGGCAGGAAGGACTTGCTCTGAGAGGCTTCGGTAGGCAACCGGCATGATTGAAATATCCAGGCTGCCGCTGCCAGACCATGAACTGATTTCGCCCTGCAAAAAACTCCCAAGGCGCGGGACGTAAACCGTTTTCGATGAACTGGCGTCGATAACTGCCGATGCATGATCCACAGCCAAAACCGTTTCCTTCGTCGGCCCGGATTTTATTGCCAAGCTTGCGACATTGACCGTGCCGGATTTTACAATCTGGATTAGGCAAGCCGGATAGTTGCCG
This sequence comes from Acidobacteriota bacterium, assembly GCA_016929335.1. Lineage (GTDB taxonomy): Bacteria > Acidobacteriota > UBA6911 > UBA6911 > UBA6911 > UBA6911. The sequence goes on along the minus strand of JAFGIY010000003.1, from coordinate 25,469 downwards.
AAGGGTAGCGCGTCAGCCCAAAGATCCCCATCGGCCGCCATGACGACCGAACTCAAAACTGATGTGATTTCTGTTACTTGCATGATTCAATCTCCTGTTCTGAAAGTGTTTATTTCAAGCTACGCCATTTTAACTTCGGGCTCCTGAAACTGTTCGAGGTGCGCCCGCAGACTTTCCGCTGCATTGAAATCGCGGCGATAGCAGATTGCGCCCCACATAAAACCCGGAAAGCGCCGGCGAAGCTCCTGCTCCACTTGCCATCCCAGCACCCGGGATACGCTCCCTGAATCGAAATGGCCGCCAAGCTGCCGGTCGATCACTTCAATCTGACTGGCAAAGCCGGCTATTTCGTCGATGAATCGCGCATAGGAATTAAGCGCCGCTTGTGCCTTCGCAACCTGCGAGAGAATCTCATCGGCTAAGTGCTGCTGTGCGACCCGCTTCTCGGATCGCTCCGCTTCCTGCAACCGGGTCTCGGCGTCCTGGAGCTGCTCCCGGATCCGGCCCGATGCAAAGAGCAGGCCCTTCTCCCGCTGAGCAAGCCGAATTGTTTCCTCTGAAAGCTCCTCGAATTTCTTCAAGGCTCCATCATCACCGTTAAAAGCAGGTACGCTGAGCTGTCTCTGTTGCTCTTCGATTGAGGAAGCCCGCCCTTGAGTCTGGGTGAGCTGGCTGTCGATGCCCGATTGCTGATTTTTTAAATCGTCAATCGTGTTCTGAATTTCCATCGGGGTCATATTTTCTCCTTTGATTAAAAATCAAACCGTGTAATGTGTCCGCCAATAAAACCGCTCCGGCCGCCCGAGGAAGCCCGCGCGATCGACACTTCGCCGACTCGGCCCGATCCGCCTTCGGAAGCCAAGACCAAACATCCCGAAGCAGCGTTTGCCAAATCATCGTGTTGAGTAGCACCCCGCGGATGGTCAATGGTCTCTTGGTTGCTGCCTCGGGTAACTCTCCGCTCCAGGCTTACGAATTGCTGAATCAACTTCCTGGAATCGAGCAGGCGGACCTTGCCGGAATTCACTGGCGCGATGATTTCCCGGTAAATTTCGCTCTTGCTCAGCTCGCTGGGAATATAGGCAATGCCGCACTGGTTAAACTGCTCTGCACACCAGCCGGCCGCAAACCTGTCGCCGGTCACACTCGATAGCCGATATGATTTGAGTATTTCTCCAAACTCCTCAACTACCGCTGAGGGCTGAAACGGAGGCAGAACTTCCCGGCTGACATCAAGTACAACTTGGCCGTCCTGATTATGGGCAATGCCCAAGCTCATTGAATCGCCTCCGGGTCCGCCGCTTGCTGCATCCACAAAACCGAAGTACCAGATTCCAGGAGTAGGAGAAATCTCTCGGATGCCTTCCATTACGCATCCACGAATAGCTTCGGGCGTGAACAAAGACGAAATGCTGTCAATAAACTCGGCAAGATATTCCCGGCGGTATGCCTCCGGGTCGGCCTCTTGTTCCTGTTTCAGGAATTCAGAGCTGATGGTCGGATTCATCCTTGTTGTGGGAGCTTGTATAACGGTGATGAAATCATTCTCGACGCCGTAATATTGTCGCCAGAGATCATAGACAAGCCCCTGCTTTACATAGGGGCTGCTCAGGATGAAGAATCGGGAATTTGGAATACTCGCCATGCATGGACGCACGCTCCGAAACACTTCGACATCCGTCACAACTCCGGACTGCCGGAAGAATGCAGCTTCGTCCTGGATAAACATTTTGACGGTCAATCCTCGGGGTGCTGCGTGAGAGCAGGGATAGCCGGCGATAACCACCTGATTCCGAAGGTGAATTTCCTGCTGTGTCTCATGGATGACTTCCTGTGCGAGAATTGGCGAATGGTGAATAAAGCCTTTCACGTAATCAAGAAAAACGCGGTTGCTGCGCTGATTAAGCGATATCACTAGGTCAAAGACTTTCTCTCCTGGGGCTGCATAAGGTAGATGGTCATCATTGTACGCTTGGCCGATTGCTAAGCGAGCTGCCGTTAAATCCTTCCCAGCTCGGCGCCCGCAAAGCATTAGGAAGTTTCTGCGGATCTTTCCGGGCATGTAATCCAACGCTGTAATTTCTCGCCATATCTCGCACTCGGCCGGTGAGAGTTCGTCGCCATCCATCGCTTTGAACACGGTATTCCAGGCCGCCCAACTCTCCGCTCTGGGATGGATACCGCCGAAAAAATTCTCATCGGTCTGGAATGAGTAGGTATGGCCGATCATACTTCCTGCCCTCCGCCGGCCTGCTTCGCTTTCATGTAGTCTCGAATATCGGGAACGCCCTTCTTTTGGCTATTTGCATCCTCCAAACCAAGCTGAGTGAGCATCCGGGCAAGAGAATCAACAAGCACTTGCCGTTCGCGCAATGCCGGTAGAATTGCCCGATGTTTTGCGCTCACAAGCGATTGTTGGCCGAGAAGCCAGAAATCAAGGTTTTCGATAAAAAGCCGGGTCCGCACGGCCAGGTCAACCAAGGCTTTCTTTTCCGGGTTGCAAGTCGCTTCGCCCCCGAGAGCCTTAAAAAGTTCTTTTTGCCAGGCGATCAGGGCTCGAGCTGAGGCTGTCCGGGCGTCAAGTGCGTGCAAACCTCTGAGCCTAACCCGGGCTTTTAAGCTATTTAGACCTGTTCGAGAATAGGGACGTCGATCACTTTGCATCGTTCAATTTCCCTTTGTAATTCCCCACATTTTCGGGAGCTGGTTTATAAGTGCCATCATTGCTATTGTTTACGGAGCTGTTTTGATGTTTGGTAGTCATCAAACCCGGCTTGTGTAGCTGGATTGCCGCCTTTATGGCTTCCGGGTTGGGCGTTCGTCGGGTGGGATTTTTCCCGCCTTCTTTGTTACAATCCAATTTTTTGTATTTCGTCCGAGGTATTCGTCCGAGCTTATATAGTGATATACCTCGTTCGGACGATTCCGCTTTTGAAGCAGCGGGAATCGCCCTACTCGTATGCGTATGAGCTAAGACGATTTTTAAATTTGCGCCCTCGGACGATTTAATTATTGTCATATAAACCTTTGTGGTTATTCGTCCGAGGGGTGTCTTCACTTCGGACGGTCGCATCGGACGATAAGCGCCGATATTTGGTATTGCGGCCGATCCCTTGCTGCTCCAATTCCGCATTTTTGAGCAAAACGGCCGTATGCTTCGCAACCGTGGAAGCGCTCATAGATATTCGATCTGCAACATCCGCGCGCGAGCGCCACTCAGAAAAATCGTAGGCTTCGAGCACTCGATACTTGTTCTCTTCGCCCATCTTTTTCATGTCGTTGGCCATCTGATCCAGATCGCCCGCATATGTAAACTTCTTGCCCGTGCTGCCTTGAGCTGAGATATCGAGCAGAAAACCTATCGGCCTATCCCACTCTTTGGACTTACCCACAACTCGAAGCTTGCCGTTCTGCCGGTCCATGAGCAGGTAGGCATCCGCGTTCTGGAGCTTGCCGCCGCTGCCTTTGACGTCATTGGAATCAAGCTCCACTCGTTTCTTGTTCTGTTGCGTTTTGCGGAAATGATCATTGACTATAACTGTGGTTCCAAGCCTCCGGGTGAGATCGAGCAGTCGCCGAATGACTACAGACAGCTTCTCATCGTCGAATGATGAAACGCCCATCGTCGTTGCCTGGAAGGTATCAATAACCAAAAGATCAAATCCGCCATCATGGACCATTTCTTCGAGGTACAGGAAGCAGAGCGAATCAAAAATCGAAAGCCCCGGAGCAACATAAACCACGAACCGCCCCGCCTCTATTGCTGCGTCCGTCATATCGAGTAATCGGGCTTTGAATCTTCGAGCTGGATCCTCGCATGCAACATACAGGATCTTCTTGACGGGCGTGACTGCGAAGCGATCAAACAAGGTTCCCTTATTGAGCAGATGCAGGCACACCCAAAGCATGAATAAAGTTTTCCCGGTTTGCGTTTCCGCTGCTAGCCATAGCAGATTTCCCTTGGCCAAAATGCCTTCAATGACGGGCTCCAAATCCGGACATTTCCAACCAAACCGGTCAGCAACATCGTATAATTGCCAATGTGCTGGCGGCTGGAATCCCACGGCCTGCTCCGGATTCGATTCTGCCGGCTGCCACTCCGGCGCCGCCTCGCTCAATCGAGATAGCTCCTCTGCGGCCGCTTCCGGATCGCGGCCGACAAGCCAGTCGGATACATCGCCTTTTTCTGGCAATCCTTCGAGCCGCAGAACCTTAATTGATGCAACCTTGCCGCATAGCGCCGCGCCCGCGTTCGCCTGGTATCCTTCACCCGGCCCATCATTGTCCGGAATGATGGTGATATGTTGATCGGCCCGGAAGTATTGTGATACCGTCGGCCAGTCCGGAGACTTCGCGCCGCCCGCGATGCAGGTTGCCGTCAGGCCGATCTTGCGTAGTGATTCAACGTCCTTCTCGCCTTCTACAATGAAAACCTCGGTAGCTGCGTCGATCTCGGGCAGATTGTAGGGGAGTCGCTTTAGCCCTTTGGCATTCCAAATCCAGCCGCCGGCACCATCGGGTTTCCGCTGGCGAAAATCTTTCGGCTCGAACCGCACAACCTGATAACTCAGTGTGCCGTCTGTCGTGCGATAGTCATACGTTGCGATGATCTGCCGCTCCGGATGATGACCGTTGCCGTTATTTTCTGGAAACAAATCCCGCATGGATAGCCCGAGGCTTTGCAAGATCGTATCGGTTTTGCATCCCGCCTTGCAATCAAGCAAAATCTTCCCGTCCGTGCCGAGGCCGATGGATAGAGAAGCTCTCTTATCCTCATGCCCCGGACATCTCGCCTCATACTGGTTTTTCGCCACTTGGCGGAATCCGGGGAGTTCGTGGAGTTTTTTCATCGCCGGCGCGGTCACTGGTTGAGCCCTCGGAGCTGGGAGCGTAAAAAATGATTTGCAATATTTAAAAGAATCATACCGTCGTGGCTTCCTCCGGTGTCCGGATGCATCTGTGATGCCAGACGTTTATAGCCCGTGCGGATAATTCGATCCGCAAGACTCAACACCTCGGGCTCCGGGATTATGCTGCGGAATGGATCTTCCGACTCATCGGTATCATCCGGCCCGCCACAACGGCTTGCCGCCTCTTCTCGGATCGCTCTAGCTAATGGCTCGCGGAGGTCTCGAAGAGCAAGCAGCCAGCGCAAATAATCATTGGGCAAGCTGGAGATGTAACAGCCGCGATACTTGCCGAAGGGCATCCTCATCATTATTCAATCCTCCGCTCCGCGTTTTCGGTAGCATCTTTAAGGCTGGTGCCCGGCAAGGCTTCGAGAAATGCGAGAATTTCTTTGCGGAGAAAAACCAGCGATCCGCCCCAGCGCCGGAAGGGGAGCAAGCCCTGGCTGACTCGGCATCGAGCCGCCTTTTCGCTGATGCCCAGCAATTCCGCTACCTGGCGGACTGTGAGAATTTCGGGTTGAGCTGGATTGGGATTATTTATATTACTTCCCGCAGGGGTAGGTCGCATGCTACTTCCTATTGTGGCCGTTGTCATCGGAGCATTGGCAGGAATGCCCGTTGCCGTTAGTACCATCGATCCCGGCCCGCCGCCGATAGGATACGATCGAGTGCGCCATGAGCCGGCATTTTGCGCGAACGCTCTCCAGTGATGCGGGTCTGCCTAGCGAGTTTTTGTGTTCGACTTTTTGGGCAACTATCCACTGCATCATGCGGTCCTCGATCTGCTCCGCAGTCGCGTAGGATGTAGCATCCCGGCATATCGACAAGATCAGCTCCCACGCGCGATCATCCGCTAAGAATGACCGCACTAGGTCATCGGCGATACCTATGGAGTGCTGGCGCTCGATCAAATATTCTATATCGCGCATTTTGCTGAGAGTTTCCATTTTATCTCTTTTCCGGATGGTTTTGTTGGTCCTGCCATCCACGCGGTATGTATGCGCGTCGGCAAAATTCGAGTCAATTTTCGCCGGAGATAAAAATTAGGCGTTACGCTAACGTATTGATGGAAGTAGAGTTATGAGGGAAAATATTTTTAATAATTGCTTCGGGCGGAAATATGGGACTTTTGGTCCCGAATTTCGCCGAGTGATTTCTTTTGATTTTTATACGTTTCAAAGGCCTTTATAACTTTTGATAACTGCTCTGCGTATTCCAAATTCCAATAGCCGTGTTTGTGCAGCACGGGGTTCCATTGTCGCTTGTCATTAAGAAGCTTTTGCAATTTTTTGAGTTTGGATAAATCTTTGAAATCGCTGCCGAATTGCATTACGCGTGCAATATTCTTTCCCAGGCTATATGCGGGGGCTCCAGGTGATTTCTGTTTTCTATCTGTATTCTGAAAAAGCCAAATCAAATGTCCTAAATGTTCGCAATCGTAGGCCCAACTCGCCCCAATATAAAGATGCGCCCCTGTGCTTTTTAGTTCTGATTTTAAAAAGTTTTCAATTTCCCGTGCGCTATTCAATGGTTTTTGGAGATCACACAGTGCCTGCAGTGTGGCTCTGCCGTCCTTCATTGAAAGCAGGTGATTCATAGTGAACCAGCGATCATTCTGACTTCGAGCCAGAAAATCGGGATTATTGAGTAGCGCGGAATTTTTTCTCCAATCGCCCGAGTCTCGATTTTTGTATCGCTGATCGATTTCAGCTTTAAGGTGATCAATTAAGATTGAACAGCTGATTTTTTTCGGTCTGGCCATTTGTCACCGTCCTTATGACTGTCCTTTTTGTGATGCCCGGCGGCCGGCCAGGACGTAGCCGGTTTTCGGTTGCAAGCCTAGCCGAGCAATTTGGATCACTTCATTCTACCGCCAGACGCACAAGCCGGTGTAGGGAATTTTAGGGAAATAAATCCTCCATCTTTTTACCGCCAACCATACAACCTGTTTCGAGCAACCATACAACCTATTCTATTGTAGGGAAATTTGTAGGGAAATAAATCCGTATAATAGGGGAAAACTCAGGAATCCCGAGGCAAGATATGCACCCCGTGTTTTCCCCTGAAACCCGCGTAAAATCAGCTTTCCGCCGCTTTATCAATGACTTAGAATCTTTCATTCCTTTTTGCTTCTCAGCCATCAAACCAGGGTTCGATTCCCTGTAGCGCTACTTCAACTTACAGCCATTCCCAGACTAATAAAGTTTGAATGATGTCTCGACCATGATCTGCACATCAGCGGGTTCGCCTTTATATGTTCCAGGCTTAAATCGCCATTTATCCCTAACAGTAAAGATTGCCGATTCGTCCAGGCCGTAACCCAGGCTTTTCAGAACCTTAAATCTATCCGGCTTCCCGTCCTTGCGAACCACAAGCTGAAGCAGAACAGTCCCTTCGATGCGAACCTTGCGCGCTGCATCTGTATAAAAGGGAAGAGGCTGATCCAGAACAACAGGGGCTTTTACGTCACCTCCAAGCTTGGAAAACAGCGGTAGTACAATGAAAATCAGGTTTAGGTTAACAATCTTCCAGAGAGTGAATCGTTGGATGAGTTCTTCAGACCGAATCCGCATGTCTTTTTGTCCGGAGCCTTTTGTTGATAATTCTTCCTGTCTCAGGAAGCGGAGATTGTGAACACATTTTCATTTGAACGACTTAGGTGTGTGCAATACAATACCCCGCCAGACCTGAAACTCCCTACTGTTTCAGGCAATTCCTGACTCCTTCAACAGATCCCCCGGGACCCGTAGGGGGGCTTCCTGGGAACGAGGAATCATCGTGAAAATACATGAGTACCAGGCGAAGCAGGTATTATCGCAGTTTGGTGTTCCTATTCCTCGTGGGGAAATTGCCTCGAATCCCTATGAGGCCTACGAGATTGCCGTACGCCTAGGCGAGACTGTAGTGGTAAAAGCACAGATCCATGCCGGAGGGCGCGGAAAAGGAGGCGGAGTCAAGCTCGCATCCACCCCGGCGGAAGCCGAAGAAATCGCCGGCAAGATGATTGGAATGACTCTTATTACGCATCAAACCGGGCCGGAAGGCCGGAAAGTAAGGCGGGTTCTTATCGAGGAAGGCCTGCCGATCAAAAAGGAATTTTATCTGGGAATCGTTGTGGACCGCGGAAGCCAGCGTCCTGTAATTATGGCTTCTCCTGCGGGCGGCATGGATATCGAAAAAGTTGCTGCGGAAACTCCTCATCTGATCTTCAAAGAATTTGTCGATCCCAGCATAGGGCTTCAACCCTTCTCCCTCCGAAAGCTTGCTTTCCGGTTGGGGCTGACAGGGGAGTTGCTGACGCCTACTACCAAAATCATCGCGGCTCTTTATCGTGCTTTCGAAGCTGTCGATGCATCGCTTGTGGAAATTAATCCGTTTCTTCTGACGGAAACCGGAAAGCTTTATGCTTTGGATGCCAAGGTGAACTTTGATGATAATGCGCTCTATCGGCATAAAGATCTGCTGACACTGCGGGATTTTTATGAAGAGGATCCGCTTGAGATAGAAGCTTCGCGCTTCAGCATCAATTATATCCGCCTGGATGGAACCATCGGATGCATGGTCAACGGCGCCGGACTAGCCATGGCGACCATGGATATCATCAAGCTGGCGGGCGGCAATCCGGCCAATTTTCTGGACGTCGGCGGCGGAGCAACGGTCGGTCAGGTTCGGAATGCGTTCAAAATTCTTCTGGGCGACCGCAATGTCAAAGCAGTCCTCATTAATATTTTCGGCGGAATCGTGCGCTGTGATGTTGTGGCAAACGGCGTCGTGGAAGCTGCCAAATCTATCGGAGTCCGTATTCCTGTCGTAGTACGTCTGGAAGGCACCAACGTCGAACAAGGACAGAACATCCTGCGAAATTCGGGACTCACGTTCACGGTTGCGGAGGGAATGAAAGACGCCGCGGAAAAAGTTGTTGCACTTGCCAAGTAAGGAGGAATGCATTGGCTATACTGGTCGATAAAAACACTCGTTTGGCGGTTCAGGGCATTACGGGCAAAGAAGGTTCTTTCCATGCCCAGCAATGCAAGGCTTACGGAACAAAGGTGGTGGCGGGTATCACTCCCGGAAAGGGAGGGACCACTCATGAAGGTGTTCCGATCTTTAACACGGTCGAGGAAGCGGTTGAGAAGGAAGGCGTGAACGCAACGGTTATCTTTGTTCCTCCCGCTTTTGCCGCCGATGCCATTATGGAAGCGGCTACTGCGAATGTCGCGCTGATCGTCTGTATCACGGAAGGCATTCCGACAATGGACATGGTCCGCGCCATGACACTGATTTCCCGCTCCGGGAGCCGTTTGATCGGACCTAATTGCCCGGGAATCATCTCTCCCGGGAAATGCAAAATCGGCATCATGCCGGGGCAGATATTTAGGGAAGGCAACGTTGGAGTCATTTCGCGCAGTGGAACCTTGACGTATGAAGCCGTCCATCAGCTCACGGGACGGAATATCGGGCAATCCACCTGCATCGGCATCGGCGGAGATCCCGTTATCGGCACAAACTTCATAGACGCCCTGACTTTGTTCAATCAGGATCCGGAGACTAAAGCCGTCGTTATGGTAGGTGAAATCGGCGGTACTGCGGAGGAAGAGGCTGCAAAATATATCAAAGAATATATGAAAAAACCCGTAGTCGGCTTTATCGCGGGACGCACGGCGCCTCCGGGAAGACGCATGGGGCATGCAGGCGCCATCATTTCAGGAGGCAAAGGGACGGCAGCCGAGAAGATCGAGGCCATGCAGCAATGCGGCATCCATGTGGCACTGAGTCCGGCCGATATCGGCGATACAATGGCCAAACTGATTTAGTCAGCAGTCATTAGTCAGTAGTCGGCAGTGAGGGGTCGATAACTTGGATCATTCGGTTGATTGGCCTTTTCTTCATCATTATAAAAGCCACTGCCGACAGCCGACTGCTGACTGCCAACTGAGAAATCGCCATTCGTAATCCTTCTCCGATCCATTAAAATTGGTTGTATGAATTTGGCACGCGTTTTGATAATTCTGGGCGCTGTTCTGCTGGCTGCGGGGCTGTTGTTGACCTACACGCAATTCTTTTCGTTTTTGCACTTAGGTCGCCTGCCCGGCGATATTCATGTGAAGCGCGGAAATTTCTCGTTTTACTTCCCACTAACAACCTGCATCATTTTGAGCGTTCTGCTCACTTTGATTTGTTGCATTTTCCGGAAATAGAAAGTATGGGTTCAAACATGACCAATGATAACAAGGCTCTGGAGCAGGCTGTTCTTAATGCTCTGAGAACAGTCAACGATCCGGACCTGAATAAAGACATTGTCGCGCTCAATTTCGTCAAAGACCTGAAGATCGACAACGGCGTCGTTTCATTCACCATAGAATTGACGACTCCGGCCTGTCCTGTAAAAAATGAAATGGAGCAGTGGGCACGCAACGCCGTCCTCGGCGTGGAAGGTGTCCGCGATGTTCAAATCAAAATGACATCTGCTGTTTCCCACGGTCGTGCCGCTGCCGGCAAGCAGGCCATCGAGGGGGTTAAAAATATTATTGCAGTCGGCAGCGGAAAGGGGGGAGTCGGCAAGACCACCGTTACCGTCAACCTTGCCGTTGCATTGGCCCAGAGCGGTGCTGCCGTCGGTCTCCTGGATGCGGATATTTATGGGCCCAATGTGCCGCTGATGATGGGCATCGAGGGGCGGCCTCACGCGATTGAGGATCGCATTCAGACCCTGTCGAATTACGGCGTTCGTGTCATGTCGATGGGTTTTTTAACCGGTGACGACACTCCTCTGATCTGGCGCGGCCCCATGCTTCACAGCGTCATTCAGCAGTTCATACGCCAGGTGGATTGGGGAGAACTGGATTATCTCCTGATCGACCTTCCACCCGGAACCGGCGACGTCCAACTCAGCCTGACTCAGACCGTTCCACTCACGGGAGCAATCGTCGTCAGCACTCCTCAGGATGTAGCTTTGCTGGACGCGCGCAAGGCAATTCAGATGTTCCGCCAGGTCCACGTCGATGTTCTGGGAATTGTTGAGAATATGTCCTATTTCCAGTGCCCGCACTGCAATAAGCGCACCCATATTTTCAGTCACGGAGGGGGAGCCGCGACTGCAGCAAAATATGATGTCCCGTTTCTTGGCGAAGTGCCGATCAATGTATCGATTCGCGAAGGCGGTGATGCAGGCAAACCTGTGGTCGCCATGGAGCCCGATTCCCCTGTAGCCCAGGCATTCGTTCAGGTAGCGGAAAGAACAGCGGCACAGGTCAGCATAGCGAATATGAACAATCAGAACACAATGACCATCGAATAGTGGAGACCCTATTCCTTCATCCGGGCGGGCTGGGAGACACTCTCCTCTCCCTTCCCGCCATAGCTTTGATGCGGCAGCATTGCCCGTTTGCACGAATAACCCTCGCGGGCAATATCGATCATCTTGCCGCCATCGCGTCGGGCTATACCGATAGTTACTTGTCACTCTCAATGCTTCCGCTTCACCGCTTGTACGCCCATGATCCGCTGCCGGAATCCGATGTGCGATTCTGGCGGGCGTTTGACCGGATCATATCCTGGACAGGTTCAGGAGATCCGGCGTTTGTCCGGAACTTCAGTGCAGTTCATCCCAACGTCCTCGTTGCAGCCTGGCGTCCAAAGCCCGGCGAAACGAAGCACGTATCGCAGCTGTTTATTGATGCGCTGGGCGCCGCGCTTCCGTCGGAGGCGATTCCAACTCCGGCCCGGATCATACTTGATCCTAAATTATGCCGGGAGGGGGAACAATGGCTTCTGGATCATGGCTGGAATAGGCGCGATTCGCTGATCGCTCTGCATCCGGGCGCGGGATCCAGTGCAAAGCGATGGCCGCCCAGTCGATTCATTGCCTTTGGACGGCATCTGCTGTTTGCCGGAAAATACAAACTGGTGATTATCGAAGGTCCTGCAGAGCAGGCGCTCGGGAAACAAATTGCTCAAGCTTTTTCTGCAGCGGATACCATTCTTGCGGAATCTCTTCCTCTCAATCTGCTGGCCTCTATTCTTGGGCAATGCGGCCTTTTTGTCGGCAATGACTCCGGAATCACTCATCTGGCCGCTGCGCTGGGAGTACGTGCAGTAGTGCTGTTCGGCCCAACTCTGCCCCTGCATTGGGCGCCGTTGGGTAAAGATGTGATTGTAATCAGGGACACGCACGGCTGTGCAGGATGCGTCGCAGGCGACAGCAAACATACCTGCCTCGAGAACATTACAGTCGAAGAAGTACTACAGCGCTCCGGACTATAAAATGGCTTGGAGTTACAGGGTATAGCTGCCTTTTATTTTTGAATCAGCCGGAAAGAATGGTTGATCCAACGCGGTGAATGAGCCGGAAATGCTCGTCGTAGGTGAGAACAGTAGCGCCGTCTCGAGCGGAAACGGCAGCAACCCAGATATCATTTGTGGGGACCGGCGTGCCGGCTTTGCGAAGCGCGACCATGATGTCCGCATAGATGCGGGCTGCGTCGTCATCGACGTCAAGTACCTCAACCAGTGGATGGTGCAGGAATTGGCGCAGTTCATCTTCATTCTTTGCTGCCTGGCGCCCTAAAAGAAAGCCAGTCCTTAATTCGCCAAGCACGACTGATGGAATCCCGACCCATCGTGCCCTCCCTATCATTTCGACAACGGAAGAATCCCCCCGCCTGAAATGGCTGTATGCAGAGGTGTCCAGGCAGATTCGGTTCACCGCCATTCCTCCTCATCAATTCGTTCGAAAACGGCGGTGGCACTCTCAAATTGGTCGAGCTCTTCCTGACTCCAGGTCCCGGCAAGCTTTTCGAGCCCATTAGCTTGAGGAGAATTCCAGCTCAAGCCTAAAGCCTGCCTTAACAGATCTATTACCGTCTGATTGAGGGACTTTCCCCGCCGGCGCGTCTCGGATCTCAGCGCTTTGTCTACGTCGCCGGGAATATCGCGCACCGTCAGATACCCCATGATTTGTACCTCCCGAATGCATTCACCATTCACATTCTATGAATGCAAGCCGTGGCTGTCAACTGGGAAGGTTGTGACAATAGGGATTAGCGGACCATTCTCCGGTCATTTTCGTGGGTCCGATGTAGCGTTGTTTGGGGTTAGAGATGCTTTGAAGGAGGTAGACATATTTCATTTCGGAGTCAGCTGAGGTTGGCGCCCTCCTTCGTCCGCATCCGCTTTGCTTCGGCGGACTACGGCGGGCAGCCTTCGCTAAAGCTCCGGCTTGCCAGCCGGAGCTTTAGCGAAGGCTGGTGGAGGTGGCGGGAATCGAACCCGCGTCCGAAAGCCTTCAGCGAATAGAGCCTACATGCGTATCCAATCCGTTTAAGTTTCGCGAGCGCAACGTTCGGATTGGCAGGAGCGCGCACCCGCTAGCCCCTTTGGTTTCGGCTAAAGATCCCAGAGCTCGAATCCCAGCCTAGCCTACTATGTGACGCCCCGGTCCGCCCCCGTAGGCAAGAGCGGCGGGACGTGACTGCTTAAGCAGCCAGAGCTAACTGTTCGTCAGCAATTATGTTTATTTCCACGATTTTTACGAGTCGCGGACAACTCGGCATGCCTCTACTGCCTCTTGACCCCCGTCGAATCCAGTTCACCCCCATTCTTTAGGATGAGCTAATTATAACGCTGCATTGTTGAAACTCCAAGGCTCAAAGATTTCCAATAACTGGAAACAGATGATGCCTTGCGACGGAACAGCCCCTGGGATATGATCCGCGGTTGTGTACAGAGACCGTCGTATAACTGTGGTTATCCCCTGCCTTAACGAAGAGAGAGGTATTGCCAAAGTGTTGATGCGCATGCCCTCTTTCGTGGATGAAATCATCGTTGTCGACAATGATTCCACAGACAGAACAGCAGAGGTGGCGGCGGGTCTCGGGGCTCGCGTTCTGCACGAAAAAGTCCGGGGGTACGGCCGGGCTTATAAAACCGGGCTGCTGCAGGCAAAGGGAGACATCATCGTCACGCTGGACGGAGATCATTCCTATCCTCCCGATGCCATATCCTATCTCCTTGAAGCTTTCTTGCACTCCGGCGTCCGTTTCCTGTCCGCTTCCCGTTTCCCGCTTAAAAACAACAATGCCATGTCGTTTAAGCATTGGCTCGGAAACAAAGTGTTGAGCCTTGTGATGTCCTTTCTCTACTTCTGCTGGATCCGGGATTCGCAATCCGGCATGTGGGTGTTCGAGCGCTCAAGCCTTGAAGAGATGCGTCTTGTCAGCGACGGCATGGCTTTCAGTGAAGAGATCAAGATCGAAGCCATCATCAGGAAGCGCATCGGATTCAAAGAAATCTATATTGATTATTCCAACCGTATGGGAGAGATCAAACTGCAGCCCTGGCGGGATGGTTTTCGCAACCTCCGTTTCTTGTTTCTGAAACGATTCGGTCTCGGATTAAAGCCATCCTCAAACCTGAATTTTGCAGAAACTCAGGAGAAACGGGGATGAGCATTGCTTGTCCCATTTGCCGCACTCCGGATTGTATAGCCTGTTTTCAAGGCATAGACCGTTTATTCGGCCTTGCGCGGGGCAAATTCAGTCTGTTTCGATGTTTATCCTGCGCCTGTGTATTTCTGGATCCGCTTCCTGAGGAGTCCGCCCTCGCCGATTATTATCCCGCGGAATACTGGTGGTCGGAAGAATCAACCTCCCGGGGCGTGATAGCGCGGCTGTTCCATAGTCTGGAGAAATCTTACCGGGAGTTTGTTATCAAGGATCATGTCCGTTTTCTGGATTTTTGTGCCCGCAAAAATGGAGCAAAAGGCAAGAGGCTTCTGGACGTCGGCTGCGGGAGCGGATCCTTTCTCCACAGTGCGCAATTTCATGGTTTTATCCCGCATGGGATGGACGTGTCGGCTCGCGCCGTAGAGATTGTGAAAAAACAATACGGCTATCCTGCGCGTCAGGGCAGAATCGGCGAGGATATTTGGGAAGGGAACCGGTTTGATTTCATCACGATGTTCCACGTTCTGGAGCACCTTCCCGATCCCAGGCTGGGACTTAAATATGCCGGCGATCTGCTTAATCCGGGAGGAACGCTTGTAATACAGGTTCCCAATATCACCTCCGCTCAGGCGCGCTTCTTCGGGAGCCGTTGGCACGGCATTGACGTGCCGCGCCATGTGATAAATTATTCTCCCAAAGCCCTTGGTTCCCTGCTTCAAGAAATGGGGTATGAGTTTCAAATTCTTTCGCGCTTTTCTTTGCGCGACAATCCTGCGTCCATTGCCTCCAGTTTAGCCCCCTGGCTGGATCCTATCGGGAGAAAGGGGCGCCTGACAGTATCCGCTCCAGTATGCAACGGTCTCCTGGAAACTGCCTATTTTGGCCTGTTTTTGCTCTCGCTTCCGGTGGCGTATTTCGAGAGTATGGCCGGATTGGGAGGAACACTGTGGACATATGCCCGGCTTAATCCTCGGAGCAGTTAGTCCCTCAGGACTTCCCTGCGTTTTACAAAGAAGTCTGGACTCGCGAGATGGCTGAAACAGAGTGCAAATAGCCGGAGAACGGACTGCTGAATGCTGAAGGCTGACAGCGCGTGGTCTTCACGAATTTTTGAAGATGCCGGTTGCTGCCAACAGGCGCGCAGAATGAAAGGGATTATAAATTCTGGTATTTGCCTTTATTCGTGGTAACTTCATACTTTTTTGGGGCGGCAGAGCGGCATCACGTGCAATAATTGGTTTCTTCATCGAAAAGGAATAGATATATGAGCAATGGAAAACTTGAACAAACGCTTGTGCTTATCAAGCCAGACGCATTAAAAAACTCACTGACGGGCTATCTGCTGTCCCAATTATCCGAATTCCATACCGGGCTTCATTTTTCCGGAACCAAAATTGTGTATGTCAGCAAAATGCTCGCCGAGGAGCATTATGCAGAGCATTTTGGAAAGGTGTTTTTCCCCTCTTTACTGGAGTACATAATGGGGAACATCCATTATCCGGATGAGCCATGGAAGCGAAGAGTCATCGCGATTGTTTATCAGGGTTCAAACGCCGTCAAAAGAATACGGGATATCGCGGGGCCAACCAATCCTCATGTTGCAAGAAAAGACAAACCCGGATGCATCCGTGCGTTGGGGACTATTGTTCCAATTGAAGGGCCGGATGGCAAGGTGATAGGAGAGCGCATCGATAATCTCATTCACGCTTCTGCCACGCCGGAAGAAGCCGAGCGGGAAATCAAGCTATGGTTCAAGCCCAACGACATACCGCCGCTGATGCATATTTATCCTACCGAGATAAGCGACGATTATTACTACTTTAAGGATAACCAGTTCCGCAACAAGCCTGAACCTAATGCCATTTGCCTCATAGCTCCCGGCGATATCGCGTGGAAAACAGATCTGGAAGTCCTCAGGCAGCTGAAGCAGGGAGGTACTCCGGCTTATACTTTTCAGGCTGTGGCGGCAAAATATCTTCTTAATTCGGGAATTTCCTGATCGGCGGCCGGAGTTCTGCTTCGGAATCGGAAATAAATATCTGCCGCCTAAATTCCGTTTGGGCCAATGATGGACCTAGGGTAGGATGATGGCTCGTCCTGCTCTCCAAGGTTGGTGCCATGAAAAAGCTTGCGCAATCTAAGGTTCTTGTCACCGGGGCCGGTGGATTCATCGGCAGCCACCTCTGCGAACTCTGCCTTGCCGAGGGGGCGGAAGTGCGCGCATTTGTTCATTACAATTCCAGAAACGACTGGGGGATGCTGGAAGATCTCGGCAAGAGGAGTCTCAAGAATATCGATGTGGTGACGGGCGATCTCCGGGATTGCGAAGCCGTCCGCAGAGCAGTTCGCGGATGTCATCGCGTTTTCCATCTCGGTGCACTCATCGGAATACCCTACTCGTATCTGAATCCTGCCGATGTTGTTCAGACGAATGTCCTGGGTTCCCTGCATGTTCTCCAGGCCAGCCTTGAATCCGGAGTGGAAAGATTGGTTCAGACATCCACCAGCGAAGTTTACGGGACCGCGCAGTATGTGCCTATGGACGAAAAACATCCGCTGAGTCCCCAATCTCCGTATGCAGCGGCCAAGGTTGGGAGCGATAAACTCGCCGAGAGCTTTTATCGAACCTATCGGCTTCCTGTTGTCATACTCCGGCCCTTCAATACCTATGGGCCGAGACAATCACCGCGGGCCGTGATCCCGACCATAATTGTTCAGGCGCTGCAAGCAAATTTAGTGCGTTTGGGCAGCCTGGAGACGAAACGGGATTTGACTTTCGTGAAAGATACGGCGAGGGGATTTGTCGCGGCTTCAACGGCGCCGGGAGTTGAAGGTGAGACCATTCAATTGGGTTCACAGCGCGAATATGCAATTTCTGAACTGGTCGACATTATTGGACGTGTCCTTGGCAGGAAACTGAAGGTTGTGGCGGACATCCAGCGGCGCCGCCCCAGATCCAGCGAGGTTGAGCGATTATTTGCCTCCAACAGGTATGCGAAAGAGCGGCTGAAATGGCAGCCGGAAGTTTCGCTGATAGATGGTTTGTCCATGACAGTACGCTGGTTTCAAAAGCGCGCGGATCTGTATAAAACCGATTTGTATCACGTATAAAAATAAAGATGTTAAACCCTAAAATTGTGATTGTCCTGCCCGCCTATAATGCGGCCCGGACCCTGGAAAAAACCTACCTGGATATTCCCAAGGAAAAGGTCGCGAAAATAATCCTCGTGGATGATGTCAGCCAGGATCAAACGGTTGAGGTCGCCCGGTCTCTTGGGCTGTCTGTGGTCATTCACATTCAGAATCGCGGCTATGGAGGAAACCAGAAGACCTGCTACCTCGAAGCGTTGAAAGAAGGCGCAGATGTAGTAGTGATGTTGCATCCGGATCACCAGTATGATTCGAAGCTCGTGCCTGAGCTGGTTGAGCCCATCCTCAGCGGGGAAGCGGCTATGGTTATGGGCTCCCGCATTCTTAACGGGAAAGCCCTCGAAGGGGGCATGCCCCTGTATAAATACCTGGCCAATCGGGTGCTGACGACGGCGGAAAATATCATCTACAGAACAGATCTCACGGATTGTCATAGCGGTTTCCGCGCCTATAGCCGGGAATTCCTGACTACCGTACCCTTTCTGCTGAATTCCGATGATTTTGTCTTCGATTCCCAAATGATTGCCCAGGCAGTCTATATGGGATTCAGAATCAAAGAAGTACCCGTCCAGGCCCGGTATTTTCCGGAAGCATCCAGCGTAAATTTTAAGGTGAGCACTATTTATGGAATAAAAACGGTCGGCGTGATGCTGCGATTTCTTCTCCAGCGTCTTGGCCTGATCCATTTCCGTTTTTTTGATCGCAAGCTGACGGATGTCGTCAGCAAGTATCATCACGGAAGCATATTCCACGTGTAGCGGGCGCAATTTTCCAATGAAACTGAATCCACGGCTTAAAGCCCTTGCCGAACGGATACTTCCTCACAGCGTAATTGCCTGTCTGGATCCCGTACAGGATTTGATTGAATCCGAAGTCAGGCAAGCCTCCGATCGGTTGAAGGACGGGCAGATCGTGCTCGATGCAGGGGCCGGAGAAGCCCGGCATAGAGTGCATTTTAAGCGGGGTCGTTATGTCGCGATGGATGTGGGCTGCGGTGATAGCAGCTGGGATTATTCCCGCCTGGATATCCGCGGCGACCTGGAAAGCATTCCCCTGCGCCACAATTCGGTGGATTGCATTTTATGCATGGTGGTACTGGAGCATACGCGGAATCCCCGGCATGTGATCCAGGAATTCGCGCGTGTTTTGAATCGTGGCGGATCGCTTGTAATGGTGATCCCGTTCCTTTGGGAAGAGCATCAGGCTCCGCATGACTATTTCAGGTTTACCCGCTATGGTGCTCGCTCTCTGTTTGAATCCACTTCTTTCCAGCTTGATATTTTAGATCCGATCGGGGGATTTTTCTGGGTGTGTGCCCGCCGATCGGTGGGGCTTCTGAGCTTTTTTCAGGGGGGCTGGCGGTGGATTCTTTTTGCGGTCCTGGCACCGTTCTTCGGATTTTTATTTCCGCTCATCCTCTATTTCATGGATGGATTGGATAGAGCAAAGAACTATTCCCTCGGATTTAGAATTCGCGCCACGAAGCTGGATTAGATGCGGAGATTGACAAATCATGGTATCTGATAAGAGCCGACTCATTACAGTCTGTCTTTTGACGGCGCTCCTATGGGGATTCCAGATTATCTGGCTCGATCGCGACACTCGCCCGCCGGTTTGGGATATGGCTCTTCATCAAACGTACGCGCTCAATTACACGGAGAGCACCCGCCCTGCTTCTGCCGATCATTTCAGGCCATGGGAACGGTCCGGCCATTATCCTCCTTTTGTTCACTGGATGATTGCAGCAGCGTTTCTGATTTTTCATCCGGGCCCGCATATCGCGGTGCTTGCCAATATTCCGGCTACATTGATCCTGCTATGGGCTGTTTATGAACTGGCAAAAGATCTGGCCGGACCCATTGCGGCATGCTGGGCCTGCCTGCTGACGGTATTGACTCCTTATCTGATCTGGATTTCCCGTGAGACAGTGCTCGACTACTGGCTTGCTGCCTGGTTTGTCGCTGCTCTCGTTGCGCTGCGCAAAACCCATGGATTTCAATCACGGAGCTGGAGCGTGTTTTTGGGAATAATTATGGCTTTTGGACTCCTGTCCAAATGGTTTTTCCTCGGATTCATTCTCACTCCTCTTGCTTATGTGTTTTATAAATCGCGCGTCTGGCAAAATCAGACGCGACTCATTCATCTTGCTGATGCCCTGATCATCTCCGGAGTTGCGTCAGGATTATGGTACCTTCCCAATCTCCCTCTACTGGTGCGGCACTTCGGAGAGAATGCGAAGATCGGCGCGCTGGAAGGGGAGCCGCCCGTCTTTTCATTCCAGTCATTTATTTATTATCTGCGGCTTCTCGAAGGCTATCAGCTGTTTGGAATACTATTCGCCGTCCTGTGCTTTGCCTGCATCTTTGTCTGGAGAAAGAAACTGATAAAGGACTGGGGATTTCTCGCACTTGCCATTGCAGGCGGCTGGTTGATCATGACCCTGTTACGGACCAAAGATCCTCGGTTCACCCTGCCTCTGATCGGGCTGTTCTCAATCATCTCCGGTGCATGGATCGCATCGTGGAAAGCGACATTGTGGAACCGGCTTGCTCAGGTTGTTCTTGTTGCTCTGCTTTGTTTTCAAGTGTACTTGTCCAACTTCGGCATCTCGTGGTTGCCTGAGCGCGCGATAATTCTCCGCGGATATCAGGGATCGCTACGCTGGGATTGGAATCTATACCTTCAGGATTACTTTGATATCTTTGGTATGCCAAAAGCCGAGGATTGGAAGCAGGATGCGGTTATCAGGAGAATCGCCGAGGATTCGAAGGGGAAAAATATCGAACCGACACTGGCGCTGGTGCCTGATCTGCCATTTTTCAACGAATCCAATTTCGCCTATTATGCAAGGCTGCGCGGCGTGCCGGTTCGTGTGAGTCATTTGAAATCTGCAGCGAATGGGATCCAATCCTACGACGGGTACAATTATGTTCTTATGACCGAGCACGATCAGGGGATGCCCTGGACAACCGGAGCAAGTAGCGAGCTGAATCAGATGATAGTTGATAATCCGGATATCTTTCGCCTGGTCGAGCTCTATCAGCTGCCTACCGGCGATGGAGCCAGGCTTTATTACATTTTCAGGGAGCAGCCGTCGAAGCAGTTATAAATGCTGCACCTGTTCCAGCGGTATGGAGTGACGCGTTCAGGATGCATAATCAGCCGATGGGAACGCGGGTATCTATATCGCCGGAGGTGATTTCGAAGGCTGCCCTGTGATTGAAGCAGATATGCGCCGATGAAAACCAACCACGCAGTGAAGGGAACGGATCTGGCAATCCTCGTTTTGATTGTCGTCGCCTGCTCGATTCCATTTTTGAATCAGCCATTCCACATGGACGACAACTTCTATATGGACATGGCCAGAAATGCTCAGAGCAACCTTTTGTTTCCCAACGATACTCCCTACATATTCCAGGGAGTCCGTTGGCCTGATCTTGGATCTCATTCACATCCGCTTCTTCAGACCTATTTTTTAGCCGCGATCATGTGTTTTTTCGGAGAGGGTCCCGGAAAGGAATGGATCTACCATCTCCCGGCTCTTCTTTATCCCATTATTGCCGTTTTATCGTTCTATTTTATCTGCGCGCGCTTTCTCGACAGACCTTTGTGGCCTTCGGCATTACTGGCCTGTTCGCCGCTGTTTCTTGTCATGCAGCATACGCTCATGACCGACATGCCGATGCTGGCCTGGTGGCTTGGCGCCGTGTGTTGCTTTCTGTATGCCACGGATCTGAAAAAGACGAGCCTGTACGCTGCAAGCGCCGGCTTCCAGCTGGCAGCGATGTTTACCGGCTACCAGTCATTTGCGCTGATTCCTTTGCTGGGATTTTATAACCTGCGTAAAAGAGGGGGACGGAAGGGGTGGATTACATTAATACTCCCTCCGACATTGATCGGTCTCTGGTTTTTGCTGAATTGCCTTCACTATAAAAGGTTTCTCTGGGGGATCACCCTGGACTATTTCAAGCCGCACCAGTCATTCTCACTTGAGACCTTCGGAATCAAGCTGTTTTCAAATCTCGAATGCCAGGGCTGGCTTATTGTATTCCCCTTCTTCATTTTGTGCCTTCTTGCAAGACAGCTGAAAGGGCGAGCGCTCCTTCTGGTGCTTCTGATCGCATCTGTTCTGGTGCAGCTTGAGGTTCCGGAGTATCGCTTCGTCGATAAATGCATTTTCGTGGCCGGACTGGCTGGGGGTTTTTTTATCATTCTTGAAATGGGGCAAATTTCCTGGATGGCGATTTTCCGCCGGAGAAGCGCGCTGGGCTTTGGAGAGACGGAAGAGCAATTCCTTGGATTGTGGTATTTTGGCTTTCTGTTCTTTTGTCTTTTTGTTCTTACGGAAGGATCCGCACGTTATATCCTTCCGATACTGCCGCCTTTCTTTATATGCTATTTCCGCAAGCTGGAAATATCCGAAATATCGGAATACCGCCTCCCGACTCGATTTCTCAACTCCGCGATGCTGGCCAGCGGCAGTCTGGTAATTTCTCTTTTGTGGGGCATGGCGCTCTCACACGCGGATCTGGAATTTGCCCGCGTATATCCGCGTGCCGCGCAGGATATATTGCAGGTTGCGGGCAGAATGCCATCCTACAGCGCAGGGGAATGGGGATTCCGGTATTATTTGGGACGAGAGGGTACCAGTCCTTTGCCGGCAGATGAATCACAGGTCCGCGGCGGCAGCTTTGTGGCAATCCCGAAGCTGGCTGCCCCCTATGATGTTCCGGCCAACCTGCGCTCCATGATGATGCCGATTAAGTCGTTTCAGTATTTTCCAAAGACGCCGCTTCGAATTCTCGACTGGCAGACTCCGGCAGGATTTTATTCAACCGGATGGGGATTGATACCGTTTTCCTATTCGCGCAAGAACCTGGAGGAGATCGAGGTGTTTCAGGTAAATTACATGGTCGAGCGGCTTCCTTTTGCGCAGATTGACGCAGGTTCCGGTATAAAGCCGTGGCCGGGCTATTTGAACCTTGAGGGAAAATCGCCGCTGGCCATTCTGGCAAAAGCCGGGACTCGGATCCTCTACCCGTTTTCCGCACTCAATCCGATGCAATTGCAGCTGCTGTGCGGCATTTCTCCGGATTCCTATCAGGAAGGCACGAATACTTCATTCGCATTTAAGGTCCGCCAGCTGGATGGCGAAGGCAACGTGCTTGCCGAGTCCGACATGGTGCTTCAGCCGGGCACAAAGAAAGAAGACAGGCCATGGAAACAGATAGTGCTGGCCTTAAAGCCAGCCCAACATGGAGCTCTGGAATTCGACTACTCTCATGCGGGAAGAGAATCAACCGGAACCGGAGCATTCGCCCAGTCTGTTTTGACCTGTGCATATTAATAATGATGAAGAATATAATGGCAATAATGAGGTCGTGAAATCCCGATGAGACGTGGAATACTGTCGCGAAGAGATGTTCGCGGGAATTGGGGCATATCGCGGAGATGGTTTCCCGGGCATGGCTTTATTCGAACGCTACCATGCAATCCACGGCTGATTCTTTTTATTTTTTCGATTGCCGTATCAGTTTTTTTTACAGGGTGTTCAAAGCCCGACGGGATGGAATCAAATGCCGCCGGATGCATGGAACTGACCTCCAAATTCCTGCCCGCTGATTCTGCGGTGCCGGATCAGAATTTGAACCGGTCTTTACCCGTAATGAGAAAAGGTTTGAGCAAAGACGCCTTGGTCTTAATCGCGCCCGTTTCTGTGCGCATATCACTGAAGGGAATGTCCGGGGATCTGACGCTGCGAGGGCTGGCGACTCCGGTGTATAACATCGGCGACGGCATTCATATGGACGTATTCTTGAGTCG
Source organism: Acidobacteriota bacterium (assembly GCA_016929335.1). Classification (GTDB taxonomy): domain Bacteria; phylum Acidobacteriota; class UBA6911; order UBA6911; family UBA6911; genus UBA6911. The sequence continues at coordinate 2,143 of JAFGIY010000003.1, read as the reverse complement.
TGCGGGGAAACGGTATTTCATCGGCAACCGCTATTTTGATCCCGGCCGAAGAGCAGAAGACAGAGACTGGATTCCGCTCTTCTTCCCGCTCGATGTCGGTGAAGATGATCAATTGGAAATCGATGTTTCAGGCGGTCCGCAGGGAGATTTGGTAGCGGACTGGCTGGCATTGAGTTCCTTGCGTTTGATGCAGAGGAAGGCCGCCCCATGAATTTCACAGGTGAGCGTTTCATCCCCGGAGAAGGAGGATGTCAGATCGCCTATGAGCATCTTCACAGGTACTATTTTGCATTGCGATGGGCCAAGAACAATGAAGTTCTGGATCTCGCTTGCGGAAACGGCTATGGTGCGGCGCTTCTGGCGCGCCATGCCCGCCGCGTGTGGGCATTGGATCTGGACGACGATACTATCCAGGGAGCCTGTAAGAATTGGCAGCGCGACAATCTGACCTTTTTGCGGGGAAATGCCACACAACTGCCGTTTCGAAGCGGCTCAATCGATGTTGTGGTGACGATGGAAGCGCTGGAGCATATAAAGGATCAAGAAGAGCTTCTTCGAGAAATTTCCCGCGTAAGCAGTGCGAACGGGGTGGTATTGATTTCTACTCCAAACAAAGCTGCTTACTCCGATGCAAGGCAGTATGTAAATCCTTTTCATACGCGAGAGCTGTATCCGGACGAGTTTGTAAGTCTCCTGAAGCAGCATTTTCGCTTTGTGGAAATAGCCGGACAACAAATACGCGCCGGATCTTTGATTTCCAGTATTTCCTGTGGGTCTTCATCCGAGGTGTTTTTGGAAAAGACGGCCGCTTCAAATGCTGAGATGACTGAACCCATGTATTATCTTGCCGTTTGCAGCATGTCGAAGCTTTCGGAACAGATGCCGTCGCACTCGGCTTTCCTGGACTCGACAGATGGACTGATTTTCGAATGGAAACAGGAGGTAATCAAGCTCAACGAGGAAATTGGCAGACTTGGCCTTTGGGCTAAAGACCTTGAGGCGGTAATCAGTGAGAGGGATCAGGTGATCCGCGATCTCCAGGCCAGAATGGACGAGGAGCGGGCCAGAATGGACGAGGAGATTCATCAGCGTGATCGGACAATCCAGGATCTCCAGGACCAACTGGTACAGGAGGTTGTATCCAGGGACCAGGCTATCCGAAGTCTTCAGCAGGAAATGCGGACGGAGATTGCCGACCGGGATCAGCGGATCATCGATCTTTTGGACCTTTTGCATCAGAAAGAGAAGGAATTCGACGATCGCGGCAAATGGGCTCTTGCTCTGCAGGCTGAAGTTGAGCATCTGAACCGGATTCGCCGTGCTTTACTCTATAGGATTCTTTCTCGGCTCGGTTTATTGCCGAAATAGCTTGCCATACGAGACGACAATCGTGTGGTTTTCGCATTCATCCGGTTGAATGAGATAATGATGCTCTTGGGCAGGAGGTAAGTTCTTTTTATTGTTGTTAAAGATAAACTTTTTGAGTTGCAGAGTCGTTCCTCACATGCTAGAGTTAAAACTTTGTCAACGCTGGCGTAGCTCAGCTGGTAGAGCAGCTGATTTGTAATCAGCGGGTCGGGGGTTCAAATCCTCTCGCCAGCTCCAGAAAAGAGGAATGTGAAGCAATAGCCGGCTTTGGGATAGGCGGGCCCAAGATTCGGCAGGTTCTTTAGAAGCTATTAACTGAGCCGGTTCCGGCTCATCTGTAAGCTCCCTGGACTCCACTTTGGCGGATGACCAAAGCATTGCAGAAAGTTTCCATGCCTTGAATATATCAGGAGAGGTGGTCGAGCGGTTAATGGCACTGGGCTGTAAACCCAGCGTGTTTCGGCACTACGGAGGTTCGAATCCTCCCCTCTCCACCAGCCTTCGCTGAAGCTTCGGCTGGCGAGCCATTCGATAGCTTGTGCGCCGCAGTTGAGCAAAAGCGGGTTGGTCCGCCGAATCTGGATAAGGGCGGATCTGTCCGCCGGAGTTGGGCAAGGAAGGGCTTTCCTGCGGGAGTTGGGCAAAAGAGGACTTGTCCGCCGAAGCCTTGGCGAAGGCGGACAGCAAAAAGAGCGGGAGTAACTCAGTTGGCAGAGTCATAGCCTTCCAAGCTATTGGTCGCGGGTTCGAGTCCCGTCTCCCGCTCCAGCCTTCG
>JAFGIY010000044.1 GCA_016929335.1 Acidobacteriota bacterium | reverse complement strand
CTGCGGCGGCGGATCCGGGCATGTCTACGGCGTTGCGCTCGGTCGGATTCCTCGACGTACTGTCGAGTACGCCTGCGGAATCCTCCCATCGCGCGCCTTGTATCCATGCCCGTCTGCGCCGCCTCGCGACGAACCTTCATGAATAATGCGGGTTAATGCCGACTGCCGATTACTTTTTGTGGCAAAAGATCGGCAATACGACTATATTGATCCAGGACGCTATCAAGGCTTACCAGTCGCATGGCGCTGATAGCATTATGAAGAATGGAGGTTGCCCGCAGCAAAGAGAAGTGTTTGAAGTAACACCCATCATGAGGAATTTCCAATGGCTAAAATACTGAGAATAAACTTGTCCTCTCAAACCGCAAAAACTGAAGAATGCCCTGAAGCCTTCCGCAAGTTCGGAGGCAGGGGGTTAACCGCAAGCATCCTGGACCGTGAGGTCCCAGCGAAGTGCGATCCTCTGGGCGCTGAAAATAAAATGATCTGGGCACCGGGCCTGATGGGAGGGACAACCGCTCCATGCAGCGGCAGGCTTTCCGTAGGAGCCAAGAGCCCTATGACCAAAGGAGTCAAAGAGGCAAATACCGGCGGTGCAATGGCCCAGAAATTGGCCAGGCTGGGGTTCAAAGCGGTGATTTTCGAGGGAAAAGCGAAAGAACCAACCAAAGTGAAAATAGAAAAGGAAGGCGTAAGCTTTGCCCCGGCTTCCTATCTTAGCAGCCTTGGATGTTATGCGATCATTGATAAGCTGAAAGAAGAATATGGAGACAAAGTCTGCATAGGATGTACGGGCCCGGCCGGCGACATGATGTTGACGGCGGCTTCTGTCATGTTTACAACGCCTGATTTCCATATCAGGGTGGCAGCCAGAGGCGGATTGGGCGCGGTGATGGGTTCAAAAAAACTGAAAGCCGTTATCGTCGACGACGGCGGATCCAATCTCGTGGAGGTGAAGGATCCCAGGAAGCTGAAAGAAAATGTCGCTGCAATGACCAAGGGCGTTCTCGGAGATCATTTTATGGAGGGCTTAAGGCGTCTGGGAACACCCCAGATTGTCATGATTACTCAGACTGCCGGAGCTTTGCCTACCAAGAACTTTTCTGCAGGGCAGTTTGATATGGCCGAAAAGATATGCGGCGAGTACATGGAAGAACTGCTGAAGAAGAGAGCCAATTCACAGACTGTTCATGCATGCATGCCGGGCTGCATTATCAGCTGCTCCAACGTCTATACCGATGAAAACGGGAAATTCATCGTTGCCAGCATTGAATATGAATCCATTGCGTTGATCGGTTCCAACTGCCTCATAGGCGATCTCGACATGATCGCGCGCATCAATCGCGCCTGCAATGATGCCGGTGTTGACACAATGGATATAGGCTCGGCTCTTGCCGTTGCCATGGAAGGCGGTTTGCTGAAATGGGGTGATGCGGAGGGAGCGCTGAAATTAGTCCAGGAAATAAATGCCGGAACGGCAAATGGCCGCATGATCGGCAGCGGTGCCAAAGTCACCGGCGACACCCTGGGCGTAAAGCGTGTTCCTCACGTCAAGGGGCAAGCCCTATCGGCCTATGATCCAAGAATTCTTAAGGGAACGGGTGTGACATTTGCTACATCGCCGCAGGGAGCGGATCACACTGCCGGAATCGTGCTGCCGGGACCCCATCATCCGGAATATGTTCCGGTTGCCCCAACGGGCCAGGCGCCGGAATCGCGGTTCATGCAGGAATGGATGGCTGCCATGGATACCTTGGGCTACTGCATGATGATCGGGATGACGTTTATGGAGCAGAAAAAGACCAAGAGCCTGCATCATTATGTGGTCGGCGCATTATCCGCCGTTACGGGCGAGGAGTATCCGGAAAACTACGTTAATGATCTGGGCAGTGCCGTGCTGGAAATCGAGAGGCGATTCAATGCAGCCGCCGGCATGACAAAAGAAGATGATCGTCTCCCGAAATTTTTCTCAGAAGAAAAATTCGGGCCCGGTCAGTTTGTATATGATGTGCCTGAAGAGGATTTGGACAGCGTTCATAAACAGTAAGAAGAATTTTTGGTTTTTGAGCCCCGGAAGATCCCGGGGCTCAGAAACCGCATTTCTCAAGTATTTTCCCTTCTTCCAAACGAACAATTCTATCCGTCAGAGAAGCAACGAAATTCATCGCATGTGTTGCCAGAACAACGGTAACGCCGCGCTTTTCGCTCATCTGGAGCAGCAGATCACGAAGGATCGGCTTGGATGCATCATCCAAAGAATTGGTAGGTTCGTCCAGAAGGATAACGGGTGTTTCCAGAACCAGCGCGCGCGCCAGAACAGCGCGCTGCGCTTCTCCTCCCGACAGCTTGCGCGCGGGCTTATCGGCTATTTCAGCCAGCTTCATTCTCTCGATGATTGCATGGACACGATGCCGGATCTCTTTTGAGTGCAATCCCAACGCGTGAAGCCCGTAGGCGATGTTATGGCGGACCGTCATGGAAAAGAGCACCGGCCGCTGATGCACCAGTGTCACCTTCCTGCGAAGCGCCCGGTCCCGGTTGCCGACTGATTCCTCTCCGTGCAGTAAAACACTTCCCGCCGCCGGCGTGAGCAGCATCGAGAGTATGGAAAGCAGAGTGGATTTGCCGCAGCCGTTGGGACCGACAAAAGCGCAGATATAGCCGGAAGGGATATCGAGTTGGGGAATATCGAGAACGATCCTTCCCTCGTAAGAGTGAATGAGCGAGCGGATGCTGTAAGCAGGAGGAGGATTCATGGAGACCTCCTCCTCAGGATTCGCGCCGCAATGTTTACGGCAAAAGCAGCAGAAAGCAGAATTATTCCCAAGGCAAGGCCCAGGGCGAATTCTCCCTTGCTCGTCTCAAGCGAAATAGCCGTTGTGATTGTCCGCGTGTAACCGAGGATATTTCCTCCCAGGATAAGCGATATCCCAACCTCTCCCACAACCCGCCCGAACCCGGTGATGCAAGCCACAATCAGAGCGGACTGCGCTTCCGAAGCGACTGTCATGGTTGTTCGAAATCTGCCGGCTCCCAGCGTCACTGCCGTTTCGCGCACGATCGGATTCACGATCGAGACGGCACTGCATGCCAGGGAGGCGATAAGCGGGATTATCAGCACCGTCTGTCCGATAATGATGGCCGCAGGCGAAAACAGAAGGCGAAATTCGCCCAGAGGCCCCTGGCTGAAAAGAATTGTATAGACGAAAAGCCCGACCACAACCGTGGGCACGGCGAGCAGGGTATTAAGAAGATCTTCGACAAGTCTTTTAAATCGGAAACGCGAAGCCGAAAGCGCAATTCCCAAAGGGATACCGATGGCAGATGCAATCAGGGCGCTGCTGAGCGAAAAACGCAGGGAAGCCGATACGATGGTGAATACTTCCGTATCCGCCGAAAGAATCATGCGAACGGCTTCCCCAAATGCGTGTCCCAGATCGCTCAAGCAGTCACTTCCCGCTGTCGTACGCCGGCTTAAACAATTGATGCCCGCCTGCTCTATAGCTGCCGATCAGATCCTGCCCCTCTTTTGAACAAAGCCAATCAATCAATTGACGAGAAAGGCCGACCTTGGCAGAAGGGTATCGTTCGGGATTTACATGCATGGCGGAGTAATAGTTGATCAGCAGCGGATCGCCCTCCACAAGCACGTGCAACTTCAGCCGGTTCATGCGCGCGAGATAGGTTGCGCGGTCGCAAATCGTGTAGGCGTTTTTTTCGACGGCCATGGTCAAAACCGCTCCCATTCCCTGACCGATTTCCAGGTACCAGGAGCCCTTGGGCTCGACCCGTGCCCTTTTCCAGAGAATTCTCTCCCTTTGATGCGTTCCGGAGGCATCGCCTCGAGAGATAAAAGCCGAGCCGTGTTTTTGAATTCTCGACATCGCAGCAGCGGCGTCTTTCATTCCGCGGATCCGTGCCGGATCGGCAGCCGGTCCCAGAAGCACAAAATCATTGACCATGAAGGTCTTGCGATAGATGCCAAATCCATCCTTGATAAACTTTTCCTCCGCGGCCGGATCATGAACCAGGACCATGTCCACATCTCCGTTGGATGCGAGCTTTAACGCTTGCCCGGTGCCAACCGCAATGACATCTACTCTGCAGCTGCATTTCTTCTCGAATTGAGGAAGAAGAAAGGGCAGGAGTCCGCTGTCCTGAACTGAGGTGGTGGTCGCCAGCCGCAATCGCTCCTGTGCCTGCGCTGCGGATAGGAAAGGCACCAGGAATAAAAAAAGCATTTTGAGAATTTTCCCCGCCTTCATTTGTTTCGATCTCCAAGGTTCGTGATCGCTGAGAACCGGATGCTTAAATCCGGGCTCGGATCTCTGTCTCAATACCTCGTTATCCTCAATATTTCAGGGCTTTTTGTCTGGAGTGCGACAGCTTGTTGATGCCTTTGAGGATTTATCCGATCGTTGCCCATGCCCCATGAGGCAGGCAATCTTGCACACTTCATAGGTTTCGCTGTTCAACGCGGAACCACCGCATTGAACCTGGGATTTTTTTTGTCCTCAATATAAAAAAGCGCAATCCCTATCCGCTCTCGCGGTCTGCTATCCCCGCTCGTAAACGATTTTTCCGGTGTCCTGAGTTTCGTAACCGCCCATTTGAGCGATGTGTTCCTTGAATTCCGCCGAACTCAACACTTCACGCAACGCTTTTATCGCTCCGGTCGTATAGTTTTCCGAGGGGATGACCAGGTCAAACCGCTCGGTGGCTAAGGGAATAAAATCCAGGTCCAGCATTCTGGCTGCGGCCAGGATCCCAAGTCCGACATCGGCTGTCCCGCTGAAAACCTCCAAGGCGACATCCATGTGCGTAAAAGCGATCCTCGAATAACCGGGAATGTCCGATGCATCAATCTCATATTCCTTCAGACGGTAATCCAGCAGGACGCGAGTTCCTGAGCCTTCCTGGCGATTGACGAAAGTCAGAGTCTTGTTTGCCAGGTCCTTAAGGGTTTTTATTCCCAGCGGATTTCCCTTTTTTACAATCAGTCCCTGCTCACGGTGTGCCAAATTCAGAAGAATCATCTTTAGATTCGGGAAATGCTTTTTGATGAAAGAGCTGTTGTAGTCGCCCGTTTCCTGATCCAGAAGATGGGCTGCGGCTACATGACAATTCCCCTTTTGCAGCGCGATCAGGCCTGCAAGGCTTCCGACGTTGGAAATGGAGATTGTGTAGCGAGGATGTTGTATGGCGGTGTTTTTTGCCAGCAGTTCCAGAGCAAGATCGTTGCTGCCGGCAATCACCACCTGGTTGTCCAAGGTGCTTCTTTTGGTGGAAAGGCTGACGCTTTCGCGAGCGCTGGCCATAACCCATTCGTCAATCAGGTTTTTAGGGAAGAGCCATTTGCCCGTGATCCTGGTCGCGGGTATCTTCTTCTCCTTGATCAATCGATATACCTGTTTTTCATTAATGCTGAGATATTCCGCAACCTCTTTCGTGGTGAGCATTTCCTTCATAGTATTTTCGCTCCCATCCCAAATATGACCTTTTGTGACAAATAATAACCATTGACCATTGAGTGTCAACCATCAAAATGTGCATGAGAATACAGCAGGATTCCTCCAGTGTTCTACAGCCGGCACCGCGGATCTGCAGCGGTCCGCGGTATATATGAATGCTTCTGTATTCTCCAAAATGCTCCCCGGACTAGGTCTTTGCCGTTAGCTTGCGCAAGGAGCGCCGGAGTTCGTGGAGATGCCGGCGGATATTTTTTAGTTCGGCATGCTCATGTTTCGCAAGTGCGGCATCACGCTGAAGCTTCAACTTCTTCATTTGAGACTTGATGCCGGCTTTATCGAGCCCGCCGACTTTGCTCTTATGGCGCGTGTGTGTGTCTATATTGAGAGCCGTGCAGAGTGCCGCCAGGAGGTGATCCTTATTCAGTTGTGTATAGCCCTTCACGGCTTCGTTTTCAATTCCTGCGGCAATTTCACGCAATTGCGCCACAGTCATTCCCTTAAGTTGATCGTATGTGTACGCCATGATGCATCTCTCCTTCCCGCGCGATTATGTTCATTGCTTCATTGCCATCCGTACGAACGGCATGTTCGGTCGTTGTGCTCTCGTATTCCGCTTCATATTTACGAGTACGGGACGATCCCGATTCGATGATGAGCGGGCGAATGAATAATGCCAAGCTTCAGATTATTGCCTCGACACCTCTTGCATCAGGAGGATTCCATGCGCTCGCTGACATTTGCCGGCCATCGGCATATTATTGTAATCCATAGGCATTAAAGTGATTATAAGATATTCTGTTTCATGCCGGGAGAAAAGTCTTCGATGTGGTATTCTAAAAAATATGCAAGTGGAATCGGGAAATAAATACGAGAGAGCGAGTATGAAAAGACAGTTTTTAATCCTTTGGATAATCCTTGCCTTAGCCCCTGTTTCCATAAGCCAGGACGAGACCAAGATACAACAGCTTTTCCAGGACGCCATTCAGGCGATGGGAGGGGATGCTTACCTGAATGTAACCGATATCGTGTCGGAAGGGCATATGTTTGCCTTCAATGCTGAAGGCGCTTCATCGATTCCGGTGAAATACAATGACTATACGAAGTTTCCGGATAAAAGCCGGTTTGAATTCGGGAATGGGAAAAAGGACCGGGATATCACCGTGTTTAATCTGGGAAAGAATGAAGGGTGGATCCTCGAAGGACAGAAGGGAACTCGAGATGCCACCGCCGAGGAAATGCGGGAATTCAAGAATGCAGTGCGGCATAGTCTCGACATGATTTTCCGCTTTCGGTACAAGGATCCGGAAAACAAGCTCTTTTATCTGGGACCCGGGGAAGGGAAAGATGCGACACTTGAAGTGGTGAAGCTTGTAGACCCGGAAAATGATGAAGTGACAATCTATTTTGACCGCATTTCCAAGCTGCCGGCAAAACTTGAATACCGTGAGACGAACGATAGGGGAGTCCGCCTGCGGCATGTGGAAGAATTCAGCCGGTGGCACATGAAGCAGGGTATTCTGACGTCCTTGCGGTCTGATCGCTATGTTAATGGTCGCAAGTCCACTCAGCAGTTCGTGCTTAAGATCACTTACAACAATAACCTGCCGGATAGTTTTTTCTCAAAGCCCGTGCCGCCCAAATAGACGCGCGCAATGGAAATCTACGATATTTCTCAGACTCTTTGCAGGGGCATTGCTGTTTGGCCGGGAGATCCGGATTTCAGGCATCGCTGGGCGGCCCGGATTGTGAATGGTGAATTCTCGAATGTTTCGGCCGTCGATATGTGCGTGCATACCGGTACGCATGTCGACGCGCCATTCCATCTGAACGATGCCGGGACTGATATAGCAGGCCTATCCCTGCGTCATTTCATGGGCGCTGCCCGCGTTTTTTCACTCCAGCCGGAAAAGTGCATCCGGGTAGCCGATCTTGCGCCGCTGGACTGGATGAACGTGGAGCGCGTTCTCTTCAAAACAAACCACAGGGAATATCCCGAAAATCGTTTCAATCAGGACTTCGTTTATTTCGACATTTCGGCATCCTTGTTTCTGACGCAGAAAGGGATACTTCTTGTTGGGACGGATGCTCCTTCAGTCGATGCGTTCAACAGCGTGGATCTCCCATCTCACCGGATACTGCTCGGACATGGAGCTGCAATATTGGAAGGCGCACGGCTCGAAAGCGTCCCGCCGGGAGATTATGAGTTGATCTGTCTGCCCCTGAAACTGGCCGGCCTTGATGGTTCGCCGGTGCGTGCCATCCTGAGAAAATAAATGCGGGTAAGACCAGGATGGCAGAAGTGGACCATACAGCCGCCGGTTTCAGGAATAATTCAGGTAAATGAATGGCGCCTTTGCGGTTTTTAAACGGCGTTCTGCAGTGCGGGTTCCAGATCCGGAACGGTGCAGATGTGATAGTGATCTTTCTGCCGCGCGATCTGATCGACCAGGGCGGTGTGTATTGCGTGTCCGGCACGTTCCGCGTATAGGTGCCCGATAATGGGTTTCCCGATCAGAGAGATATCCCCAAGCAGATCCAAAAGCTTATGGCGGACAAATTCGTTCGGAAATCGCAGATGATTGTTGACGATGCCCGTAGAATCGAGTACTACGGCGTTCTCAAGTGAGCCGCCCCGGATCAGACCGAGACTCTTAAGATATTCAACGTCCGATACGAAACCGAACGTACGCGCCATTGCGATGTCGCGGCAGTAGGAATCGGCCGTCAATTCAATTTCAATCTTCTGATATCCGATGGCGCTGTGTTCGAAATCAATAATGTAGGTGGCCTTTGGAACACGGTCCGGATATACTCCGGCGACCTTGTTGTCGTGACGCACTTCGATGGGTTTATGGATTACTATGTATTTGCGTAAAGCCTCTTGCTCGACAATGCCTATCTGCAGGATTTCTTCAATAAAACGACCGCTGCTGCCGTCGAGAATCGGCACTTCCATGGAATTGATGTCGAGGTAGAGATTGTCTATTCCGAGGCCATAAAGCGTCGACAGAAGATGCTCGACGGTGGATATCATGACGCCTTTCTTCATCAGTGTTGTTGCGTAGCTGACCTTGGCGACATGAGTCCGTATGGCTTCAATTTCAAAATTTTTCAGGTCTGTTCGGCGAAATCGTATCCCCGAATCCGGCGGGGCCGGTACGAGCGTTAACTGGACTGAATACCCCGTATGAAGCCCGATTCCTTCAAGGTGAATCTTGTCTCGCAGCGTTCTCTGGTATTTATACATGAAGAACAACCTGTAACAAATGCAACACACTCATCCCGCTTTCGCGCGGCGGAAACCATATATTAGCAAATAGCTAACCATTGGAAATATAGCATTGATAAATGTGGTAAATCATTGATAAAAAAGCAATTAGATAAATGGCGCCATGCCTGATTCGGCAGACTGCCGCTCCGATTGTTGCAAATCGGACACAGGCACATTTTTGGAATCGGAGGCGAGAGCAAGAATAATCGCCGGATATAATACGTTAAGAGGCTGATTGCTGAATGCTGAGGGCAAAATCTACAGGAGCAGCAAACGTTAATTATGATAAGCTGAAGGACGTATTTCACATCAAAGTACCTATCAAACCGGAAATGAGGTAAGGGGATAATGGGAATTAAAAAAGGAAAAAGCGACGGTGCAAAAATCACTAAAGCGGTAATTGCTGTCGCAGGTTCGGGTACAAGGTTTCTGCCGGCGACCAAGACAATGCCCAAAGAAATGCTGCCGATCGTTGACAAGCCGATTATTCAGCTTGTTGTTGAGGAATTGGTGTCGGCGGGCATTACCGACATTATTTTGGTAACCAGATCGGACAAGCGGGCGCTTGAGGACCATTTCGATCACAACACCATGCTCGAACATGAGTTGAAAGCGAATGGAAAAAATCACTACTGCAATGAAATCACGCGGGTCTCTGAAATGGCGAACTTTATCTATATTCGGCAGAAGGGGCCATATGGAAATGGGACGCCCGTTCTCTGCTCCGCTAATCTGGTGAAAGATGAACCGTTTGTTTATGTATGGGGCGATGACCTGGTGAAAGCCAGGGAATCATTTACGGGGAGCATGATTAAGGATTATGAACGCAACGGTCATCTCATGATCGGTGTTCAACAGGTTCCCAAAGAAGTTGTCAATCTCTACGGCATTGTCAAGCTGAGACCGGGCACCAACGAAATCGAGGATATTATCGAGAAGCCGGGCATAGACGAAGCCCCCTCTCAACTGGCGGATTTCGGCCGGATGATTTTGGATGGGGAAATAATTGAGATCTTGAAAGAAACGCCTTTAGGCAAGGGGAAGGAACTATGGGTTGTTGATGCTATCCGCGAGTACATCCGGAGAGGCGGGATATTCCTGGCTAAAGAAGTGCATGATGGCGAATGGCTGACCACAGGCGATCCATTGAACTACCTTAAGGCGGTGTTGAAATATGCTGTTGCGCGGGATGACATAGGCCCGGAATTGCGCGAATTCCTGGCGAGCCTGCAATGAATCGCGTGACAGAATAGAATAGGCCGGCCGGCCCTCAGGTGCCTGACTGCGCGATCTAAATTCCAGGTCAATGGGAAGAAATTGATTAGGGTCTTGAGTGAGGACCGGCCTATGGGTTGCGTGAACCGGCATTGATATTTTTAGCCGATGATGGGCCATAAAATCATTCATAGGAAGGAAATCCATGAAAATTTTCCTCTCGTATCACTTTGGTGAAGACAGAATCGTTCATCGGATCAGCTATTTTCTCAACAAGCAGCCCGGAATTGAAACCTTCTGCTGGGCCGACGACTTTCCCAGTCCAATGGATTGGATAAAAATTATCAGTGATGTATTGGAGGTATACGATTCATTTGTCTTCTTCATCTCTCATCAGATAGGCCAATCACAGCTGGATGAATTAAATGTATTTATAAAAAGAATTCAGGAGAGGAAAGATAAACCCGTTGAAAAAGCTTCAATGGTCTTTAAGCTTTGGGACGCCCCCGGATCATTGGACGAGAATCCCAAAATCAAAGAATGTTTTTTTAAATTGGGGAGAAAGGCGGATGATTGGCAGAACATATCGAAACTGCCGGCCGTTCCTTCTCGTAACGGGGATGCGGGCAAATTTGAGACAGATATCGCAGCTTGGGAAAATGCGGCACAGAAATGTGCGGAAGAGATACTTCGCTATTTTACCAATTTCTTATGGAAGGATACGGATGACCTCCCGATCGGCTATCCCTTTGATTATGAAAAGAAAATTATCGAGGAATATGTTCATGGAAATGGGATGCTCAAAAACCGGAGGGCAATTCAGCAGGGCTGTTCGCTTCAATGGCCTTCCACAAACAGGATTATAGGGGAGCCTCTGCAAACCAATCCCATCCCCCCTGAAGTGACAGGTCCAAGGCGCTCCCATGGGTCGGAAATCGTGGTGGATGTCCGCACACAATTTCATCATTTGGCGAACAATCGTGAGCAGGGTGCAGGCAAATGCCTACTCAGGAATGGACTGACTTTCCTTGAGGCCGGGCCGCGAGAAGCCTTGGTTTTTCCGCAAAACCGCAACCCGGACCTGAGAATTGGAATTGTTGTTTCGGGAGGGATCGCGCCCGGGATCAACGCGGTCATTGCCGGCATTTGCCAAAGACATCTCCAATATCAAGACCATTGGAATAAAAATAATAGAAATTACCATTGCACCTTTTTGATGTATATCGATGGATTTGCCGGTATGAGACTTGGCCGCAAAAAAGTTTATGGGCCGGATTACAAAGATTTTGATGAGCAGCGAAACCTGGGAGGATCCATGATCAGCACTTCCAGATATGATCATCTGCTCGATGTCAGCGATCCTATGGAACGTCAGAAATTGCTTCATGCAATCATAAAGCAAGTATGCATAAGAGATGCTGTCGAAATCCTTTACATTATAGGCGGCGAGGGCACTATGCGTGCCGCGCATGCGATCAACCATCACGCCAAGCTTGCCGGGCACCAGCTTTCGGTCTTGGCTATACCAAAGACCATGGATAACGATATTCTTTGGGTTTGGCAGTCGTTTGGCTTCCTGTCAGCTGTGGAAAAAGCCAAAGAGTTTGTTATGCAACTGCATACGGAAACAAAGTCCAACCCGAGGCTCTGCGTCGTTCAGCTGTTCGGCTCTGATTCCGGATTTGTCGTGAATCATACCGCCTTGGGAACGGGCGTCTGCCAGGCCGTTCTGATCCCTGAAGTCTCTTACACCATGCGATCTCTTTCGAAGGAAATAAAAAACAAGCTATGGGAGAAATCGCAAGGGGGCAAGAAACAGAGCGCTCACGGGATCATATTGCTGGCAGAAACGGCTATCCCTTCGGACGTAGAAGACTATATCGACAATCAGCAATACGAAGATTTGAATCTTGAAGAGAGCGAAAAAGCCGAAATCCGCCGCTTTGTCGGTTCGGCGCTGTTATGCTACAACGAGCTTTGGTGGTTGTCGCCTCCGGGAACTGATAAAGATCATGCAGAAAATGCAAAGCCTTTTAATGCCAATGTGATCAAGTACAATGAGTGGTTTAAGATGGCTTCCGATGAATGGGCAAAGCTCAAGCAAGCTGTGGAAAAGGAGTTTGAAGGTGATAGGGCCAACAAGTCGCTTCACGACCTGCATACGGCAATCGCAGGTATCGATGCGGATGATCTCCAGCAGAGCCACTTTAAATCCTCTGTGGTGACTGCTTTGAATGCTCATATTAGATCGGCAGGTCGTTTCTTTCTTGAGACCAATACGGCGACGGCTGAGATCCTGCAATTAAATGGAGTTATTGAGGAACTGAGATCTTGGGCCGACAGAAACGCATCACTGGATGCCTATGCCAAGCAGGTCTCAGCAAGGCTGCGCAGCTATGCATTGCAGCATGAAGCTCGCGAAATTCTGGAGCGGTTGAACCTCTTCAAATATCAGGAGACTGAAGACAGGAAGCAGCTATTCAATAGGCTGATTGGACTTGTAGAGCAGTATCGCAGACGACTGCTTGTTGAAATGGCTTACCCTGCACTTATTCAAAAGAGAGAAAAGCGATACCGGAGAGAGCGGCGCGTTTTCGGACAGACGCCGGATAAGCTGCGGACGGGAGTCCTGAAAATCGTTTCGAGGGTACTGGAAAAGGATATCCGCGGACTCAAAGATAGAGCACATAGCGAAGAATTTCGGGAGCATTGGAACGGATTCCGTGTATTTATCAACGAACCGCGCCATCTCATCCGCGCCATTGATCCCAGCGTCCAGGACATTATATTCGGGCAGCGCCTGGGAATCCTTTCAGTCGATAATGCCATGGCCGGCTATACGGATTTTATGGTAAGCCAGTGGCTGACAGAATATGTTTTGGTGCCGCTTAAACTCGTGGTTCTCGGGAGGAAACGCGTCCCTCCTACGGGCATTTTCTGGAAGTCGGTATTGGCAAGCACGGGACAGGACGCGGATATGTGGTGATCTGAACCGGGATCCGATGATTGCTTTCAGATTTTGCTGATCCGCGTTGTGCTTTCATTCTTTTTCGCTTTAAAACCGACGTTGTTTATGAGCTTTCACGGCGGCGACAGAAAGATCTTTGGAACCTATTGGAAAATCCGCATCATTGCGGTTGCGCGCTGTGCCGGTTTTGTGATAGAAAATAATGGCAATTCTGTAGGGCGGCTTGATGATAAGCAAGAGAAGGATTCAGCTCGGTAATTGGCATTGGTGGCGGAGGGCCAGGTACGCCCGGGTCGGTTGGCCACCAGTCCCCTGACTTTGAAACCTATTAGGGGTGAGTAAGCCGTGAACGACTCGAGGCGTTCGCGGCTTTTTTTTTATACCAGAGAGTAAATATGATCCAGCCATCATTACAGGAAGTCAAAAAGATAGCCGAGCCGGGAACCATTATCCCCGTTTGCAAGGATATTTTGGGGGATCTCCTTACTCCGGCGGCTGCTTTTTTGCGAGTTGCTCATGGACGTCGGCGGGTCTTCCTTCTGGAAAGCGTAGAGGGCGGGGAACGCCTGGCAAGGTATTCCTTTATCGGATGGGATCCCTTTATCATGGTGCGCGGCAAAGGTAATTCCGTATGGATCGAGCGTCAGGGTGAAATTGTTCAGGAAGAAACGCGAGGCCTTGACAAGCTCCGGCAGATTTCGGGCAGCTTTAAACCCCTTCCGATGCCCGATTTGCCCCCCTTTCTTGGCGGCGGGGTCGGATATTTCGCTTACGACATTGTCCGCCAGTTTGAGAAGCTTCCATGTCTGGCCGAAGACGATTTGAATTTAGACGACTATCAGGTGATGTATTTTTCCACCATTCTCGCCTTCGATCATCTGAGACACCGCATCCACATCATAACGAACATATTTAACGACCGCGGCGTTGAAGGCCTGGAGGCCAAGTACCAGGACGCCTTGCTGCGAATCGAGCAGATCGAAAAACGCCTTACGGTTCCTTTATCGCTGCCTTCTCCTTCTATCCGTATGGCAATTCCGGAGCCCGAATCCAATGTAAGCGAACCAAAGTATTATTCCAATATCGAAACGGCCAAATTCCATATTCAGGCCGGTGATATTTTTCAGGTGGTTCTTTCTCAGCGATTCGCAATGCAGGTCCGCTGCGATCCATTCGACATCTATCGCGCTCTTCGCTTCATCAATCCTTCTCCATACATGTTTTTTTTGCGGATGGACAACCTGTACCTTGTGGGGGCTTCGCCGGAGATGCTGGTCAAGGTGCGGGACGGGCGGGTGGAATATGGGCCGATCGCCGGCACGCGTCCGCGGGGCAGAACGCCGGAAGAGGACGCGCAGTTGAGCCGGGAGCTGCTGGCCGATGAAAAGGAACGGGCTGAACATATCATGCTGGTCGATCTCGGGCGGAATGACCTGGGTCGCGTATGCAATTACGGATCCGTCAAAGTCACCGATCTCATGCGCATCGAGAAATACAGCCATGTTATGCATCTGGTCAGCAGTGTTGAAGGAGAACTCCGTAAGGATCTTGATTGCTTCCATGCGTTGGAATCTTGTCTGCCTGCGGGAACGGTATCCGGCGCTCCCAAGGTGCGCGCCATGGAAATAATTGAATCTCTGGAACCGCGCCGCAGAGGCGTTTACGGAGGCGCTGTAGGCTATGTCGATTTTTCCGGGAATCTGGACACCTGCATCGCGCTGAGGACCCTGATGATCAAGGATGGAATCGCTTATATTCAGGCGGGAGGAGGCATCGTAGCCGATTCCCAGCCCGGGAAAGAGCGCGAGGAATCGATCAACAAAGCCAGCGCTCTCATCCGCGCAGTCAAGTTCGCACATGAAGGCCTGAAATGATTTACGATTTACGATTGACGATTGACGATTTGAAACATGGGTCATCATTGAGTCGCAGCTTGGGCTGAAAGGTTTGCCCAAAATCGTCAATCGTAAATCGTCAATCGGAAATTGAAACGGGGGACCGATGATTCTTGTCATCGATAATTATGATTCGTTCACTTTCAACCTGGTGCAATATCTGGGATCGATGGGGCATGAGTTAAAGGTTTTCCGGAATGATGCCATTTCCCTCGAAGAGATCGAAAGACTTGCACCGCAAAGCATCGTCATTTCTCCCGGACCCGGCCGTCCCGAAAACTCCGGCATTATCATAGAAACAATCAGGCGCTTTTCCGGCAGGATGCCGATTCTCGGTGTGTGTCTGGGACATCAGGCGATCGGCGCCGCTTTCGGCGGTGAGGTTATTTCGGCTCCGCAGATCATGCACGGAAAGACGAGCGAGATATTCCATGACGGGCGCACTGTCTTCCGCGGTTTGCCGAATCCGTTTCTAGCGACGCGCTATCATTCCCTGGTGGTTGCGCCTGAAAAACTGCCCGATTGTCTGGAAGTATCGGCTAAAACCAAGGATGGCATCATCATGGGCCTTCGCCATCGGGAATTGGCTGTTGAAGGAGTGCAGTTTCATCCCGAATCGATTTTAACGGATACCGGGATGAGTTTGCTTTCCAATTTCATAGACCGGAAAGAATAGCTTAACAGAACGTAGGCAGGATTTAGATATGTTAAAGACCGCATATGATTACCGGTTGCCGGACGCCCTCAAGGGCACAGTCCTGGATAATATCTTGCATGACAGAGTGCATGAATTGATTGGTTCGCGGAGCAAGCTTCCGGCATCCTGTATGGAAAATGTCCTTGATCGGGCGCCCGAAATCCGTTCGTTTAAGAAAGCACTGCTCGGCCGCCATCCGGCCATTATTGCCGAGATCAAGAAAGCGTCGCCTTCTGCGGGAGTGATTCGCCGGGACTTCGACCCGGTGAAAATCGCCCGGCAATACCAGACATCAGGTGCTGCCGCGCTTTCTGTTATTACGGAAGTGAACCATTTCCACGGCGGGCTTGAAACTCTTGCACGTTTGCGCTGGAATACCGGCCTTCCTTTGCTGCGCAAGGACTTTATCATCGATCGGTATCAGATTCTCGAAGCGCGGCATGCGGGCGCCGATGCCGTCCTGCTCATTGCGGCTCTTCTGGGTGCGCCCGCTCTTGAATACCTGCGCCGGGAAGCAGAGCGGCTTGGTATGGATGCATTGATTGAGGTTCACAACGACACGGAACTGCACTTGGCCCTTGATACCGGTGCCACGCTGATCGGAGTCAATAACCGAGATTTGCGTACTTTTGAAGTCTCGCTCGATGTTTCGCTGAAGCTTGCGCCCATGATCCCCAAAGGAATAACGGCGGTAGCGGAGAGCGGCATTCGCACGGCAGAGGATATGCGTAAGCTCTCTGCCGCGGGCTTTCGGGGATTTCTGGTGGGCGAGTATTTGATGCGTTCCGCCTCGCCCGGAGAGGCATTAGCGGAGCTGTTAAGGCATTGATTCAAAATTCGAGATCCTGGTTCTTGTAATGGAACTGCGGCGGTCTGTGCTTCCATCTCGAATTTCGAATCTCGAATTCAGGTTCAGTCTATGAAAGTAAAGGCGTGTGGCATTACCAGCTATGAAGATGCGGTGATGGCCGTAGATCATGGCGTGGATGCGCTGGGCTTCAATTTCTTCCCAGCCAGCCCGCGGTATATCAGGCCGGCTGATGCGCGATCGATAATCCGGCGCCTTCCTCCGTTTGTTACGATAGTGGGATTATTTGTTAATGTCGCGGACGCCGGTCAGGTTTCCGAAATGGCACATGCTGCCGGAGTGCAGGTCCTTCAGCTTCATGGAGATGAAACTCCCGAATACTGCAGCAGGCTGGAGAATTGGCGTCTGATCAAGGCTTTGCGCATCGGCCAAGGCATGATTCCTCAAAATCTTGAGGAATATCCGGTGCAGGGATTTTTGCTGGACTCCAGGCATGACAGCCTCTTTGGCGGAACAGGACAGTCTTTCGATTGGAGCCTTGCCAGGGACATCGCATGCATGCGTCCCATCATTTTGGCAGGAGGGCTCCGGCCGGATAACGTAGGCGAAGCGATCCGAGTCGTGGCTCCCTATGCCGTGGATGTTTGCAGTGGAGTGGAAAGCGCGCCCGGCAGGAAGGATGCCGTTAAGCTGATGCAATTCATGAATGAGGTAAGAAATGTCAACGACCTACTTCACCGGCCCTGATGAACGCGGGCGCTATGGTTCTTACGGGGGAAGGTTTGTTCCCGAGACCCTAATGCGACCGCTTCAGGAGCTTGAGGAAGCGTATAACAAAGCGGCAAAGGATCCCGGATTCCAGGCAGAACTGAACGATCTGTTGAGAAATTATGCCGGGCGTCCGACCCCGCTTTCACCGGCGCATCGGATTGCCGAATATATCGGCAAGGGACGCATTTATCTGAAACGGGAAGACCTGACTCATACGGGCGCCCACAAGATCAATAATGCAATCGGGCAAATACTGCTGGCGCGACGAATGGGGAAAAAGCGAATCATAGCCGAAACCGGAGCCGGCCAGCACGGAGTGGCGACGGCAACGGCGGCAGCGCTTTTCGGCATGGAATGCGAGGTCTACATGGGGACAGAGGACATGCGTCGCCAGGCCTTAAACGTTTTCCGAATGCGTTTGCTCGGCGCGAATGTCAGACCCGTGGATTCCGGCAGCCGCACTCTTAAGGATGCCATCAATGAAGCCATGCGGGATTGGGTAACGAATGTAGCCGGCACCCATTACCTGCTCGGATCCGTCCTCGGCGCACACCCTTACCCGCTAATGGTACGCGATTTCCAGGCCGTTATCGGCAGGGAAGCGCGTGTGCAGATCCTTGAGGCGGAAGGCCGCCTTCCGGATCTACTCATTGCCTGCGTAGGCGGAGGCAGCAATGCCATCGGGCTATTCCACGATTTTCTGGGGGAACCCGGAATTCGAATGATCGGCGTAGAAGCCGGAGGCCGTGGGGCTGCATTGGGCGAGCATGCCGCCCGTTTCAGCGGCGGCCGCAAAGGCGTGTTGCAGGGAACGTTGAGTTACGTGCTGCAGGATGAGAACGGCCAGATTGCCGGGACTCATTCCATATCCGCCGGCCTCGACTACCCTGCCATAGGCCCCGAGCACTCCTGTCTGCATGATCAAGGGCGCGTGCGATATACATCAATTACGGATGATCTCGCGCTGGAAGCGTTCCAGATCCTCAGCAGGAAAGAGGGCATTATTCCGGCGCTGGAAAGCTCGCATGCGATCGCCGAACTCATCCGCATCGCTCCCGAGCTGGAGAAGGATACCTTGGTGATCGTGAATCTTTCCGGACGCGGCGACAAAGACGTTACCCAGGTCTCCGAGCTGCTATCAGCAAATAGTCGTTAGGTGCTGGTCGTTAGTGAAAATCTACTACTATCGACTGCCGACTACCGACTATTTTCACCTTTAGGCTTAGAGGAATAAAAAGTGACAGAGCGACGAATTGGAAAGATGTTTCGCGAACTCAAGTCCCGTGGAACAAAGGCATTCATACCGTTCATCATGGCAGGGGATCCCGATCTTGAGACGACTGTTCAACTCGTCCCGGAACTGGAGCGCTCCGGTTCCCATATCATTGAGCTGGGCGTGCCGTTCTCTGATCCTGTTGCCGACGGACCCGCCATTCAACGAGCGGGAATGCGCGCCCTGCGCCATCAATATAAAATGTCCGATTATCTGAAGGCGGTCGAATCCATCCGGCGCAATACAAATGTTCCACTGCTTTTGTTCAGCTACTTCAATCCCGTCTATCAGTATGGCCTCGAATCCCTGGCTCGTGACGCGCACGCTGCAGGAGTCGACGGCATTTTGATCACCGACATTACCCCGGAAGAGGCTTCGCAGTATTGCGCCTGCATGGAAGCAAACGAACTCGATTGTATTTTTCTTGCCGCCCCGACCAGCAGCGACGACCGGATTGCCAAAATCGTGGAGTGCTGCCGTGGCTTTGTATATGTCGTTTCAAGGACGGGCGTTACAGGAGTGCAGCAGCAGCTTTCCGATACGGTGATTCCTACCGTAGAGCGTGTCCGCAGGTTTACCCGGCTGCCGGTCGCAGTCGGATTCGGTATTTCCGGACCGGAGCAGGTTCGAGCGATATGGGAAATCGCCGATGGTGCAGTCGTAGGGAGCGCCATCGTTTCGGAGATGGGAAAAATCAAAAATCCGAAAGAGATCCCTTCCGGAATCGGCGAATTCTGCCGCTACCTCATCGGACTTCCGCGCTGATTTTGGCTCGTGGAGCTTTCGAGTCCCTGATGTCCTGGAGCCGATACTCCAGGGCGCCAGAGCAGCAAAGCCTGAAGAATCCAGTTCTCTGTGTTTTGGTTTCCATTTTGGGGCGAATGCGCGATAAACTGTGCCTTCTGTCCGAGGGAGTCTCCTTATGTTTGCCGTTGATTTTGAGCCTGTCAGGCGCCATGCAAAATGCTCCAAGGATAAATCGATCCTGGATTGCGCCCGCGAATTGAACATAGGTCTTGTCAGTATCTGCGGCGGAGTCGGCACCTGCAAACACTGCAGGGTGAAAATAGTCTCTGGAGAGGTTTCGGAATTGACCCCGGAGGAACAATCGGCATTTTCTGACCGTGAAATAAATCAACACTGCCGCCTGGCTTGTTTATGCTATCCACGAAGCGATCTCAAAATATACATCCCCAGCGATTCTTTGACGGCGCCGCAACGTACTCAGGTGGAAGGCCTGGAGCTTGAGGTTGAACCGGAGCCTTTCATTCGCAGTTTTGACGTGCAATTGACTCCGCCATCTCTCGGAGTTCCGGAACCGGACGATCAAAACCTCTGGTCGGCGCTTGCGCGGCAATATGATGTTGCTGAGGGAATGATAGATCTCAAGGTGCAGCAGCAATTGTCTCCCTTCTTGCGTTCCGCAAACTGGCAGGTAAGGGTCGCCATGCGGGATGATGAAATTATAGCGTTGGGACCTTCCTCCACCCGTTGGCTGGGCCTTGCTGTGGATATCGGTACCACCAAAATTGCTGTCTATCTCGTGGATATTGAAAGCGGAAAAACCCTGGCATCCAAAGGCCTGATGAATCCCCAAATCTCCTATGGCGAGGATGTTGTTTCCCGTATTGTTGCTGCCGGCAAATCGCATAAGAATGCTGCAAAACTGCAGTCCTTGATTGTAGACGCTCTCAACATGACGGCTGCATCTCTATGTGAATCAGTCCATGCGGATCCGTCTCATATTGCGGATGCAGTCTTTGTAGGGAATACGGCTATCCATCATTTGTTTTTGCAGCTTCCGGTTCAGCAATTGGGAGTATCTCCCTATGTGCCTGCGGTCCGATTAGCTGTTGACGTTAAGACCCGGGATATTGGGTTGCATTTCGCTCCGGGAGCCTATGCGCATTTGATGCCTAATGTCGCCGGATATGTCGGGGCGGACCATGTGGCTATGCTGCTGGCAATCGGGATCGCCGAAGCCGGCCCTACGGTGCTTGCCGTCGATATCGGGACCAACACGGAAATTTGCCTGAACCATAAAGGGCGGATAACGAGTGTTTCCTGTGCTTCCGGACCTGCGTTTGAAGGGGCGCATATCAAACACGGAATGCGCGCGGCGCCGGGTGCAATCGAGCACGTGCGTTTATTGGGAGAAAAACTCGATATCCAGACTATCGGAGGAGAACCTCCCGTCGGCATTTGCGGGTCCGGTTTGCTGGATATAGTAGCTCAATTGCGTCTGAATGGCGTCCTGGACAAAAGCGGTAGAATGCATCCGCATCCTCTGGTGCGCAATCTGGATGGAATGGTGGAATTCGTTCTGGCCGAACGCACGAACAATGGAGACGTCACCGTTTCCCAAAAAGATGTGCGGGAGCTTCAGCTGGCCAAAACCGCCATCCGGCTGGGAATCCGGGCATTAGTGGAAGCGGAAGGCCTGACGGAAGAAAGCATTGATCAGGTCATTCTTGCCGGCGCTTTTGGAACATACATCGATGTGGAAAGCGCGATAGAAATCGGCATGCTGCCCGACCTGCCGTTGGATCGTTTCAAACAGGTGGGCAATGCTGCAGGAACGGGGGCCCGGCTGGCCCTCATTTCGCGCAGTCAGCGCGCCCGTGCTCAGCAAATCGCCCTGCGCGACGGATATATCGAACTGGGCACTATCCCGGATTTCAATCTTAAATTTGCACAAGCAAGTGCCATGTCTCGATCGATTGTATAGATCCGGAAGAAAGGCGTCTTAGCAAACGTTATCTTCAAAGAAAGCCTGATAGCCGATAGCTGAATGCGGGTAGCCCCGCCATCGCCTTCTTATTTGCATTGCGCAAAGTGATACGATTTGCCGTATTCGATGGATTGTCCATCGAAGCAAGCCTTGTCGATCAGAATTTCCGGCTTGTAGCCGTCTGAATCCCTGAATTCTCCGACCCAGACTTCAACCCTGACCGGATAGTTCTCGCGGGTCATTGGCTGGATTTTTTTGCCCCGCGCATCTTCAAGATCCGCAGTTTGCCTGGTTGTCAGGAACTCCGTCAGATTGCCTATGTCTCCCACGTATTCTACCTGACGTGCATAGGCTTTCGTCCCATCCTTGAAATGCCACACGAACATTACGGTATTGTTCAGGTAGCTCTGAACCGTCATCGTCGTCCACTCGGAGGCACAGTGGTACTCCGCAGTGCCCGTATCCTGGAGCACAAAGAATGTCTGGTCGGTGTTAATGCGATCGTGGGTATAGTCGCTGTTGTAGCGAAGCTGAGAAAATGCAGGCTGGCCAACGGCGCAAATAAGAAATGCAAAGAAAGCGAATCCTGTCGATCGATGCATGATTTATCCTCTTGCATGAATTATACAGGATTTTTATGCCGTCTGTTGCCGCGTCGCTATTCTTTACCGCCTGAAAGAGAACTCAGAAAGTCACCATTCGTTTTAGCTTTGGATAGTCTGTCCAGCAGAAGTTCCATGCTTTCGGTAACGGACAAAGGCGTCAGAACCTTGCGCAGAATCCAGATCCTGTTAAGGTCGGACTGAGGTATCAGCAATTCCTCTTTTCGGGTTCCGGACCTATTGATGTCAATGGCCGGGAAGACGCGGCGATCGACGAGCTTTCGATCCAGGTGGAGTTCCATATTTCCGGTGCCCTTGAATTCCTCGAAAATGACGTCATCCATGCGGCTGCCGGTATCGATCAGAGCCGTTGCTATGATGGTCAGACTTCCGCCTTCTTCTATGTTCCGCGCAGCGCCGAAAAAACGCTTTGGCCGCTGCAGGGCGTTGCTGTCCACGCCGCCCGACAAAACCTTGCCGCTTGGAGGAACGATCGTGTTGTAGGCACGGGCCAGCCGCGTAATGCTGTCGAGCAGAATGACGACGTCGCGCTTGTGTTCGACAAATCGCTTGGCTTTTTCCAGCACCATTTCGGCGACCTGAACGTGGCGTGAAGCAGGCTCGTCAAAGGTTGAACTGATTACTTCGCCCTTTACCGAGCGTTGCATATCGGTTACCTCTTCGGGGCGCTCATCGATCAGCAACACGATAAGGACGACTTCCGGGTGGTTCCGGGAAATGGCGTTCGCAATAGACTGCAAAAGCATCGTCTTCCCGGTTCTTGGAGGCGATACAATCAGCCCACGCTGTCCTTTGCCGATGGGGGAAAGCATATCCATGACTCTGCCGGACAGATTGTCCGGAACGGTTTCCAGCTTTAAATGCTCGTGAGGATAAAGCGGGGTCAGGTTGTCGAAGAATATCTTGTCTTTGGCCGCATCCGGATGCTCGAAATTGACCGCTTCGACCTTAATCAGGGCGAAGTAACGCTCTCCGTCTTTGGGTGGACGGATCTGCCCGGAAACGGTATCTCCGGTCCGCAGGTCAAACTTGCGGATTTGGGACGGAGAGACATAAATGTCGTCCGGTCCCGGCAGATAGTTGTAATCCGGAGCTCGCAGAAATCCGAATCCTTCCGGAAGGCATTCCAGGACTCCCTCGGAAAAAATCAATCCGTTCTGCTCTGTCTGAGCTTTAAGGATCTGAAAGATCAATTCCTGCTTTCTCATCCCGGCATATCCGGGAACACTCAGATCTTTAGCGACCTGCGTAAGCGAGGAAATATTCATTTCCTTCAGTTCGAGAATATTCAAATGGCCGTTTTCGCGACCGTTATTATTTCGACGTTGCGTCGTTTCAGGCATGGGCTGCTCCCTCCAGAGGGAGATAAAGTAGTGATAATGGTTATTTTCTCTCGGATTCAAGGGCTGCGGCTGCCCGCAGCACCTGTTTCCATATTTCTTTGCATCCTGCGCCGGTCTCAGCCGAAGACATTACCAGGGATTGCACTCCGAAGGATTTGGCGATCGTGCGCATCGATGCGCTTCTTTGATTGTTGGATAATTTGTCGGATTTGGTTGCAGCAAGCATGCGCGGTATTTTCAGTTTCGCCAGCCACTCGGACAGGCGAAAATCAAGGTCCGTAGGAGGCATCCTCGAATCAACAAGGTGAATAACCAGGGTAATGGACGGACGATTTTCAAAGTATTTCTCGATCAGCTTCTTCCACTGCTGAACAGCAAATTTCCCTGCTTTCGCATAACCAAAACCGGGCAAATCGACGAAATAGAAAGCGTTATCAATCCGATAAAAATTGATGCTTTGAGTTTTGCCCGGCGTAGCGCTTGTACGGGCCAATTTCGCTTTGCCGGCAAGCCGGTTGATCAGGCTGGATTTCCCGACATTGGACCGGCCTGCAAAAACTATTTCAGGGATTCCCTTTCGCGGGAAATCACTTTCCGAGACGGCGCTTACGACAAATTCAGCTTGGATCACCGGGAATCGTGAGGAAAAAGGTTTAGTGCGCGACGTTCTCGTTCGGACGAGCACCCTCGATATCAGGCAGGGGCACCTGCCTTGGAACAGGTTGTCGTTCCAGTGCTATCTGCAGGACTTCATCCATCGTTTCTACAAGGCTAACACTCAGAACTTCCAGAATATCCGGCGGGATATCCTGTAGATCCTTTTCATTCTCTTTGGGGAGAATAACATTCTTGATGCCGGCGCGATGCGCTGCAAGAAGTTTCTCTTTGACGCCGCCTATCGGAAGGACCTTTCCCCTCAGCGTGATCTCCCCCGTCATTGCCACATCTCTACGCACCGGTATCTTTGTCAGGGCGGAAACAATGGTGGTTGCCATTGTGATTCCGGCCGACGGACCATCTTTGGGAATCGCCCCCTCCGGAATATGGATGTGCAGGTCCATTTTCCTGTGAAATTCCCGGCCAATCCCGTAATCTGTGGCGCGGCTTCGAACGAACGTCATCGCAGCCCGGGCGGATTCCTGCATGACTTCGCCCAGCTTGCCGGTCAGGGTCAACTGTCCCTTTCCGTCCATGAGAGTGGCCTCGGTCTGAAGCACTTCACCGCCGACTTCAGTCCACGCCAGGCCCGTTGTCAATCCGACCTGATTGGTCTCACCTATTTCCTGCAGCCGGAATTTCGGACGGCCCAGCAGCTTCTCAATCTCTTCGCGATTAATCTTGCTGCTCTTCACTTCGGCGGTCACAATTCTCTTAGCGGTTTTTCTGCATAGATTGGCTATTTCGCGTTCCAGGTTGCGCACGCCGGATTCCCGAGTGTATCGGCGAATGATTTCCAGCAAGGCTTCATCGGCAAACGAGATCTGTTTTGCGCTGAGCCCATTCGCTTCTGTCTGTTTAGGGACCAGGAACCGTTTGGCGATTTCGAGCTTCTCATGCTCGGTGTAGCCCGAAAGCTGGATCACTTCCATGCGGTCCTGAAGAGCTCGGGGGATCGTGTGGAGGACATTCGCCGTCGCGATGAACATGACCATCGACAGATCGAACTCCGTATCCAGGTAGTGATCCACAAACATATGATTCTGCTCCGGGTCAAGCACCTCCAGCAGGGCTGCCGACGGATCACCGCGAAAATCCATGCTCATTTTGTCCACTTCATCCAGCATAAAAACAGGATTGCGGGTTCCCGCTTTCTTCATGTACTGAATGATCTGGCCCGGCAATGCTCCGATGTAAGTCCTCCGATGCCCGCGGATCTCCGCTTCATCACGGACACCGCCGAGGGATAAACGGACAAATTTGCGCCCGGTCGCTCGTGCAATGGACTTTCCCAGCGAAGTCTTCCCAACGCCCGGAGGTCCTACAAAACAGAGGATGGTTCCCTGCGGCTTCTTGACCAGGCTGCGAACCGCCAGGAATTCGAGGATACGATCCTTGATTTTCTCCAGGCCGTAATGGTCTTCTTCAAGCACTTTCTTGGACCAGTTGATGTTGCGGATTTCCTTCGATTTCTTGTTCCAGGGCACTGCAAGGAGCCAATCCAGATAGGTCCGCGATACGATCGACTCCGCCGACATCGGCGGCATCATTTCGAGGCGTTGAATTTCCTTAACCGCCTTTTCGTGGGCTTCCTTGGGCATCTTGGCCGCTTCGACCTGCTTTTTCAGGTCGTCAAGCTCGCTCTTTTCGTCTTTGCGGCCCAGCTCCTTCTGGATCGCCTTCATCTTCTCATTAAGGTAATACTCTTTCTGAGCCCGCTCCATCTGGCGCTTGACGCGCCCCTGTATGTTGCGGTCTACCTTAATCTTCTCCATTTCGACTTCGATGATCTCGTTGATTTTTTCGATCCGTGCTGCAAGATCCACCATTTCAAGCAGCTGCTGCTTCTCCTCGATGCTGATAGGAAGATTCGCGCAGATGTTATCCGCCAATTTCGACGGTTCAAGCGTTTTCATCGCATTCAGGATCGCGTCGTAATTGACGTGGTGGCTGAGCTTCGAAAACTGCTCAAAGATGGTCTGCAGGCGCTTGATCAACAGGTTTGTGCGTGCACTCGATCCCGAAGTCTCATCGAGCAATTCGACGTCGGCAACAAAAAATCCCGGATCATTGGAATAGCGGATCGCCCGCACCCTCTGAATCCCCTCAACGAGAACCTTTATATTCCCATCGGAGAGCTTGACGCTCTGAACGATGTTCGCTACCGTGCCGACCGCGTATATGTCCGATGCCTTCGGTTCGTCCACTGAAGCGTCCATCTGAGTTGCCAGGAAGACCCGCTTGGAACCTTCCAGGGCGAAATCCAAAGCGCGCACCGAAGTAGGGCGACCAATCACAAACGGGATCATCATGTGCGGGAAGACCACAACATCCCGGATCGGTATCATGGGGAGACGTTCAGTTTTTTTCGGGGAAATTTCGTTTGTCATTCTTAAAGTTAACCGGCCTTTTCCAACAACGCGAAAACTATATCCTTATTTTCTACCATTTCGCGCGTTATCATGAATTCCTTCACCTTCTTTTGCGATGGCAATTGATACATCACATCCAACATAAGATCCTCGAGGATGATCTTCAACCCCCGAGCTCCCATCTTGCGCTCAAGGGCAAGGTTGGCCACTGCCCCTACCGCATCGTCGGTAAACTTAAGTTTGACGTTTTCAAATTCGAACAGCTTTTGATACTGCCGGATCAGAGCGTTCTTGGGCTTGGTTAAAATTTCGACCAATGCAAGATGATCCAGTTCCGAGAGAGAGCCTATGACCGGAAGCCTGCCGACAAACTCAGGTATCAGGCCATACTTGATCAGATCTCTGGGTTCACAAGCTTCCAATATGTTGGCCGGCTGTTCCTTTTTGGAGCTCTTTAAGGTCTTGGGAATCTTATCTCCGACCAGGAATCCCATGCTTTTCTTGCCGATCCGGCGTTCGATGATCTTCTCCAGGCCGACAAAGGCGCCGCCGCAGATGAAAAGAATATTGGTGGTGTCGATCTGGATAAATTCCTGATGCGGATGCTTTCTGCCGCCCTGGGGTGGTACGTTGGCTACAGTACCTTCCAGGATTTTCAGCAGAGCCTGCTGAACTCCTTCGCCTGATACATCCCGCGTGATTGAGGGATTCTCATCTTTCCGCGCAATCTTATCGATTTCATCGATATAGACGATCCCTTGCTGGCATTTTTCCTTATCCCCTCCGGCGTTCTGCAGCAGCTTAAGGATTATGTTCTCAACGTCTTCGCCGACATAGCCCGCTTCCGTAAGAGTCGTAGCATCGACGATCGCAAAAGGCACCGAAAGCATTTTTGCAAGGGTTTGGGCAAGGAGGGTTTTCCCGGTTCCAGTGGGGCCTATGAGCAGAACGTTGCTTTTCTGCAGTTCGAGATCGCTGCGTTTCTTGGAGATTTCCAGGCGCTTGTAGTGATTGTAAACGGCGACGGCAAGTTTCTTCTTCGTCGTCTCCTGTCCGATGACGTACAGGTCGAGAAATTCCTTTATTTCCTGTGGCTTGGGAAGCTTTTCGCCGATGGGCGAAGTCACTATGTCATCGGCGATTATCTCATTGCAGACGTCGACGCACTCATCACAGATATAGACGGTGGGGCCGGCAATGAGCTTTTTAACGTCGTTCTGGCTTTTAGAGCAGAATGAGCATCGTAAGACATCATCTCTCTCGTCGTCTTTTCTCAAAGGAGTCCTCCAGCGTGCAGATAGGCTTCCCTATTCTTTTTTCGAGATAACTTGATCCACAATGCCATAGTCTTTGGATTGACTTGCGGTCATGATGTAATCGCGCTCGACATCCTTTTCGATTCGTTCAAGGCTTTGCCCGGTATGCTTGGCAAGAATTTGGTTCATGGATTCACGCAACCTGAGTATTTCCTTGGCATGGATATCTATGTCCGTTGCCTGGCCGGCCAAACCGCTCATGGATGGTTGATGGATCAGGATTCTGGAGTTTGGCAAGGCAAAACGCTTTCCGGGAGTGCCTGCCGATAAAAGCAAAGCCCCCATGCTGGCAGCCTGGCCGATGCATATGGTCGATACGTTGGGCCGAATATACTGCATCGTATCGTAAATGGCCATACCCGCTGAGATGGCGCCTCCGGGGGAATTTATGTATAGATGGATGTCCCTTTCCGGGTCTTCAGCCTCCAGGAAAAGGAATTGGGCTGTTACGACATTGGCTACATTGTCATCGATCGGGGTCCCGAGAAAGATGATATTGTCTTTCAGGAGACGTGAGTAAATATCGAAGGCGCGCTCGCCTCTATTGGTCTGCTCGACCACCATTGGAATTAGTGCCAAGCTTATCACCCCTCGGTTATATTAGCATTGCGATAGATGAAATCAAGCGCCTTGTTCTGGCGTAAGTGCTGCTCAAAACTATGGATTCTCCCCTCTTTTTCCAGCTGCGCCCTCAATGCGGCTGCCGATTTGCTTGTCCCTTCCGCTATTTTCCCCAATTCAGAATCGACCTCAGCCTCTGTTACTTCTATGTTTTCCTGGCGGGCGATGGCGTCGAGGAAAAGTGCCCGGCGCACAGACTGTTCTGCTCGAGGCCGCTCATCCTCGAAAACCTTTTTCCAATCGATTGAGGCTTGGTTTACATCAATCCCTTGATAAGCCAGATTGCTCGCAATGCGATGTGCCTGCGCCTCCAACTCGTCTTGCACCATGCATTCCGGTACTTCAACAGTTTGGCGCTGCACAATCGAATCCAGCAGCACCTCTCTGGCCTTCTTTTCGGCACTTTGTTTCGCTTGCGTTACCATTTCGTCTCGAACCTTGTTGCGAAGTGCTTCAAGGCTTTCAGATCCAATGTCTTTGGCAAAATCGTCGTTTAAATCGGCCAGCTGTTTCTCCTTGATTTCTTTAACAAGAACAGTGTAGGAGACCTTCTTACCTGCAAACTGCTTTCTGTGATAGTCGGCAGGATAACTGACTTCAAAAGTTCGCGTTTCTCCGGCTTTAGCGCCGCGTAGGTTTTCCGTAAAGTCTTTGTTTGTTTGAGGATGGCCGACAATCAGCGTGATGTCATCCTCCCGCGTCGGCTTGTCCTTCCCTTCAAATTGTCCATCCACGGTGAGCGTCAGATACATGCCATCCCGGGCTTCACCATCCACGGGTACAAATTGGGCATGCCTTTCGCGAAGAGTCTCGATTGCCTGACCCAGACTTTCGTCGGTCACATCAGAAGAGGGCAATGTAACTGGAACACCTTTATAATCTTTAACTTCCAGCTCAGGCAGAACCTCAAACGACAGCGTGAATTTCAGCGGGGCGCCGGGCTTGTTATCCATTTCCTTGACAATCGGTTCTGCCAGAGGCGTGATATCGCGCTCCGCAATTGTATCCTTCCAGCAACGCTCGATAATCTTTTGAGTTGCCTCCTTAAGCAGATCGCTACCAAATCGTTGTCGAATTATGCTTAGTGGCACCTTCCCGGGGCGGAACCCGGGCACCTTAACATTACGGGCATATTCCCGGGCAATTTGATCGACTTCGTGGTCCATTTCCTGCGCCGGCACTTCTGCCTGAAGATTTCTCTTACAGCCGGATACTTCAACAATTTCTACTGTCAACTTGTTTTCCACCTATTGTTATTTTGCTTGATTATGTTTGTGAATCCAACGATTCGCCACCCATAAGCAATTATATGGTGCGAAAGGGGGGAGTTGAACCCCCACCCCTTGCGGGACTGGATCCTAAGTCCAGCGCGTCTGCCAATTCCGCCACTTTCGCAG
>JAFGIY010000043.1 GCA_016929335.1 Acidobacteriota bacterium | reverse complement strand
TCGCTTCGCTCCGATGGGTGGACAACATCCCCGGAACAAGTGGACAACTTCAATCGGAATGCCTGGACAACATCGCCGGATTACGCAATAGAATGAATGGATTGTTCCATGCAACATTTTATAATCCCGCAGTTAGCGCCAGCATTTGGAGCGACAAGAGGTGTAAGGCTATTTTACAAACGAAATACTCGCAACAGTCTTAAGCGCTGCTAATCAATTTATTGTTAAGGGCTTAGAGTCTTGGTTGGCTTGTAAACTATTTCGACATTCAGTCAATGGACAATTTTAGTGCCTAACAATACAATCCCAATATCCCTGCTGATGAAGTCAAAGGAAAAAGAATTTCAGCATTGACTAAATGTCATATAAGCGAATGTCGGCTTTTGACATATTCTGCCAAGATCCAGCCGATGCGGCCTTTCCATTCGCCTTCGAGAAGGCGGACCTTCATGCAGGTAGCGGTGGCTCCGGTAGTTTGGACAGCTTTTTGTAGGAATTAAGTTTAACCTTGCATGATTATGAGTGAAGCGCTCCGCCGAAGCCGGAGGCGGAGGCGGGGCGCTTCACTCAGTTTCAGGTTATGCCGCGCGCTTTTCAGCACCGGTAGCCTCAAAATAAACCGCATCGGGAGTCTTGCCGTCAAGCGATTGGATGCGGTCTTTTGCCGTTGTAAAACTCCAGGTACACCTTCAAACGTTCTTTGGCTTCAATCATCGACCCATATGCATACAGATACACGTGCTCATATTTAACGGTTCGCCAGAGTCGTTCCACAAAGACATTGTCTCGCCAGCAGCCTTTGCCATCCATGCTGATCCGGATGTTATGTTCTTTGAGAAAGTCTGTAAATTCGGTGCTGGTGAATTGGCAGCCCTGGTCTGTATTGAAGATATCCGGGCACCCATAAAGCGCTATAGCTTCTTCCAATGCCTCCAGACAGAAGTCTGTGGTCAGCGTATTGGAAAGCCGCCAGGAAAGAACCCGGCGGGAATACCAGTCCTGAACGACAAATAAGTAAACAAAGCCTCTACGCATCGGGACATACGTGATATCGGCCGCCCAGACTTGATTGGGCCGAACAACCTGCAAATCCCGCAGGAGGTATGGATGGATATGGTGACCCTCCTGCCGACGGCTGGTATTGGGCTTTCGATACAAAACATCAAGCCCCATTTTCCTCATCAGCGTCCGGACATGCCGACGACCGACCCGGTAGCCGTCTTGTTTCAGGAAATCACGCATCATACGGCTCCCGGCAAAAGGCCACTGAATATGCAGTTCGTCGATTCGCTTCATCAGACCAAGATCTGACTGGGGAAAATCGCCCGGCTTGTAATAGGCAGTCGATCGAGGCAATTTCAGCAGCGCACACTGTCGTGTCATGGAAAGCTTTGCCTTACGGTCAATCATCTTTTTGCGCTCAGCAGTCCCGCTTTGATGAGCGCATTCTCTAAAAAATCATTTTCCAGGGTAAGCTGCCCAATCTTGGCTTGCATGCGCTGGATATCGGGCTCTTTTTCCTTTCCCGCTTTTTCTCCGAACGCAATGGCCGCATTTTCCAGGAGTTGCCGCTTCCATTCGGTGATCTGGTTGGGATGAATTTCAAACTGCTCGGCGATTTCCGCAATCGTTTTGTCGCCCTTCAGCGCGGCCAAAGCGACTTTTGCTTTAAATACTGGACTATGATTCCTGCGTTGTCTTCTTGCCATCTGCTGCTCCTTCTTGTGGCCGTTTCCGGCTCTCAGTTAGGCAAGATTACCACTTATCCCCCTGTCCAGTTTTCCGAATCCACCTCTGGTGCCTTTATTTTCTAGGATCTCAGCGGAAGTTTTTTGATATGCGGCGAAGGCATTTCCATTTCTGGCGAGAATGCCGAGGTCAAAGATTGGTTGATTGGATGCTACTGCTTTCATCAATTTGCCGAGGGATTCTTCGCTGATGGAAAGATAAACCAAGTTGGTGGGAGTGCCTTTCTGATCAAGCCAATATTCATGCGAATTGTCAGTTGCCGTTAAGGAGTTCGCCGAGGATGCTGACGTTGAATTCTGGGCAGCCCCTTTTCCCCCTCCGTAACCGGCCATAATGCACCCCACTATCCCCGAAACGGCAATTATCAACGGGCATTTCACTAGGATTTTATTCATACAAATGTCCAGTCCCTGGATTTCTACTTCTTATTTAGGTTATTGCTTGCGGGGGAGGTAAGAGTATATTGTGCGTTAGATTGTTTATTTTGCAATATCCTTTTTCCCTGCAATTCCGTCATCAGCATTTCTACCGACAATCTGATGGCCGGCGTCAATCCACGAGCGCTGCCGGCTCCATAGCGGATAAAAAAGGACTTCTTCAGTATCGAGTTTCTCAAATAAGCCTCGATCATAATGCCCGGCAGCGTTTGTTCGGATTCACATTCTGAAATAAGCTGGGATTCAGGTCAGTAAGGATGTTCGGCTGAATCTATCCCTAATGCCGCAGCATGCAGCTCCTTCGAGAGAGCGTTCAATCCTCGGGCGAACTTAAGGTCAACAGGAATAATGTAACCATCGCTATGGAGCCGTTGAGCTCTCCTCATCGCGCTCAGGTTTTAATAGGACTTTGCCAACATTTGACCGGGCTCAAATGCGGGCATCTCGGGTCGAACCAACAATTAACATTTCAGGTGCGTCGATTCACAATTCCTGCATAATGACATGTCAGGAGTTATGAAATGCTTTTAAACCCTTTCGTTGTCAGATGAGCACTTCGGCTTCGGAGAGAGAGACGCGGCGCCGGCCATGGTGTAGCTTTAATATACAGACTTGTCCGTTATTCTGTGTGGCAATGCTGGTGCCGTCCGCATACAGACTGCGAGGAGTCGAGTGCGACTCGGCGTGCCAAGCTGCAAAGATGGAAGAGCAGGCCTTGTGACGCAGAACAGATGCGTGTCGGGAGTTTTCGGAGCTCACATAGAAATCGTTAGCCATGGTTCTGGAAAGCGTAGCTTTCGCGCGCATCCAGTGCCATTCTGGATGCTGTTGATCAGCATGTTTTTCCGAGACCACCTCCAAACACGATCCAGTCTTATCGTTCCACAACCGAAACGTATTATCCTCCGACCAGGACAACAGCTGCCCATCGTCCAACGCAAGCACACCTTCAACAGCCTTAGTGTGCCCTTCAAGCACCGCCAGGCAGGCGCCGCTCTGACCATCCCACAGCCGTAAGGTTTTGTCCCACGACCAAGACACCAGTCGCCCATCGGCTAACGCAAGTGCATCCATGATTGTGCAGGCAACCTATTTATGAGCACTTTTTTCGGGGAAAATGGGTAACACTTTTTTGTTCTGAGTAATAATAATCACACCGTTCCT
>JAFGIY010000042.1 GCA_016929335.1 Acidobacteriota bacterium | reverse complement strand
TGGGGCAATTGGCAACGGGATAAATGAGAGCGACAAGCATGATATAAAAACAAATCACCAACCTGATTTGATATCGGACTGCTTGTTTTACTTAAGTTCAATGAACTCAATCCCTCACTTTTGATCCGCCGGCTAATTTGAACAGCAGTGGCCCCATCGCGCCGCCTCCGGCCTCATATGCGCCCATGAAGGCAAGAGCAGCCCTGGCTTCCTGAATTGCCGACTGAATGGTCTGTTCGAGGTCCAGGTGCGGGACAGGCGAGCTTTGCGCCGCCTCATAGAATTTGAGCGCATCTTGCGGCCGGTTCAGCTTCTTCAGGCATATTTTCCCCGCCGCGAGCTGCGCCATCAAAGCCTGTCTTGTTGAAGGATGGTCGGCAGCCAGCCTCTCATATTCGCTGACGGCAATATCGGAATTGCCGCGATTGTCCAGCACGCGGCAGAGATCAAACCGTATTGCGGGCGATAATTGCTTGCCGCCCGAATTTGCGAAATCTTCGTAGTCGCGCCAGGCGGCTTCTTCTTCATGAGCCCTCATATGCAGTTCGCAGCATTTAAGTGCAGCCTGCTGATAGGTGGGGATGTCCTGTTTCTGCCAACTGACATCGCGCAAAAGCATCCAGGCATCAAGTGATGACGGTTTGGCCGCCGTGTACTTCTGCAGAATCTCGGAGGCTTCGTTGAGCTTTTTGTGATCGATGAATTCCTGCGCCCGGGCGATTTCCGGATCGGTATTGCCGGCAATTTTCTCTTCAATGGAGGCATTGGATCAGGAGCGTACTTTGTCCAGCGAATTGCGCAAAGCTTCGGCTAGAGCCTGGACATAGGGTTTGTTGATAATGGTTTCATGGTTGCCCGGAAGTCTGATGATTTCGAGGCCCTGGTCAACAAGCCTTTTCCATCCCAGATCCGCTTTCGAATGATTAAACAGTGCCTGCGTTCTTGCCCGGTAAAGCGTAAGGGGACCGGGATAAGGTCCGGGAATATACGTCTTCAGGAGTTCCAGATTGTGTTCCATGGTCTGCACATAATCTTCCGGAAAACTCTCCAGTTCGAAAATATCCTCCAAATCGGCAAGGTTGTTCCGGTTTTTGTTTAGAGCCGGCTTCTTTATCACACGTTTCTTTAATTCGCGGAGTTTTCTTCGAATGCGCTTCAGCATGTCTATCGGCCGGCAATCCAGCAGATCTTCCCAAATCCACCATGGGAAATTCCGCACAATACGGAGAATGCGGGCCATAATCTCCGGAATGGAAAGTTCCCCTGAGGATGAAGGCCCGGTGTCTATTATTGCCAGGTGACCGACGCGCAGACCGCGATGTGACAATTGGCGGGCTATCTCGTAGGCGAGATATCCTCCAAAAGAGTATCCGGCAAGGCAATATGGCCCTTGCGGCTTGTACATGAGGAGATCTTTGATATAGTGCGCAGCCAATTCCTCCAGACTGCCGCGCTTCATTAGTGCCAGGTTTTTGGATGCGCTGTGGAATCCACAAACAGGTTGATCCGCCCCGAGGTGATTGGCCAATTGGCGGGCTAAAAACACATCTCCCCCCAAGCCATGGACTATAAAAAGTGTGGGATTGGTTCCCGCCTGCTGGATTTGCATAATGGAAGAGCCGGCGCTCGGAATTTGGCCCTTCTCCAATGCCGCGGCAATACCTTCGATAGTGGGGGCTCTAAACAGCGCAGATACAGGCAGCCTCTTTCCAAGACGCACGGCGATTTGCGAAAAAAGCTTTGTGGCCAGGAGTGAATGTCCGCCGAGTTCGAAGAAATTGTCGTGGATTCCAATGCGCTCGACGCCGAGCACTTCCGACCAGATTGCGGCCAGCGTTTCTTCAATTGGAGATCGCGGTGCAACATACCCTTCCTGCGTTTCCGGCCGCGAGTGATCGGGAGCGGGAAGCGCCCGGCGGTCTATCTTGCCGCTGGATGTGAGTTGCATCGTATCGAGGGTGATAAAAACGGAGGGGATCATGTATGCAGGCAATTTCCCTTGCAAATAAAGGCGCAGTTCAGCGGGTGAAACAGTAGGCGCATCTTTCGTCTCAGTCACTACATACGCTACCAGTTGCTTATCACCGGGTTCGAATTCCCACATAATAACGACTGCTGCCCTGATGCCCGGATGCTGGCCGAGCGTGGCTTCGATCTCCTCAAGCTCGATGCGGAAGCCGCGGATCTTGACCTGAAAATCCATGCGCCCGAGATACTCGATATTGCCGTCGGATCGGTAGCGGACCAGGTCGCCTGTTTTGTACAGGCGCGAGCCGGGTTCGGTGCTGAAGGGATCCGCGATGAATTTCTCCGCAGTCAGCTCGGGACGATTCAAATAGCCGCGGGCGAGGCCGTCGCCGCCGATATAGAGTTCTCCCGGAATTCCGACAGGCAAAGGATTCAAGTTGGCGTCCAGGATGTAAACGCGGGTATTGGCGATCGGCCGCCCGATGGGCAGGTTGGTATCCGGGGCGATTCCTTCGGGAATAGAATAACAGCAGGTGAAGGTAGTGCTCTCGGTTGGTCCGTAGCCGTTGATGATCTGTGTGCCTTGCAGCTCTTTCTGTGCTTTGCACACATGAAGTGTGGATAGCTGTTCACCGCCAATCAGAAGCTGAGAGATTCCGCGCAATGCATCCGGTGATTCATTAATGATCAGGTTGAACAGGGAGGCTGTAAGCCACAGAGTACTGACTTTATGGCTTCGGATGGCTTCCGCCAATCGCTCAGGAGTGGGAATGCCGGGGGGGAATATGACGCAGGAAGCGCCGTGCAGCAAAGGAGCCCAAAGCTCAAATGTGGAAGCGTCAAAGGAGAGGGAGGCGAGCTGAAGATAGGTTTCGCTGCTATGGAAGCGGGCGTAATCGTTGTTGATGACGAGGCGCACAATACCTCGATGGGGAATTTCCACTCCTTTGGGAGTTCCCGTTGAGCCGGAAGTGTACATGATATAGGCCAGATTTCCGGCTCCCGCTCCACTCGTCAGGTTGTGGTCGCTTTCTGAATTAATCGCATGCCAGTCGGCATCCAGACGAAAAACTTCCCCTATATCAGAGGGGAGGTTTTCCGCCGGCCGCTGCTGTGCAAGGAGTATCTTTATGCCGGTGTCGCGGATCATGAATTGCAGACGTTCCAGCGGATAATCGGCATCGAGTGGGACGTAGGCGCCGCCGGCTTTGAGGATTCCCAACAGCCCGACGACCATCTCCGGCGAGCGATCCACGCAGATGCCCACGGGCACATCGGGACCGACGCCACGCTTTGTGAGGTAATGGGCGAGTTGATTGGCGCGTGAATTCAGCTCGCGATAAGTAAGCTGCCGGCCTTCAAAAACCAGCGCCACGGCATCCGGGGTGCGCT
>JAFGIY010000041.1 GCA_016929335.1 Acidobacteriota bacterium | reverse complement strand
CCGCAGAGCGGTCAGTCCAGAGAGGGCCGCTCGGTTTGCGAAAGCGCTCGACCAAAGCGAAGCTCAGTTTGTGAGGCTTGCACTCCAGGACCAGATCCGAAGCGCAGGTCTCAGACTTACGGTTGAAGTGAAAGCCGCGTGAAGATGCTGGCCAACAGATTATTCCAGCATCGTCTCCACACCATGAAGATCTCTCTATGCGGGTCGAAAAATCCATCCTCAATCAATCTCGCACAATTGATGTATTCATAACCCATAAATATTTCATTCAGAATATCTTATAGCTGAGCGGTAGCCTCAAACAGCCGCAACTCCCCTGAAACGCCAAATAACCGGCCAATCTTGCGTTAAATGTATAGTTTTTCTATAAGCCTTTAGATACAAATTCAGTTAAATAGCTTGTCCCATATTCTTCTCATTCCCTCTTCATTTTTGATGCGAGCGTTTTATATGCAGGCGTTTACGACCAGCAAAAGTGCGGGCCTGCTTATCCACGCTCATTTGTTCCTGGTCGTGCTATAGTCATAGAAGCGAGCAAACTCCGCACCCCCTGAGAACGGGCAGAGATTGGCCGGTTAAACGCGCTTATGGGAAGTCACCAGACCACCTGGCCGTATTACGCGCTTAACAAGAGAAGCGAAATTTTCATGCTTCCATTAAGCTCCCCGTTTTAGGAGCTTTCAGAAAATTGCGAACAGCTATGCTCATTTTATGGCTGTAGTGTGAAACCGGTTAACTTCACCTGCAGTAGGCAGCTGAGATAAATGGAGATTGGTCTTCACGAGAACGGGCATGAAGCAAGCTTCCCATATAGTGGGCTTCGGCCTGCTATGCGGGGGAGGACATGTCTGACGGTCCGATGATGTTGACTCCCATTCTAATCATTTCTTCGCGGAGAGCTTTTTCATAAGCTCCGGCAATCATCACGTGATGGCAGCCTGCAAGATTCTGGTGCAGCTGGTTGATATCTTTGAATTTCACCGTCAGTTGGTTCGAGCAGTATTTGCGCACATTTGATTTGGCAGAGGGCGCATTTCCAGGGGGCAAACGGTCTGCATCCTTGGCTCTCGATTGTGTCCTTCCCGGCCACAGGACGAAACTCTTCAGATCCTTGCTGAGCAGTCCCAGCGTTACGTCGATCCCACTCGGGAATTCGACTTCTGCAGTAGCCCCTTTCCCCAGCCCGTGATAGTCCCGGAGATTGTACGTCAGCGGTGGAGCGTTCCGCCCCATCAATTGCAGCGGCGCGACGCAATGACGGAGAATTGCGATCGACTTCTGCAGATCCACTTCAGACACATTACATTGATATGCAGGCTTCCCACTGATTTGCTGCAAAACCATGGAGGTCAGCAGCGCGCATACGTCGGCTTCACAGGGGGCCGTAATCCCTTCATCGCGCAGCCTGGTAAAGGCAAGGCACGGAAGCGGAATCGGAGGTTTGCCGCTGAACGAAAAACTCAGGCAGTCGATCGAGATCGCCGCCAGGCCTTCCTTTTCCACAAGAGAACGCAGGAGGATGTACAACCGGGCTGCATCAAGAATCGTCTTGTCGGAAGGCTCGAGGACTCTGGCAGCTTCCCTTTTCCAGCGCTCCATCTCCTTCATTGCGCCGGCTTCATCGACTTTTTCAAGAAGCGGCATTAAGTCGTCAACCGGCCGGTACCGAATCCGGAGGCCCGTTTTCTTATAAACACTATCTTCGTTCAAATTGCCCATGGGCACGCTGGTCGAGTCAAAGGGTCTGCCGAAAATGAGAGCCTGCTTGCCGTCGAGAATCCTTGGAACCGCAAATATCTTGAGCAGTTCGACGGCGTGCGCTTCCGAATTCGCCAGGAAGGCATTTGCACCCCTCGTTCGCATTGCCGCCACCATATCGCTATCCATCATGATCAGATCAAGATTTACGGGAAGCAGAATAATTGGAATATCCAGATCGGCCATGGATATCGCAATATTGCCGATATTCCCAACGGCTGTTCTCACGGTCGGCCGGATCAGAAGGATATCGGGGCGCAGTTCTCGCACAGACCTGGTTACATCCTGCGGCTTCCGTTGGAGACTGGCCTCAATTGGAATCACTTGGAATTCATATTCCCGGATTGCCTTGATCGAGTCGATCAGCTTCTCGTAGCTCGACAGTGAATCGCTCACGAAAAGCACCTTCCGCGTCTTCCCGGCATTCCCTGGCTTCGAGGATATCGGAGCATTCTGAGCAAGAAGGCTCGTCCCGGAAAGAGTTCCAGCCATGCCGGCCAGCGTCGTAGCCCTGATAAAATCACGCCGGTCGACGCGGACCGGCTTCTGATCTTCTTTCTGCATATGAACCTCCTGGTCTTACTGTCGGCCGGCAACCGTCGTCTCCTGCGCCAACTCATCGAGCGATTTGCCTTTGGTCTCCTTCTTGATGAACAGGAAGGCCGCCAGGGCGCCGATACTCGTCGGGATTACATAAAACAGAAACGACACCCGCAATCCCATCTGCATGCCGATCACAATTCCAGACACAATGGGAGCCAGCGCTCCTCCGATGCGGCCAAACGCCTGGCACCAGGAAACGCCGGTATTCCGAAACCCGGTGGGGTAGCCTTCCGCCAGCAGCGGCTGCACGGCCGTGATCGCATAATTTATGGCGAAACCCATGAAGATATTGGCAGCCAGGATGGTGACAAAACCTCCACCGATAAAAGCCATCAGGATGATGGAAAAACCTCCAAGCAGATAGCTGAGAATGAGGTTGGGCCTGCGGCCTATAATCTCAGAGACAAAACCGGTCGTGCAGTTTGCGATGACGGCTGCACTATTGTTGGCGATGGCCAAAGAATATGCCGAGGCCAGTTTGAATCCCTTTTCCAGCATCAGGGAAGGCAGCCAGGCATTGAGGCCGTATACCGTGAAACAGCCGCAGAAATAGGTAATCCACAAACCTGCGGTCAGCATTCGGTAATCTTTGGTGAAAAGGGCTCGGGGACCGGCTACTTTGGGCGCCGGCGGTACCATGAGGGCGTCAGGATCACGCGGCGTCGCTTTGCCGGTGGCCCGCTTTTCGATATATGCGAGGATTGCGACTGCTTCCTCTTTGCGTCCTTTGTTGGCCAGCCAGTAGGCGGATTCTTTCATCCGGAAATAAAGGAATACAGCATATAGGAAAGGAACGCCGCCAATCAGATAGCAGATTCTCCATCCGTGATGCGGAACCAGCAGCGTAGGTATCAGTCCTCCAAGCACCCACCCGACGATCATCCATGCCATGCCGAAGGTGATGAAAAGAGCACGTCGGGCGGTGGGTGTGGATTCGGAGAAAATGGTCGTGACTACCGGGATGCATGCGCCCAAACCTACGCCGGCCAATACGCGGAAGAAGGCGAACTGCGCAAAACTGGTTGAGAAGTAGATCGGAATCGTCAGCAGCGAATAGGCCGCGATGGAATATATGAGAGTTTTTCTCCGGCCGATTTTGTCCGAGATGATGCCGGCAAACATGCCGCCGATAATCAGGCCGAACAGGCTCCATGATGACAGGCTACCGGTCTGCACCTTGTTCAGAGCCCACTCAGCGGATATCTGAGGCATCGTATAGGACACAACCATGTAGTCATAGCCGTCGAAGACCATGGCTATCCCAAGGAAGAAAAACACAGACCAGGTAAACCTGTTGACTCCCAGGGAGTCTATTGCTTCAGAGATGGTAAAACCTTTCACCTTTTCATTCTCCCCATTTGAGAGGCTATTTGCATGTCCCCCACCATATCACCGGTCATTCTCCCGGGCAAACAGGTTGTCACATATTTGTGACATTATTCTTGACAATGGGCAAACGGGTTGGATAGTTTGGCATCCGGAACCATGCACTCCCATTCCGCTTCTGTTTCCTTGAGAGATCCGCCGGATCTACGGGATGCGGCACATGATGGTTCAGATGAGGAGAATCCGCAATGAAATTGTCAAAAGAGCTGGAAACCGGAATAACCCGCAGGAAATTTTTCAAGAGCACGGCGATGACAGGAGCCGCCGCCTTTGCCATGGGTGCCGGCGGTTCAGAACTGTCTCTATTCGCCCAGTCAAAAAAGCCGTCCCCAAAAGTTTCGGGCAAGACAATCAGCGAAGCTGCCCGGCAAACGCGCGTCTGCCGGACAGCGGATGTTGTTGTTGTGGGCGGCGGCCCGGGAGGGATCGGGGCGGCCTTGACGGCAGCCAGAAGCGGCGCGAATACGGTTCTCATCGAAAGGTATGAACACCTTGGAGGCATGGGCACCGGCGGACTGGTTACCATTATCCCCAACTTGAGCGACCTTAGCGGCAAACAACAGATAGCCGGCATCAGCCAGGAATGGATAGATCGACTGAAACGCAGGGATGCGGTGGATCACCCGAAAAAGGAGCATTGGGGTTCAAAGGACCCTAAGCTGGTTGCCTATTACGAGAACCGTTCCTTTTTTAATGTGCGCGAGAAAACGGTTATTTACTCCGTGCACATTGATGCCGAGATATCAAAATGCATACTGCAGGATATGATGAAAGAAGCCGGCGTTAAGACATATCTTCATTCGTGGGGCACGGAGCCTGTCATGGATGGCAACCAGGTCAAAGGCGTCATCTTTGAGAGCAAATCAGGCCGGCAGGCGGTGCTTTCAAAAGTAGTCATTGATTCCACCGGCGATGGGGATTTATTGCCCTATTCCGGGGCCGAATTTAAGAGTGATATTGACCCCTCTCTGCGTATTGCAAACCTGTCCTTTTCCTACTGGATAGCAAACGTCGATTTAAAAAAATATCAGGATTACAGAAAGACACATGCCAAGGAATTGGCCGAACAGATGCGTGAGATCAGAAAACGGGGCGGACACGCCGGTTTTCTCACCAGCAACTTAAAAGACCAGGAAGGTCTGGTCTGGGTCTTTCCCCGTTACGCGAATTCCAGTCAAGTGGATGTTGAGGAACTGACGCGCGTAGAGTTCCTGGGCCGGCAAGAGATGCTGATAAGCCACGACTATTACAAGAAGAATATCCCCGGCTTCGAAAAAAGCTACATCGTGCTTACCAACCCGCAACTCGGCACTCGAGGCGCCAGAAGAATTGTTGGAGAATACCTGCTCACCGAAAAGGATATGAATACGAACGTTCCTTTTGAAGACACCGTTGCCGTATTCCCTGATGTCGATCGCGGTCAAGATTCGCAAAAATACCCTTTAACGTACATGCCGTATCGCTGCATGATACCCCGCAAAGTGAACAACCTGCTTGTTGCCTGTCGCGCATTTTCATCCAATGCTGTTGTCAATAACTTTTTCAACCTTATACCGCATTGCATTGCCCTT
Source organism: Acidobacteriota bacterium (assembly GCA_016929335.1). Classification (GTDB taxonomy): domain Bacteria; phylum Acidobacteriota; class UBA6911; order UBA6911; family UBA6911; genus UBA6911. Next base: position 6,089 of record JAFGIY010000041.1, on the reverse strand, counting down.
GGAGAGGCAGCGGGAATTGCGGCGGCGCAAGCGATAAGCAGCGGCGTGGATCTGAGAAAGATCAATATCCGGGCGTTACAGGCAAGCCTGAAAAAGCAGGGCGCAATTCTGCCCGGGTAAATCAGCCCGGGATTATTCATGGGGATTGAGCCGCGGCAGCGCACAACAAGCGGGCGCATCTTGTACGTTTTGCTTCTTTGTCGTTCCACTGCTGTCCAAATTAGCCGGTGAATATGCAACGCTGCATTGATTTCATCGAACCTGGACAGATAAAGCAGCCAGAACTGAAATCGCGTACAATCGATGCGGGCTGAAGCCCGCACCCACATGAGATTTGACGCCAATTAGCGATCATGTGGGGATGCCCTTTAGGGCATCCAGTCCCGAAGGGATATCTTTAAAAGTGTGTTTCGATTCCTAATTTGGACAAGCGTGTTGTCGGCCATAAAAAGCGAATACGGAACACATCGATTCAGATGGAGTTGTGTCTGTAATCGACCTCGGCTGAAAGCCGTGGATTAAGCTTGTACCAACTCTTTTGAAAGGGCCATCATGGCATCGAATCCTGCTCCAAATATTGAAATAAGCCAATTGATCGACGAGAGGAAGCTGTCTTCTCTTCAGATAACCGTCATAATCCTGAGCGCGCTGGTGGTCTGGCTCGACGGCTACCACATCCAGAGCATGGCGCTCATTGTGCCGACACTCTCCGCACAATGGTCTATTAAGTCTGCTGATTTCAGCCTGGTGCTAACGTCGGCACTTTTGGGTATTGCGATCGGGGGAGCCTTTCTGGCTCCGCTGGGCGATCGATTCGGCCGCCGCATCCTGCTAATCTCCTCCACGGCATTTCTCGGACTGGCATCCATCGGCACAAGCTTCGCAGGCAATCCTATGCAGCTTCTGATCTGGCGATTCCTGACCGGCCTTGCGCTGGGCGCAAGTCTGACAAACGCAACAGCCCTGACTACGGAGTATCTTCCGAGCAAGCGGCGCGCTGCCCTGGTTACGCTGATGTTTTCAGGCATATCGATTGGCGCTTTTACCGCGGGATTCGTGGCGCCCATCATCATCGATAAATTCGGCTGGGAAGGAATGTTCACTATCGGCGGGGCAATTCCTCTTCTTCTCAGCCTTGTTCTTGCAGCTTCCATTCCGGAATCGATCAAGCTTTTGCTGGCAAGCCGGCCGAATGATCCGCGCGCCCCAAAAATTCTCGTGCGTCTGGCCCCCGGGATCGATCCGCGAACAGTCTATGCAAAAAAGCAGGAAATTCATAAGCAATCCGTTACAGAACTGCTAAACGCGACTTACCGGAGGGGAACGCTTTTGCTATGGATGGTTTTTATCTTTAACATGTTTGTCCTTTATCTGCTGGTCAACTGGCTGCCGACGCTCCTGACAACGCAGGGATGGACCGCATCGCAGGCGCCCAAAGGCGCTGTGATGATCCAGGCTGGCGGACTAGCTGGAGGACTGATTCTTTCCTGGTGTGTATACAAAGGGAAAACAGTGATGTCCATGCTTGCGGCGTATATTATTACGGCCGCCGCACTCGGACTATTTTCCATCCTGCCGTCAAGCGGCCCGTCCTGGTGGGTGCTGCTGCTCCTGGTCGGCTGTGGAATTTCCGGAAGCCAGTTTGTTCTCAATGCTCTTTCGGCGATCTATTATCCGCCGCTCATCCGCGCAACCGGCATCGGGTGGGCCGCCGGCATTGGGCGCATCGGAGCTGTTCTTAGTCCCATGATAGGCGGGTGGATCATAAAGATGCAGGTCGCACCCTCCGCGGTACTGGGGATGCTGGTTATCCCTGTTGCGATATGTGCCGCGGGAGTGCTGATGTTCCGGCGCGTCTTCCAGACATCTTCTGAGAACCCATAGGCGGACCCGCATTCTTCATGCCTGATGAGGTTGGCCGCCGGGCATGCCGGTCTGCGAAGTGGCGCAGCCATGCATGGCTGCGCCGCCTCGCATCAAAATCCGGTAAAAAATGCGGATCATTGTTTTGGATAGGATTTCAGCAGCCCCTCGGGCATGCCGCCTTCTGTTAAAACAGAACGCTTACTGATGAGCCAGCGCCCTTACAGATGCCTTCCGTATTTAGCTCGGTAAAAAATGGAATTGCGCACAAATCCCCAAATTGATCTCCGAACCTTCTTTCGCTTTTCGGTGTTCTTACAAACGGCGCCGGTAGCACTTAGTCCTTAAACAGCAATGGCGCCATCTCGCGCAGGCTGCGGCGCCAGGACTGGAACTCGTGCGCCGTATCGGGAGAAACGTAAAAGGCGCTGTTGAGACCCGCCTGTTTCAACGCGTCGGCATTTGCCTTCGGATCTCCGCCAAAGCCGCCGCGACCGCCGCCCTTGTTGCCGCCGAGTTCACGGCTGCCGTAGCTGACGAATACCAGCTTTACATTTTTTGTAAAACCGGGCGTGCTTTTGACATCCTCCGGAGAGATGGTTCCGCCGCTGAAGAGACCGATGTGGGAAAAGACGTCGAGGTGCTTAAGCGTAATCGTCTTCGTCTCCATTCCGCCCATGGAAAGGCCGGCCATGGCGCGATGAGGCTGATCGGAGAGCGTACGGAAATTGGCGTCGATGTACGGGATCAACTCGCCGACGAGAACCGTTTCGAACGGCGCGACACTGAAGCTTCCAATGCTTCCCATTTTGGCATCGTTAGTCATACCGTAGGTCATCACGATTAGAAAGGGCTTGGTTTTGCCTTCGGCAATAAGGTTGTCCATGATCAGATTTGCGTGACCCTGATTGCTCCAGGCGGTTTCATCCTCTCCCCAGCCGTGCTGCAGGTATAGCACCGGATATCGCCTGGTCTGGCTTTTGTCGTAGTCAGGCGGCGTGTAAACGAACGCTCTGCGGGAAGTGCGGGTGCTCTTCGAGGGGAAAAGAATTTGCTGCACCCGGCCATGGGGAACGTCTTTGAGAGCATAGAATTCCTGATCGTGCGCAGGGATTTCGATGCCGCTTTCCCAGCGGATCGACCCGTAGAAGTTCAAGGCGCCGGGATCGTTGAATGTTCCTCCATCGACCGAGAGACGGTAGTAGTGAAAGCCTTCATCCAGCGGCGCTGCCGTGGTGCCAATCCACGCGCCATCATCGGTTTTCTTGAGAGGAGTGCCCCCGCGGCCGCCCAGGCTCACGCTGACGCTTTGGGCCTGGGGCGCGACGATTCGAAATCGAGCATAGCCTTGGGAGTTGACCTGCGGGTACTCCTGGCCGGGTTGGTTTAAGGTCGAGGGCCGGAAGTCATCCTTGATTGTGGGCTGGTCCGTCTGAGCCAAGCATAGAGAAACCCCCAAAGAAATTAGCAATGCAAGTACAGGCAAATAACGTTTCATTGTTTTTCTCCTCTTAGTCTGCTGTAAGATCGACAAGCGCCATCATTGCCTTATTCCGAAAACAGGAGAATGCCGGTTCCCGTGTTGATTGCCGTCCTATGGCGCTCCCTAAACTCTAATCCTGCCTTATATGTATTATCCCGCACCTTATCAGATCCAAAAGTGGAGCTGGAAAAGAAGGAATATATGCAGCATAATCCATGTCATATATTTGTGACACGTATGCTGACGCAGAAACAGAATAAAAGTCAATATAGTAAATTGACGGGATCCTGTCAGGAGTCGCCGCGGCATTTGTTATTATTGGTCGCATATGTCGGACAACCTTACCTGGACGTCAGATGACAAAATTCTCGGCGCGGGCATCAAAGGCATAAGCGGCAACTGCCCCTCTGATTCCAACTACCCCTGCATTCAGGGCTTCGTGCTGGCGGAAGTTGATCCGAAAACAAAGGTTGTGGAGGCCGAGTAAATAGGTAATTGCTGCCGTGAAGATCGAATCATATTTCAAGTCGTGGTCGCCTTGGATTGTGAATGCATTACACTCAATTGCTCCAGGGCTTCGACTATTTAGGGATGAACGAAAATGAAAAAAGCTGAGAAAAGCACAGCAATGAAACGCAGGGATTTTTTAAAGGCGGGAGCGGCGGCCGGCGCCGCGGCGACTCTTGAAGGGGCAGGTGAAGTCCTCAAGGGAGCCGAAGACACGAAGGATAAGGTCTATATCGTTCCCAACGTGGCTACGCCGAACAGGCCGGTGATTCGAAATCCTGAGGTCTGTAATGGCTGCAACACATGCGTAAACGTCTGTCAGATAGACGTATACATACCGAATCCCGAAAAAGGCAAACCGCCCATTACCTTGCATCCCGATGAATGCTGGTATTGCGGTTGTTGCGTGAATGAGTGTCCTCGCCGAGATCTCGGCGCCATAAAATTTAACTGGCCGCTTCAATGGAGAGGATTCTATAAGCGCAAGGCGACCGGCGAAATTTTTCGCGTCTGATCCAATCGTCAAAATAGCAGCGAATGCGATTTTGGAGGGAGGCTTTAACGATGACTTCTTCATGGCATGAGTTGATGGGAAACGGCGGCCGCCTGCCGGAGTGGCCTTACCCGATACGGTATGAACAGGAACAGGTATTTGAGACGGATGTGCTGGTGATCGGCGGCGGCATCGCCGGATGCTGGGCAGCTTTAAGTGCGGCCAGGACGAAGGGCGTCCGGGTTGCGCTTGTAGAAAAGGCAGCTACGTTAAGAAGCGGGGCCGGGGGACCGGGCGGCGATCACTGGGATTACGCCATGACCTGCCCTCTGATGAAGGCGGATCCGTTTGTACAATGCCAGCGCATTATTGACGGTCAGAGCGGATACAGCAACGGCATCGGGCACGCTATAGAGTGTCAGGAAGGCTATGACGCGTTTCTGGAACTGGAAAAGATGGGCGCCAAGATGAGAGACATCGGCGATGAATTCGTCGGCGCCCCGGGACGGGATGACAAGACCAAGCTGGTAGTCGCGTCCAGGTATGGACAGGAAAATAATTCGCTTCGTTTCTGGGGAACGACGGTTAAGCCTGCACTAAAGAAAGAGTGCGAGCGCTTAGGAGTAAAAATATTCGACAGGATCATGGGCACCAGCCTGCTGAACGAAAATGGCATCCACGGCGCCAGGGTGGCAGGTGCAACAGGCATTAATACCCGAACGGGCGAATTCATGATTTTCAAAGCCAAAGCCATTATCCTGGCCACGGCGGGAATCGGATCCGTTTGGGTATTCAATACAGAATTGGCAGGCATTTCCACTTTCAGGTCGCGCAATGCGTCCGGGGACGGGACGGTGATGGCCTATAGGGCCGGCGCCGAGATAACCATGATGGAGAAATCCGGGCTTCTATATCTGGGAACCGGCTATAAACACAAGATTGATTCAGGCGGCAATGATCCGGTCTTCGAAAATGTTCCATCCGTTGATGACAATGGCAGAGCTTTGACAGGTTTTGGACCATCCCGTGAGGCTGTGCTCAAAGGAGAACTTGCTTTGCCTTTCTGGGGTGACTTCCCTGCCATGTCGGAAGGTTGGAGGAAGATCAATTGGGATTTGGGCTATGGGGAAGAGTCAACGGCATTAGCCATGCGAAGATGTTTTGAGGCCGCCGGATACGATCCCACCAAAGACTTGATGATGAATCACACCTTGATAGAAGGATCCGCCCCTGCGCATTTCCGCTCCCCCGACAGCATGAACGACCGCGGCGGCGTTGTTATTGATTGGAATTTAAGAACCACATTAGAGGGATTGTATGCCGCCGGAGAGCAGATGTTTGCCCCTGCAGCCCATGGATATGCAGCAGCCACCGGCAGGTATGCCGGCAGAAAGGCGGCCGCCTATGCCTCCCAAGCAAGCCGGCCGGCAATATCAAGGGATCAGATCATGCGCGAAAAAGCCCGCGTTTATGCTCCAATTAAAAGGAAGGAAGGGATAGAGTGGAAGGAACTGCATGCTGGAATTTCGCGGATGATGCAGTATTTCTGCAGCGAATATAAAACTGAAAAGCTCCTTCGTATGGGACTGGATGCCCTTCACGAAATCGAGGGAGATTTTGTTCCCAAACTTTATGCTCTTGATCCTCACAAGCTGTTGCGCAGCCTTGAGGATCTGAGCATTCTTGCCTTCTCTCAACTTATCATCCACGGCTCTCTGGCGCGCAAAGCAAGCAGCCGGCCTT
>JAFGIY010000258.1 GCA_016929335.1 Acidobacteriota bacterium | reverse complement strand
GTGGGGTCGTAGTTCAGTTGGTTAGAACGCCGGCCTGTCACGCCGGAGGTCGCGAGTTCGAGTCTCGTCGGCCCCGCCACCTTTCCTGGCGCAGCTATCACTCAAGAATTGCCGGCAAACTACCGGAATATGAGCCAAGGTCTCATGGCAATGGCCGGAGTGCATCTGCCGGCTTTTTAAGATAATAGCTCCTGCGCGCGGATCAGGCGATCCCGCACTTTGACTCCGTTTCTGCATTTAATCACGCATTCAGCGCAATCGCTGCATCGGATATTGCGAATTTCCCGCGGCAGGTCCCAGAAAGCTTCGCGCGCCTGGTGAAAATTGCCGGCGAAGTCATTATATGCAAGGATTCTCAATTCATCCGCGACCGGAACTCCTTTGGGACATTTCCCCTTGCACTCAAAACACATGCGGCAATAAAGCTCCCTTATCTCTTCGCTTCGAACAAAAAGTATTTTTTCGTCCTGCGCGGTAAATTCCTCCGTCATGGCTCGGACGTTGATCTCAACTTCGGCAATCGTCTCTGCGAACGGCACGGTAGTCGAGATTCCCGGATTGCGGAGAACCCATTTGATAGCAGCGAGCCCGGCTTCGTTTGAGAGATGATTCTCTTTCGGAATCGGCCCCGGCGTGGCGGTGGCTATGACCACCTTCATCGCGATAACGCCTATCCCCGCACTATGCAGTTTGGCGATAGCGGCATCCCTGAAGGGAGCACCAATGGCATAGCTGTATGTAGTCTGGACCGCATCGAATTTGCCGACGTTCAGGATAAAATCCACCATGGCATTGGGATCATGCGTGCTGACGCCGATGAACCGCGTTTTCCCCTGCTGCTTGACCAGTTCCATCGCCTCGATCATCTCATCCGTTATCTCCTTTGGCGTGTGCCTCGAATGCTGGTGATAGATATCGACGTGATCCGTGCCAAGCGTCTTAAGACTTGTTTCAATATCTTTTAGAATTGTTTCCTTCGTATTCGAATAAGTCTTGCTTGCGAGAACGACTTTATCGCGCTTGCCCTGCAAAAACCTGCCCAGAATTTGTTCGCTCTTGCCTTGACCATAAATGCGGGCGGTATCGAAATAATTGACTCCCAGATCGAAAGCACGGGCAAGAATATCGGGATCGGGAATCGCCCCTGCACCGCAACCGACGGGCGTTACCTTTAATCCCGTTTTGCCCAGGGTCCTATACACGACTCCCAGAGGTTTTGGCAGAAGCACCTCCGGACTGCGGGCTGAGACCAATCCCGCTGCCGGCATCACTATTCCAGCCTGCAAAAATGTCCTGCGTGTGGTTTTATGCTTCATATTGTCTCCTGTTCGATAGCGGAGCAATGGTTGGAAATCTCCTCCGGTTTCCCGGTTATTTTTTTGCGGATCAGATTACTACCTTCAAAGTCCGCATCCAACAGGAATTACAGGCAAAACGTTTTTTACTGGCTGCTTCGGGCAATAACTGCTGCTTCCGATCCAAGGGGCAACACCTGGCGCAGATAAATAGGAGGCCCGGAAGAATGTTCCAACCGGACCTCCTAACAAAGCGGATTCATACCATTATCGAAGGCTGATACTATTAACGTGAGTTGGCTTCTTTGATCTGATTTTAGAGCGAAAAGTGGCTAGTATAGTCCCGAAGGCGATCAGTCCGCCCAACAATCCAACAAGCATCATGGGGTAAAACCTTTCAAGCAAAACAGCTTTCCGAATTGCGTCAAATCGGCGCAATCGGCCAGCCTGGAACGTAGCTTCACGGATTCTAGGGATCGCGCGTATGTCTCATCGGGCAATTTGTAAATAAGGTTAGCCCATTTTCAGGACTGATCGAGTTTCCCGTCAAACGCGCATTCTCGGAGATTTGGCACTTCCAGTCGCCATATCCGCATTATTCGATCTATCTTATTTGGGATAAATGATTTAGGTCGGAAGCGCGCCGGAGAATCCGGAACTGCAAATTATGTGCAAAGAGATCCATGGCGCATTAGCCGCCAAGGCTTATCATCTCAATTTTGCGGCGCTGTCTGGGTTGGTAATCGCCCGAATTCATAGCTTCAAGCCGCTCTTCCGAGTAACGGTCTGTTCTGGCGATCCAGGCAGAACGGATAAAAGAGAGAATGGCTTCGTCGTCCGCGCCACTTCGCAGCAGCCTCTTCAGATCCAGGCTCTGGTCTGCGAAAAGACACATCACTAATCTGCCATCAGCCGTCAGCCTCGCGCGCGTGCATCCGGCGCAGAAGGGTTCCGTCACCGATGCTATAACTCCAATATTTCCGATACCATCAAGGAATTGGTAATTGACTGCGGGAGCGCTGCCATCCGCCCTTCCGATCTCCTTTAAGGGATAGCGGGCATGAATCGTCTCCAGGATTTCGATTTTTGAAACCATTTTATCGGAAATCCAGTTGTTCGAATTGCCAACATCCATATACTCAATAAACCGGATCCAGAAACCGTGCTGTCGTGAAAATTCAACCAATTCGAGAATATCGTCGTCATTAATACCGCGCTGAATTACGGAGTTAATCTTTATTGGATTCATTCCGTGCCGTCTGGCAGCCGACAATCCCTCGAGCACATTGGCCAGATCATCCCGTCGCGTAATCAACCTGAATTTTTCGGAACGGATAGTGTCAAGACTTGCATTAACCCGGTTCAATCCTGCGGCAGCCAATGCGGCTGCTTTTTCACTTAAAAGTGAAGCGTTGGTTGTAAGCGATAAATCCTTTACCCCTTCCAGTCGGGCCAGTTGAGACACCAGGGCCTCGAGATCATGGCGTAAAAGCGGTTCGCCGCCCGTAATTCTTATCTCTTCAACTCCGAGGCGGACAAAGATCCGGGAAAGGCGTGTAATTTCTTCAAATGAAAGGATTTCACTCCGGTCTATCCACTCGTATTTATCGAGCGGCATACAATAGCTGCAGCGGAAATTGCATCGGTCCGTGACAGAGATCCGAAGATCCTTCATGGCACGTCCCAGAGTGTCCTTGAGATCTTCCTTCGCGGTACTTGCTGTTTCCATTGCCAACACAACTCCGTTATCACATATATCTACGCCCGAATGATATCATGGGTTTCCAGTCAGATTAGAAGTTTCTTAGCTCCGGCCAAACCCATGGCCTCGGGCCGTGCGACCCTGACAGGCTAAGCCGCTCCGGCGTGCCGTTGACATGGAGTGATGAGACGAATGGAAGCCGATTTTTTCGGGGTCGGGGTCGGTATCGGGATCGAACCGGAAATGATATAGAGTGCGAACACAATTGATATGCTCCATGACTAAAAGCCGACCCCGAGATATCAAAAAGTCGTTCCGCTGTGCGGGGCAGGTTGAAGCCACGGCTTCTAGCCGTGGTTCGATCACTTCCGGCTAAACCCTTTCCCGCAAATGTACGGCAGGGATTGAGTCTCTGCTTTCATTTCCAGTAGCTTGGGTTATCATGCATCACCTATGAACTGGAAACTGCGGGGCTATCTGAAAGAGACTCGCCGGCCCATTTATTCGGCGGCACTGGTACTCCCCTTTTTATGCGTCTATCACGCCGGCACTCTCGTTCTGAATACTACTTACATTAACGGGGCGGATGCTTTAATCATCCGGATCCTCAGTCTGTTTTCCGTTCATTCGATGTTTGGATCTGTGCTGGTACTGATAGCCAGCTTTACTATCTGGCAGCTTCGCACACGGGCAACCTGGAAGATCAAATCCGGGATGCTTCTGGTCTATTTCCTGGAAAGCGCATGTTTTGCTTTGATTTTGCTCTTCACTTTCGGCTGGTTCAGCACGCATCTGAGCCTCGCAATGAGCAGAAAGGGAGGAGGATTCGCGGATCTGGTTCTCTACTGCGGTGCCGGCATCTATGAGGAACTGGTTTTCAGGGGATTTCTTCTGGGCTTCCTGATCGTCGTTTCCCGCCATGTTATTTCCAGTAAAAGGGCAGGAATAGTGGCAGCGACTGTTCTTGCTGCGTTTCTGTTTTCCGTTTTTCATTATATCGGGCCTTCAGGAGACGCCTTTTCTCTTGGGAGCTTTTTGCAGCGGATGGTCGCAGGGCTTTATTTTTCAGCCCTGTTTGTAACGCGAGGATTTGGTGTGACTGCTTCTGCTCATGCCATTTATGATATTTTTGTCGGCATCATAAAAATGTAGTTCTTGAAATTCGATTTGCATATTGGATTGGATATGGCGCCTGAAATTACTCACATAATCTACGACAATGACGGACTGCTTCTGGACACAGAACCTTTTTATACCAAGGCACATCAAATCATGGCCGCCCGTTTCGGTAAGGTATTTGACTGGGCGGTAAAATCAAAAATGATCGGTCTCCGCGCCGAGGATTCGGCTAATGTGATTATTAATGCACTACAGCTTCCCTTTTCCGTTGCCGAGTATCTCGAAGAACGGAAGCATCTTCTGAAAGAGATGTTCCCACAAGCCGAACCTATGCCTGGAGCTGTGCATTTGACCATGCATCTGCACGGACTCGGCATTCCTCAGGCTGTAGCTACAAGTTCCGACCGCTATTATTTCGATCTGAAGATCACGCACCACAAAGAGTGGTATAAGATTTTCCAGTGTGTGGTTTTTGGCGATGATCCGGAAATCCGTCAAGGGAAACCGGCGCCGGATATCTTTTTGCTCGCTGCAGAAAGACTGCGGGCAGATCCATCCCATTGCCTGGTGGTGGAAGATTCGCCGGCCGGCATCGAGGCGGCGCGAGCGGCAGGGATGTTTGCCGTTGCGGTACCCGATCCAAACATGGATGATCGGGTCTATTCCGGCGCGCATCAGATCATCCGCAGCTTGAATGAACTGGATCTCTCCAGCTGGGGATTCCCGGCTTATGCCTGATCCGAGGAACATCTGCCTATGCAATATTTATCGCAGCTTCAGGAATTCCGCAATCCGATGCGCGGCGATTTTGTCTCCCCCGGTCTGCAATATCTCTGAAGGCTCCGGGCTTTCCCAGATTCCATCCAGGCTTTGCTGCAAATCACCCTGATAAAGCCTGGCAGCAGGGATATGGACATGCCGGACATATTTCTTTATTGCTTCGATAAGAACCCGATATTCCAGAAAGCTGCTTCGGTCTGCATAAATCAACGGCTTTTTGTTGGCTATGCAGTCCGATAGAATGCCGAAGCCCGGTTTGGAAATGACGGCATCCATTGAAGCCAGCATGTCTGAAAAAGGCATCTGTTCGGGATCCAAGGGATGAATTCCGCTTCCGGGCCATTCCAGCGGACGAACCGTGAAGAATTCGTAATCACCGATGCGAGCGGCTCTTTCCCGCGCAGCAATACTCCATTCCAGAGTGGTGAAAGACAGAAGAATCCACCTTTTGGAAGTATCCGCCCATGTTGTCTGGACAATCTCCTCCCGCCTTGATCTGCCTGGAGTCGTCACCAGTGGAACATCTTCAATATGGCGAAAAGCATCCATGCGGTCGCAGAATGGCAACCGCAGCAGCAAATCGGCTTCCGAATATTGATAGCGGATGATTTCTATGATGGGCCCCCAGGCAGGATTTTGAGGCAAAAATTCGGAATAAATCCAATCCCAGGAAAAATTGCCTATCGCGATTCCAGGAATGCCGGCCAGGGCCGCCGCTTCAAGAGGAAGAGCGGGGATGTCCACGACTACGAGACCGATCCCCTGTTGAATCAGATAATCCGCTTCTTTCTTTACGAGTTCCTTTCGTCTTGAATACAGCTGCGTGATTCTTGCCAGCGTAGACGAAATATCCACGCGGATCGAGTCGATCTGCGTCATACCGATATCGAAAGACTCCGTCCGGACAAAATTCCGGACTGATGGAAACTGGATTTTCAGGAAGTCTGATGGAAGCGTGCTGATAATCCGGACATTCAGTTGCGGGTATAGCTCATTGATTGCCCGGATGATGCCGCAGGAGCGCACTCCGTGCCCGTAGCCGTGAGCACTGATATAGTACGCGATGGAATGCTTATTTTGTGTGTTCACTGCGTCTTTGCGGGGTTGGCTTGCAGCCACCGTTCAGCTTTCAGTGCGGCCATGCAGCCGAAGCCTGCAGCCGTAATCGCCTGTCGATAGTACCTGTCCTGTACATCGCCGGCAGCAAACACTCCATCCATGCTCGTTTCCACTCCGTTGCGCGTGACGACGTATCCTTGTTCATCAAGCTCGACGACACCCTGAAGGAACTCCGTATTCGGATGATGACCGATTCCCATAAAAATGCCCGACACCGGCTCCACCCATTCCCTTCCGGTAACGACGTCTTTCAGCGCGGCAGCCTGGAGGAGGTCTTCGCCCACATATCCGGTTAAAACGGTATTCCACAAAAAGTGAATCTTTGGATTTTCGGAAGCCCTCTTTTGCATGATCTGGCTCGCTCGCAACTGATCTCTGCGGTGCACGACCGTCACCTTGGATGCATGATTAGCGAGTGTAAGGGCTTCCTCGATCGCGGTATCGCCGCCGCCGACAACCATGACTTCCTGATTCCGAAAGAAGAGCCCGTCACAAACCGCGCAGGCAGATAGCCCGCGACTGCGAAATCTGGATTCATCGGGCAGCTGAAGCCATTTCGCCGTGGCGCCGGTGGCTACAATGACAGAACGGCATTCATGCCATCCGGACAGGGATCGGAGCCGGAAGGGACCGCCCGGTTTAAAATCCGCTTCTTCGGCATCTTCCTCAATCATCTCGGTGCCGAAGCGCACGGCCTGTTTTTTCATCATCTCCATCAAATCCGGGCCCTGCACTCCTTCCGGAAATCCGGGAAAGTTCTCCACGCCAGTGGTGAGCATGAGCTGTCCGCCCGGCATTTGATCCCCTTTAGGTTCTGATGCCAGTATCATGGGCGAAAGGCCCGCTCTTGCCGCATAAATAGCTGCAGTATATCCGGCGGGTCCCGATCCGATAATGATCAAATTACGCATTTTGACACCTGCATTTCGCTTGAGTTTTCAAAAATGAAATGATCAGCGCGGCTCCATTTGCTGGTCATATTCTCCGATTTTGCCGGTCCCGGCCAGTCTCGCTTGAATATGCTCAACAATGTCGTAAAGCTGATCCCGGGAGGTATTTGATTCGGCCACGATGACGAGGGAAGGCTTGTTGGATGAGGCGCGGACCAGTCCCCAGCTGTCATCCTGCAGAATGAACCGGACTCCATTCACAGTTACCAGTTCCTTAATAGGCTGCCCGCCGATGACAACACCATTCTGTTTATCCTGTTCATACAGTTTAACTACCTGTTCGACAACCTTGTACTTTTCGTTGTCGGCGCAGAAGACTCCCAGCGTCGGGGATTGCCAGGTTTTCGGCAATGCGTCGACGAGCGAAGACAGCGAATGACCCGATTCGACCAGCATCCGCAGCAGATGGGCTGCCGAACCGAGCGCATCATCATAGCCGCGCCCTAAAGGATCGTTGAAGAACCAGTGTCCACTCTTTTCAAAGCCGGCCAGGGCATGGGATTCGGCAACCTTTGCTTTAATGTAGGAATGTCCTGTTTTCCACGTAATGACAGGGCAGTGATTTTTCTTCAGGATGGGATCGTCATGGAAAAGACCCGTGCTTTTAACATCAATCACAATACTGCGATTGGGATATTTCGGACAGATCCAGCGGGCAATCAATAAGCCCAGTTTATCCGAGAAAACTTCCCTCCCCTGATCGTCCACAACACCGATCCTGTCTCCATCTCCGTCGATGCCGATTCCGATTTCAGCACCATTTGCCTTGATCGCTTCACTGATGCTCTTCAGGAAAGCCACGTCCTCAGGATTCGGATTATGATTCGGGAAATCCCAATCGCCTTCACAGTGGAGCTCGACGACGTCGCATCCCAATGCGCGCAGAACGGCCGGTCCGTATAAGCCGGCAGTTCCGTTCCCCGCGGCAAAAACAACCTTCGGCAGCCGAGCCAGGCGACCCGCTTTCAGGATATCCTTCAGATATTCATCAAATATGCCTTCGACTGATCGATACTCTCCCCGGCCGCTTTCAAAATCGCCTTTCTCAACAATGCCGCGCAGCAGCTGAATATCGTCGGGGCCCAGAGTCGAAGAGAGCCCCTTGGCAAGCTTTATGCCGGTCCATCCGTTTTCATTATGGCTGGCCGTAATTGCAGCCGCGCCGTCGCATTGTAAATGGTGCTGTGCAAAATAGACCATGGGTGTGATAGCCAGCCCGATATCGATCACATCTACCCCGGAAGAAAGAAGCCCGACAATAAAGGCGAAGCTTAAATTCTGACTATACGCCCGGAAATCATGTCCGATGATAGCCTGCGATTTGCCCAGAACTCTTAGGAGATATGTCCCATAGCTTCGTCCCATCAACACAAATCCGTTGGGATTAATCTCTTTTCCCAATAGCCAACGAAGATCGTATTCACGAAATCCGTTTGGCGCGATCATCGTTTTTTCAAAATATTGAAACGAATTAAAGGGGACTCGGGTGTTGATTTCCCATCGCATCTTTTTATCTTCCTATAGATAACTTACTTCTGTTCACAATTATCCGGCAGTTCCTGCCAAACCATTCTACTGACAGCCGTTGCATGGAGCAAGCTCAACAATTCAAGTTTCATCATAAATAATGCGGCAATAGCTTCCGATACACCTTGACCGGATCGATGATACAGCAGAGATTCTGCCGGAAATGCGGGGCAGAAATTTGATCCGCATAATTCCTCTTTTTCGCATTAGCTTAATGAAAGGAGTTAAGGGGTATGAAAGAAATCCCGTTTATGCACGTTCGAGAATATGGTGGATTGCTGGAAGTGCCGGAGAAAAAGGCGTTGCTTTGGCTTGCCCGAAGGCTTCCACGATGGATTCATTCCGATCATCTTACACTGCTGGGACTCGGCGCGATGCTGACTGCCGGCGCCGGCTATTGGGCATCAAGCAAAAACAAATATGCGCTGATTTTGGTCGTGATTTCGCTCGCGGCTAATTGGCTGGGAGACAGCCTGGACGGAACTCTCGCCAGGGTTCGGAACTGCCAGAGGCCACGATACGGCTATTATGTAGACCATGTCATTGATCTGTTCGGCACGGCGGCATTGTTATGCGGTCTTGCCCTTTCCGGCTATATGAATGAACTGATTGCCATTCTGCTGCTGGCAGCTTTCGCATTGGTTGAAGCGGAGGTGTTTCTGGCAACCCATGTCCTGCAGATTTTTAAATTGTCCCGCTTCCGCATAGGTCCAACCGAGCTTCGGATCATTCTGGCAATTGGAACACTGTACCTGCTGCATGATCCTTGGGTGAATTTCCTTGGAAATGGGCCTTATCTGTTGTTTGACGTCGGAGGCATTATCGCTTCCGCCGGACTTATTATTACATTCACATTTTCAGCCATCCAAAATACACGCATGCTCTATAAGGCTGAACCCAAAACATTCTAAAGGTTCTTTGACATAAAGCAATTTGAGGAGCAAGGATCAATGCACATCCTCCTGCACTTTCCGGAATTATGCAGACGATGGCTCGTCTTCAATTTTGTCGGGATAATGGGCATTGCCGTTCAAATGGCCATCCTCGCAAT
Source organism: Acidobacteriota bacterium (assembly GCA_016929335.1). Lineage (GTDB taxonomy): Bacteria > Acidobacteriota > UBA6911 > UBA6911 > UBA6911 > UBA6911. The sequence goes on along the minus strand of JAFGIY010000258.1, from coordinate 132,849 downwards.
GCTGATATCCGGATTTGGATTCGCATATTTTCCGGCAACGGCACTGGCGGTGGAAGCTGCGGTATTGCACAACTTTTTATGGCATGAACGCTGGACCTGGTCGGACCGGATTGCGGCCTGTCCCCGGGGTTTCTTCTCCCGCTTACTTCGCTTTCACATTGCCAACGGCGCCGTGTCTATCGCCGGCAATCTTGTTCTGATGCATTTCCTTGTGGGGAAAATGGGCCTTCCTTACCTGTTCGCCAATGCAATTGCTATTGCCGTGTGCTCGATTCTCAACTTCTTGGCAGGTGACCGATTTGTATTTCATGCAGTCGAGCCATTGCACCCAAAGGGAGCATCCAAAATGCATGACAAATCAAATCGGATGGCAGCCGGAGCGTGTTCTATTATATTTGCGGCCCTTTTGGCAGGAGATTTGCGGGCAACAGCCGCGGAACTGCAGCCCCAGACATTGAAAGCATGGAGCAATTATGTCGGAAGGACGGAACAGCGCATTCAATCGGAGCTATCTTCGCAAAAAGGATTCCTGGCTCTTGATTTCCAGGATGCCGGGGAATCCGCTCGAGAGCGTCATGCCGTGCTTTCAGGCGAAGTGCCTGTCAGGCGAATGATTACGACCACTGAAGATAGCGGGCGCATTCCTGTACCGCATGGAATGATCCATCACTGGAGAGGAAGTGTTTTTATTCCCGAAGTCACCCTCGATTTTGTGTTTTCCAGAGTGTGCAATCCCGGTCCGGAAGATACAAGCCAGGAAGACGTGATGGAATCCCGGATATTGGGAAAGTACCCGGGGGAATTGAAGCTGTTTCTGAAACTGCAGCGATCCCAAATTGTTACCGTGATCTACAATACCGAACATGTTGTTCGCTATCGCCGGCATGCGGCCGGATTGGCATCCAGCAGCAGTGTCGCAACAAAAATCGTGGAAATGGAACATGATAACCAAAACAAGGAACGGGAAAAGCCTCCGGGCCACGACCGCGGTTTTCTATGGCGGATGAATTCATATTGGCGCTATCAACAGGTCCCAGGCGGGGTGATTGTGGAATGTGAGTCCACGACGCTGAGCCGATCGATTCCTGCGCTGCTCGAATATATGATCCGCCCCATTATCAATAAAGTTGCCCGCGAATCCATGGCCCGGACGCTTCAAGCCATGCGCGGCCGGATAATTCGCTCGCATCAGCTGCTTGCCGGGATTTCCGGATCCCAATAGGACGAAATGCCTGCGATCGGTACTGCTACTCTTTTTCCAAAGCTGCCTTTGATGTCGTAGGCTCTATCAACATGGATGCAACGGCGCTGCCGACCGCGACCGAAATCAGCAGTGTCGCAAGGATCGCATGAGTCGAGTGAATGCGTATAGCAGTGATCAAGAGCATAAGAACGAAAAGCCAATCTCCGCAGCGGATCCATCGAGCAACTTTGCGACGCTGTTCATAAAGCTCGGAAATATAAAACCTTGAGGTAAACCATAGGTGAAGCCGGAGATTGGCGGCAATTCCAACGGCTATCAGCGCGGGAAAGAAAAGCAGTGATCCCTCGATATCCCGATGCAACCGGTTCACCAGCTCTGCCCTTATCCACCACAAAGGATAAAGCATTCCGTAATAGCCGAAACCTGCGACAGCCTGGTGGAATTGCCACCACCAGAATGCAGAATTGGACGGCCTCTCAGTAGTTTCAGCGCCTCTATCCAAAAGCCGCTCAATCTCCGTCAGCAATGTACTGGAATCTGGATACCGGTCCGAAGATCTTTTCTCGAGACACCTTCGGATGATACCGGAGAATTCGGCCGGAATCGCGGTATTGGCTTTCGAAAGGTCCGGCACATCCGCGTCCAGGATATGCGCAATGGCCGACATGGAATCGGTTAAGCCGAAAGGATGCCTGCCTGCGGCCAGTTCATAAATGATTACCCCAAAAGAAAAGATGTCCGTGCGTCGATCGACCTCAGCGCCGCGCAATTGCTCCGGAGAAGCATAAGCCGGCGTGCCGAGAAACATGCCGGAACGCGTCAGCTGCGGATTCGAGAGCGCACCAATTGTCGGCTCTATTCTTGCAAGACCGAAATCAAGGATCTTAATGACTCCGGACTCCGTCCTCATGATGTTCTCAGGCTTCAGGTCACGATGCACAATTCCCTGTTGATGCGCGGCTGCCAGCGCTTGCGCGATTTGAACAGCTATATCGAGGATCTGAGGAAAGGAGAGCAAATCATCGGACAGTATCTGGCGGAGAGTCGTGCCATGGACATATTCCGATACTATGCAAATGCTGTCATCAAATTCCTCCAGAGAATACACAGTAGCGATACCCGGATGTGTCAGCCTGGCCGCCGCCCGTGCTTCTCTTTTGAGGCGCTCGCGCTGCTGTCCGTCGCCTGTGCAGCCGGGGACAAGCATCTTGATTGCGACCGGCCGGTCCAGCCGGGTATCGCGGGCCAGATAAACGATCCCCATTCCGCCGCGGCCGATTTTGCCCGTTACCGAATACGGGCCCAGTCTCTTGCCTATGAGCGCATCATCGGTTCTGCTCTCAAACAAATCAGGCGCTGCCTCAAAAGCCGGTTTTTCGAGGAAACTATCCCGGTCCAGCGTTTCCAGCAGTGATTCGATTTCTTTTCGCAGACTCGCGTCGGCGCCGCAGGCGCTGTCCAGAAAAGCAGCTCGATCCGCAGCGTTCTTATCTATAGCGGCATCGAATATTTTCTTAAGCAACCGGTAGCGCTCAGGATCCATCGGGCCTCTCCATTTCCCGTCTCAGCCATGCCTTGGCCATGCTCCAGGCGCGCTTGATGGTAGCGGGTGATGTATTCAATACTTCCGCAGCTTCTTCCACTGTCAGCCCTCCAAAGAAGCGGAGTTCAACAATACGCGCAAGCTGGGCATCCAGACGGGAAAGGCGCTCCAGAGCTTCGTGCAGCGCGAGCATGTCGATGGATGAATTCTTTTGCGCTGCAATATCGTCGCTGATGCTTACGCGCACCCGCGATCCGCCGCGTTTCAGTGCAGCACGGGCGCGCGCTCGTTCAACCAGAATCTCCCTCATCGCCCCGGCAGCGATGGCACAGAAATGAGCGCGATTCTGCCAGCCATGTTGCTTTTCTCTTCTTAATCTCAGGAACGCTTCGTTTACAAGGGCCGTCGCCTGGAGCGTTTTCCCGGCTCTTTCTCGAGCCATATAGCGTCGCGCCAGTTGCCTGAGTTCCTCGTAAACAAGAGGCATCACTCCCGACAGATTCAGATCCTCGATGCTCTTTTTATTCTGCGCCATTTTCTGCCCATCATTTGCTTTCATGATAGCTCTTTGTGGAATGATATATTAAGGCAAAAGGCATTTTGCATGTTTTATAAATTTTCGTTCCGGCGAATGCGGATTGCATCCAATTTCCAACAATCGCCGTGCGCGGCCGGAACGCTTGTGGTACTCTGGTTGCGACTTTGATTTCAACGATCCGTAGAGGAGGAAGAACGTGAAAAAGGAAGAATATTATGAATATGCCTTAAGTGCCTTCCGGCCTGCCGAGTCACTGATGAAGATGGTACCCGCCGACAAACTGGACTGGAAGCCTGGCCCGACTTTCATGACTCTGGGACAATTGCTCTATCATCTGAGCGATGGAATCGGCACAGAATTACGCATGATGGTCAACAACAGCTGGCCGAAGCCTGAAGAAATGAGCGAGGCCATGAAGCAGGGGCAAATGCCCGCATGCAACGTCCAGGAAGCACTGGCCAAGCTCGAAAAAGATAAAACAACCTTGCGTGAGGTTCTGAATAGCGTATCCGAAGAGGATTTTACAAACAGGATTGTCAAGGTCCCCTGGGGCTGGGAAGCAAAAATGGAAAAAATGTCTCTCGAATTCCGGGAGCACTTTACAAACCACAAAATGCAGCTCTTTACCTATCTCAAGCTGCTTGGATTCCCTGTTAACACCGAAAAGCTTTATTTTGGATAAAATGTCCCGTCCGGAGGATGGATAGCCCAGTGATTTCTTCGTGCCTTCGAGCCTTTGAGTCTTTGAGATTTTCTTTTCTCGACAAGCCGAAAGGCTCAAAAGCTCGAAGAGTTTTGGCGATTGCGACAGTTTTTTTATTTGCGTCCTTTTCGGCGTTTCCCGAATCTCCCCAGGAGAACTGGGCGGATAAAACGCTTAAAAACCTTTCTCTGAGAGACAGGATCGCGCAACTGGTCCAAATCCGGGTCTCCGGCAAATTCCTGAATCGCCGCAGTGCGGAATTTGATGCCATTCGAGATCAGATAAAGCAGAACCACGTGGGGGGTGTTGTCCTATTCGCGGGAAATGTGTATGAATCCGCCATTCTGCTTAATGACCTTCAAAGCATCTCAAGATTGCCTCTTCTGGTGGCAGCAGACTTTGAGCGTGGTGCTTCTTTCCGGATCGCGGATACGACTTCCTTTGCCTGGACAATGGCCTTGGGTGCAACCAACTCCGAGCAGTTCGCCTATCAGCAGGGGCTTGCTACGGCCCGTGAATCACGAGCGCTTGGAGTCCACTGGATTTTTGCGCCCGTGCTGGATGTGAACAACAATCCCCGGAATCCGGTGATCAATATCCGGTCTTTCGGTGAAGATCCGGATCTTGTTTCCCGGCTCGGATCGGCATTTATTCGCGGAGCAAGAAGCGGCGGCGTCCTCACAACCGCAAAGCATTTTCCGGGACACGGCGATACTGCAACGGATTCTCATTTAAGACTGGCAGTCGTTCAGTCTGACATGGCCAGGCTGCAATCGGTGGAACTGGCGCCATTCAAGAGCGCCATAGAAGCCGGTGTGGATTCGATTATGACGGCGCATGTATCCGTCCCGAAAGTGACAGGAGAGCCTCAAACGCCCGCAACTCTTTCCTCAAAAATTCTGAACGACCTGTTGCGCAATTCCCTCAATTTTAAAGGCCTCGTGGTAACGGATGCGCTGGAGATGGGGGGCATAACGAACACGTACTGGTGCGGGCTGGCGGCGGTACGCGCCATTCAGGCCGGCTCTGATATTCTGTTGCTGCCTGCGGATCCAACTGTAGCGATCAATGAAGTCGTGCGCGCAGTCAAAAGAGGTGATATTCCCGAAAGCCGTATCAACGAATCCGTGCGCAAGGTGCTGCGCGCCAAGAGCCGCTTGAAGCTTCATCAGACGCGCATGATCCCCATCAGCGGGATTGGTGAAATCATTGCCTCTCCGCAAAACCTCGAGCTGGCCCAGAATATTGCGGATCATTCGATAACGGTTCTTAAAGATCAGGCGAAGCTGCTTCCAATAGATCCGACGGGATATCCGAAGATACTCAGCCTTGTGCTGACTCCCGATCTTGAATCCGAGCCGGGCGCGGTTTTCCAGGCCGAAATGCGCCGTCGATTCCCTTTCATCGAAACCTTATGGGGTAATGCGCGGATCTCCGACGAATTCGTCTCTGTCATTGAAAAAGCCGTATCGGAATCTGACCTTATCGTGTTTTCAACCCTTGGCCGCCTGGTCTCCGGACGGAATTCCGAAGCGATGCCGGCGATCCAGCGAAAGATCTTCGATAAGCTGATGGCTTCGCGCAAGCCTTTGATCTGGATGAGCTTTGGAAATCCATACATCGTGCAGTCCGCCACTCAAGTCGGCACCTATGCGTGCGCCTTCAGTTATTCTGATGTCTCCCAGATTGCTGCGGCAAAAGCGCTTGCGGGCGAAATAGAAATCACCGGACGCATGCCTGTCTCGATACCCGGATATTCGAAAGCCGGAGACGGCCTGGCAATTCCTAAACTCGACATGGTCTTGAAATCTATAGCCGCAACGGAATCGGGCCCTCTGAAATCCGGAATCGAAAAGGCCGGGCAGTTGTTGGAAACCCATGTGCAAGCAGGAACGTTCCCGGGAGCCCAACTCGTGGTCGGCTATAAGGGCCGGATTATTCTCAATTTCGCAATTGGCAGAATTGCGCCTTCCGGCGTTGCTCGTATGACATCGCCCGAGACCGTTTATGATTTGGCCTCCCTGTCGGCGGTCGTGGGACTCTCCTCGGCGGTTATGATGGCTGCGGAATCCAAAAGCCTTATTCTCGATGCTCCGGTGTTGGATTACGTTCCGGAGATGAAAGAAAAAGACATCGGGAAATTGAATCTGAGCGATTTATGGAAGGCATCGGCCAATAAAGAGTCCTCGCCTGTAAGCGCAGCTGCCGGGAACAGGAATCTTTTGATGACTATTGTAAACCGCGCTACGGCAACGCCGCTCGAACGCCTTCTCACCGAACGTCTGTTCAAACCTCTCGGCATGAGCAGCACTTTTTATAAACCGCCGCAGAACTACCGTGGAGAAATCGCCTATTCCGGAGAATCGACGGGAGAAAGACTATTCTGCAGTGCGCAGGATCTGGCCCTATTTGCTCAGATGCTGCTGAATCGCGGTATCTATGCTCATCGGCGCTATCTTCGTCCCGAAACGGTCGACAGGATATCGGGGCGTCATAGCCCGTGGTTTAAACCATCGGATTCAGACTGGGCCGGCAAGCTGTTTTCTCCGGGGGCTTTTGGACACAACGGGGAAACCGGATCGATGCTGTGGATCGATCCGTCCAGAAAGCTCTTCATCGTTCTGCTTGCCAACGGCCGGCCCGATAATGGAAGAATCTCCGAAGCACAAAGGAATATTTGTGAATCCATTCTATCCTCAATCCCCGAGTAGGCTTTGCCAGACATTATTTCCAAGCCGCTCCGCGTAAGTCATGAATCCTCTGCCTATCGATCCCCATTTACCCAAAATCATCTCCACTTTGCGCGACTCAATGTCTCTCGTTCTTACCGCTCCTCCCGGGGCCGGCAAGACGACTCGTATTCCCCGAGCGCTTTATGACGCGGGATTCACCGACCACGGCGAGATATGGATACTCGAGCCGCGCAGATTGGCGACGCGATTGGCGGCCGCCAGAGTCGCACAGGAACTCGGCGAGCGGCTGGGGGAAACCGTGGGATATGCCATTCGATTTGAGAACGTATCGGGTCCAGGCACGCGCATTCGTTTTCTTACGGAAGCCATTCTGGCACGCAGCCTCGTTCATAATCCGAATCTGGATGGAGTTTCCACGGTTATTCTGGATGAATTTCACGAAAGGCATCTCGCTACGGATCTGGCACTCGCATTTCTTCGCCAGTTGTTGAGCCGCCGCCCTCAACTCAAGATCATTGTAATGTCGGCTACTATGAACGCAGAGTCGGTAGCGTCTTTCCTTCCGGGTGCTTCCGTGCTTTCTCTGGCAGAATCCCCCTTTGACCTCGATATTGATTACGAAACGAAGACAAGCGATCGTCCCCTGCACGAAAAGGTTGCCGGCGCGGTTGTCCGGCTTATGCGCTCCGACCCCGGCGGAAATATACTGGTATTTCTTCCGGGAGCGGCCGAAATCCGACGCGCGGCGGAAACCCTGAAACCGTCCGCCGAACACATGGGATTTTCTTTGAACCTGCTCCATGGCGATCTTCCTAATGTTGAGCAAAGGCGAGCTATTGAACCGTCCGGAAAGATGAAAGTGATCCTTGCAACCAATGTGGCGGAGACATCCATTACCATTCCCGATATTGCCGCCGTAGTCGACTCCGGGCTTGCGCGAATCGCCGGATACTCTCCATGGAGCGGATTCCCGACGCTCGCTACATCAAAAATCAGCAAATCATCGGCAAAGCAGCGCGCCGGCCGCGCCGGAAGAACCCGGGCCGGCCGTGTCCTTCGCCTGTATACGCGGCCGGATTTTGAGACGCGGCCGGAGCATGAAACACCCGAAATCAAACGCGCGGATCTGACTGAAACGGTCCTTCTTCTGCATGGCGCCGGTATTCAGGACATCGGATCTTTTGTCTGGTTTCAGCCTCCGCCCGCATCCGCCATCGAAGCCGCCGAATCCCTGCTTTTCAGGCTTGGTGCAGTAAACAGCTGCGGGAAGATATCAGAGTCCGGCATCCGCATGCTTAAGCTGCCGATACATCCCAGACTGGCGCGCCTTATTCTTGAGGGCGAAAAGCAGCACGTTGTTGAAGAGAGTACTCTGCTGGCGGCGCTTCTTGCCGAACGGGATATTCGTCTGAATGTCCGCACGCGGCTGGCGGATCCGCAATCGAGGCATCATAGGCATGCTTCCGGCCCCTCCGACCTTCTCGAATTGCTGGACTGCTTTAAGGAAGCTGAACGGGCAGGTTTCGAAGCGGATCGCCTTCTGGATCTTGGGCTGGATGCACGGACAGTCCAGGCAGTCAGGCGCGGACAGCGCCAGCTTCAACATATTCTGAGTACCGCTGCTCTCGGGCGCAAACGGCCATCCAGCCAAAAGCCGGTCGAGGAAGCGATTCTGATATCGGTATTGACGGCCTTCCCGGACCGGGTAGCCAAACGACGCCGCGCAGGATCCGGAGAACTTCTGCTTGCGGGCGGAGGCTCTGCAATGCTTTCGGCCGAAAGCGTTGTTCATGATCCTCAATTGGTCGTTGCAGTTGATGTGGAAGAACGAAAGGAAAGAGCGTCGGCAAGAATGGCGAATCCCATTATCCGACTTGCTTCGGGAATTGAAGCGGAGTGGATCGCCGGTCTGTTTCCCGAATCTCTATCTCAGGAGACGGAACTGGTCTGGAATGAACGCGCCGGAAGAGTGCATGAGGTGCGGCGAACTTCTTATGGGCAGATAGCGCTCGAGGAAATGGTGCGAACCGCTACGCCCTCCGAAAAGGCCTCAAATATGCTCGCATCCGCCGTCTTCCGCTTGGGATTGTCGCCGTTTCACGATGCCGGCTCTCTTCCCGGATTTCAGGCAAGGCTGGCGTTGCTCTCAAAATGTTTTCCCGGCGAAAATTTACCTGCATTTGCAGACCCTGACATTCGTCTCGCAGTGGAACAATTGTGCCGCAGCAGGCGCAGCCTGGATGAAGTCGTCGATTTATCGCTCGTTGACGGCTTGTTAAGCAGGCTTACGGACCGCCAGCGGGCCCTGTTGAGACGCGAAGCGCCGGATCGCATCAAACTTAAATCGGGACGAACGGTCCGCGTCCATTATGAGCCGGAAAAGCCTCCATGGATCGAATCCCGTTTGCAGGATTTCTTCGGCACCTATGCGACACCCGCAATCTGCTCCGGTCAGATTCCCCTCACGATTCATCTGCTTGCTCCCAACGGCCGGGCCGTGCAGGTTACGAAGGATCTCGCCGGATTCTGGAAAAAGCACTATCCTTCCATTCGCCGTGAGCTTCAAAGGCGCTACCCCAAACACGCCTGGCCCGATCCGGAAACCCTGACAGACCGGAAATAAAAACGCTCCGCCAAAATCGCGCGTTTGGTAAATGCCAATCCGGCAGAGCCCTGACTGTGGGACACACTTGACGCCGTGCATGTCCTTTCTCACATGTGCATCGCGGCAGGCGCTGAAAGGGCCTGCTGCTTTATTATCCACCTGCACCGCATTCATTTCCGGAATTGTCAGATCTGCCGATCCGGAGGTTTGCTCCAAAAAGAGATCAGAGTACTCCGAAATGCTTCAGGCTGATGATTCCCTGGTCTAAAAGGACGGCGGGGATGCGGGCTCGGGCATGTAGAATCGTGCGGACCGGGGAAGCTTTCCGCGTATCCCGAGAATAGTAAAGACTATGGTTACCAAAGCAAAAACGGCGAAACGCAGATAATTCAGTTCCGGAGAAACAAGATCCAGTCTGGATCCCAGTCTCCAGGCGCCCCATGCAGCGACTTGAGCCGGAACAACCACCCAGATTGCGACATAGAACCAGGCCTTTTCCGCGCCTTCATTTAGCGTTGTGCGCCGGGCGCGAGGAACCCGGTTCAAAAATGCAGCGATCACAACGGCGAGCGCAAGCGGGTAATATAAATACTTATATAAATCGGCAATGAGCCACTCGCCGGTGACAACCACCAGAACGAGTCCGATCAAGTTGAGGGAAAAGGGCACCAGCAGATCAATCCATGCCGCCGTGTAGCAGACAACACGATATGGCAGGTTCGGCAGATCCTCTCCGTAGTATCGTATATAGGGTCGCGGCTCCACGCCGGGCAGTCGTCCTGCAAGTCCACGCCAGATGCAGACGGCGATGACGACTGCGAGCCAGATTCCATGCCTCCTGTCGGGGCCATGAAGATACAGATCGTATGTTAAATTTCCCGGCAGGATAAAAAACACCCAAATCCAGATAGGCAGGTGAAGTATCCGGTAATATGTTTTGTTCCGTTCTCGTTCGACGACTTTTTTCATAATGATCTCATCCGCTTTTCCAGGTCTTGAGCGATCTTCAGCGGATCCTCGCCTGACGCGTATTGGACTGCGGACCCTATGGTCACCTTTACGGTCCCCGGCCGTGAAAATTTCTTCCCCGCCCTTTTGAGATTGAACAGGCCATCAATCTTAACAGGCACGACAGGAATGCCGAGATTGGTCGCCATCAGACCGACGCCTGCCTGAAAGGGCGACAGGTTGCCATCCTGCGTCCGTTTCCCTTCCGGGAAGACAAGTATGGAATATCCCCGGTCTGCTGATTCACCGGCGAAAGCAAAGCTGCCACGGAATCCGGTTTTCTGAGGCAAAGGGAAAACATTAAATAGGGCGACTACCATGCCATAGGATATTTTCTCCATCCATCTTTTTATAAAGGTCATTTCCGCCGGCGGGTATCGCATAGCCTGCAGAAGCTCTCCAAGCATCGCTACGGCTAGGCGGTGCCGGTATCGCAGCGGTAATGCTGCAAGAATAAATCCGATGTCCACCTGGGTAATGTGATTGGCCACAAATAGAACCGGGCCGCGCAAGTTTCGCAAGTTATCCCGTCCATGTATCCGGGGAAATGCCATGAGCAGTGTGGCGGGATAGGACAGGAGGTAATAGACCAGAATCCGCAATGCCGAAAAAAATAGGTTTTGCGCCCAACGCGGATAGTGGAAAGAGGTACGCTGGTCGGACGGCTGTTGCAGCATTCGCTCAAGATCTTCCACAGTACTTGCCGACGTAAACCTCGACTCGTTGAGATCCAGCTGATACCTATCCTCCAACGCGCTCAGCAGTTCGACTCTCTCGATGGAGCTTAGGTTCAGATCTTTCGTCAGACTGCTTTCAGGCGTGATCTGTTTGATCTTTCGCCCCGTAACGCGTGTAATCAGATCGGCCAGGGTATCGCTGCCGGCCTTTTCAACCGGAACGCCCGCAGAATGCTCCTGAATGTATTCCTGTATGATTTTGGTTTGCGGCTTCTGTGTGGAGGTACGAGGGAAATCTTCATCCGGCCACACAAACCAGTGTCTTATTCGCTGGTATTCGGCCAGAGACTCGTTTGCCCGCTCCACTGCGGATTCAGCGTTTTTGTCGGTGCTCCTGAGTATGAGAACGGCACAGGCTTCGGGATTTCCTTCGCGATCCAGCTCCAGGACCACGCAGTCGCGGACCTCCGGCTGCCGGCGCAGGGCGATCTCCAGATCTTCCGGATAGATATTCATACCTTCCGGGGACACAATCACATTTTTTAGCCGGCCTTTGAAATAGAGATTTCCCTCCTTGTCCACAACGCCGATATCACCGGTATGAAACCAATCCTCCTCGCCCGATACGGGTTTCGCATCCTGTCCCTTCAGATAGCTCTTTGCTATGCTGTCGCCGCGGACAAGTATCTCTCCCTCGGGAGAAAGCCTGACTTCGCGTCCCGGCAGGACCTTCCCAATGGATCCCTTTCCGAGTTTAAATGGATGATTGATGCTGATCATCGATGTGGTCTCTGTAAGGCCATATCCCTGAATAACCGCAAATCCAAGGCGTCCCCAGAACTGTTCGGTTCTGGCCGGAAGGGTTGCGCCGCCGCATATAAACGCCCAGAACTTCCAGCCGAACCGGCTATGAATGCGGCGGAAGCGCCACCAGCGTTTGAGAAAACGCATTGCCTCGGCTTTTTCAAATTCCCTGCAAAAATGTTCAAGAGTCCCGGCTATTTCCAGATCGCGCTCAATTTTTGTCTGAAGTGTCTCCATCACGCGAGGTACGGTCACCAGCACGGAAATCCGTTCTTTCTTGATCGTCTGAATGATTTCCGAAGGATTGAGCGTATCGTGGAAAATCACGGTGCCGCCCAGGATCTGCGGGATGAAAAGCCCCAGAAACTGGCCGAAGACATGGCTGAGAGGGAGCAGGTTCAGAAAACGCAGGGGATGAACAATCCGCTCATATTTCAAATATCTGGCGATTTCGCGTTCCAGCGGATCTAGATTCGCCAGAATGTTCTTATGGCTGAGGACAACTCCTTTGGGATCGTCGGTGGTGCCGGAAGTAAATACAATTTCAACCGCGTCATCGCCATTTAAGCCGGGGAGGGCGCGCCGGTTCCGGCCGCGATCCCGCAAAAGATCAGACAGGCTTTCGAACAGGATCAGGTTTAATGAGGGCTCGATAAGCGGCTGCAGACGCGAGGCGATGCAAAGCTTCGGTTCGACTCGTTGACAGACTCGCCTTACAAATTCGATGGAAGCCTTACGATCCATAGGAACCGTCACGGCGCCACACAAAACGCATGCGAAAAATGATAGGACCCATTCCGCGCAATCTTCTCCCCACAGGATGATCCTGTCTCCGGGAGCAATTCCGCGATCCTGAAGCCCTCCCGCGAGCCGCAAAGCAGCGTCCGCTACCTGTCTGTAGGACCAGCGCTGAACCCGATAGCCCCGGCGGCAAACATAGGCTGTTTCCGAATTTCGCCGGTGAAAATTCTCTACAATTTTGGCCAGCGTCTGTTCTTGCATCATGGATGAAATGCTTGCGGTGCGCGAAAGGAAGCCCGGCACCAAAGGCTGACGACAGATCAGACCGGGCGCACGTCTGAAGCATCGATTTCCGCCGAAACCGCCTGGCGGATCAGATCCACCTGAATGACGAAACGGAAGCGTCCCCGCTTTTCGACCAGGATTCCGCGAATCCCCTTCAGCGGACCGGCTATGACTTCCACCCGCGTACCCACCTGTATATACGGGTAGGGGTCAATAGCAATGCTTGCCTCCAGAAACTTGCGTACATATTCAATCTGCTCTTCCGGGATCGGGTTTGCGCGCCCTTCAAATCCGACAAATCGCACGGCTCCCGGTATATTCAGTATTCTGAAACGGTTTTCTGGAGTATCCACATGATTAACGAAAATGTATCCGGGAAACAGAGGGATCCAGATCCTTTTTTTACGGTCTTTCCATCGGCTGATTACTTCCCTCATGGGCAAAAAGACTTCAATGCTTCGGTCCGTCAATTCGCCCAGCATTTTCTTTTCGAAGCGGCTGCGAGTATAGAGCGCATACCACCTCGGTGCAAACAGGCTGTTCGCGTTCGATTTTTCAAAGGAAGAGTCTATATCTATATTCAATTCGTGTCGCTTGGTCATGAGCATTTGCAGGCCGGCAAAAGCCGCTTTGCCTACCGATCTGGAATACCTGTAAAATTCCCGGTTCCCTGCGATAAACTCCAGTTCAATGATCGAACCCGCTGCTCAATTGGATGAAATGGGAATCCAACTCTGGCATACTCTTGGAGCAGGGCAATGAATACGCGGTTGAATATAGCTTTTGAGGGATGAACTGTCAAGATTGGGTCCCTGACGCCGCAGTGCCCGGATTTGTATATGGAGGATGTTTTGCCAATCGCTGAAATCGCCGATGCTTCCGATGCAAGGGCCATTGAGAAAGCCGCCCGCATCATCCGGCGTGGAGGCCTTGTTGCTTTCCCGACCGAAACGGTATATGGCCTTGGAGCAGACGCGCAAAATGCTCAGGCAGTAGCCCGGCTCTTTGAGGTCAAAGCTCGTCCCCGGCTCGATCCTGTCATCATTCATGTGGTGGACGTTGAAATGGCCAGTCTTTACGGCAGATTCCCGGAATCGGCAAGCCGCCTTATGAAGCAGTTCTGGCCTGGTCCTCTGACGCTGATTGTCGAAAAGACACCCTTGGTCCCGGACATCGTAACGGCGGGATTGAAGACAGTGGCCATCCGTGTGCCGAGTCATCCCGCGGCGCTTGCACTTATTTCCGCAACCGAACGCGGCATTGCCGCACCCAGCGCGAATCCATTCGGATACATCAGTCCCACAGAAGCGCAGCATGTCGCGGAACAGCTCGGCAATTCCATCGAAATGATTCTCGATGGCGGTCCCTGCACTATCGGCGTGGAATCCACGATTTTGTCTATGGCGGACTCTCCTCCCTGCATTCTCAGAGCAGGCGGTACAGCTGTTGAAGACCTGGTGCCGATACTCGGAGAACTGAAAGTCTTTTCCGGCTCATCGCAGCATCCCCAGGCTCCCGGTCAGATGAAACGGCATTATGCAACTCAAACGAGACTGGAAATTCTTGAGGAAGGGTTCGAAAAACTGGTTCCCGGAGAAAAGGTGGGTCTTCTCACACTGCATCCTTCGCTCAAGCCTGAGAAATACGCTGTCTTGGAAGTGCTCTCGCCTTCCGGCAATCTGCGTGAAGCGGCTGCAAATCTTTTTCGAGCCCTGCGTCGTCTCGATGCTATGTCTCTGGATAGAATCATTGCCCGCCCCTTAGAAGAAAAAGGGTTGGGCTTGGCAATTATGGACCGCCTCCGCCGATGCTCGGCAAGGGGTTAGACGGGATACCGGCGCGGTAAAGGCTTGATATTCACGGCACCTTTGTCGAGAATTCCGGTTTCATTGTGTTACAGTAAAGACCATGATTCTTGATTGTAATGAAATTATCGCGGACAGATTATGGGTGGGGAGCTATATCCGGCCGGAGGACGTGCGATCTCTCCGGCAACTGGAAATCACTGCTATCCTCAGCCTGCAAAGCGATCAGGATTTGGCTTTTTATAATATTAATCTGAAAAAGCTCATGAAGGCGTATGCCCAGGCAGACATAGAACTGCGCCGTCTTCCGACTACTGATTTTGACAAGCAAACCCTGGCAGCTAATCTTCCGAGAGCTGTTGAAGAGCTCGAGAATGCTCTCGCTCCGCGCTGGGGCAGGGTTTACGTTCATTGCTCCGCGGGTATCAATCGCGGGCCCACTCTTGCAGCAGCCTATCTCATTAAGGTCAAGGGTATGTCGGCTCAGGAGGCTTATGATTACATCGTTGCGCGGCGAGACTGCAGTCCCTATCTCGATGTCCTTCAGGAGTATGAGGCAAATCTCAATCGGGATCGTTCAGGCTAGCGCGAACTGCGGGGCTTTTGCCGAAGCACGCGGCGATCCCTCCGTCTCATCTTTTGGCTTATCCTTCAATCTCATGCATATGCCCGTCCCACGGAAATCCTGATGGAACATTCTATAGGCACACCTCTTTTCTGGATTCTATTTATCGTTGTCGTATTGTTCCTTCTGGCGATCGATTTAGGGGTTTTTCACAGACGCGCGCATGCCGTCAGTGTCCGGGAAGCATTGGCCTGGAGCGTGGTTTGGATTCTTCTGTCTATATCCTTCGGCATCTGGATATATAAAACCTTCGGGAGACAATATGGCCTCGAGTTTTTTGCCGGATACTTGATTGAATACGCTCTGAGCGTGGATAATGTTTTTGTCTTTATCCTCATTTTCTCCTATTTTGCCGTACCGTCGGCTTTTCATCACCGGGTCCTTTTCTGGGGCATCCTGAGTGCCCTGGTTATGCGGGCCTCGTTCATTATTGCAGGTGCTGCCCTGATTCAGACTTTCAGTTGGGTGCTGTACATTTTCGGCGCCTTCCTCATAGTGACCGGAATCAAAATCATTCGGCAGGGAGATACAAAGATCGAGCCGGAACGAAATCCGGTTGTCAGACTCTTCCGGCGCTGGATGCCGATTACGGCGGGTTACGGATCCGGGAATTTTTTTGTGAGAAATCAAGGCAGGTTAATGGCAACCCCTCTGGCATTGGTCCTGGTGACGGTGGAGGCAACGGATGTTGTTTTTGCCACAGACTCCATCCCCGCGATTTTCGGAGTTACCCGCGATCCGTTCATAGTGTACACATCCAATATCTGCGCCATCCTGGGGCTTCGCTCCATGTATTTCCTATTGTCGGCTATTGTAAACCGCTTTGCTTACCTCGGAACCGGACTGGGGATTGTGCTGATTTTTATCGGTGTCAAGATGTTGACGGGCAGCGTTTATCACATCCCGATAGGTATTTCTCTCTCTGTCGTTGCCCTCATTCTTTCCGGCTCGATTCTCCTATCCCTTCTCCACCCGCCGAAGAAATCCCGGGAGCGCTAAGCCTAATGAGATAGCCCTCTGAATAGAACACGGCGTGCGAATACGAAGGAGCTCAGACGAAAAGCGAGCGGGCCATCAGTGCGGTTTACCCCGGGATCTCACGCATGGTTTTGCCGAATCCATGCGAATATCTATCCCACTTTCGGCTGCCAAATGAAATATCGTGAATCGTGTGAGAGTGGAAGGCTGGATTTTGTTCGTATCGTTCGGTATCAGGCGCTTTTCCTGAGCTCAACCAGCACCTGTCGCGCAACAGCTTTTAAAGTCGGGAGAACGCCAATGCCTTCAGGCGCAACAGCTTCCAAGACCGGTTCGCCTTTAACCAGAAGTTGTCTCGTTAATTCTTCGGCAGGCAGTGCACTTGGAAGATCCCGCTTGTTTAACTGGAGGACATAGGGAATCTTGGCCAGATCGAATCCATGTTCCTTTAAATTTTGTGAAAGATTCGAAATCGATTCCAGGTTTGCATCAATTCGCTCCTCCTGAGAATCGGCAACAAAGACAACACCGTCAACTCCTTTTAAGATGAGCTTGCGGCTGGAATCATAGAACACCTGGCCCGGTACGGTGTACAGGTGGAAACGTGTGCGAAATCCCCGGATTTGGCCAAGATCGATCGGCAGAAAATCGAAGAATAGAGTCCGTTCAGTCTCGGTGGCAAGGGATACAAGCTTCCCCTTATTCTCGGCGCTGGTAATCTGATAGATATACTGCAGATTCGTTGTCTTCCCGCCAAGACCGGGGCCGTAATACACAATCTTGCAATTGATTTCCCGTGCGACGTAATTAATGAAGGTCAACTCTGTTTCCCTTTATCAAAAGGAGGTTATATTCCTATTCTCCCAGAAGCTCTTCCAGTTCTTCATCGCTGAACAATGGAGGAGATGTCGGTGCTTCCGGTTTTTCCATTCTCCGGTGAAAATCATGAATGACATCCTCCAACAGCTGCGTCGTGCGTTTACATTTATAGCGCACCAACCCGGAGGATGACGAAGCATCGAAAACCAGTACCAAAGAGAATCTCTTAAGCAGATCGGAAATAAAGAGACTTCGCTGGCGCCCCTGATGGATCAGCACTGAGAATTCCTTCTCTCCGACGATGTTGGCCAAACCATCGGTTGCGGCAAGATTCGCGGCAGCCAGAGAGGCCAGAGCCGTGCAATCTATGTTTTCGGCAGATCCGGAAATCACGATTGGTTGGCCGCTCCGACTGATCAACAGCACCAGTTCAGCACGCAACTCTTGCTGCATTTTGCCGAGAATGGCATTGATGCGCAGGAAATCAGTCTCGTGTAGGTTGAAGGTATTAGTGCTCACGTTTCGATTATTACCAGGTTAACCAATTATTATGGATTTCCCAGCGGGAAATCGGTCAGACATCATGGAACTTATTTTCAGTCAAGTTCGGCGCCGCAAATAACATTGGGGATCTTGCAGGTGCCGTCTCTCGGTTTTTGCAAAACCGCCGGCGTTCCAATGATCCGCAAAAAATGCCGCGCTTGAATGCCCTCAGGCCGTTGTTCAGTGAATATCAAGCTCAACAAGATCTTGCGCTTGACTTATCGTCGGAATTTTCCTAATAATACAGACAAAATTTGGGATGGGAATTACGCCGGAGGCAAGTTATTGGCCTCTAGCAATTTATGGGAAGTTGATGGCGAGGGCTTTGGCGCACAAAAAGACCGCAAAACAAAAATCCGGCAGGACCGCACGGCCGACTAAAAAGGCACGGCCGAAGGCTGCATCAAAAAAGTCGAGGCAAGTCTCTGTCTCAAAAAGCAAGTCGGTCCGGCAGAAAAGCAGTCAAAAACCTGTGAAGTTGAAAAAGGAGAACGTTCGCGCGACTCATCGCCGTCCGAAGGAAAAGATGAAAATGGAAGCAGAATACAGGAAGCCGGCGATCAAATCCGATGCTGCTTCCACGGTTGATGCACCAGCGCGCTTGTTGCGCCAAACGAAAAATACTACTGCCGCGCTTGCTATGCTCGGAAAAGGCGTAGAACTGATCTATAAGAAAGATTTCAAGAAAGCCAGGGCCGAGCTGAAAGCTCTTCTCGATGCGTATCCGGGAGAATTGGATATACTGGCTCGTGCACGGAGCTATATTCAAATATGCGACCGGGAGGAAGCCAATCTGAAGAAACAGCCCGTCACTTCAGATCAGTTGTATGCGCTCGGCGTCATGGAACACAACAAAGCCAATTATGATGCGGCAATTTCATATTTTCAGCAATCGCTCGAAAAGCACCACAACGCCGATTACATTTATTATTCGCTTGCCGCCTCTCAGGCCATGAAAGGGGATCTGGCTCAATCACTCGAGAATCTCCGCAAGGCTGTAGAACTGAATGAAGACAGCCGCATCTATGCCAAAAACGACGCGGATTTTGCAGCGCTGCAAAGCAGGAAAGAGTTCGCGGAACTCGTTGGCTTAAACCAGCCGCTCGTCGCGGAATCTCAATAGAATTTCCCATCAAACGAATTGGATTTTTCACTTTATGATAAACTGCAGGAACTGCATTCATTGGGCCGATGAAAGCCTGGAGCAGATCGAGGCGGATCATAATGCCCATTCTCATATTTTCATGGGCTGTCGAATTTTCGGCTTCATCGAGAATAGTGAAGAGATGGAAAGCTGCAGATACTTCAAAGAGAGCGAGAATCTGTTCACTATCTGCAATGCCTGCCATCTTACGGTTCCCAAGGTCTGCGTGTCATTAGGCGAATGCGCGAACTGCACCGACACGGATCTGTTCTGTATTGAGTCCTGCAAGGGAAATGACAGCCGCAAGTATTGTACACACTTCATCCGCTTGCATACCGAAGGAATGCAACTGATCAGCGACGGCAATGTTTTTGATCTGTTTCCGACTCAAGGTATGCCGGGCGAGGAAAAATCATCCGTCCACGAATCCCGGTCCACAATCGCCGGTCACTCTACCAGTCCCAAGCGGGAAAAAGGCCAGTAGCTGAAGATTGCTTTGCCGTATATTAGCGAGTGGGTCACGAATCCCCAGTTGCGGCTATCGTTGCTGGAATTGCGATGATCTCCCAAAACAAAATATTGGCCGGAAGGCACGATTGTTTTCTGAAAAGACCTGAAATCCTGAAACTCCGGCCTCAGGTAGGGTTCCCAAATTCGCTTCCCATTCACATAAACAATGCCCCGCTGAATTTCCACCTGATCTCCCGGAATGCCGACTACGCGCTTTATAAAAGACTTGCTGCGGTCTTTTGGGAACCAAAATACGACGACATCCCCTCTCTGAATATCACTGAACCGATATATGAACCGGTTGACAAAAATTCTTTCCTGATCAACCAACTGAGGTTGCATGCTGGTGCCTTCAACTTTTACCGGCTGCACCACAAAAATCACGATAAAGATCGCGATGGTAAAAGCAAAGAGGATATCGCGGAACCAGGATTTCAATTCAAAGGCGAGCTTGAATCCCTGAGCTGTCGATTGCGTTTCAGTTTCAGACGCATTCGGTTCATCTATTATCAAACTTGCTTCCCCTCAATCACCGACTTCCCTAATATTGAAATTTAACCTATCAAACAGGGATGCAAAACTCAAATAATTTTAGCCTCTGGATATTTGAGGCTCCAGGACACCTGAATCCGCGGATTAGAGCGCCTATTCTGAACACGGATCATATCCTCCTCGGGATGGCCAAGCGATCCAGGTCGTTCAGAGCAACCACATTTGTGAAAACCTCCTGTGCTTCTTTGATATGCTGGCTGGTATCGCTGTATCGCTGGGAATAGTGTGACAAGGCCAGGCGATGTGCGCCGGCGTCGAGAGCCGTTTTCGCGGCATCCGCGGCCGTTGAATGAAAATGGAGATCGGCCAAATCCCGATGTTCCGAAGCGTAGGTGGCTTCCATCACAAGAAGGTCCGCATCCTGCGCCAGCTCGACTGCCCCGGCGCACGGACGTGTATCCATGACGAATGAAAATATGCTTCCCTGAGATGTCGCCGTTGCCTCCTCGATTCTTATAATCCGGTCGTTTACGGCAAGGAAACCTTTGCGTTGCAGTTCTCCCACCATCGGACCTTGTACACCCAAAAGGGCAAGCTTCTCGGCAAGAAACCGCAGTCGCGGCGGCTCTTCAAGCCTGTATCCGATCGCAGGAGCAGAGTGATCCAGCATAAATGATTTCAGCGCATATTTATCAGAACTAAAAAGCACAAGCGCTTCGGATAAAGCTTCCCGGACCGGATGCAACTGCACTTCCAGGGGCGACTTGTAGATTACCCCACCCAGAAGCCGCTCGGCATAGATTTGCCCGCTTTCCGGATAATATAAATGTATCGGATGGTCGCATTGATCAACAGAGAGTCTTTGCAGGATGCCGGGCAGTCCCAGGCAATGGTCTCCATGAAAGTGCGTAATGCAGATATGATGTATAGAACATGCCGCAATGCCGGCCAGGATAAGCTGCCGCTGCGCCCCTTCGCCGGGATCAAACAAAAATCCCTCGTCATCCCAACGCAACATATAGGCGTTGTGGCTTCTTTCTCTGGTTGGTACCTGGCTGCTGGTTCCGAGAGCTATAAATTCCCTGCTGCTCATGCCATCTCTTTTCCCTGATATAATTTTCACCGTCCCCAAATTATGCCATTACCGACAATCAGAATCGCGATGCATTCAAATGCAACTATTGAGCCGACAGGTATTCTTGATTTCAGGGAGCTTGCTGCTATAATGACAGGTTTTCATTCATATGCCAATAATGGTTGTTGGAAGATAAGAGGCCTTGTGAAAATTGTCGTACTCAGCGCCAGCCGTCAGACAAACTGTACCCTTAAGGATGTTGCCGGAGGATTCGGCACCGTCTTTACCGTAGGCAACTCGCCTTTTGCAAAGCTATTGGAATTCGCCAAGAGAAGAATTGCGGCTATTCCCAATATCACGCTTGCATATCTGGATTCGATCCTTTCCGCTCATGGAGCCGAAGTAAAAGTATTGGACGTACGCAATTCCAGCCAGCTCGTCCCTGCCGATCTGTACTTGATCTCTTCCTCCATTGTGGATTGCAGTTTTGAGCGCGAGATCGGGTTTGAGGCTAAGCGGCAATTCGGCGCAAAAGTAGGGTATTTTGGCACATTCGCTTCCGCTGTCCCTGAATTTTTCGCCGGCTCCGCAGATTTTGTGATCAAGGGAGAGGTCGAAAACCTTGCACCGGCCTTGGCCCAGGGCAATATTCCCGAAGGCATCGCATTTGGAGGATTTGTTAAAGATCTTAATGAACTTCCATTCCCTAAATGGGATCAATTCGACATTCAAAGCTTCCGGTATCAGATCATTACGGGACGGGGCATAACGCTTCCTATGCTTGGGAGTCGGGGGTGTCCTTATACATGCAACTACTGTCCATATCTTGTAAATTCCTGCTACAGGGTGCGCAGCGCGGAGAATATAGTCGACGAGATTCGATATCTGACGGCGAAGTATAAGATTCGGGGGATTTCTTTCAGAGATCCGAATTTAACCTTCAACAAGAGCAGGGCTCATCAGTTTGCGGATCTGTTGTTGAAATACAATCTTGATATCCGATGGAGCATGGAAGCGCGTACCGATCGTCTGGATCCGGAATTGGTCGGGTTGTTGTACCGCGCCGGTTTGCGCAGCATCGAGGTTGGAGTGGAATCAGCCAATGAGCATACTTTGCGCGGAAACCAGCGCAAGGCTATTTCCAAGTCACAACAGGAGCGGATAATCCGATGCTGTCATAAGCTGGGGATTCGCGTCATTGCCAATTACACGCTGGGGCTGCCCAACGACACGGTTGAAGGAATCCGCGAGACCATCCGGTACGCAAAGAAGCTAAACACCTTTGCGATCCAGTTCACGGTAACAACTCCCTATCCCGGCACTCAATTCTACGAAAAGGTCCGACACGCGATTTTTGAGCAGGATTGGGAGCGCTTTAATGGGTGGACGAATGTCTATCATCATCCGGCCATCAGTCCGGAGGATCTGCACAAGTTGCGTGAATTTGCATATGTTTCCTATCACATTCGTCCGCGCTACGTCTGGCGTTTCCTGCAATCCACAATTCTGTATCCTTTATTTTTCCCCGACCCTCAGCCTGCAAGCGGATAAAGGGGATTCAGCCTCCGGCCGGAAATGTATAGTCTCTCTTGTAGGAGCCCGAGAGCAGACGTCATCGTAATTATGAACACCAGTACTTAGGCAGCTGTGTTGGCGGAAAATGTTCCCGATCGGTACAAACCCGGAGCTTTCCTTGCTTGGGCTGCGACTTCACCGGTGTCGAGTATCAGCCCTACCTGACCGTCCCCGAGGATAGCGCCGCCGGAAACTCCGGGAATCTTGCCGACTGCTTTGGTGAGTGATTTTGCCACCACTTGCTGCTGGCCAAGCAATTCATCGACGAGGAGCGCGCATCGTCGATCTTCATCCCCCACCACCACGAGAAGTCCCTGAGCCGGATCTTCGATCGCGGAGTTGATTCCAAACAAGCGATGCAATCGGAAGAGGGGCATCAGCTCTCCACGCAACATGACCAGCTCTCCGCGGCCCGAAACGGTAGAAAGCGAATCCTGCGTCGGCCGGAAACAGAGATGAATACTGATGGTTGGGATGATATACCGTTCGGAACCCACGCGAACCAGCATTCCATCGGTAATTGCCAGAGTCAGAGGCAATCGGACAGTGAAGGTGGATCCCACGCCGGGCGCCGTATTGATATCGATGCGGCCGTGCAGTGTTTCCACGCCCTGCCGCACGACATCCATCCCCACGCCGCGTCCGGACACATCGGTAACTTGCTCTGAAGTCGATAATCCGGGGGCAAAAATCATATTATAGACTTCATTGTCGCTATAGGCTTTATCCGGATCGAGCAAGCCATTGGCAATGGCTTTCCGCAAAATATTCTCTCGATTCAATCCGCGCCCGTCATCACGGATTTCAACAACGACAGTCCCTCCGGAATGAAAAGCCCTAAGGCGAACGGTTCCCATTCGGTTTTTGCCGCTTTTCTCTCTTTCGTCCGGCGCCTCGATTCCATGGTCAATGGCATTTCGCACCATATGAACCAAGACGTCATTCAGGATATCGACCATATGCCGATCAATCTCGGTTTCGCCGTCGTCGGTTGCCAGTTCGACACTCTTTCCGCTTTTTCGCGCAAGGTCTCTCGCCACTCTTTGCATTTTCTGGAATGTGCCCCGAAGAGGCACCATTCTCATAGACATGCTCAAATCCTGCAGCTCGCGAACAATTTTGCCTGCTTGTGTTACTTTTCGCAGTAGATCATGGCAGTTTTCTTCGAGCAGGTGGCGGTCCTGCGCAACCATAGACTGTGCGATGACCAGCTCACCCACCATATCGATTAATTTGTCCAAGCGGACGGTATTAACGCGAATGGATGTTTCAAAATCCCCTTCTCTTTGGAGACCGACCTGTTTTTTTGGAATGACTCCTCTGGATTCATTTGAATTCCGTGAAGCGGCGGCCGGAGTTTCCGCTACCGGTTCCTGTCTGCCCGTTTCCACCTCACTCATCGTTGCCGACTGAGGTTCCATATCGTCGTTTTCCAGTGGTTGTTCTTTTGCAAATTCCTCCGATATGCAAGCTGCCTCCGGATCCGTCAGGATGGATTCCAGTTCGGAATATCCTTCGGGCACGACGAGCGGCGCACCCCTTAAGGCATCTTCTACCATAGCGACCGCTTTTTTGAGCATATCGCCCGATCGCAGTGCAAGATCGGCATAGCCGCCAACGAGTCGTATTTCCTTGTTCCGGATGCGGCTCAAAAGCGATTCGGCAAGATGGGCCAGTTCGGAAATGGATTTCAGGCCAAGAAAACCGGAGGTTCCCTTCACCGTGTGAAATGCCCGGAAAACCGTATTGACGGATTCAGCGTCATCCGGATTGCTTTCCAGAGCCAGCAAAGCTACTTCGGATTTCTCGAGCAGCTCGCGCGACTCAGCGATGAATTCCTTCAGCAAGTCAGGATCGGCATCAAGGGGCAACCATTCCTCAGCGGGCGTTTTAGCCTGCGGTCCAGGAGTTGGCGCTTTTTCATCAGCGATGGGAGCCGGAACGTCGCTGCACTCCTGGGCGCTTTTCTGGGTAATTGCAGTTTCGCACGGCTTTTGAACTTCTCTGTCTTCTTGCCGGAATGCCGTCATTTCCCTGGCATTCGAAGCGGCCTCCAGGAGCCTGGAGGCTTCAATGAGCGCTTCCTCAAAATCGGCAGTCTTTCCGCTAATCAGTTGATCGATTTGCGCTTTTGCATCAATGATGAGTTTGACGACCTGGGGATCCAGTGCACCATGCGTACACACAAAATCCAGCGCAGCGGACAGCTTTTTAAATCCCTTGATATCACCCGGCTCGAGCTGAAGGAGCAGTGCAAGAGCATCGTCAAAGGTCATGGATGGTGCGGCAGGCTTTGAAACCTTGCGTGTCCCCTTTTTCCGAGCAGTAGTAGCCATAAATCCTCAAAAGGTCAGCCTGTGGTATTGTTGCTCCAAAGCATGGAATCCGGAGCTGTATTAATAGGCAGGCGGCCGGTATTCATTCTGGAATGCCGCGACAGAGGCCGCACCGTTGCACGCTCTTCGCGCGCTGCCTTCATAAAACCGCAATCGGCAATGCCATTGTGACGCTTTACCAATATCATCATGCAGCCGATTCAATATCTTTTCTTTGTTCTGCAACCCAAACAGCGGCCTGAGCGCAAGCTCTTTCAAAACCTTCGATACTCATGCCAAGCCGTTCGCGTGAACCCGCATAATCCATCGGCAGGTTGAAGCCCTCCGCTCCCAAACCGATGCCGATGGACTTTGCCGCATAGTTCGCCAGCATTACCGCATCCAGAATCGGTCCGTTTCCGCCCGGAACCACCTGGTGATGCATTTCGATCGTGGATATGATTTCCTGAGGGAAACCCCATTGACGGGCCATAACGGCTCCGACTTCCGCATGATCACAGCCGAGCAGTTCCCGCTCCGCCTGAACGAACGGTATTTTCTTCTCCGTGCAGAGAGCGCGCAGCGCAGACACATCCGCTTTCATATAGCGGACCATGATGAGTTTTCCGATATCGTGCAGCAGAGCGGCGATGGAAGCGAATCCCGGCAGTTTATAACGGATCTCCGGGACCATGGCGCGAATCATGAGAGCAGAGGCTGCGCTGTGCAGATAAAGCTCATCCTCGGTTAGGTCGTAAAGCGGAGCGGCGACTTTAAATATTTTCAGGTACTCGCCCAACACAATGGTCAGAAGATTTTCCGTGCCGAGTCTTACAACGGCATCGCGAATCCGCTCAATGGGGTATCGGCCTGCATAGGCGGCCGAATTTGCCATACGAAGGATATTGGCTGTCACCGCAGCATCGTATTGAACAACATTGGCAATTTCCTGCACGCTGGCGTTCTCATCACGCAACATGGTTGCCAATTTCCGGGCAGTCACCGGAAGCGGGTCCAGATGCTGAATGCCATTGAGAATCTGATTCGGAATCATGGTATTTCCTAAAAAACAACGGAAACGCATCCCTACCGGGACACGGCCCAAATTAATTCTGGGATGAGCTGATTTTATTCAGTATTGCCCCCGCAATCTGCGTCAGGGGCAAAATTTCATCCACACCTCCAAGCTCGACGGCTTCTTTGGGCATTCCGTATATAACACAGCTCTTTTCATCCTGTGCGATCGTATGTGCACCATTCGAATGCATAGACAAAAGGCCCTTTGCGCCATCAGAACCCATCCCGGTCAAAATGACTCCAATCGCATTTTGCCCGGAGTTTGATGCTACGGATTGGAACAGGACATCCACGCTGGGCCGCTGAAAATGAACGCGCGGACCTTCCTTGATGCGCACCTGGTATCGTGCGCCGTTTTTAACCAGAACCATATGCTTGTCACCCGGCGCAATTAATGCATGCCCGGGAGTCACATCATCAAAATCGCGCGCCTCGCGAACTTCCATGGTGCAAATCTTGTTCAGACGATCGGCAAAAGCCCCTGTGAACGCCGGAGGCATATGCTGAACAATGACCGTTCCGGGCGCGTCGGCGGGCATCCCTCGCATCACCGCTTCGATCGCCTGCGTCCCTCCCGTCGAAGCCCCGATGGCAATCACCTTATGTGTGGTTTTGAGAAGCCGGGCCTGCAGCGCAGGGACTTCGGGATTTGTGTCATCCACAGCCGACTGCAATTTATCCAAAGTTACAGCCGCCGCAGCCCTCAGAGCGTGGATCAGGTTATGGGCCACGTCCGGTACGGAAAATTGCGATCCGGGTTTCGGCACGATTCCAACCGCACCCAACTGCAGTGCGGTCATGGCAGCCCGGCTTCCTTCTTTTGCCTGAGAGCTGACGACAACAACGGGCATTGGATGAAATTTCATCAGCTTTGACAGAAAGGACAGCCCGTCCATACGCGGCATTTCAAGGTCCAGGGTCAGTATGTCCGGATGCAGCTGAAAGATCTTTTCGCGCGCGTCATAGGGATCGATCGCACTTCCCACAACGGAAAAGTCCGGGAACTTCGATATCTCTTCTCCAAGAACCTTTCGAACAAGTGCGGAATCGTCGACAACGAGAACCTTCTTCATCAGTAGCGTCCTCCATTGTCACCGGAAAGTATTTCCGTTGTGCCGTTAATCCGGATGAGCACCTGTCCTGTTCCAACGTCCAGAGACATCGTCCGGGCAAGATTTCCGCCGAAGTCGCAGTTTTTGAGAATAATGCCGTTTTTCCACAAGAGGCTTCGCAGCACCGTCACATTTCTTTTCCCTATCTGAAAATAGTCATCCTGCTCCAGCCCGTTCGCACAGGCTCCGCCTGCAGCAAACACCTGAAGCCGGTTTCTCTGGGCTCCCGCTTTATAGCTTGCCAGAAACAGGCTTTTAACTCCCGTATCGACGAACATGTGGGGATTGGTGGCTGATTTCACCGGATCAATGGAAGAAGAGGGCAACATCACATGTACCATCGCTCCAATCCGGGCAATCGGATCATAGAGAGTAATGCCTAAGCAGCTCCCGAGCGCAAAAGTAATGATTTCATCTTCGGGAGAAGATGAAATCTTCATGTCTGCAACTCCCACGAGATGTCTCACAAATGCATCCTATTTCAAACGCCGATGCTGGAGAGTTAATCGATCGCCTTTAGAGCGCATTCCAGCGTTGTATCGGTTGGAATGGCGGCAGTTTCTGCAAACTGCTTCAGGGCGTTTAGGGCTTGATCGGAATCCGCAACCAGTCTGACCTGCAGGGAAAGCCGGGTTGCATGATCTACAAGATCGATAAACTTGCGTGTAACGCTCAGATCGGACAAAAAACCCTCTCCCACCCTTATTACCAGCCTGCTCAATCCCTCTTCTGCCATATCATCCAGTTCTCGAACTATGTCGGAAGCAAGGGAACCAGATACGGATCGATACCTTGCATTCTTATCACCCGGACACTCCAGGATTTTCACCTTCCCTTTCGACGTGAGAAAGCGCTGTCCCTTTTTCGGATCTTCCTTCTGCTGGCTAACCATGTGATTGGCGACGTTGAGGACTTCCTCTTTGCTGAACGGCTTGTATAAAAGGTAGGGGATTCCGGCGCTGATAGCCCGGTCGATGTCAGCCTGTGCGGTGCGCAAGGTCATTGCAGCGACTTTGCGGATGCTCGCCCCGTTCCGATTGCTGCGAAGATAAGCGTCGAGAACATCAAATCCGCTTATATCCGGCAGACTCAGATCGAGGAGAATATAGTCGAAACGCTTCTGCTCAATGGCCGTCATCGCCGCTTTGCCGGATTCTGCGTTAATGAAATAAAAGCTCTCGCCAAGGAATGTTTTCAGCTGTTCGAGGAGATTTGCCTTATCGTCGACTGCAAGAATGGTCTGTTTTGCCGCGGCGGACGCCGCTTCGGCAGCATTCATCTGTGCAGGCTTCTCTGGCGGCACAACGGATCCACTGTAAAGGCCAAGAAGCGGATTCAGCTTTTGCAGCAGAACATCGCGCGTAAACGGCTTGGCAATATAGTCCTTTAATCCGAGCTTTGCCAGCTTTAACACCGTCTCTTTCACCGTTTCGGTCGTCAGCATCACTACGGGGATGGCTTTCAGGGCAGGATCCGTTTTCAGCTCGATCAGGGTATGATAGCCATCCAGAACTGGCATGTTATAGTCGAGCAATATTACGTCGGGCGATGTTTCCCGTGCTCGGGTAATTCCCTGCTCGCCGTTTTCTGCTTGAATCACTTCAACTCCGAACGGTGTGAGATGCTTGCCTATGATCATCCTTAGCGTTTTGCTGTCATCGATTGCTAATACTTTTTTATTCATCGGATCCGCCCTTTATAACATCCTATAAATCACTGCACCCGATTTTTCATTCTGGGCTTGGCATCGAACCGGCATGCATTTTATGTTTTAATCATCGCTCCGATAGCGCTGATACGGCATGCGATCACCTTATCGATCAGAGTCGCTATCAGCATGAGCATTTTCCATTGATCTGGCATGATGCATCTCATTGATAAAATAACATTCAGCTAATGTTGCGGCTTTCCGGTTCCGATGGAGTATCCGTATGGCAGTGTTGCCTTGTTGGAACAAGGCAACTACACACTCCGCGATTAACAGATCGGAGAGGGAACGTGTCATTTAACATTCTCGTAGTTGATGACAGCGCGGTGATGCGGGCGATGATTATCAGGATCCTTCGCCTTACCGGCCTGTCCTTGGGAGAGGTTTACGAAGCTCCGAACGGCCGCGAGGGACTCAAGGTTCTGGATGAAAAATGGGTAGACCTGGCTCTGGTTGATATCAATATGCCGGTCATGAACGGCGAAGAAATGATCGACAGTGTCCGAAACAATCAGACGATGGCAGATCTGCCGATTATTGTTGTTTCAACCGAAAGCAATATGGAGCGTGTTGAGAGCATTCGCAGAAAAAACGTCGAATTTGTTCACAAGCCCTTTACTCCAGAGGTGCTTCGGAAAACCGTTTTACAGCTTACGGGAGTATCACATGAACAGCTCAGCGGAGAAGATACTTTATCGGAAGGCGGCCCTGATTTTTGAAGAGCTGGGATTTCTGATGCCCCGTTCTGATAACGTCGAAACAGATCAGGCCGATCGTGTCAGCGCAATCATCACATTCACGGGTCCTTTCTCTGGCTGTCTTTTGGTGTCTCTTAGTTCGGGCATGCTGCCGCAACTATCCACCAATATGTTGGGCGCAGCGGAACAATCCAACGAGGACCTGGAACGCGATTCTCTGGGCGAAATAGCCAATGTAATCTGCGGCAACGCACTTCCGGCCATTTACGGATTTGAGCCGGTATTCCACCTCGAAGCTCCGGAACTGTTGGATGATCCGGAGTCGATGATTGATAAATTCAATTATAAAAAAGAGGCGGAAGTGCATATCTCCTTCGATAGCGGTAATGCTTCCGTAACACTTCTTGTTGATCAGACAGCATCCACATAAACCGCCGGAAAACGGTCACGTCTGATTCCGCTCCGTCGCCTTATTGCAGCGATCCGAATACCTCTGTAATACCATTCAGACCGCATTCTTTTGCAGTACCTCGCTATGAAAGAATGCGCAGGGACTGTGGTCAATGCTTCGTTAGGGAGATGCAGAGATGACGATATTTGCTACGGGACTGCAAACACAAGCTGAACTCCGAATGTGCAGGATCCGGCCTGAACACCGATGGTCAGGCGCTCGGAATTCTTGGGTGCATGGGTGGAATAATCCATCCCATAGACGATGGACGGAACCGATATCTTAAACAGATCTTCGCTTTGACAGGCGAACTTCTTTAATCCGCCCGCAAGCATGTTGACCAGTTCTCCCATGGCATCCGCCACGATATCATCCAGCTCATCGAAGCTCATCCCGAGCAGATTGGACGCCAGAGTACAGGCACTGGGCGGCGAAAGGTGAATGGCTACAAAACCGCATATCTTGCCTCCAAAACCTACAATTGCCGAAAGGCCCGGCGGAATCATATCAACCTGATCCGGTGAAACGATCTCACTCTCGCAATTGAACATGGTCGATGTAATTTCCTTCATGGCCCGTACGAGGCTTACCTCCAATTCCTCCGCCGTGATTACCTTGTGCGCAAGAGCTTCAGCACTCATGACAACTCCTTCGTATAAGCAAGACCCGCGTATCGATATATTGAGCTGCGGAAGCATGCGGACCGCGCCTTTCCATCCTATCAGGCGATCCGCCATCCTTCGCAGAATCCATCGACTTATCTATCGCCCGCATATTCACAGGACGTTAGACCTTCCTTCAGGATTCTTGTTAAATTCTCGAAGCTTGTCATAGTCCGCATTATTCGGGAATATTCGTCTCGAGGCGGCGAAAACGGACACCGATACTCCGCCGCATAAAAAGCTTCATGAATAATGCGGAATCCATCCGACCTATTTAACAAGGATGCGACGAGACTGCGGATTTTAGGCTATGAAATGGGCGGCTTCACCTCCGCCGAACAGCCGTCACCATATACTAATGTATTGAGTGATTTCGCCGATACACTAGGTGGTAGGACTCAGGCGTTCCGTCGAATTGCCCTGTCGGGCAGGTTTTGACCTGCAAGTCGAAGGCACAGCCGAAACAACAAGGGATTGAAATTTCATGATGTGCCGAATTTTTGATTTTCATCTTACATCTGGGCGCTTGGTCAACGACTTTCCATTTTAAGAGGTGGAACATGCTGAAGTATCGCAATATGCAGATCCAACAAAAACTCATCGCGAGTTTTGCGGCTATCCTCGCAGTGGTGCTGGTTCTGGCAGTCCTGAACTACACTGCGAACACCCGCATTCACGGGCTCTCCAAGAACCTGGAAGAAAACGCCTATATGGCTTACAAGGATGGATCCTCCCTTCTGGATGATTTTACCAAGCTGTCCGACACCTTGACGGAAGCGATCGGCTTTTCTGATACGGGCAAACTTCAAAAGGCCTCCGAGATTGGGCAGCGATTCACAACCACTCTGGCTCATTTGAAGAAAGTGGCCTCCGACGATGCAACCGAAATTTCCTTTTTCGAATCGCAATACAATGCCTATTTCTCAACGGGCCAGCGCATCGTCAATTCGCTTGTTAACCAAAAAGAGGGTTCGCCGATGGATTCGAGCTTGAGCGACTTTGGAACCATTGGGAATCAGCTCAATGAACGCCTGAAGAAATATACCGAATCCAAAGATGCGGCTTTTCAAACAGGCATCACGGAAGTCACCAAAACGGCCAACTTCTATGCCTATTTTACAATCTGGGTCAGTCTTGGCACTATGTTGCTGGCCGCCATTCTGGCCGTTTGCCTCGGCCGTTCCATAGGAAAGCCTCTGAAGGATATAGCGGACATTGCCAAAAATGTTGCGGTAGGAGATTTGTCAGACCATATAGAAGTGACCAGGCGCGGCGATGAGGTGGGCACGCTATACCGTTCCTTCCACGCACTGATCGAATACATTCGAGGTCTTTCCGGGGCAATCGAAGGCCTCAGCCGCAATGATTTAACAGTAAACATTGAGCCGAAGTCTCCTCAGGACGTTTTGTCACTCAATATTCAACGCACTATTCAGACATTAAGAGACCTTGCGGAAGAAACCAAGAATATGACCCGCTTCGCCCTCGAAGGCGATCTGAGTGAAAGAGGCGACGCCTCCAAATTCCAGGGAGTTTATGCGGATGTTGTGAATGGCATGAACACGACATTTGAAGCCGTGGTGGAACCCTTTAATGAAACGGCCGCAGCTCTCGAAAAATTGGCCGCACACGATTTAACTGCCCGAGTCAAAGGCAACTACAAAGGCGATTTTGCTCGAATCAAGGAGGCCATGAATACAGCTATTACAAACCTGGCTCAGGCTCTGTCACAGGTAAGTACCGCTTCGCAGCAGGTTACGGCGGTTTCCGGCCAGATCAGCGGAAGCAGCCAGGCGCTATCTTCGAGTGCAACGGCACAGGCCAGCTCTCTTGAAGAGGTTTCCAGCAGCCTGCAGGAAATGTCTTCTATGACCAAACAGAACGCAAGCAATGCGAAGGAAGCCCGAAGCCTTTCCGAAGGCGCCCGTTCAACTGCGGCAAAGGGAGTGGACAGCATGAAGCGGTTGTCCGACGCCATCAATCGCATTAAGGCATCCTCGGATTCAACAGCAAAGATTGTGAAGACGATTGATGAAATCGCCTTCCAGACCAACCTGCTTGCCCTGAACGCAGCCGTTGAAGCCGCCCGAGCAGGAGATGCCGGAAAGGGCTTTGCGGTAGTGGCAGAAGAGGTACGGAATCTTGCCATGCGAAGCGCCGAGGCAGCCAAAAATACATCCAACCTCATTGAAGAATCCGTGAAGAATGCCGAAGGAGGCGTGAATATCAACCAGGAAGTGCTGGCAAACCTTCGGGAAATTAATGAGCAGGTTAATAAGGTCAGCGAAGTGATGGCCGAAATTGCCTCTGCATCGGATCAGCAAAGCCAGGGGATTGATCAGATCACCATGGCAGTTCAGCAGATGAGCGACATGACTCAGCAGAACGCCGCCAATTCCGAGGAATCTGCTGCGTCTGCGCTTGAACTGGATAATCTTGCGCATAAAATGCAGAAAATGGTTGATGCCTTCCATCTCGGAGATCAGCAGGCGCCTGTGGATCCCGCACTTGTCCATAATCTTAGGGCTTCCTATGCGAACAAATCCAAGCTCAATAAAAAGGCTCCCGCTGCATTCAACGAAAATGAATGGAAACCCAACGGCCATGACGGTCTTGCGAACGCGGAATTCGGCAGTGAGATCGATGCTCTAAAAGATTTTTAAGCCGGAATCATCCGAAAAAGATACAAGCCAAAGGGGGTTCTAAAACCCCCTTTTTTATTTGTCGGCAAGCGGCACCGGAGTCTCGGCGCCAAGAGGGATCATTCAATCAATCTATTGGCGATTCCACAATCCGGAGGCTCCGAAGATCGGCCCTTTTAAACATTTGGATATTTTTTGCATATAATATTCCAAAAAGCAAAGACGCGAAGGCTCAAAGAATCGCCATATGGACCTATTGCGATCACCAGACTCTCCAAGCCCGCAGCCCAGGTCGGGCGTTTGTCAGCTTCATTTGCAACGCTGTCATAGATTGAATAGAGGTTGTGTAAACACGATTTCTGAGCTTAAATATTCTTTGCTTTTAGCTGTTCCATTCACTTGAAAGCGGACTCCAACGAATATGCCTCCTCAACCGGCGCCAAGGTATACCGGACAACTCGAAGCTTTCCGAAGATTATCCGAACAGATCGCACATGACATGAACAATCTTCTCTCCAGCATCCTGGGATATAGCGATCTGCTATTGCTTGATCCCGCAGCCGACCAAATAAAAAATCAGGTAAAGGAAATCTCAAATGCGGGGAAACGCATCGCGGCTCTCGCCCGTCTGATATCGGCCTTCGGGACAAAATACAGGAGTCAGCCGGCAATTCTTGACATGAATGAGGTGATTCAGGATATGAAGCGCCTTCTGCCCCACATCCTCGGAAATAGAATAGACTTCATCGCCGTCCAAAATCCCGGGCTTTGGCCGGTCAAGGCGGATCCTGCAAAAATGAAGCAGTTGCTGATCACCCTTGCAGTCGACATGAAAAGCTCATTGCCTGAAGGTGGAAGACTGACTCTCTCCTTAAGGAACCGGACTGTCGGGCCCTCACCCGGCAGTCAACTCGAACCCGAGCGCTACGTACTCGTTACGGCGAGCTCTTCAGGCAGCATTGCAGTTGATGAAACTTCGGAGGGATTGCGGGCCGTCCAATCCCCGAGTCGTGGCTCATCCCGGGCGGAGGAGGAGCATGGATGGCCGTCCGTTTCCGAGCTTGCCCAGGCAGCCGGCGGATCTATGCTGATGGAGAATTGTTCTGAACAAGAACTGACAGTTTCGATCTGTCTGCCGGCTATTCCTTCTCAGCCGTTGCCTTTGCAGATCCAAGGATAGGACTCCGTATCGCCCCATCTGATTATGTGATGCCGAGATTTTAACAGGCTTTCACAAGGACAAGCGTTTCGGCATGCCGCTGCGCAGATTTTATAGACCGGCGGCTGGGCTGGGAATAGGACTATTCATCGAATTCCCCGGGCTCCTATGCCTTATTTTTTAATGCAGATTCCAGCTTTTTTCTGATCTCGGCAAGTTCCTTGGATTTAAAGGAGTTTTTCGTTTTAATAAGGACTTCCACCGTTTCCCGAACGAGGTTTTCATAGAAAGCCAGTCGGGAGCAGTTCATAAGCGAACATACATCGGTTTTGCCCTCCGGCAGGCCCTGTTTTAGTGTCTGCACCGTGTTCATAAGGCTCATCGAAAGATTGGCGAAGCGACGAATTGCTTCATTCAGATACCAATCCAGGTTGCCGCTCGATCCGGTTTTGGCTGCTCCCCCTGCATCGGTTGACAACAACGCGGTTTCCATCTGGCTGACCTGATCCAGCCAGGTGCCGAACCCTTCGCGCGCTTCGCGCATCACTCGAACAACCCTGGCTTTCCCTATAGCCGATTGCACAGTCTCCAGAAAATTCGGCAGGTCCAGAGGCTTGATTCGATAATCCACTACAGAAAGACGCAGCGATTCTACAGCGGTATGGAAAGTCGGATATCCGGTAACGACGATTACGGGTAGAAAGCTTGAAGGCGCCAGCCGATTGCGAAGGAACTCCAGGTTTGTATTCCCCGGCATGTTGATATCCACAATCAGAAGATCGTAGGGGCCTTTATCCAGTGCAGCCGCTGCCTCCTCGGCACTTCGAACGCAATCGCATAGGTAACCGTGCTTTTGCAGAAACAGCGAAGTCGGACGCAGAAAGACCTCTTCATCGTCGGCAATCAGTATTTTAGCGGCCATTTAGCCGGCCCCCTCCATTGCATGTCGCGGATTA
This sequence comes from Acidobacteriota bacterium, assembly GCA_016929335.1. Taxonomy (GTDB): domain Bacteria; phylum Acidobacteriota; class UBA6911; order UBA6911; family UBA6911; genus UBA6911. The sequence continues at coordinate 97,702 of JAFGIY010000258.1, read as the reverse complement.
TCGCCATGAAACAGGAGCCTAGCATCGGCAGTCCTTGGTGTCAACCATGACCTCCTTCTTGTGAGATCCTATCCACAAATCCGGTCTTAATTGAACCGGCTCTGCTGCAAACTAAAAACGTTTACGACCCTGTTTCCCACTATTTATCCCCTCATGGTCCAGGATAACTGCTAATCGAAAGCATGAAATCCTCCGATAAGAATATCGCAGGGAGCCATGCTTTTATGCGTGTATCCATCTGTTTGATCGATAGATAGACACTATGCCTTAATGAATGGATGATCCGGTCTGTAATGTGAAGGCGTCAGAAGACCATAATTGGATTCAAGCAGTAACAATTGAACTTTTTCGTATTCCCACGATTGATGATCCAGTGCATGTGCTTGATAAACAAAGCTAAAGCATCTGAACACCGCCAAACGGAATTCGGATGCGCGGAGAGCTGTCATGAAATGGTTCTATGATTTGAAGATTGCGACGACAATAATTGCATCCTTCGCACTCGTCGGCATACTATCCGGATTCATTGCCTATATTCAAAATCACCATTTCCCGATATTCGTGGTTGCTTGCTCCGTGTTGCTGGGCATTGCCGCAGGCATTCTTATTTCCCGCAACATCAGTGGCCAATTGAAGCAGGTCTCCTCTTTTGCACAACGTATTGCCGCCGGCGATATCAATGAAACCATTGATATGGATACAAACAGCGAAATCGGCAGTCTGGCAATTTGTCTCAAAAAGCTTGCCGAAAGCCAAAAAGAAATGGCTCAAACGGCCACGCGGATAGCTCAGGGCGATTTTCTCCTCCAAGTGAATGTCAGGAACGACAAAGACGCTCTTGGAAAAGCGATGCAGCGTTGCGTCCAGAATATCCAATTACTCAAGCAAGAGATTGCCAGAATGACTGAAGCGGCCGAATCAGGGAAGCTCACCGAGCACTGCAAAGCCGATGCGTTTCAAGGCGGCTACGCCACCCTGCTGGAAGGCGTAAACCAGATGCTGGATGCTCTCATAAAGCCGGTCGGCAGAGCCATCAAAGTCATGAACAAGGTCGGGTCCCGAAATCTGACCGCTCGATTAACCGGAGAGTATAAGGGAGATCATGCGACTTTCCAAAATGCCTTGAATCTGACTATCCAGACACTGGATGAAGCGCTGAGCCAGGTGAGCATGGCTGCAGAACAGGTTTCGAATGCATCATTGCATATCAGCGAAGGAAGTCAGGTTCTTTCGCAGAGAGCCTCTGAACAGGCCGGATCGATCGAAGAGGTATCCAGCAGCCTTCACGAAGTTGCATCCATGACACGCCAGAACTCCGATAATGCGAGGGAGGCGCGCAGCTTATCAAAAAGCGCAGAGACAGCCGTAGAAGAAGGCGTTGAGAGTATGAACCGGCTATCCGAAGCCATCGGCCGCATCAAAGAATCATCCGATTCCACCGCCAAAATAATCAAGACGATCGATGAAATTGCATTCCAGACCAATCTGCTCGCTCTGAACGCCGCGGTCGAAGCGGCCCGGGCCGGAGATGCAGGCAAGGGGTTTGCAGTAGTCGCAGAGGAAGTCCGCAACCTAGCAATGCGCAGCGCTGAAGCGGCCAAAAACACTGCGAACCTGATCGAGGAATCCCAGAAGAATTCAGAGAACGGAGTCAACTTGAATCAGGAAGTGCTGAAGAACCTCAACGAAATCAACGGTCAGGTAAAAAAAGTGGGATCGGTGATGGCTGAAATAGCCGCAGCGTCAGAACAACAGACACAGGGTGTTGATCAGGTTAATTCCGTTATTAACCAGATGAACATCGTTACGCAGCAGATCGCCGCCAATGCAGAGGAATCCGCAAGCGGAGCTGAGGAACTGTCCGGGCAGGCTGAAGAATTGAAAAGCATGGTTCGTACATTCCAACTGAGCAAGGCTTTATTGAATCCTGCAGGTTTTTCGATGTCCCGGGCCGCGAGAACAGAAGCTGGTCAGTTTAAAGCTCCCGCCGAATCCCAAAGCATGGACCGCAGAACAGCAGAAGGATCGAAGATACACGCCCAGACTCAACGGACTCCGGCGGCCAGAGCATCCGGATTGATTCCTTTTGATGAGAGCGATCCTGCGATGTTTGGAGAATTCTAGCAATGATTGGGAAAATCAATGTCGCGAAAACACTGCCGTTTCATACCTTCAACCATAGCGGACCCAATACCCGCGCCTTATGGATGGACCCATATAAGACCTTAGAGGACGATTAAAGGAGTTAGCCATGGCAAATGGAAACAACAAAACAACTGCAAAGCATTCCGGCTTACCAGACGATATACTGGAAAAAGCAAAAGCGGCAGGAGGAAAATTTTTAACATTTTTTCTTGCCGGCGAGGAATATGGGATAGAAATATTAAATGTCCATGAAATTATCGGCATGATGCCCATAACCTGTGTTCCCGGTACCCCAGACTATATTTGCGGAATTATAAACCTTCGCGGAAAAATCATCCCCATTGTAGATTTGCGTCGCAAATTCGGAATGGAGTCCAAAGCCCAGACCGCCGAGACCTGCATTATTGTAGTTCACGTTCAGGGAGTTGAAGTGGGAACAGTAGTGGATCGCGTTTCCGAAGTCCTCAACATAGACGCCGGCGACATTGAACCACCCCCCTCCTTCGGCAAAGATGTTAATACGGACTACATTCTTGGCATTGGCAAATCACAGTCAAAGGTTAAGATTTTGCTGAACATTGACCGAGTCATTGTGACCGACCAACTTGTTCAGCTTCAGAGGATCTCCGGAACGGAAACGGCGGCGGAGGATTCCATGCCTCTTGCGGGATAGCTCCGGGCATCCGCCCACTATGCATTTCTAAAATGCAGTTTTGCTTATGATATCGGTTTCGAATCCGCCATCTCCCGAGTAGATATGTAATTGCGCACAACCGAGGAGAATTCTGTTTTACATGCAGTCCCCACTCCCACTTTCGGATGAAAAGCAGGATTTATCGAATGAGAACATATTCCAAGCCCTGCTGCATCCGCGCGATTTTGAACAGATCAGCCAGATTGTCTACAGGTATTCCGGCATCCGGCTGAATCCAGGCAAAGAAGAGCTCGTCCGGTCCCGCCTCATAAAAAGGCTTCGTGCTCTGCATGTGAATAGCTTCAGCGCATATTTGCAGCATATTAAGGAGGATCGAACCGTCCAAGAGCTTCATATAATGATCGACGCTTTGACCACCAATAAAACGTCCTTCTTCAGAGAAAATCAGCATTTTGAATATATGCGGAATCATATTCTCCCTGAGTTGAAACAGCATGGATCGAGGTTGCGCATCTGGAGTGCCGGTTGCTCATCCGGCGAGGAACCCTATTCCATCGCCATGCTGTTGCAGGAAGAATGGGGACAAACAACTCCCGCGGATATTCGAATTCTGGCAACGGATATTTCCACAAGGATATTAGCCAAAGCCCGGGCGGGCGAATATGAAAAAGAAAGCCTGAAGGATGTGCCCCCGGCTTATATGTCCAAATATTTCAGTACCGTTCGCGTCCATTCAAATAACATGTATACAATTCGCGACAATATAAAAAGGATGGTACGGTTTGCCAAACTGAACCTGATGGATGAATGGCCGATGAAGGGCCCTTTCGAAATAATTTTCTGCCGCAATGTAATGATATATTTCGACAGCGCAACGCAAGGACGGCTGGTAAGAAGGTTTTATAACCTTCTTGTTCCCGGCGGACATCTGCTGGTAGGTCATTCGGAAAGCCTTGTTGCGAATTCATGCGGTTTTAAGTATGTGCAGCCCGCAACCTATGCGAAGTAACGGCTTACTGTGCGGATTCTCTCCCACGCACGCGGCCGCATATTTGCCCTGTGCACAATCCTGAGAGGCATGCGTTTCATTATGCAGGCTCGATACGGCAAATAAAGATCTGTTTCGGACTCGTCGATAAAGGTATTAGCCCGCTTTATTCATGAAGGTTCGTTGCGAGGCGGTGCAGATGGGCGTGGCTGCAAGGCGCGCGACGGGAGGCTTCCGAAGGCATGCTCAGCAGTGCATTGAGGAATCCGACCGAGCGCAACGCGGCAGACATGCCCGGATCCGCCGCCGCAGCAGAAGCTTCATGAATAGAGCGGGCCAGTTCAAATGATGAAACGTGTGCCTATGGAAAGGACATGATGTGAATCCGGGAAGTGAGAAATGCACATCCGAAAACTCTGTATTCAATAAGCCGGTTGTCGGGCTGAATGACAATCTGGATTTTCTTGGCAAACAGCTTCATATACAGACCGAGTTCATCGAACTGCCCGCAGCGCGAATAAGCACTCAGGTTTTTTGCCGCGGACGGGTTCTCCTATCCAAAAAAACGGAGTGTCCTCCGGGTGTTCGTGAATCCCATGATTTTCAGAAACTGCAACAAATCATGAATGCGCAACATCACCAGGTTATTCAGGAGATCACGGACAAACAGGCTCGAGTTTTGGCTTCTCAATAGCCATTGGCAAAGACATGATCCAGCAACACACCGGAGAAAAAATACTGATCGTTGATGATGAAATCAATATACGGTCAGTTCTGCTCAAACATTTCGAAGAAGAAGGCTCAGAAGCCATTGCTTCATCCAGTGCCTTGGAGGCTCTGGAACAGATGAAAAACCAGAGTTTTTCTCTGATTATCAGCGATGTAATGATGCCGGGAATGTCTGGAGTGGAATTTCTGCGCATGGCAAAAAAGCAATGTCCCGAAACGGCATTTATCATCATCACGGGTTTGATGGATATCAATACAGCCATTGACTCCCTTCGCCTGGGCGCCTTTGATTTCCTGACAAAGCCGTTTGAATTGACTGCACTTCGACGCGCCGTTGACCGTGCACTAGACCGGCGCCGTCTTCTCCTGGAAAATCGGTTTTACAGGGAAGAACTTGAAAGGCAGGTAAGGGAACGCACCTTCGAGTTGAACGAAGCCTTATATGATGTTGAGGAAAGTTATAAGATTACCCTGGAAGCATTGGTAACGGCACTCGACGCACGGGAGCATGAGACACATGCTCATTCCCAAAGGGTGCGCGAGTATACTCTTGCCCTGTCCCAGAATCTCGGCCTGAAGCACGATGATCTGATTCAGGTGGGACGAGGGGCATTGCTTCATGACGTAGGGAAAATAGGAGTCCAGGACTCCATCCTGCTCAAGCCGGCAAAGCTGAACGAAGAAGAATGGATTGAAATGAAGAAGCATCCGCAAATCGGTTATAACATTCTTCAGAGTATCGAATTCCTCTCTCCTGCGGCAGAAATCGTGCTATGCCATCAGGAACGTTGGGATGGGAAAGGTTATCCGAACGGACTGGCAGGCTTTGATATCCCCCTTGGCGCCAGAATTTTTGCCGTTGTCGATACGCTGGATGCCATGACCAGTGATCGTCCCTATCGAAAAGCAATGTCCTTTGACGTGGCACTGGAGGAAATCAGAGCTTGTTCCGGCACACAGTTCGATCCCCGCGTGGTGAGTGCATTTCTAAGCATTCCCACAGAATCGTGGATCGCCATTCATGATTCTGTAAACAAGCTGCACAAAGCCCAGGATTGTTTCAACGCACTATGTCCTCCCTCAAATACCTTCCAATAAGCTATCTCGATGACACACTGCTTCAACCTCTTATGGAAGAGGAAGAAAGCGAGTGGATGTCCGATCTGGACTGGGATTACTTTCCGATACGTCAGATACTCGTTTCTTTCATCAAACAGAAGCTTTTGCCCGGCTATGTCGCGATTTCTGAAAGCTCCCCCATCGGCTATACCTATTTCCTGGTCAATCAGTCAAAAGGCATAATTGGAGCACTCTACGCCTCAAAAACGTCTCATTCCCAGGAAGTGGTCGATGAGCTTCTTTCTCTCACAGTTGCCTGTCTTAAGGAATCGCAGAGCATTAAGCGCGTGGAAGCGCAGATAATGCCCTTTAATGACCTGAATCTCACGCCTGCGTTCATCCGCCACGGATTCGGCCATTTTGCGCGCCATTACCTTGAACTGGACCTGAGCAATCACAGGAATAAAGTGGAATTGCATTCTTCCGTGAAAATCATCCCATGGGATTCCGCCTATCTCGAACGTGTCGCCGAAATGACGTTTCTCAGCTATCAGGATCAGCCCGATGCGGAAATCTGCGAAGATTACCGCACCCAGACAGGTTGCATAGGCTATTTGCGAAGTCTGGTTGAAAATCCCGGTTGTGGAGTTTTTATGCCTGAAACGTCCTTTATTGCGCTGGATTGGCAGGGAGTTCCTTGCGGATTCATGATCTGTTGCCGCATATCGGACGGTGCCGCCATCGTCCCGCAGATTGCGGTTCATCCATCCCATCAGGGCAAACGGCTGGGCAACGTTTTTATGAATCGCTCTTTCGCCCAGCTCAAATCTCTGGGCTTCCGAACACTCAGCCTGACTGTAACCGAAAAAAATCGCCGGGCTTATGACTGGTATCAACGATTGGGCTTCCGCATGCGCAAACAATTCGGCGCCTACGTCTGGCAACGCTAACATAATTACGAATAACGAATTACGAATGACGAATTGATGCATACGGTATGTTTCAATTCGTAATTCGTAATTCGTAATTATTTTTATCGGGGTTCTACGGCGGCGGCGGCGGGATTCAGCACAATTATATCCACCCGGCGGTTGCGGGCTTTGCCTTCTTCGGTATCATTGGATGCGGTGGGGCGATATTCGGCATAGCCTGCGGCAGACAGCGACTCCGGAAACAAACCGAATTTTACGATCAGGTAAGAGATCACTCCTGTGGCTCTTGCCGTTGACAGTTCCCAATTTGAGGGAAAGCGCTCATTGTGAATCGGCACGTTATCCGTATGTCCTTCCACACGGATATAATTGCCCAGGGAAACCAGCGTTGTCGCGATAGTATCCAGCATTTGCTTCCCTGCCGGCTTGATTTGATCCGAACCGGAATCATACATCCCCGTCTCGCTCAGGCTAATCACCAAACCCCGGGGTTCGATATGAAGCCGGACAAGTCCTTTCAAAATGTCGGCGCCCAGAAGAGACTCAACATTTCTCTTGAGACGTCCCATAGCTTTTTCTCCGCTCAACACTCCCCTCGTTGTGTTGGCGAATTTCGTCCCGGCCATCCCCTTAAAATTAATCTGAGTTGCGTCAATGCCATTCGATGGCGCGAGGCTTTGGAGGATTTCCCGCGAGCTGGAGGAAATGCCTCCGGGGCCCTGGCTGACCGTCAGGGTGGTGCTGCCTGAATCGAAAATGGCGCTGTCGAAAGATGCCCGCATCGATGTAATCAATTTGCCCGCCTTCTGGGCGTCGACAGTTGAGATGGCATATAGAGTCGTGAAAAAAGCGAAGAGGAGCGTGATAAAGTCGGCGTAGGAGACCAGCCAGCGTTCTGTGCTGCTTTCTTCCTCTTGTTGCTGTGCTCTTTTTCTGCTTATCATAGCCTTCAGCCTTCTAAGCCGCCTTTTTTTGTCCTGCTGCACCCGTATCGGGCTGTTCTTCCTGCTCTTTGCGGCTCAGATAGCTTTTGAGTTTATCTTCAATAAGCCTAGGATTCTCGCCTTCAAGGATCGATATGACACCGACCAGCATGATTTCTTTGGCGACCAGATGGGCTTTTGATTTGAGTTTGAGCTTTCCGGCGATAGGCAGATAAACCAGGTTGGCCATGCCCACGCCATAGACAGTTGCCACAAAGGCTACGGCGATACCTTGTCCCAGCTTGCTGGGATCCGCCAGATTCTCCATAACATGGATCAAGCCGAGCACAGCGCCCAAAATGCCTATGGTCGGAGAATAGCCTCCCGCCGCATGCCAGAATTTGATTGGCTGATCCGCCTCGTCCTCAAGGTTGGCAATTTCAAGCTCCATCGTATCGCGAAGCACCTTGGGTTCCACTCCATCCATTGCCATAGTCAGAGCTTTTTTGAGAAACGGATCGGATACTTTTTGGGCATCCGCTTCCAGAGAAATGACTCCCTCTTTCCTCGCCTTATTTGCCAGGCGAATAATCTCGTGGATGACTTCTCTGTTGTTGGTCTTCGGCTCCTGGAAGACCTTCACCACCGATTTGAAACTCCTCACGGCTACTGAAAGAGGAAACTGGAGCAGGCACGCACCGAACGTTCCTCCAAACACAATCAAAGCCGCCGTTGCCTGAAGGATGGAACCGACATTTCCTCCCTCCAGTGCCTGTCCACCGAGAATGGCAATCATAGCCAGCGTCAAGCCTATTACGGAGGCTGTATCCAGCGAGGAATTTTTAGTCTTTGCCGCGTTGTCGCTCATACTCTGCTTCTATAAGATGATTAATAAGGCGTCGGTAATGAACCACCTTCTGGATGATGTCCGACATGCTTTCATGCACTACGACTTTATCGTTGTTTGTCATAGTGATGACGGTGTCCGGAGTCTCCTCAATGTACTGAATGAGATCGGAATTCACCGCGATCTGGGCTTTATTGATTTTCGTGAGTACTATCATTCCTTCTCCAGGACAAAAAAGGCCCAAGCGATATATCGTCAAATTCAGGCCAATGCCTTACATTCTCCTTCGTGCAAGTTCTTCAAACAAAAAGGCAAATAATCGCTCAGAGGGAGAGGATGCCGTGTTTCCGGCATCCGCCGGATCAGTTGATCCATAAAAATGAAGTCTTCAGGCGTGTCTATCGTCAGGCGAATCTGCGGGTATCGGAAAGCCTCCGGAGCAGCCGGAAGCGAAGTGCAGAAGCATTCCGGATGTTCTTTGATGTAAAGCGTTACATGTTCCCTGTGAGGGACCTCCTGTGCAAGTCGATGGACTTTTGCCAAAGCCCCGACGGTTATCGCCTCCGTCGCAGCTCCGTACGGAAGGTTCCTCTCCATGCAATAGTCAAGGTTTTCTTCGCGTAATGCCTTGACAATCCTGTCAATAGAGCCGATTTCAATCAGTGGATTGTCCGCTGTGGCACGAATGATGACCTCCGGTTGAAATTCCCGGGAAGCTTCATAAAAACGGGCAAGCACATCCGATTCCGACCCGCGATAAACAACGACGCCAAGCCTGTATGCTTCTTCAACAATTGCATCATCTTCGCGGAGCCGGGTAGTAAGTACCGCCACATTATCCACGACGGGCGCGGCGCGCAAGCGACCGATTGCCCGTTCAAGAACCGTGTATCCCCGGATCGGCATCAGTACCTTGCCCGGAAGTCTCGAACTCCCCATTCGCGCCTGCAAAAACGCCATTACAGATCGGGAGGGAATGCTGCCTTTATGATCTGGCTTTGAAATTCCCGCCTCACCACTAGACATTTCCCGTCCCCTTCCCAATTGCGTCACGCAAGGATTCGCAAACCATCTCCACCTGTTCAAATGTCATATTCGGATAGAGCGGCAGAGTAAGAATGCGCCTGCCCAAATCCTCAGTACATTTCAGACCGCTATGATTGAGCGAAAGGGCGCGATAACATGAAAATTGGTGGATGGGCGGATAATGGATACTGGTTTGAATTCCTTTCGACCTAAGGGAATGCATGACATCGTTCCGGGATACCCTCTCATCCAGGACTATTGTGAACAGATGGTACGAAGATTTACCCGCATGATTCTCGAACGGGATAATCCATCGCGAATCAGCGCTAAGAAGCTGCCGATACCATTGCACGCGTTCTTCACGCAGATGATTCCATTTTTCCAAAGATCGGAGCTGGACTCGAAGCAGTGCCGCACGCAGGTCATCCATACGGTAGTTGAAACCGGGAGTCGTTACGTCATAAGAGAATGAATGTCCGCGGAATCTGTCCCACGTCAGAGAGTTCATGCCATGCGACCGCAGGAGCCTGAGCCTTTTGGCCAGATCATCGCTCTCCGTCGCTATCATTCCGCCTTCGGCGCAGGTAAGGTTTTTGTTTCCAAAAAAACTGAAACATGCGATGTCGCCCCACCTTCCACAGGAAATTCCTTCCAATATGGCGCCAGGAGCATGGGCGGCATCTTCTACAAGCCATAAGCGGCGCCGGCGAGCCAGATCAACAATGGGTCTCATATCACATGGATACCCGCCATAATGCATAATGCACAAACCGCGCGTTTTCGGCGTAAGGGCTCGCTCCAGTGTTGCGGCCGAAACAACCGGAGATCCGATGGAATCAACATCGGCAAAGCGTGGAACAGCTCCGGCATGAAGAATTGTGTTCGCGGCTGCAACAAAATTGAGTGAAGGAGTAACAACCTCTTCACGGTGCGACAAGCCCAGAGCTAAAAAGGCGAGATGGAGGGCCGCTGTTCCGCTGGAAACAGCCACGGCATGACAAAATCCAAAATGGCGCTCAAACTCCCGTTCCAGGGCTTCCGTTTCGGGACCACACGTCCACCAGCCGGAGCGAAGAACCCTGGTCACACTTTCGACTTCAACCTCTGTGTAACTGAGTTCAGACAGCGGCACACGCCATTCAGGCGACCTGGAAATCTTTGGCTCTGGAGTTAAACTCCAGTTGGGCAAGCTCATAATCTTCTCGTCGGCCTATATCAAGCCAGTAATCCTGGGATGGATATCCAACAATTCTTTCGCCTTTGTTCAGCAGAAGCTTCACCAGATCCGGGAAATCCATATATTGCCCTTTGGGCATGTAGCCCAACACATGAGGCTCATACACATAGATGCCCATGCTTACCGAGAACCTGTAAAGCGGTTTCTCACGATAGCCGGTCAGCTCTCCGCGCTCGCTTGTTTCCAGCACCCCGAGATCGACCTTCACATCCTTCTCATGCATCGCGATAGTCAGTGCAGCCCGTTTCTCCCGATGGTGTTTTATGAGCGCCTGGTAATCGAGGGTTGTAAGAATATCTCCGTTCATAGCTAGGAAAGTCTCATCAAGACCGGATATCATCGCCAGAGAACCGGCAGTTCCCAAAGGCTGCTTTTCTCTGAAATATTCAAGCGTCAATCCGGGAATATTCCGATGGCCGTTCTGGAAATACGCCTCGATCAGTTCTCCCAGATGACCTACAGACAAGAGGATGTCGCCCAGTCCCTGACGCACAAGCTGCCGAATAATTATTTCCAGAATTGGCCTATCGCCGATCGGAACCAGAGGCTTAGGAAAAATAGTAGTATAGGGAGCTAAACGCGTTCCTTTGCCGCCGGCTAAAATTATTGTTTTCATATCCCGTCTGATCAATCCGCACCAAAGGTGCCCGGAGGATTCTTTCCATTTTTGTTGTGGGGATTTAATTCCACAATTCTGTTCCGTAAAAGCTATAGTTGCGCGACTTCAGCGCCCAGTTCCCTTGCGGCATCGTCAGGCAAAAAGATTGCCGCCTCATAACATGCCATGATGAGTCCGTCGGTGAATTTGCCGATGCTTGGACGGACAGTCCGTCCGCAGCACATCTCAATAAGCCATGCAGGAAAATCAGCGCCCGCAGCAATCGTGAGAGGAATGCCTCCCGAAAAGCGCGGATTTACCTCGAAGATCGTCGCATTTTCATCCTGCAGTTTGACCTGAATATTGGCAGGGCCTCTAATATCCAGAGCTTCTGCGGTGCGGATGGCCAGACGGATCATTCCCGGGTGATTCAATGTTTTTCCACGGTCTGTAACACCGGAGCGGACGACCATGCGCTCTCTTGGAACAACGCTGATAACTCTTCCACGGAAATCGGAGAGCACATCAATGGTAAATTCTCTGCCGCAGAGAAATTCCTGCACTATGGGATCGGGCACGTATTCCAGGAAGAAACGCATCTCGCGTTCATTGCTTATCGTGAAAGCTCCTACGCTTCCTCTCCCTGTTCTTGGCTTTAAGAACAGTGGATACTTAAGCTTTTGAAGATCCAATTCCGCCGGCAGCCATGTCTTCGCAAATGGTATGTCCTTATCCAACAGAAACTTTGCTGTGGAATATTTGTCGTTGCAGATAAGGCCGGTATGCTCACCGGATACCGCTACCTTGATTCCCATGGCTTGAAAATCATTCGTGTGCCGTCCGAAAAGCGGCAACTCATCATCAATCGTGGGAATCAGCAGATGAATCCGTTCTCTGAAACAGATGGATTTGATGATGGGAATGTAATGCGGATCCGTGGTCAGCGGCACAATGTAATGCTTTGCGCCGAAGTAGAGTCCGGGACTCAGATTGTTCATGTCCGTTGTAATGACATTTCCCTTAAATCCCAGGCGTCTCAGTGCATTTGCAAACGACTGTATCAGGGGCACACGCCGGCTTGCGGCAGTAATCAGTACATTGATTTCACGCATGGCGCCTCTTTGAATGATGGACCTGCATACATTCAGCATCCATCTCTGCATTTGGATTGTTGATGATTTGATCGGAGGAGATCGAGGGCGCAAGATCCTCCCACTGCAATATGGTGTCCTTGCCGATATTTCGGCGAGCGGTCATTCCAATCGCCTTATCCCAGTGACGCGGCTCAATGCCGCTGCTGGGACGTTTGAAAGTCAGCATCCATTCGGCAATCTTCTCATTTGCGCGGATGTCAGCCGCAGCGACGATGCTCCGCCGCCCAAGAAGACGGCTTTCTTCTTCAATGTCGGATGGCCTTTTTCGTCCATCTCCAAGGCTGGATTCGACGTTCCTCAGGGACTTCACCATTTCTTTCAGGTCCTCCGGATCCATGCTTGCCTTGTGGTCGGGGCCGGGTGAATTCTTATCCAGGGTAAAATGTTTCTCGATGACAACGGCTCCAAGGGGAACCGCCACAAGTGAGAGCAGGATTCCTTCGCTATGATCCGATAATCCGACCGGCAGCTCGAAGTAGGACTGCATGGTTTGAAGCGCCCGCAGGTTCATTTGAACAGGCAACGCCGGATAGGAGGAAACACAATGCATGAGCACGATTTCTCTGGCGCCCGCCGACCTCAGAGTCCAGACGGCATCGGCGACTTCACTCAGATAGGACATTCCTGTCGAAAGAAGAATCGGTTTGCCTTTGGCGGCCACGTGACGAAGCAAAGGAACATGGGTGATGTCGCCGGATGCTATCTTAAAGGCCTGGACATCCAGCGCGTCCAGGAAGTCGGCACTCTCGGCATCAAAGGGAGTGGACAGGAACAAAATGTCGCGTTCGTTCGCATGTTTTTTCAGCTTCGCCTGATCTTCCCATTTCAATTCGCAACGGCGCAGCATTTGATAGGCAGACTCCGTCCCGTCCGTTTGCTGGATGTACCTGTCACGGGAAGGTATCAGCAGATGATCTGTCCGGTAGCTTTGAAACTTTACGGCGTCCGCACCGGCTTCTGCTGCCGCATCGATCAGCCTTTGAGCCTGACTGACACTGCCGTCATGATTGATGCCGATCTCCGCAATGACAAATACCTGCGAACCGGATCCAATGACTTTTTGACCTATCAGTATGTCGGTTTCTTTCATCTCAGTTTGATCTCAATTGAATTGTCTGTTTTCTTTGGAAATGGATTGCCGGATAATGCGCGCGACGCGTTCGCAGCCCTGTCCGTCCACAATTTGCCGTCCATGACAGGACAGAAGCCGGCGCTTGTCGCAATCGATCTCGATACGCGACAGAACACCGGCCAGTTTCACAGGAGCGAATTCATCCCCGAGACCCAAATCGATGCAGGCATCCAGTTCGCGGAGCCTCTGAATCGTGATTTGTTGCAGGTGGTCGTAGGATAAAGCGAGGAGAGGCGTTCCCGCGCATAGAGCTTCGTAAGCAGCTATGCCGCCCGCCGTGATGGCAATATCAGCTTGGAACAGGTACTGCTCTATATTACGGTCTTCCCAACGAAATCGTAGCGGCTTTAGATTTTCCCGCGAAAAGGCTTCTTGTCCCCAGCGGGTGAAACCCGGCACTCCGATCACGTCCAACTCGCGCCCCCAAAGCTGAAGGCCTTCTATTATCTTCGGATAATATTTGCCGGAGTCTCCACCTCCCAGATTAATAAAGATGGATTGTATCTTTTCCCGCATTGTCCTGGTTTGCAGATACAGACTCCGGTAAACCGGATTCAGAACCATGTAATCCGTTCCGGTATAGTACGTTGCACCGAAATAAGATGAGTGGTTGCCTGCAGGCGCTATACTTCCATCAATAATAATGTTGGAAGGAAGCATATTCAGTCCAAGGTCATGAACGCTTATCACCGGGATCTTCCGAGTCCCGGCAACGGCGATCAACCGGTCCAATCCGTTAGAATTCCTTGTATCTATTAAAATTGCACCGGGATCCGGGAGCATTTCCCATGCTCTTTCAATTCCTCCTTCAAAATAGTCATATTCACGGGACTGCAGGTGTTCCCTGCTCCACAAATCCTCGGGATCCAACAGAAACACGGGGACGCAGCAGTCTTTAACCGTTTCCGCCAGAATAAGAGACCTGCGCAGATGACCGAATCCGAGCTTCGGTCCCGCGGCGGTACAAATCCAAAGACTTGACAGTCCCGCGGATTGGGCGTTTTGCGGCACAACCGTCATAGTTTTGGCACTCGAAATCTGCATTTGACAGGCCTTTGACTTGCTTACTGGGTTCCCACCATTTTTTCTGCAATGCTCCCGAACATCTCTTTCCAAACAGGCACCAGCGGGAGGATTTCATATTCGAGAAGGTCAGCTATAAGGATAAAGTCGCCTGATTCCTGGGATTCGACCAGTTGTTTCAGAACAGAAATGAATTTCTGATGATGGTGCATGGCAGGAATCCCGCCCACGATCATTTCTTCCAGACGCAGCTGAAAGTTGGTTCCCAATTTGTCTATAAGGAGGTTTAGCCAATAAAATCCTTCACAAAGCTGCCGCAGATTTTCGAATGCATCGGGATTTGGCGAAAACCTGAAACTCTCTGCCAAAGAAGGAGTTGCGTCCTCGATGCGACGGAGATATGCCAGTGCTTCCCTTATGGAATCGCCGGCGATTTCGGCAAGAGTCCCCGTGAATATTTCAACCTTCTCGCTCCTCTCCATTTGTTCACAAAGCGCTGCGGGATTTTCGGAAACGATTTGAGGCAAAAGAGGCAGCCCATCGATCTGAATTTTCCTCACGACGACATTAGGCGGCAGATGC
The DNA here is from genome assembly GCA_016929335.1 of Acidobacteriota bacterium. Taxonomy (GTDB): domain Bacteria; phylum Acidobacteriota; class UBA6911; order UBA6911; family UBA6911; genus UBA6911. Next base: position 82,672 of record JAFGIY010000258.1, on the reverse strand, counting down.
GCGTTTTCCACCTCCTTTAATATTTGACCGAGCGAGGAGGTATCCATCGGAGGTGTAATCTCTTTGTCATTAACATAGAACCTGGTCATGAGTTCCCCTCTGAAAGTGAGTGCGACATCATGTCGTCCCTATTACTTAAGCAACTTGGAGGCCAATCAATTTATGGGACATTAATTTTTTCGTTAATCTAATCGCTCGGGTTCGACGATATGAAGCCACGGAAGTTGTGAGATGATCGGAGGTAGCGAACACCGAAAATCATTCTGCTAGTCTCCCGATGAGCGCAGGGCATGGATGCCCAACAAACCGCTTTCGGGAATCCAATCAGAACCCAAAGAATTCACGGAGGAATTCATCGTGGGAAATTTCAGCATCCTCAATAACATCGCAGCACTCTATGCCCAGAAACAATTGGGCTGTACCAACGTCAGTCTAACTCAGACAATTAATCGACTCTCTTCAGGTCGGCGAATCAACAGCGGTGCGGATGATGCCGCAGGTCTGATGATTGCGGATACTCTGAGAGCCAATATTCGCGCCCTCGATCAGGCAGTGCGTAATGCCAACGATTGCATCAGCGTAGGCCAGATTGCGGACGGCGCACTACAGGAAATCACAAACCTTCTTACCCGCTCTGTAACCCTTGCAGAAGAAGCAGCCACTGAAACAGTCGATTCCACCGGCCGCGCCTGCCTCGATGCGGAGTTCGACCAGATAGAATCCGAGATTGCGCGCATCGGATCTCAGACAAATTTCAATGGCGTAAAACTGTTCACTACAGACGGCCTCAACGGCAGTTTGAGTGTCTTTGTAGGGGACATCTTCGGTTCCAGTTCCATTGCGGTAACCATCGACACAATCACCACGGCCGGAGAGACCGTTACGGATATCGGAGGAGAAGATCTGACTTTGGTTGATCTATCGACTCAAGAAGGCGCCCAGCTGTCTCTGGGTTATATTCGAGACGCCTTAATCGCAGTTGCCAACCAGCGCGCCACTATCGGCGCCGGCGCCAACCGTCTGCAATCGGCCGTCCAGGTCATGCAGAGCCAGGCGCTCAATACTCAGTCCGCCGAATCGACGATTCGGGATGCCAATATGGCTACCGAAATCTCGAATCTTACAAAATTTCAGATCCTGAACCAGGCGGGAATGGCCGCACTATCTCAAGCGAACGGACAAAGCTCATCCATACTGGCGCTCATGCAGAGCATGTAGACTCCTCACCCAACTCAGGATTTACGGCAGTAGTGGCGGACAAAAAAGCGGGTTCTTCTGAAAGGGGGGGAACCCGCCTTCCGCTTTTTGAACGTGCACTATGCCGCCACCGCATTTTGTAATATCGGATCCGATTTCGCTTCATGCCGCACTCCGCGTGTCATCCCATTCATAAACCTCAACACTGAATTCATAGCCAACTCTGCTCAGCGCATATCGAATATGTGTGGCGGCTATTACAGCGGCACATCCGTGAAAACAGAAAACCAGGCATGAGCATTTCTCCCACATAGGATTAATCGCGCGTCGCGGCTTCAGCCGCGACCCACATGAAGCGCTTTGTAATGTGCTCGTGGTGGCTTGTATTTGCAGATTGCGTCATCGGGGCTGTATTCCAATGGCACTGAAGTGAAGCAGGATGACCGCAGTCAATCTTAAAAAAATGAAAAAGAAAGAATCTTTGATGCATTTTCCGCTAAGATTCCATTCCCTTCCGACGATAAGCAGACTGAACCGAAAAATTTGAGCATAAAAAAGCCCATTGGGTTTTTTATCGCTTCGAGCGATTCCCCTCGCCGAGGCTGCCAGAGCCTGGATCTGGTACTAGAAAAAGTACTAGCTCGGATTCAAGGAGGAATTCCAAATGGGATCTTTCAGTATTCTGAACAACATCTCTGGTTTGAACGCACAGAACCAGTTAAACCTTAATAACGTAAACCTTTCCAGAACTCTTTTGCGTTTATCTTCGGGCAAACGCATCAATTCCGGAGCGGATGATGCCGCCGGTCTGCAGATTGCAGACAGCCTGCGCGCAAACACCTATGCTCTGAATCAAGCTGTCCGCAATGCGAACGACGGCATTGGCGTTTGCCAGATCGCTGACGGCGCTTTGCAGGAAATCACCAATCTATTAACCCGCGCCGTAACGCTGGCGGAAGAAGCTGCGACAGAAACCGTGGATTCAACCGGCCGCGCATCGCTGGACGCCGAGTTCACTCAGATCCAAGCCGAAATCGGCCGTATTGCCGATCAGACAAACTTCAACGGATACGATATATTTGCCACCACCGGTGACAATAGAATCGGCGGAGAGCTTAGTGTATTCGTGGGTGATATTACATCCGCCAGCTCGATTTCCGTTACCATTCAAACCATTACGACAAGCGGTACCACGGTAACCAACCTTGGAACCGCCGACCTGACAGCGGTCGACCTCACGGGACAGGTATCTGCGGCTACCTCTCTTACGACGATCCAGACAGCCCTGAATGGCGTTTCCAACATGCGCGCTGAAATCGGCGCCGGCATGAACAGACTGCAGTCCGCTGTTGCCGTTCTGCAAACCCAGTCACAGAATACGCAGGCCGCAGAGTCTGTTATTCGTGATGCCAACTTCGCGGAAGAGGTGGCGAATCTGACCAAATTTCAGATCCTGGCCCAGTCAGGTATGGCAGCATTAGCACAAGCCAATTCAAGCAGCCAGAACGTTCTCAGCTTGCTGCGATAACACTCAAACCAGAAGATGCAGAAAGGCGCGTTTTATGGATAAACGCGCCTTTTCTGTTTTATGGACTGGATTAGCGCCTCAAGAGTCCGCTTGAAAGCAAGATATTCCTTGCTATCCCATCTGCTCCTCAAAGAATTATCCTTAAGTTACAGTCCCCAGCGCGACGATAGGATGAGTGGATTGATTGTTTATGGCGATCGAGGCATCCTGCCGGCTTCGCACGCTTCACAGATTCAGGCGGGATTCAGAGAATTTCCCTTGAGCTACCTGGAAGCCAATCTGGCATTGCTTGCGGTTCATCAGCCCGGACTGGCGCACCAGTTGAAGAATATCCCAACGAAAAAAATAAATATATCATTATCAGCTGTGGGAATCCCTACGGCCAGCTATGAACGGGGATCCTCCAAATTTGCACTTCACAGCCGCTATGACCCTCTGAAGGAAGCGCGGCAGATATTAAAGAAAACCGACTATACGGGAACGGATTACTTTATCCTGCTGGGCTTCGGCCTCGGATACATCCTTGATGCTTTACTTGAAGAAAAAGGTTCGCGATCAAATCACTATTTCATTGTGGAATCGGACCTGGAAATTATCAGGGCGGTTTTTGAAGCGAGAGATCTCAAGCACATTCTTTCTCTGCCCTATCTCCATTTTGCGTGGCCTGCGTCCGGCCCGGAGCTGGCAGAACAATGGCGTAGCTTTTTCAATCCGGTTCAAGCAGAGAAAAGCACATTTATTACACACTTGCCATCGGTTGCCCTGAATGCCGGTTTCTTTAAGGCTGCAGTGGAGATGATTCAAAGCCAGACATTCCAAACATTTACGGATATTAATACGCTCGTTGTGAAATCACAGGAATTTCTGGACAATTTTGTGAAGAACCTACCGGCTGCCGCCAGGGCTCCGGGAATAGCCAAGTTTAAGGATTCGCTGTCCGGCGTCCCGGCAGTTATTGTTTCCGCCGGACCATCACTGGATAAGAACATCCATGAACTGCGGGATTTTGAAGAGCATGTGCTGATTCTTTCTACGGATTCTGCGCTCAAACCTCTTCTTGCAGCAGGGATTGATCCGCATTTTGTGCTTACAGGAGATCCTTCTCCTGCGAATTATCTTCATATAAAAGGCGCTCCTTCCAAAAAGGCTTTTCTCGTGGCAGAAGCGACATCCTTTCCGGCTGTGTTTGGCGAATTCCCCGGAAAGATTCTGACATGTACCTTCGAAGGCTCCTCGCTTCATTCCCTTTCCGATCTTCTGGGGAGCAAAGGGATGCTGCGCGCATGGGGCTCCGTAGCAACGATGGCGCTGGATTTTGCCCTTCTGCTTCAATGCAATCCCGTCATTTTCATCGGGCAGGACCTTGCTCATACCGATGGACGAATTTATTGCTCCGGTCTGTGTTTTGATGAAGACTGGTTTTCCGGAGTGGTCGATCCCGATAAATGGGCCGAAAGGCTGGAAGGCCTGCGATCCGGCAAACGCACCATAGTAATTGACGATATCTTCGGCCAACCCGTAGAGTCTACCGACAAGCTGACGGCGTATTGGAATTGGTTTGCCAAGACATTCCGGGATCACCCGGAAGTGCAGTTTATCAACGCCACAGAAGGCGGTATATTACGCGACAATGTATCGGTCATGAGCCTCCGGGAGGCACTGCATCGCTATTGCAGGAATAATCTGGATATTCGAACCCGCATCCGCGAAACATTCGACAAAGCCAAGGAGGACAGCCTTTTCTATGCAGGGATCAATCTGTCTACGCTGAAGGGTGAAGTGGCGGGAATTCAGGCGGCTTTGGAACTCGGCTTCCGCCTCTGCAGAATGCGCTCAGGATATTCGCCTCAGGAACTCATGAAGAGACTGGAATCCGCAAAAGAATCCATTTATTACAACCCGCACCTCGCACCCGTGCTGGACAGTCTCAATCAAATGGGCAACTTCACCTTTTTGCGCAAACGGAATCAAATCTCCAGAAATTCTCCGGATGCCGACCTATTGGAAAATATTGGCAGCACTTACTCGGAATACTTCTCTTCCGTCCGGGAAGCGCTATCAAAAATTAATAAAGCCCTGTCGCAGATCGAGCTGAAGTTTAAAAGCCGCATCGAGCCTTCTGCCTGTTCCGACAGCCCATAAAATCCTTAAAAACCGCTACTCTCACAAACAGATACTGACGATAAGCTGATAGTCCGAGGTTTTATCCACCAGGATGAGCCCCAGTGATTATTATTTATGTATGTCGTTATAAATAAAACACTTAAAGAAATGATCGACCGGGCGCAACACCAGTCGCGAAAGGCACAATCCTAAGGCCATGAGTACGTCCTCTGTCAATCTGACCAACAGTGTATTGGATGTAGGCTCTATTGTAGACAATCTCATCTATCTGGAGAGAGAGCCCGTTCGCAATATGGAGAGTCAGGTTTCCACTCTCCAGAAAAAAGTAACCGCATACCAGACTCTGAATACCAGGCTGTCGACGCTTTCGGATAAAGTGAACACGCTCCTGTTCGGAGAGACGGAGGCTCCTCTTACTACCCCATATTCATTTTCCGAAAGGCTTTCGGAGAGCATATTTGCCCGATGCAAGGTAGCATCATCCGACGAAGATAAGATCACGGCCACGGCATCCAACGCCACAACCATCGGAGATTACTCCATCACCGTAGGCACATTAGCCCAGGCCAAAACAATGGCATCCTCCGGTTTTGCGGATACAACTTCGGCGTCTCTGGGGACGGGGACATTTATCATTACCACAGGCGCCAATGATCCTGTAACACTGACTATCAACAGTACTAATAACACACTGGCCGGATTGCGCGACGCTATTAACAATGCCGACGCAGGCGTGACAGCCTCAATCATCAATGATGGATCCTCAAATCCTTACAGACTGCTGATCACTTCCGAAGAGACGGGGACCGCCAACGCTTTTACCGTGACCGATAATCTATCCGGCGGGCAGGCTCTCAGTTTTGCCCAGACGCAGGCGGCCGCGGATGCCGCGTTTGTGGTTAATGGCGTCAGCATCTCTCAGAGCTCCAATACAGTTTCCGATGTTATCGACGGAATAGCCTTCACACTCAAGGATACGACGACGGGCACTGTGACGTTGAGCGTGGAGAAGGACGTTGATGCAATCGTCAGCGCCATCAGTGAAATGGTCTCCGCATATAACGCGGTCAACACATTTATTAATGGCCAATTTACCTACAATTCCACTACTGAAACAGCGGGGGTGCTTTCCGGCGACTCCACTCTGCGCCGCATACAAAGCAACCTGCAGAGTCAACTTACTCAAACCATGGCCAATCGATTCACCGATTACAGGGTGATCGGCCAAATAGGGATTGACCTTAACCGCGACGGCAGTTTGAGCCTGAATGAAAGCGAATTCAGGGAAGCTTTGTCGGATGACTTCACCTCAGTGGCCGCCCTGTTCCTTGGAGAAGGGGCGTCTGAAGGAAGTGCCACAGCCAGCGATAGTCGCGTGACATATAGCGGCAAAACAGCCGCCACCCAACCGGGAACCTATGCTGTTCAGATTGACACGCTCGCGCAGCAGGCTTCCGCCGTGGGGAGCCAGACGGTCGATTCGATGGATTATGATGAAACATTGACAATCACCTACGGGACGGCAACGGCGATTGTTGATCTACTGCAAAACGACATGCTGGTAGATGTTTTGCTGAAGATCAATGATGAATTCTCCGCACAGAGTATGGCGATAACCGCTGCGGATGATGGAACCGGCAAAATAAAAATAACTACCAATGGCTATGGCAGTTCACAGACCGTCACGGTAGTTTCCGATCTGGATGGTATTTTGGGAACCACCGGCTTCGGCACCACGCCCGTTATCGGCACAGGCACTGATATCGCCGGCAGCATCGGCGGCAACGCAGCAACCGGAGACGGCCTGACGCTCACAGGCGCAAGCGGGCAACCCGAAGAGGGACTTGCCCTGACGATCGCACAAACGACAACCGGCAGCTATGGAACCGTCACGGTCTCGCCCGACGATGAGGGAGTTGACGGCGCCAGCTTTCTGGTGAATTTGTGCAGCCTGCTGGACGGACTGACGGATCCGCTTTCCGGTCCAATCCAAACGGCTACGGATGGATTAAATAGCAGTATTAAGTATCTTAATGAGAGCATCAGCAGCTATGAAGATCGTCTTGAAATAAGAAAAGAACTGTTGACAGCGGAATTCAGCAAAGCCGACGAGGCTCTGCGGCTTATGACTGTCACTCAGGCCTCTCTGAGCGCCCAGATCAGTTCTCTATCTCAGTAAGAAGAATGCGATTTACGAGGTGTTTTGATGGCAGGAAACCAGTCCTATGTTCATCGGTATCGTGAGGTGGCGGTAAAAACGGCGAATCCTCTGCAGCTGATAGTCATGCTGTATGACGCAGCCATTTGTTCTCTTCGGGAAGCCCGGGGACACATAGACCGGAAAAACATTGCCGGAAGGTCGCGATCTCTCAACAAATGTGTATCGATTATTTCGGAGCTGCAATCCTGTCTGAACCTGAAAGCGGGAGGCGATATCGCCGCGTCATTGGACCGCTTATATGATTACATGAAGAGACGCATATTTGCGGCCAATGTTGAGCAAAGCGTCCAACCTCTCGTTGAAATTGAGACTTTGCTGGAAAACCTTCGTTCAGCCTGGGGTGAAATTGCAGGACAAACATCGGGAGCTTCCGTCCCGCCTGCAGCGCAGGAAAAGCAGGGCCGGCAAATGCTCGGGGCTTCAACATCCCCGGCATCGATGCAGACCAAATCTCTCAATATTTCCATATAAACGCCATGAATAATCTTGCCGCCGAATTTCGAGAGGTATTCAACCTCTACATCAAGCTAGGGGAAGATCTTGCAAAGATTATGGGAGTTGATGTATCTAAGAATCCCCAAGCTTTTGTTCAATCCGTCCTCCAGAATCGTGAAACCCTGGAGTGCATTGCCCAAATGAACTCACGTGTAGTCCAATTATCCGATTCGTGGGGGAAATGCCGAAACCAGCTCGATCCGGAAACACGGACAGAGGTGCAGGATTTGGTGGCAGCAGCCAGAATGCAAGCGATCCATCTGCAGGAATTGTGCAGTGTTTGGGCGCAAAAGCTGCAGCGAATTCATGATGAGCTTGGGACAAACCTGGCGGAGATCGGAAAGGGTTCTCAATTTCTAAAGAGTCTGAAGCCCCTTAAAAACAATTATCCGAAGTTCGTTGATTCGCGGTACTGATTTTACTCGCCTCGCAGCAATCTCTCCGCAAAAGACTGCCATGAATTTCTGAATTCAGAAATCGAAAACTCCGTCTCAACCCTGATTCGCGCGTTACGGCCCATTCGCGCAGCCTCTGCCGGATCATCCAGCAGCTGCAAGACTCTATCCCGAAGCTCCTCTGCGCTGTCGGCAACCACACCTTCACAACCGTCCCGGACCGGCGAGGTCGGATGCTTTAGAGTCGCTACAGGCATTCCCGTCGCCATCGCCTCAAGAAGGCTTGTATTATATCCGTCTTCGTAGGGATAAATGGGGGTATAGAGGTATATGCGGAAAGACCGAAGCTGCTCTTTCAAATCATCCCAGTCTTTTGTCCTGCGGCTTGCGGGAATGGTCTTGTTGTCGCCCAGCAAAAGATTTGGGATATCCCTGCAGACAGTCTGATAGGTGCTCCAGCCCGTCATCAGCCCCCGCTCCTTCAGATGATTGCTGACTTGAAGAACGCCCCGCACCTCACCGCGATACCCTCCATACCAGCACGGATCAACTGTTAATCGAATGACCTCACCCGGAATCCCCCAATCGTCGCGTTTAAGGCCGGAGACAAAAACAATCGCGGCATGATTGGCGGAAAGAAGGAATTGGAGGTTTTTCAGGTATAAAGCCCGATCGATGGTGCTACGATCCTGAAGGATCCGGCCACTCAGGGTTCCATGCACCAGAAATACCTTGGGAAGTGGAATCTCCCGCGTATCGAGGAAATCATGAACGTTATGGGCAAGAACCCAGTCCCATGAGTCCGCGAGCATGGCCTCCCGGACAGAAGAATAGAGCCGTGCATTAGAAGGCAGCGGCCGGATTCCAGGGTCCCATTTTTTTTCGGATCCGGCAGACTGCCTCGGCGTGATGATTCCGAACGCCCAGGGCAAAGCCTCGGCCATGATGTGCAGATAAGGCTGATGCGAATTAAAGGTAAGAACGCGCAAGTGTTTACAGTAAATATCACTCCGGCCGAACCGGATCATTTCCCGAAAATTATCGTATCAGTTTTTTGAATAGGTCCATTTTGGGAATTTGCGATTGAGCGGCGGCAAGATTCTCGCGTTTGATTGCTTCAAAAACCTCATGTCGATGAACGGAAATATGGCGGGGTGCGGTAATACCGACCTTTACGGTTCCCGAGCCGATATTGAGTATCGTTACTTCTATTTCATTGCCTATGACAAGGCTCTCGTCTTTCTTACGTGTGAATACCAGCATCCGTGTCGTTACCTGCGGGTTGCTCCAGATCCCGCGCAAAAGGAAGCATGCATCAGGCTTCCTGCACCAGTGTCCCACTCTGACTGTCACTTTGAAGCACCGGGTGTTTAACCGAATACTTGCTTTCATGCAAGATGACCTGTTTCCCGCATCGTCCCTTTTCGTTAATGACGATCGGAGCCATGAGGTTTATTGTCGCCTCATTGGGATCTTCCGGAATAGTGGCTACGGCGTAGACCGCCAGCTGCGCAGAATTCGTGCTGTTCACATCCTCCATGTCGGAATCGGTCAAGCGGAATTCATAGCTCGGATCCACGATGAACGGATTGATTACGAAAAGAGAAATGGGAGGATCGTCCAAAGCCTGAAGATACTGGAATGGCTTCAGCTCTTCCATTTCCAGAACAGCGAATCTGTGAATCTGCGGAAATCCGGGAAGCCCCTCTTTGAAGGTGATAATTGATTCTTCCGGTATTTCCAGGCTGCCAAAGTTTACGGTATGGATTTGCATTGTGCCTCAATCATAATCATCGATTCACGACGGCGTCCGCACTCTCCGGGAGATTGGGAACCCTCGTGCATCATTGGCAATTTTTATAATGCCGGGCCACAATATTCATGGCCCTATATGCAATTGTAGCCTGTCTAACCCAGAATGTCGAACAGGTTGCTCTGCGTCAATATGCTGCCCCCTGCAGACATCGCCGTTTGCAGCGCCGTTTGTGTCTGTTTCAATTCAACGGCAGCCTGCACCATATCTGTATCTTCAATCCGGCTCCTTTGTTCTTTCAGGATTGTTTCCCTGGAATCGAGACGCGATTCCACATTTTGAAGCGTGGCCATATTCGCTCCGATCTGTCCGCGGATTTGTGACAAACCCTTCAATACCGAGGCAAACTGGCTCAAAGCCGTATTAATGCCGGACGTGTCGTTGCCATCCATCGCTGTCAACAAGGACCGGACGGCATTAAAGATGGGATCAAATACTTCGCCACCGGAATAATTCATCTGAACTTCCGTTCCCTCATCGACCCGGATGCGATTGATGCTGTTGTCCCCGTTATACTCAATTACATCCCCTTCTATTGCAAACGGCATATCGACCACCAGCGATCCCGCAAATATGTAACGTCCTCGGACCTGGCTGTTGGCAAGAGAAACAATCTGATCGCGAAGAGATCGGACTTCAGCGGCAAGTGCGGCACGAGCCTCCTCGCTCACAATGTCTGATGAGGATTGACTCCCGCTGGCGTAAATGGACGTAATCAGATTATTCACCTCATTGAGAGCCGAATCCGCAACATTCAGGTAAAAGGAACCTGCGCCGGCATTAAACCTGTATTGATCGATTTGAGATTCCAGTTTTGAGAAGGAAATCAGGTCCGAACTGCCTGCGGGATCATCCTTAAGCTGGTTCAGCCTTTTTCCGCTGGAGATCTGGCGGTTGAGCGCGGTCAGATTTTCATTCAATGTTCCGAGGTCGGATAAAAAGGTCCTGCATAATTCGGATTGAGTGACTCTCATAATTAAACACCCAAAAGTTGAAGAATTTCATCGCTCAATGCGTCCAGTATATTCGCATATCGGGCGCTGGCCTGATAGGCCTTCTGATACTTAATGATGTTGACTGCTTCTTCATCCAGGTTAACACCGAAGGATGCGTCTCTCTGGTTCTTCAGTTGTTCGAGCAAATTATTCTGTGTCGAAATATTTTCTTCGGCGGCACTCTCAGCAGAACCGATTTGATAGATCAAGCGGGCATAATATTGATATATGGTTTCCGCAGAGGATGAGAACAGGTTTTCATCACCGATGCCGGCTAACAGCTGGGCATTCGTGTTGTCCCCCACTCCGGCGCCTGCATCAGCCGCAGCGATCAATCTGGGATCCGTTATCGCAACGCTCATGGAACGGGCACATCCTGTGTTTGATCCGGGAATAATTTCGGTAAAGGGGGTAAAAAAGTCCCCTCCCATGGATCCATTCAGATCGCTTCCGTCCGCATGTTGATCGTTCACCCGCTCAATAATTGCGGCAGCCATATCGTCCAGCGAGTCGAGATATCCTGCAATGCTATTGTCGCGGGCTTTTATCAGTCCGCCGAGCCGGCCGGACTCCAGTGTGGCGGTGATGTCGACGCCTTCCAGTTGCACGCTGTAAAAGGCGCCTGGCGACAGCCGCGTCAGAGAAAGATCGCGGCTCTGATCTCCTGCCACCAACAAGCCCCCCTGCCTTGTAGTCACTGTTATTTCGCCTGATTCGGTCTCATAATAAGAAATGTCCATGAGCCCGGAAAGCTGCTCCAGCAGCTGCTGACGACTGTCGCGCATAGTAAATTCAGACTCGGACTGTGTTCCATGTGCCAGGGGAATCAGCTGGTTTAAATCCGCGATTTGGGCCGTGATGGAATTGACGGTCTGGATCAAAGCCGTCATAGAGCGGTCCTGCAAAGTCTGTACATGCTGGATGCCTGAATAGGCTCTCTGAAATTCGGCGGCCAGGGCATTGGCGCTCGTCAGCACCTGTTGACGCAACACCAGGTCTTCCGGAGCCGTTGTAAGAGAGCTGAAAGTGCCGAAAAAATCGGAAAGAGCCTGCTGTAGCCCCTCTCCGCTGTTTCCTCCCAGGATGGCATCGATCTGCTGCAGAGCGTCGTAGGCCACGCTGTTTTCGCCCAGCGTCTGAAGTTCCCTGCTGATGCTGTAGTCCAGAAAGCGATCGCGGCTGGCTTGAAGAGTAACTCCCGAAATTCCGGACACCGAACCATCCGCGTCAGGAGAAAAAACCGCTACCTGACGTGTATAAGCGGGATCATTTGCATTTGCGACATTTCTCTGTGAAATGGATAAAGCAAATTGCTGGGCGGCCAGCGCCTGTTGAACCGAGTCGAAGCCGCTTAAAATGGATGGCATGGCTGTTGGCTCCAGTTGGCTATAGGAAGCGGCCTTGCCGCTCCGGCTTATTTACCACTTCACAAATCAAGGTTCCGAAAAGTCGGGCGATCCGCTACAACACCCGGCTATGCTCTTTGTGAAAACGTCGGCTGCATTTTGGGAATGGACTCGAACAATCCGGTTGGTTGATAGGAACTTGTGGCATTGGAAATCAATGCCAGCAGTCCCTCGGAATAGCGAACAGACTTATCGATCAGCCGCCTGTTGCGCTGATTGACAGATTTCAGCTGCTTCACAATAGTCCGGAAAATCGCGGCCTCAGATTTGACTTCACAGGCAAGGGATTGTTCAAGATTGTCGGCGAGTTTCATAAGAGTAAACTCCCCGCGCGGAATTCGGAAAGCCTGTCCCAGATCGCGGCAAATGCACGCCATCTCCGTTTCAAGCAGACGGATTCTGGCATTGATCATTTCCTCGACCTTGTTGCTATCCTGGATGGCTTCTACGTGACCTTGTATCAGTAACGCCGTCTTTTGCCGCGCATGTTCCAAAAGATCGCGATAAAGGCAGGTCTCTTGGCGCAAAATTCCCAGGAGATCCGAAATCATTTCCTTCATTCTTCAGATCCTGAGATCGATGTGGGTTGAGGACATGGAGTCATGGGCTTCCTCTGATTCATCCGGTGAAGCGCTGTCCTCGGTTTTCCGGGCTGATTTGGGCCTTAAGTATCGCTGCTTGCGCGGCTGATCCCCGCTCAGCTGTTCTTCCCGTACAACTCTTTCGAGGAAGGGTGAAACGACAGGATTTAAGAGACCAAAGTCGTCTGACATGGCCGTCTCCGCCTAATCGAGCCTAGAAAACCTCGTCCAGTAGATTGCCTCCGATAATTTTTTCGGCGATCTTTTCCGCCTTCACATTATAGGTGCCGCTTTCGAGTTCTCGACGAACCTGAGCAACCTTCTCTTCCCGGACATCCGGTGTCGATTGAATCAGGTCGTTAAGATGCGAAATTTCCTGACCGCGAGCCGACAATTCCAGTCGATCCGAATCAGGATGCGCCTCTCCTCCGCCCTTCACAGATTTCTCCGTGGCCTGCGGAGACTCGAGCCGTTGCACGTTTTGATTCAAAACTATCAAAGGGTTCTTACCATTAATCTCCATAGTATCCTCAAGAGATTACTCTTGGTTAGCTTATCGTCCCTTTGATATTAGCACTTTAACTAATGTTTGAGTCATCGTGTTCTCAAATATTGCGTACTCAGCTTTTAGGACGAGGCCCCGGTACTCCATCATAGAGCCCGAGACTCATGGCCGGGTTTACCTGCTCCCCATCACGAATAACTTCAAAATGAAGATGAGGGCCCGTACTGCGTCCCGTACTTCCAACAGTACCGAGGGCGTCTTCCGAAGTAATTGTCTGTCCAATACTTACATAAATAGACCCAAGATGCCCGTAACGCGTCTGCAGTCCCCCATCATGCTGTACCAGGACGGTATTGCCGTATCCGTTTTCATAGCCGGCCGAAATGACCTTCCCCGGCAAGGCCGGCACAACGCACATTCCCGCAGGAGCGGCCAGGTCCAATCCCTTATGGAATTTCGGCCGTCCGGAGAACGGATCTCTTCTCATCCCATAATGGGAGCTGATCTGCCCATGGACGGGAAGCTGTAAATCACTGATTTCGAGTCCCGGGTCTCCAGTCTTTCCTGAACCGGCTGGAGAAGCCTGGGATGGAGTTTCCGGCGCACAAGAAGGATTCTCCGCGGGTGAAGGATCGGTTTCTTCCTTACTTCTTGCCGAAAGATTTTCCAAAATATTTCGTTCCAGGAGGTCGGCAATTCCCAATACTCCCCGTTTGGCTAAGCTTAACGAAACCTCCTGGTCGAACAATTCCGTATAGATGGACTTCCCGAATCCCCCCTCCAAAAGTCCGGATTCTTCAATGGTTTCCCGCATGACTTTGAGCATGTTCGCGATAAAGACCGCTTCGAATTGCTGAGCCGCCTTTCTTATTTCACTTCTTTGCTTAGGCCCTGCAGCTTCGCTTTTGGCGGCATGAATTCTCCCCTCGATCCGGCTTCCGGACGAAGTCAGAAATTCAAGTGGGACCTGATTCAACGGAACGATTGGCGAATAATCCGACATCTAAGCAAATCCCTAATACAGGTTAACAGACCAAAAATCAGATAATCTCCAGTTCCGCATGCAATGCGCCCTGTGCCTTGATCGCCTGAAGAATGGCGATGACATCCCGGGGGCCGGCTCCAATGGCATTCAGTGCGCGCACGACTTCCTCAACGCTGGCGCCTTCACGAAGCATCACAGAGCGGCCTTTTTCCTCTTGAACAGATATGTTTCTTTCGGGCACGACCATTGTCTCGCCTTTGCCAAAAGGTTCAGGCTGGGAAATCTGGTATGTGGTGCCCACCTGAAGTGAAAGGCTTCCATGGATGATCGATACTTCGGAAATTTTTACTTCTTTTCCCAGGACAATGGTCCCGGTTTTCTCGTTAAGAATCACTCTCGCAGCGTTATCCACCTCAACCTGTGCATTCTCCACCATCGATATGAACTCGACGATGCGATTGCCATAATCCGGCGGCACCCGGATTGAAATGGTGCGCCCATCCAGGGCGCTGGCGATTCCCGATCCCGAGGTTTCATTGATTGCCCGCACAGCACGGCTGGCGGTTGTGAAATCGTTTCGGTTGAGGACCAGATTCAGTTTTGATTTTCCATTGAGCTCCGTCGGGACTTCTTTCTCAACCAGTCCTCCGTTGACAATTCTGCCGACGGTCGGATGATTGGTTTGCACACGATTGCCGCTTCCTCCGGCGCTGAATCCTCCAAGGGCTATTTGCCCCTGGGCCGTCACATAGATCTCATTATTTGCAGCAAGCAAAGGGGTCATAATCAAAACGCCGCCTTGAATGCTCTGTGCATCCCCAATAGAGCTGACGGTTACATCCACGTGGCTCCCTGAATGAACAAAGGGCGGCAGAGTCGCGGTGACCATCACGGCGGCGATATTTTTGACATTCACCTGGTCGGCCGAAATGGAAATCCCGCTTCGTTCAAGCATGTTTGCCAGGGTCTGAGTCGGAAATAATGTCTGCCTGCGGTCACCGGTTCCGTTCAAGCCCACAACCAGCCCGTAACCAACCAGCTGGTTTTCGCGAACCCCCTCGAAGGATGCAATATCCTTAATGCGGCTGGCCGCCTGTAACGGCGACTGAAAATTTCCAATCCAGCAAAAAGCCAAAAACCAGCAGATCCACGTCCGGCGCATATTCCTACCCTAGAATGGCAATATGCCGTTGAGTATCTTGTACAGCCATCCCGGCTTAATGGGCTGGCTGACCATCCCTTTGCCCTGCAGCCTCACGGACATCTGGGCGATGGAGGAAGAAAGGACGACGTTGTTTGAAGCAATGTCGTCGGGACGGACAACACCCATTAGATAAACGCTCTGATTTTCATTGTTGACGCGAATCTCCCGCATTCCCTCTACAACCAGATATCCATTGGGCAGAACATCCAAGACACGGGCAGTCAGAGTTGTTTCCAGAGTAGTTGCCCGGCTCGTGGAACCTTCTCCCTCGAAGCTCGAGCCTCCTTTGCCCGATAACATCGTGGGTATTTCCTTGACCAGCTTCTCGGCGCCGAAGAGATTGTCAAAACCGGCTGAAGCGGAAGTGTTTTTGGCATTTTTTGCGTCAGCGGTAGCTACAGCCTGGGTCGCTTCCATAACCCGAATGGTTACCACATCGTCAACATAACGGGCTTTTGAATCGCGAAAGAGGTTGGAACGGTATGAACTGCCGTTCCAGAGCGATCCTTCATGATTTTCTCTTTCCTGCTGCTTCCTGTGCGCGCTTTCAACATAGGATCGGAGCTCGGTCGGATCCTGTACTCGAGCCTGGGTTGGGCCGCATGCTGCCGAGAAAAGGGCTGGAATCATCAGCAAGGAAATTACTTTTGCAGCATATTTCATCGTACTAGAACTCCTTTATTGCACTTGGACTTCTGCCTTGCCCGTTACTTCAGCATTCAGCCGGGTTGAAAAATCAATATTGCGAACCCGGATCGTCTGGCCGAGTTTCCCATCCTGTTCGGCTTTCACGAATGAAGTAAGCACAATTCCTTCGCGCTCAAGGCGCAGGCGGACAGTTTCACCGTTTTTGACAAGCAACGGATCTGTAAAGCTTTCACAGGTAAGGGGATTACCGGCAGGAATATTCCGGCGCGATGCCTTTCCCAGAACATCTTCCGGAAAACGGACATACGAAGCTCGGAGATCTGTAATTTCGACGACTCTCGGTGATATATCATCTTCGGAGACGATCTTGCCGGAACGAATTTGCTTTGCGGCGGTCCATACTTCGCAACGGATTGCGATTTCAGCCGTAATCCAGAGGCTGCGCAACCTTTTTCCTTCATGAAGAATTTCTATCGGAGCAAGAATTCTTCTTTGACCTGCAATGCTTGCATCCGAAGAAATCCGCAACGACCCATTTGCCGGCGGAAGTTCCATTCCGTTGATGCTTCCTATCGAATGAACGGTTATTTCCGATTCATTCCAGGATGTAGTTTCCACCAGATGCGATTTGAGAAGGGACGCTATTTCGTCGGCGGTGATTGGACGGCCTTTTAAGCGGATCAGCACAGCGGCGGATCCGGAAAAGTTATCGAGAGGCAAATGCCCAACCATAGCTTCTATCCGTTCGCCGATTTGTCTGCGGTTCAGAAATACCGTTTCTCCGAATGCGGGGGCGGAACACAGGAATATTTGGGCCAGCTTTTCAATTTGATCCCTATCCGGTCCTTTAAGGTCCGCCACATGCTTCAGCAACACTTTGTCGGATACAACAATGGCCTCTTCTTTCAAGTTTATGACCAGGCTTTCCGCAGCGGCGGTTTCCGGAATCAGTCCGGATATGAAATAAATGACGAGGAACAGCAACAACATTCCATGAAACAAGTTGCGAATTCTCCCCTCACCCAACCTGGAGCGGACTAAATTGCGTGGCGGACAAGATAAGTCCCGAAGTACAACACCACACTTGCATGCGGTCTCCGGGAAAGCGAAGAAAGGGGTGAGGTGGCGGCCGTCTGCAGAGGCTCTTTCTCGAGGTGCCAGAGCACACGGCAATTTCCTGAAAGGGATTGTAAGCAGGGTAAGGAGAGAATTCGAAACTTGCTTCATGGTATTTGTTTATCGAATCACGTTATTTGCCTGAGTGAACATTTCATCCGCCGTGCGGATGACCTTGGAATTGGCTTCGTAGGCGCGCTGGCTCACGATCATGCTGATCATTTCCTCCACCACGCTTACGTTCGACTGCTCGATGTATCCCGCCAGAAGCGATCCCAATCCATTTTCACCGGGAGTGCCCGTTACCGCTTCTCCGGATGCCTGGGTCGGCAGGAAAAGGCTTTTGCCCATATTTTGCAGTCCCGAAGGATTCTGGAACAGCGCCAGTTCAATTCTGCCGACCTGTTGGGGCTGCGACTGTCCCGCCTGTTGTACCGATACAGTTCCATCCGCTCCGATCGTGATGCCGATTTGATCCTGAGGGATGGTGATCTGCGGATCGAGCAAATCTCCTTCAGAAGTGACGATATTCCCGTCCCGGTTCAGGTGGAAATTTCCATTTCGCGTATAGGCGAGCTGCCCGTTGGTCTGGCGTATCTGAAAAAATCCCTGACCTTGAATAACAATATCCAAAGGATTATTGGTAGATGCAAAGTCGCCCTGGCTGAAAATGATTTCAGTAGCGACGGGCTTGGTTCCCAGTCCGACCTGCAAGCCGACGGGTATTTCGGTTGTCGCCGTATTGGATGCACCAGCCTGCCGGATATTCTGATAGAGCAAATCCTGAAACTGAGCCCTGCGGAACTTAAATCCGCTCGTATTGATATTGGCAAGATTATGGGCAATAGTATCGATGTTCAGCTGCTGTGCTTCCATTCCGCTTGCTGCGGTATATAACGCTCGTAGCATGTGCTGTCTCCTAGCGGCCACCAAGCTTTTCGATGGCTTTGGGATTTATTTCATTCATTACAACGTGAATGCTTTTCTGTATGGCTTCAAAATGCCTTTGGATTTCGATCATGCGGACAATTGAAGAGACCGGATTTACGTTGGATTGCTCCAGATATCCTGCTCTGATTTTTGCATCGGACGTTTTATCGGTGATTGAACCGTCGCGTGTTTTAAAAAGTGAATTGCCTTGCTTTTCAAGAACCGAGAGATCGCCAAAAGCGGCGACTTTTAAACGATCGATTTGGGCATCCTCCAGGAAGACATCTCCCGTTTCCGCAATGCGGATCTTTCCCGGACCAAGCGTAATGGCGCGGCCGCTCACGCCAAGAACCGGGTATCCTTCCGAAGTGGCCAGTACGGATTGAGCATTCATATTCAGGCTGCCGTTGCGGGTATACCGGATGCCATTCGGCGTTTGGACTACAAGAAATCCGTTCCCGGCAATGGCGATATCCAAATCCCGGCCGGTTGAGCTCAGGGATCCTTCATCCAGATTAAGAGAGCTGCATGTCTGCACCATCTGATTGATGGTGGCGTTGAAATCATTCTGTGGCTGAGAGCTGTTGGCAGATTGATTCAGGTATGTATAGAACGCCTTCTGCTCTTTGAATGCAGTTGTATTGATGTTGGCCAGATTGTTTGCCAGGACCTCAAGCGCATCCGACTGAGCCCGTAATCCCGAATATGCCGTATAGATTCCGCTGTCCATTATCAGTTCCCCCGGCCCGAATTACATTCCAGACCGTTATCGCAAAAATTTAAGCAGCAACTTTCATGCCAGAATAATTTTTCCATCAACGGCTGCTTTCCCTGCATTTAAGCCTCCGGGATTCCTTTGACGGGTGCAATTTCCGCACTTGCCGGAAATATTTGCCCACCTGGATAGGCAAAAAAGTCGTCTTAGCTTCCGACGCCATATCTCACCGTTCTTTCTTTTTCCTCCACCAGATCCCGCACTTGCACGGGTGTCGGCAGATAGCGGAAGAAGTGGTGATGCGATTGTGTCGGGTAGTCGAGTCGCATCCAGAAGAAGTCCTGCACCAGTTCCGCGCGGATGTCCTGAGCCCGATTGTTGATTGCCGATGCAATCATTTCGTTGCCCAGTTCAGTCAGATCTTCAAGAGAGCGGAACGTCGGAACATTGGAGAGATCGAGATCTTCCGGCTCATACAGTTTTCGAAGCAGCTTATCTATGGCCGATTCGTCTCCGATATAAGCAACAATTCCCTTTCGGACCATTCGCCGGATGGCCTCCTGCGAGTGAAAATTGACCGGAGCCGTTACGGCTATCTGCAGCGCTGTTTGACTGTCATCAAAACCTACCGGAACGAGGCCAGAGCATTTCGCCACCTTGCCGGGTATCATCCGGACCGCATCCGCATTGGCATCGGAATTGTGGAGATTGATCAACGGGAGGCCATACTGTTGTGCAAGAGCCTCCGTAATCTGATGTTCTTCAACAAATCCGAGCCGCTGCAGCCATTCTCCGATACGGCCTTCCCGTGTCTGGTTCTGGAGTTTGATTGCCTCGTCGAGCTGATCCCTTGTAATAAAAGCCGTCTGCATCAGTATCGTTCCCAGTTTCGGCCTCGGGATCTTCGGATCGCTGTCTTTCTGCAGCCGGCGCCACTTCTCCCTTAATTCTTCTTCAAAATGCATTTGCAGACAGGAATCGCTGCAAAAAGCATGGCCCTCGTATTGGGGCGGACGGCGCCGATTCAGGAATATGCTGAATTCAGAGCGGATTCGATTGCATTCTTTGCGATGGCACTGGTATTTAGGCATACTTCCCCACCTGTTCATTCATCTTCGTGGATCGAGCGCTCTCCCCTCCCATGTACTTGCGCAAATTCAAAATCAATTCGGCTTCTCCAACCGGAGCTTTCAGGCGTTTGACAATGTCTTCCAGAGCATGTCCCTGGCGGGCTAACGTGAGCACCTGGTGGCGGCGTTCCAGCGGCAGGTTCGAGTCGTGAGAAGGGATGCTGAGTTCCATAATCCTTTCTTCCAGTTCCTCAAAACTGGCTGCATGCTTGTCAAAGGTTTTCATCTGCATATCAGCCATTTGTGAAACCACGTCTGACAAGTGCTGCAAATCCCGTGCCAATCCATGAATGCGTCGGGCAAGTCTTCTGTGGATGAACCATTGGCAGAATCCGATCATTACGGCGAGAGCAAATACCAAAGAGACTTTCAGCATTCCCCACTCCTTCTATCATCCCGGAAAAAATTAAGCCCGAAGGCCCGCCGTTGACTGCAGAGCCACACGAAGCTCCGATGTCAGTGCAACCAAAGCTGCTCCGTTGAGCTTTAAGAATTCCGCTGAAGGCTGCTTTTCAAGGTTGATATCTTTATTCTTTTCGAATCCGATCCCCATATGAATCATGACCAGATTCGCCAGGTTCACAATGCACGCCAGTTGCCGATAGTTGGAAGCAGAAAGCGGATTGTGATGGTATCCGACGGCTTCCGCCAATTGCGGAGGGAAATTCCACTTTCTTGCCAGCATCGCTCCCACATGCGCATGAGAAAAGCCGAAGGCCAGAAGCTCCAGTTGATGGAAGCTGGAAGAACCGCCATAGACTTCGCTGATGATTTCGGTGTACTGCGGCCGGAGATTCTGCAGCAAAACCGGTTTCCCGATATCATGCATCAAGCCGCAGATTAATGCCTCTTCGGGATTTTCAAACCGTACTCTGCGTGCAATCGCTCGGGCTGCAAGTGCGGTTCCCCAGGAATGATCGGACATCAGCTTGGTGCCGAGGTCCTTGGCAGACTGAAAAACGCGCTCCGCCGAGGCGGCCATGATAACGGATTTTACCGTCTCGAGTCCCAGCACCGCCACCGCATGCGACACTGTCGAAACTTCGCGCCGAAGTGCATACAGGGCTGAATTGACAATGCGCAATATCTTGGCAGACAATGCCTGGTCTTGAGATATGACTTGCTGAAGATTGCGGATCGAGATATTGGGATCCAGGGTCATCTCCATGGCTTTCATGACAATGGTGGGAAGGGGAGGAAGATCCTTCACCTTTGCGATGAGACCGGAGAGGTTCACAACAGGTTCCTGTGCTAAGGGTGCGCTGGACATAATTCCTTTCTTTCCATGCTGGCCATCACGCTCCGATTGTATTGCCGTTGAATGCATCTTCCAGATTCGACGGCGAACTGGACGCGCGAATTGCCGGATAAGTTAATTCAAATCATCCCAGAGACCGGATTCGGTCTGCGGTGCTTTCAACTTCAAGGATTCGAACTCCATAATTTCCGTCAACCATAACCACTTCCCCTTTGGCGATCGGCTTGTGATTGACGATGATGGATACCGGATCATTAACGGATTTATCCAATTCGATGACAGAACCGGCGCCGAGCTTCAACACATCCTTTAGGGGCATTTCACAATGACCGAATGAAACGCTGACGGGGAGTTCGACATCAAGGAGAAGCTCGATATTCCAATTTCCGGTTGCACCCTGGCTTCCAGCTGCGGCATTTCCGGAAATTGTCGATTGTTCCGATTCGGATGATCCACTGATGTTTGTCACAGTATTCCTTTCAACTCCCGGCAGGACATCCGGCCGAGAAGTGTTGTTTCCAGAAATCAGCCGACATACCTGTCGATTATTTCAAAAGCCCTTTTGCCTCGCCGCTGAACAATTCTTCCCAAAAATTTGGCGATGCCGCCGACACACAGATAAACCGGATCATTGATACGCTCGCTCAATTCCACGACGTCGCCGTCGGAGACTTTCAACAGATCATCCACGGTCAGTCTGGAATGCCTGATTTCACAGCTGAGCGAGACCGGGGCAGGCTTGATAAGTTCGAATATTCTTTCTGCTTCACCACCGGTTGTCTTCTGCCGGCGGGAATTCCACTGCTGGTCAAATTTGTTGCGCAGCAGTTTCAGAAGGCGGGATGGGATGCAGAGATTCATCATTCCGGTTGTCTCTGCGATTCTCAGCTCCATCTGCACAGCGATGACAGTCTCTGCAGGGGAGACAATCTGAAACATCTGCGCCTTGGTGCCCTTGCCCTCCAGGTAGAATTCAAAATCCATAATCGGGTGCCATGCACCGCAAAGATCCCGCATGGCCAGCTTGATCACGCCCTCGATGATATTGAGCTCGATCTCGGTCAGGTTCCGGTTCTCCGGCAAGGCCCGCCCGGGCCCGCCCAGAATCATATCGATCATTGGGAAAGCCAGGGTCGGATTGAGTTCAAGAGCGATATTGCTGTCCATCGGGCGCATTCCAATGCTCGCGAAAAGCGTCGGGTCCGGAAGCGATTTTATGAAGGATGAATAAGAGATCTGTTCCAGAGAAGCAAGGTTTACGTCTACGAATGAACGAAGATAGGCCGATAGCGATGACGCGAAGTTCCGGCCGAAATGCTCATGCAGCAGATGAATCGACCGCATTTGATCCTGGGAGATGCGATCGGCGCGGTGGAAATCGTAATTGGCGATCTTTCGCGTAACAGCCGTTTTCTCCGGTTGCCCTGCCAATCCCAGGTCTTCCGAAGACATAGCCGAAAATAGCGCGTTTATTTCTTCCTGTGATAGAACCTTTTCCATAGCATCCACACGATTCTTTAGTCTTGTCCGTTAACCTTCCGCAGCTTGGTACGCAGCCTTAGCATTGCCTTGGTGTGGAGCTGCGATACCCTGGACTCGTTGACGCCGAGAACTTTTCCGATTTCCTTCATGGTAAGCTCATCAAAGTAGTAGAGCGACACCACAAGGCGTTCTTTCTTGGGCAGAGTATCGATGGCTGTGCTCAAAATGCCCTGGATTTCAGATTTGTGAAACACAAAAAACGGATCCATCTGAGGAGCATCCGGGACATACTTTACGAGAGGTTCGCTGTTCTTGTCTTCATCCTGGCCGGAGAGTTCCTGAAAACTGCCGAGATTCAATCCTTTTATCTGATCCACCAGCTCGTAAAATTCCTCGAGCGTAATCTCCATCACTTCGCAGACTTCTTTGTCTGTAGCCGGCCGGCCCAGCCGCTGTTCCAGTTCGCGGTACACGCGCTCAAGATCCTTGCTCTTTTTGCGAAGAGACCTTGGCGCCCAATCCAGATTGCGAAGGCTGTCCAGAATGGCGCCCTTGATGCGAAGCTCCGCATACGTTTTGAACTTCACTCCGCGGTTCGGATCAAATTTCTCAATTGCATCCAGCAAACCGAGAATACCCGCACTCACGAGATCATTCAGTTCGACATGGGAAGGAAGTTTGGTGGAAATCCTTTGGGCAATGTATTTGATTTGGGGCAGATGCTCCAGAATCAGCGCATCCCTTTCCGTATTGGGCGGCGCCGGTTGATCAAAGCTTTTATGTTGACTTAACAATTCCTGCATCGTTTTATCCTCTTGCTAAGGACAGCCGATAGGTACCGGCCGGCCTCGCGGGCTATTCAATCGCTGGGAAATGTCCCCCTGAAGAGGATCGGGAGACACGATTTCTATTCGAGTTTGCACCAAAACAAGTCCGAATCTCTGAAAGCGATCTTTCCCGAAGGAAAGAGTTCTTCTTGCTGCCCTGCTGAACGGCTTCGGGAAAGCTCTCTGTATAGGATCTGAAGCTTTTTAGACGTCCTGATCTCATGAAAGCCATCCGTAGTGTTTTCACTGTTATTCTTGCCAAGCAGCGCTATGAAACAGCTGTTTAATTAACCCAATCATTCAGGAGCTTTTCCCAAACCAGGCCATTGACAGGATGCGTGGAACTCTCCTGCTGGGCGATGCGACGTGCCAGATTGCGGAAACTGCGGCTTGACGCGGCGTTTGGGAAGCGATGGGTAACGAGCATCTGACTCCGGACTGCCTGCGGAACATGAGAATCCCGCTCAATGTGTCCGAGATAATCGACTTCTCGATTGAGGAACCGTTTTACAACCGAGTTGATCTGGCAGAATACTTCCTGCGCCTCCTCCGCTCTTTCAACCGAGTTTATGAGGACCTGAATCGATTTATTATGATCTTCTGCCAGAATGATTTTGATTACTGCATAGGCATCGACGATTGCCGTAGGCTCGGGAGCGCTGACGACAATAATCTCCTGAGCGGATAGGAGAAAATGAATCACGTTGCGCGAAATTCCTGCTGCGGTATCGATGATGAAATAATCCGTATCCGCATCCAGACATGAAAAACTCTCGATCAAGTGGTTGCGCTGAGCGAGCGTCAGTTCCGCCATCCGCTGTAAACCTGAGCTTGCGGGGATGATTCGAATCCCCTGAGGTCCCTGAACCATGATCTCGGTAAGCGTTTTGTTTCCGAAAAGCACGTGGCCCAGATGATACCGGGGAGTCAAGCCGAGAAGTACATCCAGATTGGCAAGTCCGAAATCCGCATCCAGAACGACGATCTTCTTGCCCAATTCGGACAGGCAGACAGAAAGATTGGCAACAACGTTTGTTTTGCCGACGCCGCCCTTGCCGCTCGTTACCGCAACAATCTTGGGTCCCTGGCTTTTATCCTGCAACAGAGATCCCTTGGCATCCGAAAGCCTGGAGCCGCGCGTTTTTGATTCAGGATTGCCGGAAGCACTATTGGATCGATAGGAAGTCATAAATTAATCCTTGTATGAGTACGCATTTCGATTGAGGACGATGTCTATGAGCCTTTCTCTCGGTACGGCATGCAGATCATCGGGTACCCTCTGCCCGTCGGTGTAGTAAGAGAAGGATTTTTGTGTGCGAACAAGTTCGTTCAATATCGGGCCGGCGGTCGATGTTTCATCCAATTTCGTAAACAACAGGTGGTCCGGCCTACAGATTTCAAACTGATCCATGATCGTGCGCATATCGGAGGATTTTGTCGTGGCGCTCAGAACCAGGTGGCGCTCGATAAAATCGGACTTCTTCAGAAAAACGGCCAGGCCGTGCATAGCTTCCAGGTCTCTCGGTCCGCGTCCTGCCGTATCAATCAGGATGTAATCGCGTTGGCTGTTCTCTTCAATCGCGAGCGGCAATTCGGACACATCGTCTACAAAACGGAACGGTATGCCCATCAGTCCGGCATAGGACCGCAGCTGTTCGACGGCGCCAATGCGATATCCGTCCAGGGTCATCAGAATCACTTTCTTTTTCTTCTGTAATGCAAGCCGGGCGGCGAGCTTTGCTATAGACGTGGTCTTGCCGACACCGGTCGGACCGACAAAGGCAACCACCTTTTTTACAGGCATTCCACTCTGATTGGAAGGCAAGGCCACCAGCTCGAGTGCCGCATGGCCAAGCGATCGCAGCAGGGCCGGCCGGCTGCGGCGCTGCCCGCCGGAAAGAGAATCCAAAGCGTTTACCAGCAATTCCCTTGCGAGAGAATCATCGACTCCGCAACCGACAAGATCTTGATAGAGCCCGAGCGGGATACGGCCTTTGAATGGATTATCCTTATCCGGCAGTATTTCCGCCGGAATAGCCACACGGGACGGAGATTTTTTCTTTCTGGTTTTTGCCTTTTTCGCTATAGCGCGCGGCGCCTTTTTTGCCAATGCGGCCGGCGTATAAATCCCGACAGCCGTTTCCGTGGTGGGGACATCCGGATGAGGCGGTTCGACAGGATGCGCATCCTCATGGCCAAGCCGTATCTCTTCGCTCGGCGTAAAAACATCAATGTCTTCCGTATGATCGCTGGCTGCAACGACCTCGAATCCCGACGACTTTCCCCAGACACCGCCTCGACGCGGCACTTCTTTTGTGGATAGAAGCAATGCTTCAGGACCCAGATGAGTCTTGATCTCCCGCAGCGCTTCCGCCATTGTTTTGGTATAGAAGGTCTTAATCCTCATCCTAAGTCACCATCCCTAGAGAAAGGACGCGAATGCTCGGAGGTATTTCGCTATGAGATAGAATTGCCACATTCGGCAGAAATCGTTCCAGAAGCTGCCGCACATACATCCTGGTATTGGGAGAACAAAGAACCACGGGATTGCCGGCACCGCCTGTTGTCTCGACCGCTCGCCGGAAGCGAGTCATAATATCCTTGGCCTGGCGAGGCTCCAGTGCGAGGTAGGAACCTTGATCCGAATGCACGACGCCATCCCCGATGCTTTTCTCCAGTTCGGGGCTGACGGTGAACACCTGAAGATCTCCCTCGTCTGTCTGATACGTTTTGCAGATGGACCGGCCCAGCGCTT
This sequence comes from Acidobacteriota bacterium, assembly GCA_016929335.1. Taxonomy (GTDB): domain Bacteria; phylum Acidobacteriota; class UBA6911; order UBA6911; family UBA6911; genus UBA6911. The sequence goes on along the minus strand of JAFGIY010000258.1, from coordinate 56,362 downwards.
GCCTGCAATATTCTGTTAAGGTAGAGACATTCTTCGTGTAAGAGCCATAGTCGGCCAGTGTTTCGAGGATTGTCACCGCATCCCGTATGCTGACTCTTTCCTTCAGCAGGTTCTGCAGGACTTTCTGCACTTCGCCGATCGACAGGATCTTCGGCACGAGGTCTTCCACCACCTTGGGATGAGTCTTTGCGACCGTATCCAACAGGTTCTTGGTTTCCTGCCGGCCGAGAAACTCGTATGCCTGGGTTTTGATTATTTCAGTCAGGTGGGTCGCCAGAACGGTTGCGGGATCAACCAGCGTATATCCCGCCAATTGGGCTCTTTCCCGCTCCTGTGCTTTGATCCATCGAGCCTGCAGGCCGAACGCGGGCTCCACTGTTGCCAATCCCGGAATATCTTCATGCGCCGTTCCCGGATTGATTGCCAGCAGGTGATCCCGAACCAGTTCACCTTTGGCTATCTGCACGCCCTTTAACAGGATGGAATATTGCCGCGGATTCAATTGCAGATTATCGGTAATGTGTACGGGAGGAACCACAAGACCCAGTTCAAGAGCAATCTGACGGCGTATCGATTTGATGCGGTCCAGGAAATCTCCTCCCTGGCTTGCATCCACATACGGGATCAGACCGTAGCCCATTTCGATTCCGAGCAAGTCGACTTTCAGGAGGCTTTCGATCCTGTCTTTAGGTTTTTCCGCTTCGGCTTTTTCCTCCTTTATCCGTTCTATTGCCGCCTGCTCGATTTGGGTTTCTTTGCGCCTCCGGTACGCCAGCAAGCCTGTTATGGACCCAAGGACGAAAAACGGGAAAAACGGCAGTCCGGGAATGAAGCTGAAAAAGAATAGAAAGCCTGAACCGATTGCCAGGGGCATCGGATTGCGCAGGAGCTGGCGAGCCACATCTTCGCCAAGGTTGGAATCGGAAGCGGCGCGCGTGGTGATGATGCCGCCGGCAACGGAAATCAAGAGTGATGGAATCGCGGTAACCAGCCCGTCGCCGATTGTCAGGATCGTAAATCGCTGAGCGGCTTCCACCAACTCCATATCGAACTGAATCACACCGATCAGGAAGCCTCCGATAATGTTAATCGAGAGGATGATCATGCTGGCGATTGCATCGCGGGCCGTAAAACGAATCGCTCCATCCATGGCGCCATAGAACTCGGCTTCCTTGGAAATCTGATTTCTGCGTTCCCGGGCTTCCACTTCATCGATTATTCCGGCATTGAGATCGGCATCAATGCTCATCTGTTTGCCGGGCATCGCATCCAATGTGAAACGGGCGGTGACCTCCGAAATGCGAACGGCGCCATGATTGATAACAATATATTGAATGGCAATGAGGACGAGAAAAACGATGATGCCTACGAAATAGTTGCCGCCGACAACAAACTGCCCAAAGGATTGAATGACCTTTCCCGCTGCATCTTCGCCCGTTGAACCCTGCAGGAGAATCAGCCGCGTTGAGGCAACATTCAGTGCCAGGCGGAACAGAGTAATGATGAGGAGGAGTGATGGGAATACTGAGAAATGTACCGGCTGCAAGATGTACATTGAAACCAGCATGATGACGATAGAAAGCATTATGTTCAGGGTGATCAAGAGATCCATGATCATGGTGGGCATAGGCAGCACCATGACGATCAGTATTCCCATCACTCCTATGGGGATAGCTAAATGAAGTCTGCCGAGGATGCCTGAGAGGTTGTTTACTGCGGATTTTTCAGCAACGCTCATTTCTTCCTGGATCTCCTGGTCGCGTTTCTATCGCTCGGCGATGAAATTACGCAATTTGCATTCCATCCTGGGAATATTCAGCATGTAATGTGAAAACAGAGGCGGGGCCGGACAAGCAGTTATCGATATAAAGCGTTTTTAGCCTTATAGATATAGGCGAGAATTTCAGCAACAGCCTTGTATAAATTGCCGGGAATCGACTCCCCGATCTCGACGGATTTATACAGAGTTTGAGCCAGAGGCTTATTCTCGACAAGGGGAATGCCATGTTCTTGTGCCAACTCCCGTATCTTGAGCGCCAAAAATCCGACACCCTTTGCGACAACCTTGGGAGCATCCATGGTTTCCATTTTGTACGACAGCGCCACCGAATAATGAGTTGGGTTTGTGATCACCACATCGGCAGTGGGCACATCGGCCATCATGCGCTTTCGTGCCATCTCCCTCTGAATTCTGCGGATGCGTCCCTTGATAATGGGATCGCCTTCCGTCTCCTTAAATTCCTCTTTAACTTCCTGCTTGGTCATCTTCAGTTGTTCGATAAAGCGGTATTTCTGGAAGAAATAGTCTGCCAGCGCCAGAATGATTAACAGAACCGATACTCTTATAAACACCTGGTAGCTGAGAGAAACCGTCCAATAGAAAAGCTTTCTGACATCCATCAAAACCAATCTGGGATAGAGAGCCACATTCGCAGAAATGACCTGGTAACTGATAATGGCAATGGCTATAAGCAATAGAAGGCTTTTGAGCAGTTCAACAAGGCCGTTTTTTGAGAAAATTTTGCTTAATCCCTGCTGGGGGCTCAGCTTCTCAAAATGGAATCCGAGTTTTTCCGTGGAAAATACAAGTCCGCCCTGCACCATATTGGAGAATATCGAAAACGTCATTATGCCGAGGAGAACCGGAATCAGCACGACCGCAATCCGCGTTCCTGCGCCCTTTGCAATGTCGGCAAGATAAGGGATTGTTATTTCTATGGGGACCCGGTAATTAAGCAGGTGTTTCGTCTCAACCTGGAGTGTTTGAAGGACATTTTGGCCGAAAAACGCCAGTATCAGCAATCCGCCCAGGAGCACGGCAGCTGAGGAAACCTCTTTGCTGCGCGCGACTTGCCCTTTTTCACGCGCTTTCCGCAGCTTTCTTGGTGTAGGGTGTTCGGACCTATTGTCTTTTCCGCCGCCGGCCATTGATCACTCCTAACTCATAGCCTTCACAAGCGAAAACAGGCTCCTGAAAAGCATGGAGTAAATACTTTCCAGATAGCGCGGTAGAAAATAAAAGGAAAAACTCAAACAGCTGAATCCGACAAGAGCCTTCAGCGGCAGGCCGACTATGATGATGTGGATTTGCGGAGCGGCGCGCCCGATGATTCCCAGAACAACATCTGTAATTATCGTTACGGCGATGACGGGCCCCGCGATTCTTAGTCCGATGACAAAAAGCTGGGCCGACAAATACAGGAGCCATTCGATTACAGGACCTTGAATCCTCATGCCTCCCACCGGCAGAGCTCCAAAACTGTCATTAATAGCAAGCAGAAACCAGTGATGCCCGTTGATCAACAGGAAAAAAAGAAGGCCGATATAGTTCTGGATAAAAGAGAAAACCGGAGCCTCCACATTCGTCTGGGGATCGATCTGATTAATCAAAGAGAATCCGAGCTGGAAGGATATGATCTGCCCCGCAAACTGAAAACCTCCGAAAATACACGATGCGGCAAGCCCGAGCAATGCGCCCGAAAGAATCTCGCCTGCAGCAATGCCGGTAATGCTGCTCAAGCCTAATTCGGGGGGTATTGCCGTCAGAGGCAAGGAAGGAGCCAAAATAAAGGCAACCATGAGAGCGAATGCGGCTCGGATCTGAAACGGAATGGAGTGGTTGCTAAAGAATGGGGCGAAAATCATTATCCCGGAAAGGCGCAGCAGTACAATGATAAAGCGAACGACTTCCGCATTTGAGAAAATAAGTGGCGCCATTGTTCACATCGATCCGCAAATATTCACAGCGTATCGAAAGGCGCCCGTTTGCTAACTCTGCGGGAATCCTCTCTACCCGCGGTTGCCCTCCCATGGGCGCCTCATCGTTCCGGGATTATGCTTGAAGCAGTCATCTCTATCGGGCGAACCGTTCCAGATGGCCGTAAAGCTGCGAGGTAAAAGCCATCATGATTTTCATGACCCAGGGGAATGCAAAGAGAAAAGCCAGGAAAACGGCGATCACCCTCGGGACAAAAGAAAGCGTCATGTCCTGAATGGAAGTCACTACCTGAGCAATACTGACCGCGATGCCGACAACCAGCGATACAATGAGCATGGGGCCGCTGACCATCAACGTAACTTCCAGCGTATCTTTGGCAAGCTTAAGGATCATGTCCTGATTCATTCCGAAAATCTCCAGACTAATAATTGAAGCTCCTTACAAGCGAACCTATGACCAGATTCCAACCATCCACCATGACAAATAGAAGTATTTTGAAGGGAGTGGATATGATGATTGGAGGCAGCTGCATCATCCCCATGGATAAAAGAATAGCGGCAATAACCATGTCGATTACCAAAAACGGGATAAAGAGGACAAAACCGATCTGAAATGCCGTCTTCAGCTCGGAAATCATGAAGCTGGGAATGACAATGCGCATGGAAAGATCCCGCAGATCCCGCGGCCTTGGCTCCTTTGCAATATTAAGAAAAAGGGCAAGATCTTTCTCGCGAGTGTAGCGCAGCATGAATTGCCGGAGCGGAATACAGGCCTGATCCAGCGCCTGCATCTCCGTAATATTCCCTTTCAGCATCGGTTGCAGAGCTTCCTGATTGATGCGATCGGCCACCGGCTGCATGATAAAAAAGGTGAGGAAGAGGGAAAGCCCGATGAGTACCTGGTTGGGCGGCATTGTCTGCGTCCCTAAAGCCTGCCGCAGAAAATGAGAAACGATAATCAAACGGGTAAATGAGGTAACCGAAACAAGTATCGCAGGAATGACCGAGAGGATGGTCAGCAGCAGCAGGATCTTCAATGGCGTTGTAAGTCCGTCTTTGTTCGCTCCCCCTCCGATCCGGATCTCGATTCCTGAAAAATCCTTATCCGCTGCCGTCACCGGGCAAGCCGCTGCCATCATGAGGATTACGGTCAGGAGAAGCAGCCATTTTGCGGAAACCGTCCATAACCCTTGTTTTTTCACAATACGCCAATCATTCCAGTTCTCAGAGTCCATGGAATGTTTCACCGTTCCAGAGATTCCCGCAGCTGACGCATCTTCGCGCGGATATCTTCGGGCAATGGATTTCCGGCATACTGTGTGGGGCGCTTTTTTTCCACTTCAAAGAGATTCCGGAACGGCGTCATTGTTTCGTTCATAGCCGCTCTTCTGGAAGTGACCGGTAATGCCTCCGGCTCGGAAACCATGGAAAAAGGCTCCGGCAAAGCTGCAAGAAGATTGATCTGCTGAGGCGTATTCCCTATCAAAAAGCGGCTGTTGCCCACTTCGATCATTGATATGGAACGCTTGTCTCCCATCGAGAGAGTTTCGATCAATTTGAGATTTCTTTCAGCTGTGCTTTTGCTGAAATAGCGGGGCGCGAATTTTCTTGCAGCAAAATATCCCCCGGCAATCAGACAAAGCACCAAACCCAGTCCGCCGACCGTTCGCGCTACAGGAAAACCCGGATCGGCCGTCTGTGTTTGAGCATCCGGTGCAGGAGGAGTCTGCGTATCGAGCAGTATCGGACCGTTGGGCGCCTCTGCATTCGCGGCTTCTGTCGCAACGGGAGCCGAAGCCTCTTGCCCATAGGCAGGTACCATAAAAAACGCGATCAGTATCAGGCTGCGCAAAAAGAGCTTCATCACCCCTCCCTTAACCTAATGTGTTGAGATCGGTAAGGCGAATTCCCGTGCAGCCTTCCAATTCCATAACTTCACCGAATCCTATAATCCGCTCATTAATGAGGATATCTACGTTTTCACCGGCTGATTTGGGAAGATCAACGACAGAACTTGGCTGCAGCTGAAGGATATCGCGCACCTTCATATTGCGCCTGGCAAGTTGAACGGAAATCTTCATCGGCACGTCGAGAAAATGATGCAATTCACCCATTATCTTTTCATAAGAGGATAATTCACTTGGAGTTTCAGCTTCAGACATATTGGCAACCATTCGCGTTTTAGAGTTGTACGACAAAATCGACAATATAAACTTCCACGACTTTCATTTTTGGAGATAGCGCATTTACGCGCGACCGTACCTCCTCGCGGAGTTTGTCTTTTCCCGCTGTAGTCAAGATTTGCTCGGCAGTCTTGGAACTGAGCAGAGTAATAATTGAATCGCGCATTGCCGGAATGGAGACGGAGTCATCCTTTTCTTCCATCTCTTCGGCGAGGCCCAGCTGAAATGTGGTTTTGACAAAACGAGATGCGTCTGTATCGGCCAGATTGACCAGAAAAGGCTCAAGCGGAAATGTAGCCTTTACCTGTTCCAGCTTGGAGGTATGTCCTGGTTTCAAGCCGGAATTTCGCGCGGCCATGAATCGCGGGTAAGCCAGGAATCCTACGCCGCCAATAACGATTATCAGCGCGATGGATCCCATAAGAATCCAGAGCTTGGATGATTTTTTCGGGTACTCGGCATCCGCCTTGTTTTCAACAATCGGCTTACTCTCGATTTTCTGCTTGGCATCCGCCCTTGCTTTTGTTTGCGTGTCCTGTGCCATTATCGACGGGTCCTCCAGTACATAGGTCACTCACAGGGATTGTACGGATGCAACTCACATGCCAACAATATCCGGCCAAAACTCCGGGTAGAGAGAGCGCGGAATATGGATTGGGAGAGGGACTTATTTAAATCGGGGTATGGGGTGCATTCCACAAATGCATGGATTATGCCCAAAAAGCGACTGCAGCGAACGTCTGGAAACCGGCGGGAGTGATCCTATAACTTATTATGGTGGAAGGGGTTATCGAGAGTTTCAAACTGCGGAGCTATACAATACATCCGACTTTTGGGGCATGACATGCAATCTCGGATCAAAGCCGGTTCGACTGTGGGCAACAGATGCCGGATCAGGGAAGCAGGAAGATGATGCTATTCGCTTAAGAATTCGCAGGCGCCCTGTGTCAAACCTGGCTCATCGATTTGACAAAATCCTGACTCTCAGTCTTGCCTTCCGTCTCGTCAGCAAAACAGGCCTGGTTCTTGCCGCTCCGTTTGGCTCGGTATAAAGCGCTGTCGGCAAGAAAGATTATCTGCTGGGCGTTCAAATGATTAAAAGTGGAGCAGCAGGCAACCCCGATGCTGATAGTCAGATGAATGGTTGCTGTTGGAAGAGCAAAATCGTGTGACATGAAAGTCGACCTCAGGTTCTCTGCGACACGATAAGCTCCGGCGCTATTCGTACGGGGCAGCAGTATGGTAAATTCCTCTCCGCCATACCTGGCAATGAAATCAGTAATCCGCAGCGAGCGCCGGAGGAGAGCGCCAATCTGTTTCAGGATCTGGTCGCCGGCCTGGTGCCCGTATATATCGTTGATTTGCTTGAAATCATCGATATCAATCATCAGACAGCTTAGAATCTCCCCGTATCGTTTTGCACGAGCGATTTCCATGTCCAGTCGTTCGAACAGCCGACGCTTGTTGAAGAGACCCGTGGCTTCATCCGTATGGGCTAATTGCTGAAGTTTTTCATTCAGCTGAGTCAGGCGAAGATCGTGGTCCCGCAGCCGCGCATTGGCATTTGCCAATTCCTGTCTGGTGAGGATATTGTCCAGAGCGGAAGAAAGGTGAGCGGCAACAAGCGATCCCAGGTGGTATTCAATCTCGTCAAACCGATTGGGATAGGAGGATAGCATTTCCAGACAGCCTACCACTCTCTTCATTGCCGAAACCGGAAGTACCATAATGGAACGTGCATAGCTTCTTTCTCCGTTGCCGGGAAATTTCCGGATTCTTCGAGATGCGTGCATGTCCGGAATCCACATCGGACTTTTCGATTTCAACACGCTTCCCGCAATACCCTGGTTCAACGAAGCCGGGGGCTCTCCAAACGTTACTTCGGGTCCCGAAAGATGCACATTCCTGTATTTTGCCCCGTCCACAATACAAAGTCGAATCGAATCACCGGGAAGACACTCATTGAAATAGCCCGCCAACAGACGCTGCAATCCATCGATATTCCTGGCGGAATTCATGGAGCCTGAAAGCTCGTTAATAGCCAGGAGGCGGCGGTAGAGCTCTACCGCCCTCTCCTGTGGGGGGACGATCTGCCGCAGCAGATCGAGAAGATCACTTGTGCGAGGAATTGGCGTTGCCGCGATAGCCATACTGAATCCTTTATCTACTTGAGAAATTTGCCAAATTGCCGTGGGTGCACAATCATTTCATTTCTTCAATGCGGTTGTTTCTATTCCGTCCTTATCTCTTCAGACTTATCGTGTCCTGATAGAGCTCATCCGTGGTCACAATGATCCGCGAATTGGCCTGGTAGGCCCGCTGCGACTTGATGAGATTGACAAACTCCTGAGCCATGTCGACGTTGGACTGTTCCAGAGAAGAACCGACAATGATGCCCCGTCCACCCGTGCCGGCAGTGCCAATCGACGGTTCGCCCGAGCTGGTAAAAGCCACGTACGTGCTGCCCTTGTATTTCTGCAATCCTTCCAGATTCGGGAAATCAGCCAGAACCATCTGAGCAAGTGATACAGCCCGGCCCGTTTCCGTCAGGCCGATAATGACGCCCGACCGATCGATGCTGATAGTGCTGAGCGCGCTGGCGCTGTAGCCGTCCTGAGCCGTACTGGATACTGCAGAATCCCGTGCATAATTGGTAATGGTTGGATTCCCCTCGGCATCCAGCAGGGCAAAGGTAACCTCCATATCCGTGGCGTTGTTGGAAAAACCAGAAATGGTCAAGGCAGGATTAACCGTAGGATCCGTCATAATCCCATCACCATCGAATACCATGCTGCCGCTTCCGACCTCTACCGGAGGATCGTCCGCTGAACCGCCAACGTCAATAGCGGGAATGGCTGCGGACCAATCCCATGCTCCTGCTCCTGTCTTTGTGTAAGTCACCGTCACTGTATGCGCCTGTCCGAGTGAATCATAGATTTGGACTGCGGTGGAGAATGTGTCGTCGTCTGCGGCCTGGGCATCCAGATTTGCATTAATGCTCATGTTCGTGGTAGCACCGGCTGGAATGATCTGTCCCTTCCTGATTTCAATAGGCACGATTGCTCCGCTCGCATCGATCACTCCGTTGGCGCCCATATATCCCATTACCTGGAATCCGTCTGAGCTGATCAGATTGCCGTCGCTGTCGAATTTAAAGGCCCCCGATCGCGTGAATCCCATTTCACCATTTGCGGATACGACAAAGAATCCGTTTCCATTAACGGCCGCATCTGTCGTGCTCCCGGTATTGGTGATGGTTCCCTGCGTGTAATTATGGCTAATGCCATTGACCGAACTGCCGAGTCCGGCTGAGATCGGATTGCCGCTCGCATCTGTACCCGAGATGCCGGCCAGCAACTCCGCAAACGTTGCCTGGCCGGACTTGAAGGCCGTGGTATTCATGTTGGCCAGGTTGTCGCCTATGACGTTAATGGCATAGCTGTTGTTGTTCAGTCCGGTCAGTGCTGTGTAATAAGAAGTTAAAGGCATCTGATTTCTCCTGATCCGGCCAGGCCGGATGCGTTTAAGTTTTTTTCGATTCCAAACTTGAAAAAAGCTTTTCGAACTAAATGCATTTAGGAAAGCAACAGGTCCTGTCGAAATTCCCAAGATTTTTGCAAACGCTCTTAATGGGCATATGTGCAAACTGCAGAACTCGATCCAGCGGATCCGATTTCATCAGCTGTTTCCGTCTACTCCGAACCCTCTGCGAGCTTGGTAACGGCTGCGTTGATCGACATGAGCTGTTCCAGCGAACTGAATGTTGCAAGCTGCGTAATAAACTGCTCATTACTGATTGGATTCATCGGATCCTGGTTTTTGAGCTGGGCAACGAGCAGTTCGAGGAATTCGCTCTTGCCGATCTGCTCAGAGGAGGATGTATTGGTCTTCGAGGTATCCGCAACGGTTTGATTTCCAAATGGCGAGCTTACACTATTTACGGCGCTCATATACTCCGGCCTCCTTGATCGAGCTTTATTGCTTTAGCCTTCATTTCTTCTGAGATGCTCATTGCCGCGCAATCCAAATCAAATTTCTTTACTGCCCTTAAATCTCTTGCACAAAGTGTGCCAGTTTCTGTCGAAGTCTATAAACTCGATCTATCCCTTGAAATATCAGTCATTTGCCGGTTTTTCTGGTATCTGCTGTTTAGAAAACCTTATGTGCAAAATTTGCCCATGGGCAATTTATGCAACCGTGTAGAATCTGTTGCCGGGATTCAGCGCAAGCCAGGACTGCGGATCCAGCGTTATTTCATCCATCGGCGCCCGTATGCCAGATTCGGATACATTGGAGGATACGTCCGGGTTATGGCTGTTGCGGCCCGATCCGGAATGCCCCAACTGAGCGCCGAACCCCGAAGAGGATCGGCTATCCAGGGCGTCCTGAACAATAATATGGATTCGGTCCACCCGGAGGCCCTGATCGTTGAGGGTCTGCTGCAAGAGCTGCAGATTGTTTTCCAAATAGGATTTTACACTTTCCGATTCCGTGGCGATCCGCGCCGTAACCCCGCTACCAGTGGTTTCAGCCTTTATCTCTATTCTTCCCAAAAGGTCCGGTTTCAATTGAATACGTATCTCCCCTTTGCCTTCACGCAGCTGGACTCGAATATGGTCCGCCAGCTGGAAGACCAGTTCGCGGGATTGTGTTGCCGGAGCCGATGGGGGAAATGCTTCAGAGAAGTTATTCGGTTCGGCAATTTTTGCCGGATTGGATGCAAATGTCGAATGTGTTTCCTGTGGACGATCCGAAAGAGGCAGTTGGAATTTTTGCGAAACCCCGATTTGCCCCTCCTCTGATTTTCCCTTCACGATCTGCCGGGCATCCGGCTCGCTATGAGCATGGTCAAGGTTTGGATTGGATCCTCCCGCGTCCGCACCTTCAGGGGAGGCCTGCACGCTGTTCTCGAGTCCTTTGGGATTTGCTTGGTTAGGAAGATTTGTCTCTGTTTTTAAATCCGGCGGTGGTGGGAGAGGTTCCCGGGAGCCTGTATCATAAGTTGTGGTCCTTAAATCCGGCATGGAGACGGTATTATGGCGCGATTCCGCATGTGCTGCAGGTGCAGGGCTGAAGCTTTTGGCTTCCATTCCCGTGTCGCTCTGCGCGATCTTTTGCAGGACGGATCGAATATATCGAGCTTCCGGTATGCTCCGGCTTTCATCCCGCAGCGCCTGATCCGATTGTTGTGTTGAAACCGACGGCGTTTCTTCCGGACTATCGGCTCGTGACGGAAGATCAATTTCATTCTGTTGATTCGATGTTCGGGAAATGGGTGAATCCGAAGTGCTTCCGGACTGCTCCGACATGGTTTCCAAACCCGGACCGAGCTTCTGAAATGCCGGATGGGCTGCATCCCTCTGGTCCTGGGGCGCAGGAGGAACCGTATCGCTCTTCTTCAATGATTCCGAAAAGCCTGTTTGCAAATCCGTGAATGATTCAGGAGCAGCAGAAGCGGAATCGGGCATCATGCTCTCTTCGACTGCATGGGCGCCTGGAATTCCGGCTGCGGAGGCCTGCATTTCCGATAATGCCGGTTGAGCATCATCCGCAGCAGTGAGGGTTTTTGAAGCGGTCGCCGGAGGTTGGATCATCTCGTCAGGCGGCGAATAGGTCCACGTCTTCAATAATTGAGCAGTTTCAGGAGCATTAGGAGGGACCGAGACCTCCAGCGGTTCCCCTTCAGCATTAGCAGAGATTGAGATTTCAAGGGATTCGCCATCGGCATTAGGGGAGATCGAGATCTCCAGGGCTTCCTTTCCCACGCTGACAGAACGCAGCTCATCGGCAGACGTCTTCACGGAATTATGCAAGTTATTATCCGCCATCGCCTCAGGGGACGTCGCTTTGGCATCCTCACCGGCGCCGCTATTGTCGGCTAATACCTGAAGAGAAAAGCCGGACAGACCGGAATCGGGGATCGGTTCGGCTTTTATCGGATTGAGAGACAGCATTGTGGCTCCAAGCAATACGCCTACGGGATCAATGCCGATCCGGGCCGAATTTGGTGCTTCCGATTTCTCCGCGGCTTGAGATTCGCCATTTTCATTATCCTCATTCCAAAGCTGCCCTATTTGCGCAAAGAACGAGCTCGCGGATCCGGCTTCGTCCTTTTCGGTTGTTTTTACGGATGCCTCGCCTGAAGAACAAGGCAGATTGCTGACAATATTTATTTGCATAATGCTCCCGCCCGTCACTAATGGTTACCGCTCATGTTTTTCCGTCTGTCCAGATTGGAGAATCAGCGCAGAGCCCTCCTGCCTGGATCCGGGCACTGCATAACGTGTGACGACAATTTCATCTATTTCCTTTTGTTCCTGTTTTTCCACCGCCAAAATGAATTCTTTTTCCTTTTTTGCTTTCATGGAAGAGAGCGTCTTTCGCTTCTTTGAAGCCTCAATCACAATTACTTTTTGCGCCTGAATCTCAGACTGCAGCTGCGCCAGTCGTTTGTCAGATTCACCGATTTCATAGGTCAAACGATTGAGATAGCGGTAGGACCATGCCAATTCCGGATCAATGGTGTTGTTTTCGTACTTGAGTGCGATCTCCTGCATTGTTTCGTGGAAGCTTGCCGTGAGGCCGTTTCGGTGATCGAGTTCTACTTGATATTTGTAGGTAATTCGGAACAGTTCATCACGTTCCCGCTGCTCGATATCCTCCCGGTGCCGCAACAAGGTTTCAAGAGTAAAGGTAAATTTAGGCAAATCAACAATCCTTGGTAATTTCTTCGATTCCGGCAAATGCCTGGTCCAGGCTGACCCGTTCATCGCTTCGCTGGATCAAAAAGGAATTGATTGCATCCATTTTTCTCAAGGCAAGATCTATTTTGGGATTGCTCCCTTTGGCATATGCGCCAATGTTGAGCATGTCCTCGGCTTTCCGATATGTGGAAAGCAGTTCTCTGATTTTTCCTGCTTTCTGCAAATAGCTCTGTTTTACGAGTTCGGGCATGAGACGGCTGATGCTGGAAAGGATGTCGATGCAGGGATAGTGATTCCGCCAGGCAAGTTCCCGGCTCAGGACGATGTGTCCATCCAGCAGCGATCGAACCGCATCCGCGATGGGCTCGGTCATATCGTCGCCTTCCACCAGGACAGTGTAGAAACCCGTTATGCTCCCTCCGGACATGTAATTGCCCGCTCTTTCCAGCAGGCGCGGCAGCAAAGCGAACACGGAAGGTGTATAGCCTTTGGACGATGGGGGTTCTCCTGCAGCAAGGCCCACTTCGCGCTGAGCCATGGCAAAACGGGTCACGGAATCCATTACCAGGAGCACATCTTTGCCCAGATCACGGAAATATTCGGCCATTGTCGTGGCAACGAGAGCGGCCCGAATGCGCAGCAGAGGAGGCTGGTCGGATGTCGAAACGACGACAACGGATCGCTTCAGCCCTTCTTCCCCCAGATCCTTTTCGATAAATCCCCGCACCTCACGGCCGCGTTCACCCACGAGACTGATTACATTAATATCCGCGGATGTATACCGGGCCATCATTCCAAGCAGAGTGCTTTTCCCGACTCCGCTGCCGCCGAAGATGCCGATACGCTGGCCTTTGCCGCAAGTCAGGGCGCCATCAATCGCCCGGATTCCGGTGCCGAGTCTTTCATCAATATTCTTGCGTGCCAGCGGATTGGTTTCAGAAGGTTGTATGGGATATTCCAGGCGTGCATCAATGGGACCTTTATCATCGATAGGGTCTCCGAGAGCATTCACGACGCGGCCCAGAAGAGACGGTCCGACTGAAACGGCAGCCTTCTTTTTTCGGCATACCACTCTGTCGCCAAGCTTCACACCATGGACTTTGTATAAGGGCATCGAAATAACATAGTTGTCTTTGAATCCTACGACTTCAGCCGGAATGCTTCCGCCCTCACGATCGCTGCCGCCCACCTCGCAAAGCTCGCCCACCGATACCGGCGGGCCGAGCGATTCCACAACCAGACCGACGGCCCTTTTAACGGAACCAATGGCTTTGATCGGATCCAGTTCATTCAGTTTATGGAAATAGCTGCTGAGATTTAATTCCGAGCCGCTCATCTTATTTCAAACCCTCAAAGAATGCGTGCTCCACTTCACGGAATTCCTCTTCGATCCTCGCATCGATGTCACCGCATTCCGTTTGGATGAGACAGCCTCCTCGTTCCACGGATTTGTCAGCCAGCAGAGCAATGTCGCGCCCTTCGGATTGCGACAGTTCCCCGCGGCATTCCATGAGGTAGCCGTAGTCCACAGGATTAAGGTGAATGGTGACGGCAGATTTTTCGGCGACATGACTGAGTGCCACACGCACCAGGGTCTGAATGATATCCCGATCAACCTGTATTTCTCTGTGCACGATCTTTTTTGCCACGGCAATGGCCAGCTTCACCACTTCAAGCTCAATCTGGCTATAGAGAGAAACCCGAAGCTTTCTGATATCAAGAATGGACTCTGAATATCGTTTCATGACCGATTCCATCTTGCGCTCGGCAATCTCCATGCCGGCCTTCTCGCCCTGACGGAAACCGTTTTCATAGGCTGTTTTTTCAAGTTGTGCCAGGTCTATGGAAGGCGCAGCCGGTTCGGCGTCAGGTGCAAGCTCGGCGACTGCGGTTGCCGGATTTGCTGCAAGGTCCGGCCAGGATGGCTGCTCTGCAGGCAGCGCGAGATCTGAAAAGTTCTCAGAAAAGGAAACTTGCTGAACGGCTAAGGCCCGTTCGGTACCCTGCTTTATGACTTTCGGCGACATTTTGGCATTTTCGATTGATGATTTAAGATTGACGATTGAAGTGACGAACTGAATCCGACGACCGGTTGGACGGCAAACCTATCGGATCGGTGTTTTGGAGTTCAATCGAAAATCTCAGATTAGTTGATGTATTCATCACCGCCGCCGCCCTTGAGGCTGATAACGCCGCTCTCATCGAGCTTGCGGATAACGCTGACAATCTGCTGCTGCGCGGTTTCAACGTCCCGTACCTTCACCGGGCCCAGGACATCCATATCTTCCCGCATCATCTCCACTGCACGGCTTGACATATTCCGGAAGAACTGATTTCGAAGCTCTTCGCTTGTTCCCTTCAGAGCGATAGTAAGCGCCTTCTTATCCACGCGTTGCAGGATCTCGCGCATTCCCTGATCATCGATGAGAAGCACGTCATCAAAAACGAACATCAGATTTCGAATACTAAGCGCCAGTGCAGGATTTTCACTCTCCACCTTTTCCAGAATGGCTGCAGCCGATTTGGTCTCCATGCGATTGATCAGCTCCGCAACAGCCCGGATTCCGCCATAGGATTCACGGCTGAAATCCCCGAGGGAACGAAGTTTCTGCTCCAGGATGGAGGTTATTTTGCTGATGACATCCGGAGAGATCTGCTCGAGGTTGGCCATACGCATAACGACGTCCGCCCTAAGAGCCGCGGGCAATGAGCTCAAAAGCGCTGCGGCCTGCGAAGAATTCAGATGTGCCAGGACTAGGGCAATGGTCTGAGGCTGTTCAGACTGGATGAATTTGGATAATTGAACCGGATCCGCTTTCTGAAGATTGTCAAATCCGACCAGGGTACTCTGGAGCGAAATATTGAGATAGTCCAAAAGCTTCTTGGATGCTTCCATTCCGAAGGCTTTGACCAGAAGCTTCTTTGCAAAGTCGGGACCGCCTCGAGCCAGAAAGGTCTGTGCCAGAGTCAGGCGGTAGAAATCCTCCATAATAGCCTCAGCGACTTCCGGATTTATTTCTCCGAGTCGCGAAATTTCTCTGCTGATTTCCTGTATCTCATCTTCCTGCATGAAGCGGAAAACCCCGGCACTGGCCTCATCGCCCAACAGGACCATCAGAATCGCCGCTCTTCTTGCACCTGCTATATGTGTATTTGGATGAGGCACGCTTATACCCTCTCTCGAAGCAAGGATCGAATCAGCTGCGAAACCATTTCAGGGTCCTTTTTTGCTTTATCCACCAGCTTTTTCTTCATAGCGGCGAACTTTCGGCCGCCTGTATCAATGGCACTCGCTTCTTTCATCAATTCGCGTTCAATCTGTTCATCGCTTACCGCCTCAATAGATCCCTCTTCTTCGCCCAGGCCGCCTTCGCCGGCAGGCAGACTTCCGGCCACGCCTCCGGCGCCTGCGGCTGCTATCTCCTCGGGATGCGTCGCTCCAGGGAGAGCCTTTGCGGCGCCTTCGGATCCGGCCAGCAGAGTTTCACCGGATACGCCCGGACCGAGCGCGGCATAGGATATGGCCTGGAATGCTCTCTTGCGAATCGGGCGGAAGATTATGAAGTAGACCAGTAAAAACAGGATAAGGAGGGATCCGTACTTCATCGCAGGCATGAGATAAACCTGACGCTTGACATACCACGGGGTGGCGGGTTGAGGTTCCTCCGGCCTTGATTCCGAATAAAAAGGCACATTTTCGATGGTAACCAGATCTCCGCGCTGCGCATCATATCCTACCGCAGCCAACACGAGTTCGCGATACGCGTCGAGATCTTTCTGCGAGCGCGGCTCAAGCCTGGAGGAAACCTTCCCGTCCTTTGCTTTCTGATAGATGGTTTTGTGGTCCAGAATTACGGCGACTGATAATCTTTGCACCGTCCCCTTCGGCTGAATTGTGTGCCGCACCGTTTTGCTTACTTCATAATTGGTCACCTCACTCTGGCGCACACGCTCCATCGCGGAACCCGAGCTTTGAGGGACATTCATCCCAAGATTGGACTGCGTGCCCGGTATGCCGGAGGGACCGCCGGAGTTCCCGGCGCGCTCTTCACTCTTCTGCTGGCTGAGGATTACGGGTGAATTCGGATTGATAGTCTCTTCCGTCTGTTCGGTTGTATTGAAGTCCAGCGCAATCGAAGCATTGGCATGAACATTCCCTTTTCCTACCAGCGGCTCAAGAATCGAGACAACTTTGCCCGCCATTTCTCTTTCAAGCTGTTCCCGGATTCCGGATTCCATTTCCGCCCGGGCGGCATCGCCCGATTCCACCGACTGCGAAAGGAAATGTCCCTCGTCATCCACAATCGAGACATTGTGCGTACGCAATCCGGGCACGGCGCCGGCAACAACACCCTTGATGCCGGCAACACTGGATTTGGAAAGCTCAGCGCTCTGTTTGAGGGTAAGGACAACGCTTGCCTTTGCCGCTTCCGCCTTCTCTTCGAAAAGAGAATCCTTTGGGAGAACAATATGAACCCTTGCCTTATGAATTTCGGTCAGGCTGCAAATTGTTCGCGCCAGTTCTCCTTCCAGAGCACGCTGGAGATTTACCTGTTCGGTAAAATCGGTCATGCCGAACTGGTTTTTGTCGAAGATC
Organism: Acidobacteriota bacterium; assembly: GCA_016929335.1. Lineage (GTDB taxonomy): Bacteria > Acidobacteriota > UBA6911 > UBA6911 > UBA6911 > UBA6911. The sequence continues at coordinate 39,161 of JAFGIY010000258.1, read as the reverse complement.
TCATATCCGATTTTGCCGCTTCGCCCGAGGCCGGAGCCGGAAATATCCATGCGCAGCTTGTTGATTTCATTTTCGGAGCCGGCAACAAGGATGGAAGTTCCGCGGACAATATATTTCCTCTTTTCCGAATCCAGTTTATCGGCGATCGCCTTGGCGTCCTCCGGATCCAAATCCCGGTAGAGAGGCTCGTATTCAACCCGGTTCATGAAGTAAACAACAGAACCGATCAACACGATGCCGAGAAGTCCGAAGAACAGGATGCTAAGCCGTTGCGGCCAAAGAAGCCGCGACCACATTTCGAGAAGCTGATTTACAAAGTTGGGCCGGTTGCCGGGCATTTTCGATACTCCATACAGTCGCGGATTGAATGCTGTATCGCTTTAACAGTTGATCAGATCTGCATACGCATGATTTCTTGATAAGCCTGCACGATCTTGTTTCGGACCTGCATCATCATTTGAAATGAGAGATCGGCCTTTTGCATTGCGATCACGGTGGTATGCAGATCCTGTGATTCACCGGTCATGAGCTTCTGTATTTCCTGATCCGACTGTTTCTGAAGCTCATTTGCCGTGGAAATTGCATCCTTTAATATTTCCCCAAAACCCGTCCCGCTTTTATCGTTTCCGCCCTTTTGCGGAACGCGGACTTCCGGTACCTGCAGATTTGGATTGAGCGGACCAATCATGATTTGTTCCATCTGGCTTCCTCTATCGGAGTATTTCCAATGTCCTTTGCTGCATTTCCTTAGCCATATTTACCGCTTGAAGGTTTGCCTCATACGATCGTGTGGCCGACAACACGTTAACCATTTCTTCCATGGCATTTATGTTCGGATAGTATACGTATCCTTCTTTGTCTGCATGCGGGTGACTCGGATCATGCTTCTTGATCGGATCGCTTTGATCCGTTACGATGCCGGACAATTCGACTCCCTGCACCGCATCATCCAGGGCAACCCCAAACGGCACTTCCGGATTTGTCGCCGTAAAAACCACATCTTTCCGGCGATAGGGCTCTGTGCCTGCGGGATGGGTCGTATTGGCATTGACCAGATTGCTGACCAAAACCTCCAACCTTCTGCGTTGAGCGGTAAGTCCGGATGCCCCTACCTCAATAGCGGTTAGTAGACTCATTAGGCATTCCCTTCTTTGATGCTGCTTGCTATGGTGCGGAACTTTCCCCGCAACAATTCGGTTATTAAGGAGTAAGAAAAAGATGTCTGACTCAGTTTCAACAACTCCCGGTCAAGATCCACATTGTTCTGATCCTCGCGAGAAGGCAGGCCCTGAACTTCAAAAGCTTGAGGTTGGGGGAAAAAATGCATCGCGCCGGAAGCATGCTCCGGGCGTTCGGTGTGAAGGCCAATCGGTTTTTGCGAAAGCAGTTCCTGCATCGTGGCGTGAAAAGTTATGTCTTTTGTTTTAAATCCGGGAGTATCGATGTTGGAAAGGTTTGAAACGACAATTTGCTGACGCTGCGAAAGTCGTGTCATGAAGGCTTCCATCGCGTCAATTGTTTGATTTTGAAAGAAATCCAGTTTCATTCGATTCTTCCTTAGCCTCTCAGATCGAGCGGGCCCCAAATAAAAGCAAATATTGTGCCAGCATTTATCTCCAATGGAACATCCTCCGTTCGGCATAGTCTTTAGCCGGTCCGGAGCAGCGGAATGGCTTGTCTTTTCAGGCCAATATCAGATTGGCTGCGCCCGGGACAGATTCAGCCGGCGCAATTGCCCTCCTTAGACTGTAGCTGGAGAGTGGGCAGATTTTGCCTGTCCTGCAATCCGAACTCATTCAGTTTATTTCGCAGCGTTCGCAGGCTGATGCCGAGGCATTTGGCCGCTCTCGTTCTGTTTCCCTGCATGTCCTCCAGAGTCCTGCAGATCAGTTGACGCTCCATTTCCCGCATTGTGACTCCGGCCGAATATCCCAATTCGGCAGGTTTGGATTGCTCTGGTCTGGCAGCAGGAATGGCATGGGACGCCGACAAATGAAGATCCTCGGGTCTTATTGTCGAACCGGCGCAGAGGGTAACAGCGCGCTGGATCATATTCTCGAGCTCCCGGACATTCCCAGGCCAGTCATGCCGGCTGAGTTGTTCCAATGCTTCGGCACTTATGTCTATACCCTGCTTCCCAAAGCTTTTGGCGTAGCGCTTGCAGAAAAGGTCCGCGAGCAACGGAATATCCAAGCTCCTCTCACGAAGCGGCGGAATGGTCAGACGAACCACATTCAGACGGTAATAAAGATCTTCTCGAAAACCCTCATTTTTAACCAGTGCCTGGAGATCCCTGTTCGTTGTGGCAATGACGCGCACATCAATGTCGATCGGATCCTTTCCCCCGATACGGTCTATTTCTTTTTCCTGCAGCACGCGCAGCAATTTGGCTTGAAGAATCGGTGCCATCTCACCGATTTCATCCAGCAACAGGGTTCCCCGGCTTGCCAGTTCGAACTTTCCGGGCTTGGAGACGTTCGCTCCGGTAAAAGCTCCTTTTTCAAACCCAAATAATTCGCTTTCGAGCAGATTCTCCGGAAGAGCCGCGCAATTTACCGCCACAAACGGGCCTGCATTGCGAGGGCTTTTCATATGGATCATCCGCGCGAGCAGCTCTTTCCCCGTTCCGCTTTCCGCCTCAATCAGGATAGTGGCCGTGCTTAATGCAGCCTGGCCGGCCTGCTCAAGAGTGCGGGAAAATCTGGGATCCTGAGTAATAATCTCATGGGATACTTTTTCCAGCTTCCGGGGCACGGAATCCAGGGCTCTGCGGACAATATGTTCAAGGGCATCAGAAGAAAAGGGCTTCAGAAGATAATCATAGGCTCCATCCCTCATGGCATCGACGGCGTTCTGAATCGTGCCATATGCCGTCAGAAGAATGACTGGAGTCTGCGGCGCCAGGTTCTTAACTTTCCTGAGGAGATCAAGGCCGCTTATCTCCGGCATCCGCATATCCGTGATAACAAGCTGATAGTACTTCTCTTTCAGCCTTCGAATCGCCTCCATGCCACTCCCCGCAGTTGTAATGGAATATCCACTGCGCCGGAGGGTTTCATTGATGGCGATAAGCATCTGCGGTTCATCATCCACAACCAGAAGCTCTTCTCCCATGCATCATTCCTTCTCGGGTCTGCTCCCGAATACGATTGTGAAGGTTGTACCCTGATCTACTTTGCTGGACACCCGGATATATCCGGAATGCTTCTCCACAATCTGGTGAACGACCGAAAGCCCAAGGCCGGTCCCGTTTCTCTTTGTGGTAAAAAACGGATCGAATATCCGCTTCAGATTTTCAGGAGGTATTCCCACTCCCGTATCCTGTATTTTTAGTTCCAGATCACAAGCAGGCCGGAGTTCACCCGGTTTTTCGATCGTGCGGGTGCCGATCGTCAGAGATCCCTGCGCCGGCATGGCTTTCATTGCGTTAAATATAAGATTAAGCATCATTTGCTTGATTAATTCCGGATCTGCAAGAATCACATGATTCTGTGCATTCAGCTTCACATTCACGTTCACTTCACGCTGCTTCATTATGGGATTCAGGAAGCCCAGAATTTCTTCGATTATCTCGTGGATGTCCACCCAGGAAAATGCCGGAGAAATCGGATTCGCGAAGTGAAGCATATTTGAAACGATCGTGTTCAGGGATCGAGTGCCGATCCGGATGTTCTCTGCCCACTGTTTCAAGTTGCCGGACAGATCTTCAACTAAGAGGGAAGAAAATAGCTCGATACTGCCAAGAGGATTCCTGATCTCATGCGCCAATTCGACAGCCATCTCTCCCATCGCGGATAGCCGCTCAATACGCTTTCCCTGTTCCTGAAGAGCCTTTACTTCAGTTATGTCCCGAATTATATGGAGCGTTCCAATTGGCGATCCTGCGGCATCGGCCAGCGGAGCCCAGGATGTCGAAAGAAATCTTTTTTTATCGACATTTACAACAGGTATCTCAACTTCTTCTTTGTTTCCGCCAAGACCAGATGCAGTAAGATAGTCTCTCATTTCAGAGCTTAATAAAGGTTGACTATGATTGCCGGATGAAATGCAATGCGATTGCTCGAGCACTTCCGAAGCCATGGGATTGCAGAGACTGATTTCTCCTTTTGCGTCCAGAACAAAAACACCGCATGGGAGCCTCTCCAGTATATTTCTGAGGTAGCTTTGCGCTTCTTCCTTCTCACGAAGGCTTTTTTCCAATTCTATGTTTTTAGCCTCTAATTCCTCCGTAAGTCTTTGCGCGCGGATCTGGAGCTGGCTGAAGGCAGTCTCAAGAGAATTGGATGCACTCGTAAACATCTGGAATGCCTGGAGAAGCAGTCCTGTTTCTACGGATTCCGCTTTTTCCTGCGACAAGGATTGACTGATCGACGGCACGAATGTTTTACCGTCCAAAGTATCCGTTTCCGGCATTATTCTCTCCAGTGAATCGCTGCCAAAGCATCCAGAGTATGGTCTGCGAAATCCCGGCTATGGGATTCCAAGCTACAGAACAGGCAATCCCCATGCCATTTGACCAGAGTCGTACCATTTTGTCTGCTAAGCGATTTGTTTGCGGACCTTTATAATAATTCAGCCTGATAATTTGGGCTAGAAATGCAGCTCTCGGAAGGCATGGCAGTCAATTTGTTGACATATGCGCCACTAAAGGTTTGACGTCTGAGTTCTCTGATTTCCTCATCCTCATACGCCACTCTTTTCCCCGATCAAGTCTTTAAAAAAAGCCGGCAGCAGGCAAGACGGGAGAAACGTGGAGCATTTTTAAGATCCAAATTCGAATTTTAAAGCACCGCCTATCAGCGGTTTTCGTGTATGAGGAATTGTTGGTATGAACCCACGGGCCTTCCCGTGCTTATGGCGAGCAGCTGATCTAATTTACGGGTGTTATCCTGCAGTTGCCTTACAAGATCCTCATGCAAACGGACAAACTCAATGCGTTCGCTCTGCATTTGATTGATTTGCTGATAAAGCTCCTGCAAACGCACTGAAAGGCGCGCATTCTCTTTGGAAAGCGTTACTCTCTCAACCATGTTGCGGACCTGTACGCCTATCTCATTCATAGAAAATGGCTTGGCAATATAGTTATGAGCCCCTTGCCGAATCGCCTCGATTGCATTTTCCATGGTCGCATAGCCGGTAATTATGGTCACAAGCGTACTGGGATCTACGGAATGAGCGGCATTGAGAACATCCAGTCCGCTGCCGCCCGGAAGTTTAAGATCCGTCAGAATCAGCTCAAACGGGATTACTTCGGAATTGATTATCTGGACCGCTTCGGAAACGCTGCCCGCTGTTCTCACACTTATGCCCATCTGACGGATGTATTCCATAAGCGCAGATCGCAAATCAACATCATCATCCACAATGAGTGCACAGATATTGGATTGCCCCATAATTCACATCTATCGGCAAAAAGATTTGATAGAAATAGGCTCTACTGGTGGCTTTGTTTCTAAAAATGAGTTTTTTGCGCATTTTTATTAATTTAGTATTGACATATATGAATACTGTGAGATATAAGAATTAGCCGAATTCGGCGTATTCCATTAAAACCAATTGTAGTTTTTTCAAATTCATCCTTTGAGAGAAATATGGAACAAAAAAGGGACACCAAAATCCTCGTGGTTGATGATGAAGATTACATGCGGGAGGTCGTTCGACGGGCACTTGAAAATGTTAACTTCGAAGTTGATGAAGCAGCGGACGGGAAAACGGCTCTCGAGATGCTTCGAAAATATCCATACAACGTCATTATCACTGATCTTAGAATGCCGGGGCTGACCGGAGAGGCGATTGTGGATGAAGCCCTTTCGCTCTTCCCTGAAACAATCGTCATAGTAATGACGGGATTCGGAAATATTCAGTCTGCTGTTGAAGCCATTCGCAGGGGAGCCTACGACTACCTGCCGAAACCATTCCAGCTTGCTGAACTGGTGATGCGGGTAGAAAAAGGAATCGAAGAACAGCAGCTAAAGTCCGAAAATCGGCTGTTGCGCGACGAACTTCAAGACAAATACCATTTTTCAAACCTGGTGGGATCCAGTGCGGCAATGCAGAACATTTACCGTCTGATTGGCGTAGTCGCACAAAAAACCAGCACGGTCTTGATCGAGGGTGAAACAGGAACAGGCAAGGAACTGATTGCGCGAGCCATCCATTACAGCGGCCCGCGAAAAGACCAGCCTCTGGTTTCGGTCAACTGTGGTGCAATCCCCTCCAACCTTTTGGAAGATGAGCTTTTTGGCCATGTGAAGGGCGCCTTCACCAACGCGCACCAGCATAGAATCGGCAGGTTTGAGCAGGCAAATCACGGAACGCTTTTTTTGGACGAGGTCTCCAACATGCCGATGGATTTGCAGGTCAAGCTGCTGCGTGTGCTCCAGGAGCGTGAGTTCCAGAGAGTCGGCAGTGCGACAACCATCAAGGTGGACGTCCGCATTTTGGCTGCAACGAATGGAGACCTGCTGGAGGCGGTCGAGAAGGGAGAGTTCCGGGGCGACCTCTATTACCGGTTGAATGTTATACCGATTCGGGTCCCTCCACTGAAGCAGCGGCGGGATGATATTCCGGTTCTGGTCGCTCACTTTACCCGGAAGTATTGTGCAGAACAGAGTCTTGCGCTCAAGCATGTCTCCCACACCGCCATGAAAAACCTGATGGCGTATGAATGGCCCGGAAATGTTCGCCAGCTTGAAAATGCTGTGGAAATGGCAGTAGCGCTATCCGGAGACCGGCCTTTACTGGATGCCGATGACTTTCCGGTTGTTGCCAGAGTGTCCACAAGTGATGAGGCCTTCCCCAGCATCGATATCCCGGATGACGGCGTTCACTTCAACAATATGGTCTCTGAGCTGGAAAGGCGGCTTATTCTCCAGAGCCTCCAGGTCGCAAAGGGCAACAAAAAGAGAGCGGCGTCGCTCCTCCATCTCAAGCGTACGACATTTGTTGAGAAACTCAGACGAATGGGCATGGAGGCTTCTGAATCGGATTCCGATTTGGATCTTGCGGAAGCATAGGACCTCAAGCCCGGTTTTTTTCTTTCTGCGCATATTTTCAGTTGGACCGTCTGCAAGCAAACCCGTATAAGGCTGTGCCGCTTATAGGTTCTTGAAAGCTCTTATTCTTTAATAGTCCTCTTTTTCTATCCATGACCTAGAAAGATCTATCCGGGAAATCCGCCTCATTCCCAATGAATCGGACACGAATAAGATTGTCCGATTCCCCATAATCTGCGAATATTCTCCAATTCAAGGAGGTGTGCTTGTCCAGGAATAAGCTGTGGGGCGGACGATTTGCTTCGGATGAAGATCCTTACTTCGCACAATTCCAGGATTCTCTCGCCTTTGACCGCCGGCTGTTGGAAGCGGATATTATAGGAAGTCTCGCCTATGCCCGGGCGCTCGAAAGAGCCGGCATATTTACAGGCAGGGAGAGACTTGCCGTGGAAAGAGGCCTGCGTCAGGTGCTGGAGGATAATCGGCGCGATCCGGAAATGATCACCCGCGGACAGGCCGAGGATGTTCATACCTTTGTGGAGCAGGCGCTCAAAGAAAAGGTGGGAATCCTTGCGCTGAAGCTGCATACGGGCAGAAGCAGAAACGACCAGGTTTCAACGGACCTGCGCATTTTTCTGAGGCAAAAGGAACAGGAGATTGAAGCAGACATCAATGACCTGTTGGACGTGATTGCAGGTCTTGCGGAAAAGCATTCGGAGGTGATTCTTCCCGGCTATACGCATATGCAGCGGGCTCAGCCGGTTCTTTTCGCACATTATCTTCTCGCATACGGTGAGATGCTTCTGCGCGATCGTCAGAGATTGAGGGAAGCAGCTTCACGCGCGAATATTTGTCCTCTGGGATCCGGAGCGATCTCGGGCACGGTGTATTCTATCGACCGGGATGCTCTTGCTCGAGATATGGGCTTTTCATCAGCCTCGCAAAACAGCATGGATGCGGTTTCCGACCGCGATTTTGTGCTGGATTTCCTGTATTTTGCCTGCACGCTTCTTATGCACCTGAGCAGGTTTTCGGAAGATCTTATCCTATACAACTCTGCGGAATTCTCCTTCGTGCAGATGCATGACAGTGTCTCTTCCGGCAGCAGTCTCATGCCGCAGAAAAAAAATCCGGATGCACTGGAGCTTATTCGAGGCAAGGCGGGACGGATTTACGGCCATTTGGTTTCTCTTTTGACGGTCTTGAAGGGCCTGCCGATGACCTATAACAAAGATCTGCAGGAGGACAAGGAAGGCCTCTTCGATGCGGTCACAACGGTCCGTGGTTGCATGGGAATGATCCGGAGAGTCCTCGAAAGGATCCAAATAAATCCCGAGCGGATGCGCGATGCATCTGCAAAGGGATATTTGAATGCAACCGAACTGGCTGATTATCTTGTGGGCAAAAAGATGCCCTTTCGGGAAGCGCACGGCCTGATCGGAAAGATTGTGATGCGTGCGTCGGAGCTTGGAGTGGCGCTTGAAGACCTTCCGCTGAAAGAATTCCAGAGTTTCTCCCCGCTTTTTGAGAGCGATTTGTTTCAGTGTTTGAGCCTCAAAAAGGCCATTTCACGGCGCAGAGAGCGTGGGGGGACCGCCTCCTCCAGCGTACGCCGATCCATCCGTTTATTCCGGAAACAGATCCGGAGTCGATAGGAGAGGCATTTTGACAGCCGCCTGCTTTCTTCTAGTCTTCAAGATAGGTGTAGCTATCCAGGGCGGACTGGAAGGATTCGATTAGGGATTCCCGTTCTTCAGCCGTGATCTTGGACTGCGTTTCCGCGTTCTGAGCCATTCCGGTCAGCCTTTCCATAAAATCCTGTGAGGAATATCCTGCCGTCGCAAGGACCTGGCCCAGCGATTCGCCTCGGATCACCTTGTCAATATGGGGCCTGCCCGCATCATCTACCAGGAAATGGGCTTCATTGACGGCTCCGAGCAGATTGTGATTCATGCCGAGTGATTCCTGATAGGCGCCGGTCAGAAAGATGGCCAGGTAATAAGGTTCCGAATTGACTCCATGCAGTTCCAATGCCTGCTTCACATCCCGAAGATCGACAAACTTATCGATCTGTCCGTCGGAATCACAGGTTATGTCGCATAGAGTGGCTCGTTCGGTCGGCTCCTCCGTAAGACGTGTAATCGGTACGATGGGAAAGAGCTGATCCAGCGCCCAGCTGTCCGGCGCCGACTGGAAGACCGAAAAGTTGCATAGGTATTTGCTGGCCAGTATGTTCTCCAGATCGATGAATTCTTCGGGCCTTTCTTTCAACGACCGGGAGTATTTGATCGCCTTGCGGCAGATCTGCCAGAAAAGCCACTCGCCGTGCGCCCGGTTCTGCAGGTTCAGGTATCCGAGATTGAAGAGGGATTGAAGCTCTTCGCGATGCTGGAGAGCATCGTGATAATACTCTCGGAAATTCTTGGGATTGACGTCTTTGTACAAATCCATCATTTCCCGGACGACTTCGGAATCAACCTTGGAAGGGTCGATTTCGGAACCGCCCAGTCCGGGATTCAACGTTCGGATGACGTTCATAATGAAAAGCGCATGATGGGCCGCGACAGCGCGTCCGCTCTCCGTCACGATGGTGGGGGGCGGCACGTTCTCCGAAAGGCAGATTTCGTTGATCGTGTAAACGATATCGTTGGCAAATTCCTGCATCGAATAATTCACGCTGCAGTCTGATGCGGTCCGGCTGCCGTCATAATCGACACCCAATCCGCCCCCGACATTCAGATACTCGATAGGGAAACCCATTTTATGCACCTTGGCATAAACTCGAGCCGCTTCCTTGATTGCGTTTTTAATCCGCCGGATGTCGGTAATCTGCGATCCGATATGGAAATGCAGCATTTTAAGATGCCGCATCATTTCCTGATCCGAAGCCACCTTGAGGCAATCCAGCAGCTGAATGGTATTGATGCCGAATTTTGAGGTTTCTCCTCCCGATTCTTCCCATTTCCCGGCGCCTCGAGAAAAGACCCGGACGCGGATACCCAGAGTAGGCTGCATGCGGAGCGCCGTAGAGACTTCAGAAATCTTCTTGAGATCTGAAACCTCCTCTAAAACCAGAATAGGATTCTTTCCGATCTTCGCCGAAAGCATTGCCCATTCCAGATACCGCCGATCCTTGACCCCATTGCAGATAAGCAGCGCATTTGGATGAAGGGAAAGAGGGAGGGCTGCCGCCAGTTCGGCTTTGGTGCCTACCTCGAGTCCGTATTCGTAGCGATGCCCCGCGGCCATAAGGCGCTCCACGACGCTCCGCTTCTGGTTAACCTTCATCGGGAAAACGCCCCGATGGCGCGCGCCATAGTTGTATTCCGCTATGGAACTTCGGAATGCCTCGTGCAGCTCTTTGATCTGCGTATCCAGTATCTGAGGGAAGCGCAATAAAAAGGGGGGCTTCACTTTCCGCTGGAGAAGCGTCTGAATCAACGAAACGACTTCAACGCCCATAAGAGGATTCCGCGTTGGATGTACCGTAAGGCAGCCCTGCTCGCTGACGCCAAAATAACCTCCAGCCCAGTTCTCGACTCCATAAATGCGGTTTGGAATTTCGCTTGGAGACAGGCGGAGGCTTTGTGTGAGTTCCTTCATTGGCTTGGGATACCTCTTCTGTAGATAAGGAAATCAAACGTACCAGACACGGACTCTGAAAGCAATATTTGAGTATCGGAATTTTACGAAGCTGGGGCAGAGAAAGCATTATTGGAAGCAATCGAGCCGGCTTTCAATAGAACGATTACTCCTTTACTCTTTCCAGATATTTTCCTTCAGTCGTATCGACTCGTATCAGCTCGCCTTCATTAATAAATGGCGGCACTTGAATGACAAGACCCGTTTCCATCGTTGCCGGCTTGTTGACGTTGCTGACTGTGGCTCCTTTCAGCGCCGGCTCGGTTGAAACGATGCGGAGCTCAACGGACGGAGGCATTTCCACACCGATAATCTTCCCTTCATGGAATTCAATCTCCAATTTGATGTTCGGTGTCATAAAAGGAATGGCATCCTCGAGCAGCTCGGCCGGCAGGTGGAGTTGTTCGTAAGTTTCGGTGTTCATGAAATAGTAATCCGAGCCGTCCGAATACAAATACTCCATTTCGTGCGTTTCCAGATAAGCCTGTTCTACCCGATCCTCGGATCGGAACCGGTGCTCGATAATGGAACCGCTTTTGATGGACTTCAGCTTTGTTTGAACCATTCCCCGCCAATTGCCGGGGGTGATGTGCTGGGATGAAAAGACACGATAAAGCTCTCCATTAAGCTTAATGGTCATTCCTTTTTTTATCTGTGTTGCAGCAATCATTATAATAGCTCCACTACGACTGGATTCTTGCGATGACGCGAACTCAGACCGGCCCATTCCATCAGTCGAAGTCCCGCCGAGCCGGATTACATCTCGAGAATCTCGGATTCCTTTTTCTTCTGAAGCTCATCCACCTTCTCGATGTAGGTGTTGGTCATATCCTGTATCTTCTTGAGTGCATCCTTCTCTTCGTCTTCCGAAATCTTCTTGTCCTTCAGGCCGGACTTAACCTGGTCGTTGGCATCGTGCCGGACCTGCCGCACCGCAACCCGGTGTTGTTCCGCAACATGTCCCACGGTTTTCGCCAGCTGCTTGCGCCTTTCCTGCGTCAGCGGAGGTATCGGCAACCGGATCACTTTCCCGTCGTTAGTCGGATTCAATCCCAGATCAGATCCAAGGATAGCCTTTTCAATCGCCGAAATTGTCGAAGGGTCCCACGGCTGAATCACGATCAAAGTCGGATCCGGAGTCGACAGAGACGCCATCTGGTTCAGAGGCGTAGGAGTGCCGTAGTAATTTGCCTGAATATGATCGAGGATACTGACCGATGCGCGTCCCGTTCGAATTGTGGCAAGATTCTGTCGCATATCCTCAACGCATTTTTCCATCCCTTTTTTCGCGCCATCCAATATCTGTCGGATCATCAGGATATAACCTCCTTTGGATAAGCAAAGGCGGGGCACAGCTTGACCTGCCTATGCCCGCACAATGGAACCTACATTCGAACCCAATACAACGCTCTTGATGTTGCCTCGGTGAAGAAGATTAAAGACCACTATGGGCAGTTTGTTTTCCATGCAAAGCGATACGGCGGTCGTATCCATGACGCGCAAACCTTTTTCGAGGACCTCGAGATAGGTGAGTTCTTTAAAAAGCTTTGCGGAGGGATTGAGGAGGGGATCCGAATCATAGATGCCATCCACTTTGGTGGCTTTTAGAATCACTTCCGCGCCGATCTCCATGGCCCGGAGAGCTGCGGCTGTATCGGTCGAAAAATATGGGTTGCCCGTTCCCGCTGCGAAAATAACGACTCGCCCTTTTTCGAGATGGCGGATAGCCCGGCGGCGGATGAAAGGCTCTGCTACTTCCTTCATTTCAATCGCCGACTGGACCCGTGTGAACACGCCCCTCTTTTCCAGAGCGTTCTGCAGCGCCAGCGCGTTGATGACCGTCGCCAGCATCCCCATGTAATCGCCGCTGACCCGATCCATGCCTGCCGCGCTTACAGAAATGCCACGGACTATATTTCCGCCGCCAACCGTTGCGGCGACCTGGACTCCAAGTGCATGAAGCTCCGAAATCTCTTCCGCGATCCGGGACGCCATGGCCGGATCAACGCCGTAGCCCTGGTCTCCCATCAGAGCTTCGCCGCTTAATTTAAGCAATACTCTCTGGAATCGGGGCTTCGGATCCGGCTGATTCTCCCGCATGCATCCTCCTCCGGCGCTTATTCGCTGCCCAATTTATACCGCACAAAACGGCGGACCTGAATGTTTTCTCCGATTTTCTGGATATGCGCTGCAATATGATCGCGCACACTGATGGCCGGATCTTTCACAAACGGCTGTTCCAGCAAGCATACTTCAGCATAAAACTTGGACATCCGCCCTTCGACCATTTTGGCCAATACGTTTTCAGGCTTCCCTGTGGCACGGGCCTGCTCGGTGTATATTTCGCATTCCCTCGCCAAAACATCTTCGGTAACATCTTCTTTGCGTATGAACTGCGGCTCGCTGGCCGCGATATGCATAGCCAGATCTTTGACAAGCGTTTGAAAATCGGGATTTCTGGCTACAAAATCCGTCTCACAGTTCACTTCCAGCATAACGCCGATTTTGCTGCCGTTATGAATATAGGCGCCGATCAATCCGTCCTTGGTTTCCCGGCCGGACTTCTTAGCCAGAGAAGCCAGTCCCCTCTTGCGCAGAATTGTTATCGCCGCCTCCATATCTCCATTGGACTCCTGCAGCGCGCTTTTACATTCCATGAAACCTACGCCGGTCTTCTCCCTGAGTTCCTTCACCAGTTCTGCAGAAATAGCCATCAATAGCCTCCTGTGCTTCCTATTCTTCGCACCCAGATCGGTGCGTATGAAACAACACACACTCTCAGAAAAACCCGTCGCCCCCGGCTGTCCGAATTATCGGAGAATTGTGAGATGGAATGATAACGTAGCGAAATGCCTGCTAATTGCCGGAAGGACTCTGCTCTTCCGATCGCTCCCCCTCCGCTTCGGGAAGACTTGCAGCTTCGTTTGCGGCATTCGGAGCAGCGGTAATTTCCGCTGGAGCCGCGGGTTCAGGCTTTTTCGGCTTGGCTTTTCGCTGGAGCGCCTTGCGTACCGTAGTCTTTGGTTTTGCCGCAGATTCGCCCGGATGCGTTGCTTCGCCGGCAAGGGCTCCGGCTTCGGTCAGATCCTTGCTCTCAGCATTCCTGCGGGCTGCCGCTTCCGCAGCAGCAGAAGCTTGCTGCGCCTGGATCTGCCGCTGTTTTTCCATCTGTTCGGCCAGTTCCTTCTGCTGCGCCTCGAATACGGCCTTGCCGTCCAGATAGGCTTCCGCGATTGTTTCCGTTATCAGGCGGATCGCACGAAGCGCATCGTCATTGCCCGGAATGATGTAGTTGACTTCGTCCGGATCGCAATTTGTATCCGCTACACCGATAATCGGGATGCCCAGTTTCGCAGCCTCTTTGATGGCAATCGCTTCGAGCTTTGTGTCGATTACAAACAGAGCGTTTGGCAATCCGGACATCTCTTTGATACCGGAGAGGTTCTTCTCGAGTTTTTTTCGCTCACGCTCGTATCGGGCAACTTCTTTCTTGGAGAAAAGATCATACTGCCCGTTGCTCCGCATGCTCTCTATTTCGCGGAATCGTTTGATGCTTTTCTGAATGGTCACAAAGTTGGTCAGGAACCCTCCCAGCCATCTCTGGTTGACATAATACGTCCCTGTCCGCTGCGCGGCTTCCTGTATGGCTTCCTGCGCCTGGCGCTTGGTCCCTAAAAACAGAATTGTCTTCCCCTGAGCACCCAATTCATAAACGAATTGAATTGCGTTCTTGAACAACTTGAGGCTTTTTTGCAAATCAATAATGTAAATGCCATTCCGTTGACCGAAGATATACTCCTTCATCTTCGGATTCCATCGCTTCGTTTGGTGTCCGAAATGAACTCCCGCCTCCAACAACTGCTTCATGGTTATCGAAACCAAATAGAACCTCCTCAGACTATCGCTTCGAGAATTGGAATCTCTTGCGAGCTCCCTTCTGACCGTATTTCTTTCGTTCCTTGATGCGGGAGTCTCGGCTGAGCAGCCCCGCTCGTTTCAATCGTGGACGCAGTTCGGCATTGAACTGCAACAGCGCATTGGCAATTCCAAGCCGGATAGCACCCGCTTGTCCGGAGGTGCCCCCTCCGCTTACGATGGCTCGAATATCAAATTTGCCGAGGTTGTCCGTAACCGCCAATGGATAGCGGATCACCGTTCGCTGCGTTTCGCTCTTGAAGTATTCGCTCAGATCGTGCTTGTTGACGGTCACCTGACCGGCCCCGGGCAAAAGATGTACACGAGCCGTAGAACTCTTTCTCTTCCCTGTACCGTAGTATTTGACTATTGCCATTCAATTCCTCAGTTCGATATAAAGCTCGCTTAATATTGGATAGGGCTATAAAGCCAACGGTTTCGGTTGTTGAGCCTGATGCGGATGCTGGGGTCCTTGATAAACCTTAAGCTTTCTTCGCATAGCCCGTCCAAGTTTCGTTTTAGGAAGCATGCCGATCACGGCCTCTCGCACCAATTTTCCGGGATCCTTCGCCAACAGCATACCGGCCGTGGTTTCTCGCAATCCTCCAGGGTAACCCGTATGATGGCGATAAAGCTTTTCCGAAAGCTTCTTACCTGTCAGCTTAACCTTTTCTGCATTAATAATGATGACGTGATCTCCGGTATCGAGAAAAGGAGTATAAATCGGTTTGTCTTTTCCAGTGAGCAGTCTGGCGGCTTTGGTGGCTAACCGTCCAAGGATTTGCCCCTCCGCATCAATAACGTGCCAATGTTTCTGAATATCCCTATCACGGGGGATAAAGCTCTTCATTACAGTCTCCCTCAGTTAACTACTTAGCAGAATAATCCTTTAGGCTATCCAAGTGAAATGCATGTGTCAAGAGGAATTGCCGCTTCAATATCATCTTCCTCGATTTCCGAAGGTTTTCCATCCCAAAATTTAAAATATCCCATTATTTTTTGAAATCGCCAAGCCCTCGCCGAAATATTTCTGCATGGATCCTCAGGTCGAGGTCAGGATTCGGGACGGAGGACCGGCAATTCCATAGCCGATTTTGCTTCCTCCGCGCAGAGATGGATTGGAATACTGTCGGGACAAAATATCCGGCTTATATATAAAGATGCGCTACAGGACAGACCGACAGCACCACGCTCTTTGAGAAAAAAAGGCGGGCCCTATGTAAAAACCTGAGAGCAGTTCGAATGAATCCTGCAATACCCCTCCGATAAATACGGGAACTCCTTTCAGGTGCAGTCGGCCCAAAATGCGGATTTCATCTCGGCTGATGCATCGTCTTAACCGCATTGGGAGCCGCTTTGGAGCCTGTCGCCGGACAGGGAATGCAATGCAAGGCGAAGAGATCTGCAAATTCTTAACGATCGGAGCGTTTTGAAAAATTTGCGGCATTCGTGATTTTCATCACCAGCGCTTTTCAGAAAAAACGCAACATGTTAGCCACAGAGAACGATAAGAGTAGCAGGTTGCCTGCTCCGGCATGGCAATTCTGAGGAAATCCAATGAATCGTTTGTATCGAAAAAATTGTTTTTTTAAAAACGGTCTCAACTGGAAACAGGAATAACTCGGCAAACAAACTATGGCAAGTCTCCTTAATCGCAACAAACAGGCAGTTGGTCTCGACATCGGCTCGAGAGTTCTCAAAGCTGCGGAACTCCGCCCGACTCGAAAAGGGGAATATGAACTGGTCAGCCTGGGTATCGAGGAACTCCAGCCCGACTGTATTGTGGATGGAGTCATTATTTCCAAAATACCGGTATCCGATGCGATCGGCAAAATTTTCACCCATCAGAACATTAAGAACGGGCGTATAACCACTTCGATTTCCGGCCATTCGGTAATAGTCAAAAAGATCTCTCTCCCCGTTCAAAGCGATGAAGACTTGGCCGAGTCTATTCGATGGGAAGCAGAACAATACATTCCCTTCGATATCGCGGATGTCAACATGGACTATCAAGTTCTGGGAGAGAATGTCGGAACGGGGAACCTGGACATTCTGCTTGTAGCCGTGAAAAAAGACAAAATCACGGACTATACAAGCGTCATTAAGATGGCCGGCAAAACCCCCGTACTCATGGATGTCGATGCATTTGCTCTTCAGAACGCCTATGAAGCCAACTATGCGCCGACCAGCCAAAATACCGTAGCGCTGTTGGACATCGGGGCCAGTACGATGACTATTAATATTGTCTCCGGCACCGATTTTCTGTTCACTCGCGATGTCGGAGTTGGCGGCCATCAGTACACGGAATTTATCCAGAAGGAATTCAATCTCGGCTATAGCCAGGCCCAGGCTTTAAAGCACGGCGAAGCGGTCGAGAATATTGATCCCAAGGAAGCCACCCATGTCATCGAATCTGTAACGGAAATCATCTGTCTTGAAATTCAAAAGACATATGATTTCTTCAAATCCACCACGACTGTTGACCACATCGATCGAATGATTGTGAGCGGCGGAGCCGCACACACGCCCGGTTTGATAGAAACCCTCGAGCGGAAATTCGAAATTCCGACTGAGAAGTTCAACAGCTTCAAAAAGATTACATTCGATCCAAAGCGATTCTCATCCTCAATGATCGCCGATCGTGCTCCGGATCTCGCGATCGCGATCGGGTTGGCACTCCGGAGTGTCGAGGGATAGAGCGGCTATGATCAAAGTGAATTTGCTAAAAGATCAAACAGCCCCGGTACGCAAGACATTTACTGCACCGGCCGTATCGCGGACAGGTTTGATATATCTTGTGATTTTTTTGTTGGTCGCGGGAGCGACGGCAACCTGGTACTTCTATGTCCAGCATCAACTCCGTGCATCTGTCGAAAAACGGGACAAGCTTCGCATCGAAGAAGCACGCCTTCAGACATTGAAAAGAGAGATCGAAAAATACGAGAAGCTGAAACAGCTTCGCCAAAGCCGAATCGATGTCATCGAAAAGCTGAAGGAAAACCAAACCGGTCCCGTTCTTCTGATGAACAGCGTACTTCAAAGTATTCCGCGAGACGGAGTCCTTTGGCTTACATCACTTACCCAGAAAGCAGATCGGATAAAGATCGTCGGATACACCGAACATACCGAGGTGATCCCCGACTTTATGAGCAATCTTACGGCTAGCGGGATTTTTGCGAGCGTGGACCTTGAATCCATCGAAAGCCAAAAAGAAGCCTCAAAATTCTCGCTCATCTGCATGAGCTTAACGAAATCACAGGCGGAGTGAAGATATGGCTATCAGTGACTATCGTTTTGAGAACCTGCCCCGCTCAGCTCAAATTTCCATCTTCACCGTAATCGTGTTCTGCCTGGCCTTCGTGTTTTATTTCTACTACCTGAAGGACATCATCAAAGAGCAAAAGAAGGTCCAGGCTGAGGTTGTCAAACTGGAAAAAAGCGTCGCACAGGGCACAGCAATCGAAAATCAGCTTAAGCGTTTCAAACAGGAGTTGTCCCAGCTGGAACAGCGGCTCGCGGTGTTGCAGAGCATTCTGCCTGCCCAGAAGGAAACCCCGTCCGTTCTGAGAAGCGTGCAGCAGATGGCGGCATCCAGCAGTCTCAAGATCAACCGGTTCACGCCGCAACCGGTAGTTCCTCGTGCCTTTCATTCCGACTGGCCCATACAGATTGAGGTCGAAGGCAACTATGACGGGCTGGGCTCATTCTTTGAAAAGGTCAGCCGCGCAACCCGAATCATAGACGTGGGATCCATCTCCATTTCAGGTTCGAATGCGCAAGCGACCGATCCGTCTCGGACGCTCACTGCCAGCTGCACGGCAACAACCTTCGTTTTCAGGGAAGATCAGGTTGTCTCACCCCAGGTTGATGATAGAAAGAAGGAGAAAAAGCGGTGATGGTCAGCATTTTCTCAATAGCAATCACACGGCTCGCAATATGGCGCCCGTTGAACGATATGAATCACAGTCCGTTCAGCTCGTACGGGCGAAAAGGCCTTTTGTGGACGTTCCTTCCGATGCTCCTTTGTTTGCCCTTGATTGCACAGGAAGCAGCAGAGAGCACCACAAATCCTGCAGAAAATCCCATCAAATATTCCGGGGTCCGCTATCAATCCGGAAGCCGACGGGATCCATTTTTAAATCCGCTCTTTTTGAAGAAAAAGGCAACGCAGCAGGCCGACGAAGAGGTAGATCGCGGACTCCCTCCTCCGGGGATAGCCGGCACATACATTGCACAGGCAAAACTCCAGGGCGTCACTATCCGCGAAGCCGGAAACACAGCAATACTCCGAGCTGCGGACTCTCGTGCCTATTTTATTAGAGAAGGCGATAGGCTTTTCGATGGATATGTAAAAGCAATTCAAGACGATTCCATAACTTTTGTCCGAGAAACTAAACTGAAATCCGGAAAAACACTGACCCAGGATGTTACTAAGCGGCTAAGGACACAATAGGATGGCTGGTATGAAAATTCGAAGCACCATAATCAGAAATCTTGCGTCAAGTAACGTGAGCGGGACCGTATGCGCGATCCTTCTCCTATTGCTGGCGTTTGTTGTTCCTAGATTGGATTATGCTCAAGATAAGCCCGTCAGCTCTAAACCGCCTCAAATGCAGCCCAATTCGGCGGCTCCCGCCGATTCCGGAGCTTTGGCAAAGGAAGCTGCCGGAAAGATGGCCACCGTGCCGTATCAGGCAAGCGCCATCACCGATATTAAGGTTGCTCCCGAGGACGGCAAACTAACTGTCACCGTGATAGCAGACCGGTCCATCAACCCGACGGAGATCATTCTGGATAATCCTCCCCGGCTTGTTCTTGATTTTCCGAACACAAGAAACAAGGTCCAGTTTGCAAAACTACCGGTGAACTCATCTTCATTGAAACAGGTAAGGGTGCAGCAATTCCAGAGTTCGCCGACACCCATTGCCCGGGTCGTGTGTGATCTGGAAAAAGGGTATGGAGCTCATGAACTCAATCAGGACGAGTCGCAAGTCCTCATTGTTTTTCGCACCGAGCCGCCCAATCCTCTTGCAGTCACCGCCGCTCCGACCGTAAAGGCAGCGCCCAGCCGGGCACAGGATGTTTCAGAGCCGAAAATGGTAACGAAACCCTACAAGCCTCTGGCGTCGGAGACTCCCAAGGTTGAGGTGAAGGAAACCAGGATGCCTCAAGCGGAATCAGCCGCGAAGCCCCCTGCTGCTCCGACCCCACCGCCTGCAACCAAACCGGAAAAAGCTCAGGTGAAACCGGAATCTCCGCAACCTGCGGTTGCCAAGGCTGAACCAAAACCGGCGCCGGCCGAACCAACTGTGAAGAAGCCCTCTTCGCAGGCAAAGCCCGCCGCGGTTCAGGCGGAAGCAACGCCCCAGAAATCGGATAAACCGAAAGACTCTCCTGTTGCCGCTGCGGAATCCAAGCCGCGTCCGGCCACATCGCAGGCCGCCAGAAACAAGGTGGATACCGCGCCGCTGGTAGCAGCATTAATGCCTGCGGCAATGCCTGCTCCGCCGAGAGTGGCTCCCAGTGTGAATACCCGGTATACCGGGCAACCGCTGACATTGGATCTCATCGACATGCCCTTGGTTGACTTTTTCCGGCTGATGGCCGAAGAAGGCGGGATCAATGTTGTGGTGGATCCGGATGTCAAAGGCACCATTTCCATCAAGGGAGAAAAAATTCCCTGGGATCAGGTCTTTGATATGGCCCTGGCCACTCGGGCTCTGGATAAACAAGTGGAAGGCAATCTGGTCCGGATCACCAGAAAGGCTACTCTACAGGAAGAAGCGAAGCAGAAAGAAGCTCTTAAGAAGGCTACCCTTCTGGCATCCGATGTCGAAACCCGCGTTAAGCGCCTGAACTATGCCAAAGCGGTTGACCTTGTTAAAGCTCTTGCCGATCAAAAAACCGTGAGAGGCACTATTGTGCTCGATGAACGCACAAACTCACTGATTCTGACGGACCTGCCGAGCTCATTGGATAAGCTGGTAAAACTCATCGAGGCGCTTGACATTCCTCAGCCTCAAGTGGAGATTGAAGCACGCATTGTGTCGGCAACACGCGATTTTGCCCGGGCAATCGGTATCCAGTTCGGATTCGTTCAAGGCAATCTCGAACGTGTCACAGTCGGCGGACCCAACACCTTTGGAACGATAGGCGGCACTCGCCCGAGCGCGACCCCCAACTCAACATATGTCGCGGGGAATCCGGTAACCGGGAGAGGCGCTTCCGAATCCAAGGCGTCCAACAGTGCCGCAGTCAGCACCGGATCAAGCCAGGATAAAGGCAACTATAATGTGAACCTGCCGGCCACAAAGGCATTCGGCGGCCTGGGAATATCCATCGGCAATATTTTCGACACGTTCCTGCTGGATGCTGCCATCACCGCAGGAGAGAGCAAGGGTCTGGCGAAGCTCATTTCCCAACCCAAGGTAACGGCGCAGAACAATAGCTCGGCTGTTATCACTCAGGGCGTTCGCTTCCCCGTTCAGATTGTCGCCAACAACACCGTTACCGTGCAATTCCAGAATGCAGCCCTGACCCTTACGGTTACGCCGCAAATTACCTATGAAGGAAATATTGTCCTGGACCTGAAAGTCGAGAACAACACTCCGGACTGGGCTAATAACGTCGACGGCATACCATCCATCCGGACAAGCGAGTCAAGCACCCGCATTCTGGTCAGCGATGGAGGGACGACGGTTATCGGCGGAATCCTTATCGACAGCGAATCAAATTCGGAAGATAAAGTGCCCGGACTGGGATCCCTGCCCGTCGTCGGCAACCTGTTCCGGCGCACAGCCGTTACGAGAAGCACCCAAGAAGTGTTATTTTTCGTTACTCCTCGCATAGTAAAGTAAGTTCGCAAATGCAGGAAACCTGAAAACCGGCGCGGGACCTGGCTCCGCGCCGGTTTTTTTATTCTCCTTCCAAGAATTATCCACACGGCGCGCCCATTAATGATTTATTTCGGAGCCAAGGTTGCGTTCGTCCGCCCGTTTTGACAACCCAAATCATTTGGTGCTATGATCCCTGTCTTCGCCGAAAGGAATGGCGTCGGGCCGGAGCAGGGCGGCATCCGCAATGAGAGCACGGCTGTATGCTTAAAACCTATTTGGGGCTTATAAGAGACGGCTGTATTTTTCCACGTCAAGGCGCCAGGGAAGTTTAAATGAATATCAAAGAAGTTAAGGACCTGATTCAGGAGATTCTCCAGAGCGACATCAGCGAATTTGAATTGCAGCATACCGGCACAAAAATTCGCCTGAGACGGGGATATGGCCCGGATTCAGCGCTCCCTTCTCCGGCGCATGCTCGGACGGTAAGCTTGAGCTATGCTCCCGTCCATCCCGCGACCTCCGAACCGGGATCACCGCAAACGGATACTGCCGGAGATCCGGAAGAAGCGTCGCTTCACATCGTGACGTCTCCCATTGTTGGAACCGTTTATAGAGCCCCGAATCCCGAATCCGAGCCCTATGTGAAGCCGGGGGATAAAGTTCACGCAGGCTCCATCTTATGCCTGGTCGAAGCGATGAAGCTGATGAACGAAATCCCGTCGGACATCGATGGAGAAATTGCTCGCATTTACATTGAAAACGCTCATCCCGTGGAATTCGGTCAAAAGCTTTTCGGCATCCGTCCCGAAAAGCAAGGCGGATAACCGCGATGTTTCGAAAAATTCTAATAGCCAACCGGGGTGAGATCGCGCTCCGCATCATTTGCGCCTGCAAAGAACTCGGAATACCCACGGTCGCTGTTTATTCCCAGGCCGACCAGCATTCATTGCACGTGCGCTTCGCGGATGAAGCCGTCTGCATCGGCCCTGCGCCCAGCAGCGAAAGCTACCTGAACATACCGGCCGTAATCAGCGCAGCCGAAATTACGAATACCGATGCGATTCACCCGGGCTATGGATTTCTGGCTGAAAGCTCCTATTTTGCGGAAGTCTGCGAAGCGTGTGGAATCACTTTCATCGGCCCGTCGCCGGAAGTAATCAGAATGATGGGCGACAAGGACGTTGCCCGGAAGGCAATGAAGGAAGCCGGTTTGCCTGTTGTTCCCGGCACCGACAAGATTCAGGGATCCATTTCTTCCGCCCTGAACGCCGCCGATGAAATAGGCTATCCGGTAATTATCAAAGCCGCAGCCGGCGGCGGCGGCAAGGGAATGCGGATCGTCCATTCAGCCGAGGATCTTCCGAATGCCCTCGAAATCGCGCAAAATGAAGCGATCTCTGCCTTCGGAATCGGAGGCGTATATCTGGAAAAGTACATACCCGTTGCACGGCATATTGAATTTCAGATTCTGGCGGATCATCACGGAAGCGTCGTTCACCTGGGAGAAAGAGAATGCTCCATCCAGCGACGCCATCAGAAACTGATCGAGGAATCCCCCTCTCCCTATCTGACACCGGAATTGAGAGCTGAGGTCGGACGCCTTGCGGTGCAGGCGGCGCGCACAGTCCATTACGCGAATGCGGGCACCATGGAATTCGTCTTTGACGACCGGGGCCATTATTACTTCATCGAAATGAATACTCGGATTCAGGTCGAACACCCCGTTACCGAATTCGTAACAGGGCTCGATCTGGTAAAGGAACAGATCCGGCTTGCCGGCCGGGAACCGTTGGGATACACGCAAAAGGATATCGTGTTCCGCGGCAACGCTCTGGAATGCCGTATCAACGCAGAGTGCCCCGATACGTTCCTCCCCTCTCCCGGGAAATTAAAAACATTTCACCCGCCCGTCGGAATCGGCATCCGGGTAGACTCGGCTGCTTACAACGAATATGTCATTACGCCATACTATGACTCTCTAATTGCCAAGATTATTGCCTTCGGCAGAAACCGGCAGGAATCCATTCGCCGCATGAAACGCGCGCTGGAAATGACGGTTGTGGAAGGAGTACATACTACCATTCCATTGCACCAGCGAATTTTGAGTAATGAGGATTTCCGCGCCGGCCGCATCCATACACACTTTCTGGAACAGATGAATCAAAACTCCGCTCCGGGATAACGTGACGAGGGCTCTAAAACGCATGCGGTTCTATCTCCCTCCGATTTATCCGATCACCGATAAGGAGCTGGCACACAAAACCAGCCATCTTGCCATCCTGAAGGAGCTCGTGCGCGGCGGAGCCGAGATTGTGCAGATACGGGACACATCCACTCCTATAAGGGAATTGGTGCGCGATCTCATGGAATGTGTGGAGTTCGCTTCGTTAAAAGGCGTTACGCTTATCGTCAACGACCGCTGTGACCTGGTGCTGAGCAGTGGGGCTGCAGGAGTTCATTTGGGCCAAACGGACCTGCCGCCGGAAGCGGCCCGCATCATACTTGGGCGCAATAAAATCATCGGCTTTTCCACACATACGGTTGAGCAGATCCGCAAGAGCTCTTATCTGCCCCTTCAGTACTTCGGATTCGGTCCCATTTATCCGACTCGGACAAAAAGAGATGCGGCGCCGGCCGTCGGTTTGAGGCGCCTGAAGGCAGCCTGCGGGATCTCCCCTATTCCGGTGGCGGCAATCGGTGGAATCGGATTGGATCAGGTTCGTGAAGTACTGGATGCAGGAGCGGACAGTGCGGCCGTCATATCCGCCTTGATGACGGCAAAGGATATCGCGCGCCAGATGAACCGGTTTCTGAAGGCAGCCAGGGGGACAAAATAGATTTCGAGTAGGATGGATACGTCTCAAGAACAAAATCCGGCCCGACCGGATAGGATTTTCGGATTTTAAACCTCGGTGAATCCGCGATAGCCCTATAGCCCGTCCCGCCTACCGAAGGAATGGACCGCTCTCCCCCCAGCACAACGGGAGCGATAATGAAGTAGAAGAGATCCACCAGCTGTTTGGAAAGAAAGGACCAATGCACACGGCTTCCCCCTTCCACCAGCAAACCGAGCACCTTCCTCTTTCCCAGTTCTTTGAGAACCGCCTTCAGGTCCAGCCCGCTCTTTGAAGAAGAGACTCTTATAATTTCGGCTCCATTTTTTTCCAATTTCCTTCTGCGGGCTTCGGGCGCTTCCCTTCCGCAGAAAATGAGTATGGGAGCGCGCGGGCGCGTTCGGAACAGGCGGGCTTCATAAGGCGTACGCAATCGCGAATCGAGAATTACGCGGATCAGGGGACGGGCTTTGGGCGCAGTCCCCCGGTAGGTCAATTCAGGATCATCGGCAAGAACAGTGCCGACTCCCACCAGCAATGCATCCGCACTCAGCCTCAAGCGATGTCCGAATCCCCTGCCCTCCGGCGATGTAATCCCGCGTCCCTTCGGGAATCCGGTACCGATCTTCCCATCCAGCGACATCCCCACTTTGCCGATAACGAGAGGAGTGCCCGTGGCAACATGGCATGCAAACGGCTCGATGATTTTCGCGGCTTCCTCAGACATCAATCCGACGTCCACCCGGATACCGGAAGCGGCCAGGCGTTTGAGGCCCTGTCCCGATACCCGGGGATTTGGATCGATTCCGGCGACAACGACGCGGCGGATGCCCGAATGGATCAAGCGATTCACACAAGGCGGAGTTCTTCCCTGATGGCAGCAAGGCTCGAGCGTTACATAGGCTGTGGCATTCCGCGAAAATTCTCCGGCCATTTCGAGTGCTTTTACTTCCGCATGATCCATAAGGGAGTATTCGTGCCAGCCTCGCCCCACGATCCGGCCGTTCCGAACGATGACACAGCCCACGCTGGGATTCGGGCTGGCCAGTCCTATCGCTTTCTCCGCCAAAGCCAGAGCCTTCTTCATGAACCTGCGATCCATGTCACTAAACATGAATACTCCGAACAGTCAGTCCCCTTTTTTCTCCTGAGCTTCGTCGCCTGGAATTTCAGGCAACTGGATGCGGACCCAGTGCACCCGCTTGCGATCAGCGTCAAGGATCTGAATCTTTAGCCCGTTCAAATCAAAGGATTCGCCGCGCGCAGGCACGCGCCCCAGGTATGCCATCACCAATCCGGCGACTGTAGCGCAGCTCAGGTTTTCGAATTTGCGGGTTGCTATATCTTCAAGACGCGAAAGTTCGGTGCTGCCTCGCAAAACATAGCTTCTGCCCCCCTCTTCTATGATTTTGCTTACCTTGGCTTCGTCCTCGTCCCGGATTTCTCCGACGATTTCCTCCACGAGGTCTTCTATCGTTACCAGTCCTGCAACGCCGCCGTATTCGTCGATCACAATTGCAGCATGGTCTCCGCGTTCCTGAAGCTCCTTGAGCAGCTTGGAAACAGGTTTGGTTTCCGGAACAAACAAGGCCGGATTTACCAGACCCGCTATGGAATCGGATTCTCTCCCCTTGGCATATTCCGCCATAAGCTGACGGATGTAGGCGATTCCGATGATGTGATCCATGTCACCGCGATAAATCGGGATTCGGGAATGTCGGTACCGTATCATGGTTTCGCGCAGCTCCGCTATCGTGGCCGTTTCATCGCAGGCTATGATTTTGGTCCGCGGGGTCATCACCTCCCGCACCAAGGTGTTTCCGAACTCAACAACCGACTGAATGAGCTTTGTATCTTCCTCCTGCAGAATGCCTTCGTTTTCGCCGATCTCGAGATAGGCCTGTATTTCTTCGCCGCTCGCTTCCTCATTATCGGATTTGCTCTTTTCATCAATCTCTTCATGCAGACGCTCAAAAAGGCTCAAAACCTTCGATAACGGCATCGTGACCGAGCGCAGAAAGGCATAGAACGGGCTAAAAATCCGCAACAATATTGCCAGTTTCTTTTCCGGTTCATTCAGAGTAAGAAGCCGCGGAAGCAACAGGTTGAAGACGGCCACAAGCAGAACGATGAGGATAAACGAATGGATCAATCCGTGAGTGGACCATATCAGAATGCTGCGATGAGTAATCAGAATGGCAGCCGTAACTGCAAAAACCTGAGTTCCGAAATGCAGTGGGACGAGGATTTGCATCTTATCTTCCAGTACGACGGGGAAAAGCGGCAGATTCGGTTTATCCGGACGTTCCATCATCATGCGAAGAATCAGCGTGCTCGATTGCGTGATTGCGTTCTCGATCAGCGACAGGAAGAAAAGCAGCAGAAGCGAGAGAACAATGACCGCTAACTCCATGTTAAGGGCTATCATCGCACTTCCTTTCCATTCATTATGGCAGGTGAAGCCGTCAACAATTTTTTACGCAATAGCCTTGCCTGAAGCCGATTCATCTCTCCTCTGTCCGTTTCGTGGTTGTATCCCAGCAGGTGGAGGATTCCGTGTACAAGCAGTTTTCGCATCTCCTTTTCAGGCGGCACTCCATAGCGCGACGCATGAAGAACGGCGACCTGCGGAGCAATAACGATTTCTCCGAGAAACGGCCTTCCTTCCATCCTCACTTCATCATACGAAAAGCTCAGCACATCCGTAGCGTAGTTGCGCCGGAGATATCGGCTGTTCAACGCGCGCATTTCCCTCGGGCTTAAGAAAGCAACCGACAGCGCCGCATTTTCACGGTCCAGAATACAAAGCACGTTCGCGCAGAACAAAGAAACAGCTCCCCGGCAGATTTTATATTGTCGTTGTCTGTTCAGAGCCTGAATTCTGCGGAGCAGTTCGCTTGGACTCGTCCTCTGTTTCTCTGAAGTCATATCCCGGATAATCGATGCGATGGTGAAAGGTCCCGGTCAGGATCTTAAAGAAGCTCTCCTTAACCAGCTGAACATCTTTGAGCGTGATATCGCATTCCACAAACTGATCGTCACGTATGATGGCATCAATCAGACGGTCAATCATTCTCTGAATCTGCGATTTTGTGGGCGAAGAGAGGGTTCTGGACGCGGCCTCAACGGCATCCGCCATCATAATAATCGCCGCTTCTTTGCTTTGAGGCTTCGGGCCCGGATATCGGAAATCCGCTTCGACGGGATCCCCCTCATTTGCACCGGCGCTGTCTTTGGCCTTTTCATAAAAATATGTCATTACCCGCGTTCCGTGATGCTCGGGGATCATGTCGCTGATGCGCTGCGGCAGTCCGGCTTCCGCCGCAAGCTGCAGGCCCTCCTTGACATGGCCGGCGATGATGTGACAGCTGATGCTGGGAGCAAGCTCTTCATGCTTGTTGTATTCATAGGATTGATTCTCCACGAAGAATTCCGGCTTTTTCGCTTTCCCCACGTCATGGTAATAGGCGCCAACGCGGGCGAGCAGAGGATTCGCCCCGATGGATTCTGCACCGCCTTCGGCCAGAGCGGCGACCATCAAGCTATGATGATAGGTGCCGGGCGCCTCAACCGCCAGCCGCCGCAACAGAGGCGCATTCAAATTCGACAATTCCAGAAGCCGGATGTCCGTAACGATTTTAAACAGCGACTCAAGAGCCGGCAGCAGCATGGAAGCCAGAGTCGAGGAAAGTACACCGCTCAACAGCGCCAGAACGATCTGGTTCAGGATGTCCGTAAACATGGGCCGTGCATGCCGAAGGATCGCCAACGCCGCCAGACAGATAATATTGACGGTCCCTATCGTTACACCTGCCTTGAGGATAGCGGCCCTGTCCTTATACTGCCGGATGCTGTATATGCCCGCCAGACTTCCGACCACAAGGTAAGCGGCAAGATCGACGTCGCCATAAAAAAGGCCCGTCAGAACAGAAAGAAGGACCGTCGACACAATCCCGAGATTAACATCGACGAGCAGAGTTGTCAGAAGCACCCCGAACGCGAATGGAATGCCGTAATACAAAACTGCGGAATCATGGAATTGCTGGAAACGATCCCCAAGAATATCCGCAAGAGCCGTCGCCAAACGAATCGTCAATAATTCGAGGGCAATTACCACGAGGATGAGCGTCATGTGTTTTCTTATCTTGCTGGGACGGCTCTGATAGAAAACCAGATAACGCCATATGGAATACATAAGGATCGCGGTAATAAGACAATACCCGCCCAACTGTCCTATCAGCGAACGCGGTCGCCGCAGGTTTCTGAGAGCATCGAGCTGCATGATGATGGCGGGCGTCACCTGCTCGCCGCTGCGGAGGATCGCCTGGCCCTGCCGGATCTGTAAAATTACCGGTGTCACGCGGGATGCTGCCTCGACGCGCCTCATTTCCGTTTCTTCCCGGTTGTATAGAAGTGTGGGAAACAGAGAGTTTTCCAGGAATTGAATGATTTCTGCCTGGTCCCGCTGAGACAGCGTTGAAAAATCCGATCGATATTGCCGCACATATTCTTTGGCCGAAGGCAGATCTCGGGCCAGATATCCGTCAGCCAGAGGACGCTCCAGGGATCGCGTGCCACTGCGGGTCACAATCCCTCTCCGCTGGTCTTTGAGGAATTGTTCGCGGTTCGAAATGATTCCGTCTCTCAATACCGTATCGAGGATCTTTATAATCCTGTTTTCAAGAGCAGAACTGAAATGATGGCGCAACAAGACCGGGAGCGATTCATCAGGCAGCCGTTGGTTGATCTTGTTCCGGATTTCCTCCAAAAGTTTCTGTTCCAGTGGCCGTGTCAGCTCAGAATCGAGGGTGAATTCATTTTTCGTCAGAATGTCGCGAGCGATGGAAAAAGCAGAGGTAATGGCTTTTTCGCGCTCGGAAATTAGATCCGATTCTATCTGGTATAACGCCGGGACGCTGGACTCGGCCTCGTCACGCTTCAGATTCGTTGCAGCATGATCTTCATAGGCAACGTCCTGTGTTGCCCTCACATCACGGTCGGCGATCTGGCCCACCTTATAGGCCGGAATGACAGGGGAACGGAATCCGATTAGTATGATGGAAATAAGAATGGTCGCGCAAAGCCCGACGCAAAAATCAATCCACGTCAGCCCGCTGCGCAGGTTTTCCAGCAGATACAAGAGCCACCGCTGCCGCGGCCGAATCAACGATCTCCCGGATTTCTTAAAAGTAGCCATTTAGGCTATCACGACCTTTCAAGGTTACCGGTTCAGGATACACCATGCAATGGCGGAAACCCTAGCCCGCATTCTTCATAAAGCCTCTAATGCGGCGGCGGATGCTTCTGCTTTATGAAGATTTCAGATTCTTGACCGCCTGGGTCAGCGCAGGGACAACATCGAACAAGTCGCCTACGATGCCGTAATCGGCCACATTAAATAATGGAGCTTCCGGATCCTTATTGATCGCAACAATATATTTCGATGACGACATGCCCGCCAGGTGCTGAATAGCTCCGCTGATTCCGCAGGCGATATAGAGCGTAGGGGACACCGTTTTGCCCGTCTGTCCAACCTGGTGCTGATGGTCGATCCAACCGGCATCCACCGCGGAACGGGAAGCTCCCATTGCGCCGCCAAGAGCATCGGCCAGTTGCTCGATCATCGGAAAATTCTCCGGCCCCTTCATCCCTCGTCCGCCTGAAACGATGATATTGGCTTCCGTGAGCTCAATTTTCTGTCCGGCGGAAGCTTTCGTTTCTTTTACCGACGCATGGATTTGATCGGCCTTTAATTCGGGCGCAAATGCTTCCGTCTCGGCGTTGCGTGCGGGATCGGGAGCTCCCAGCGAAAAAACGTTGGGACGGAGAGTAGCTATGGATGGAACCATCAACAGCCGGACTCGGGCGTAAGCCTTGCCCGCATAAATCGGGCGCAAACATTCCAGCTGCCGGCCGTCTATGACACGCGCCTCAATGCAATCCTGAGCAAGGCCGACTCCCAGCCTTGCGGCAACGCGCGGCAAAAGGTCTCTTCCCATAGCGCTTGCAGATCCCAAGATGAAACGAGGCTGAATCTTCTGCGCAACTTGAGCTACCACGGAGCAATAGGCTTCCGATGAGTAAGCCCCCAGCAGATCGCTCTGCGCGGCAATAACCTTATCCGCCCCATATTGAGCAAGACTGACGGAAGGCTCCCCTGCCGCCAGTCGCAGCGCGCATACGGATTCCTGAAGCGTGTCTGCCAATTTTCTCGCTGCATATAAAGCTTCCAGAGAGGTCTTTTTGACCTTGCCTTCCCGTTCTTCTATAAAAACCAGGATTCCTTGAGCCATCTTTCCTCCTTGAAAAGACTAATGGCGCAAAATCAATGGCGCGTTTGCCGTTTTATATGACTTTCGCTTCTTCATGCAGCAACTTCACCAGCTGAGGCA
Source organism: Acidobacteriota bacterium (assembly GCA_016929335.1). GTDB lineage: Bacteria > Acidobacteriota > UBA6911 > UBA6911 > UBA6911 > UBA6911. Next base: position 8,547 of record JAFGIY010000258.1, on the reverse strand, counting down.
CGACCTCGGCAACGTCTCCTTTCAGGATCTTTCCCGGAGGACGCGAGGGAGGCAGAGTGATTTGCTCGATAGAAATGCGCGGCTTCAGATCTTCCGCAGACAATCCGAGTGAGGCTACGGTCTGGACGGCAATCTGTTTTTTCTTGGCGGCCATGATTCCCTTTAAAGATGCATAGCGCGGGATATTCAAGCCCTTTTGAGCGGTAACAACCGCCGGCAGGCTGCCCTCGACAATTTCGACTGCGCCCTCGATATCTCTTTCCGCCCTGAAGCTCTTATCCTGTATGTCGAGCTTCGTTACCACCGTAGCCTGGGGAAGGTTCAGCTGATCGGCCACTACCGCAGGGACCTGGCCGTTATCGACTCCGATCGCATGCTTTCCAAAAAGGATCAGATCTGGATTGAGATTGCCGCATACCTTGGCCAGAACGGAGCCGATCACGAAAGAATCCGCCTTTTCCAGCGATGGATCCCCGATCAAAACAGCGGAATCCGCTCCCATTGCCAGGCATGTCCGAAGGCCTGTAGTTGCCTGTTCGGCTCCGGCGCCAACAATAACAACTTCGCCGCCGAGCTTCTCTTTGATCTTAAGAGCTTCTTCCACCGCAAACTCATCGTAGGGATTCACAACGAATGTAACGTCCGCGAAGTCGATCTCGTTTCCGCTTGAAGCGATTTTAATTTTAGTAGCGGTATCCGGGACAAATTTGACGCAAACGACTATTTTCATATTGAATTCCTCATTTCCTGTGATCTGATTCGCAAGGCGTCAGTTCCTCGCGTGGAGTGAATTCCACGACTTTTACGGCAATAGGCCGCTTCACAATTTGGCTCGTTTCAGTTTACATGAGCCTCAATATACTCGATTGCGTGCTGCACAGTTTTTATCTTTTCGGCATCCTCGTCCGGGATTTCAATGCCGAAGGCTTCTTCAAAAGCCATGACAAGCTCGATCGTATCCAGAGAATCCGCACCCAGGTCGTCAACAAATGATGCGCTGCCCGTTACTTCGGCCTCGTTGACGCCCAGCTGATCCACAATAATCGATTTGACCTTTTCTTCTACCGATGCCATCCCAGTTCCTCCTCTTTCATATCGGTCACCAGCGAGCCCAAAAGCCGCGGCGGAAAGCCTCACATTGTAGCACCGCAGACAGGGGAAGCAAGCGCTTCGGTGCCTGGAACTTCGGCCTCACTATCCAATTTGCGGGCACACGGATAAAGCAGGAATAAATGCAGCCGGATCCCATTTCTATTCTGTGGAAACCCGCCAAATTTCGACAGCTGTTTTCCGCCCAGTTTCCTCCCTTACCCGCTGACCGAAACGGTTCTTTTTGATGTGTTTTCTATCTGGCTAAGCTCGACCTCAAGTTTGGCGTTCATCTGATTTTCCGCGAACTCCTTCGCAACACGGATTGCGTTTTTGATCGCGTTGCTGCTGGACCTTCCGTGGCAGATGATCGAAACACCGCGCAGCCCGAGAAGAGGAGCGCCGCCGTACTCTGAATAATCGAGCCGTTTTTTCAGGCGCTTAAAGGATTGCTGGCTCAGCAGGGCGCCCAGCTTGGCCTGCAGGTTTCTAGACAGCTCATCCTTAAGAAGCTTCAGGACTGCCTCAATGAGGCCCTCACTCGTCTTCAGCGCAACATTCCCGGTAAAGCCGTCACATACAATAACATCCGCACGGCCGTTATAGATGTCTCGACCCTCGACATTGCCGATAAAATTCAAATGAAGCTGTTTCAGGGCTTTGTGCACTTCTTTGGTGAGTTCGTTGCCTTTGGACTCTTCCTCGCCAACCGACATCAGACCGACGCGAGGCGTGGCAACATTCACGATCTTCTTGCTGAACAGGTGCCCCATGACGGCAAACTGCACGAGGTGATGCGGTTTGCAGGCAACATTGGCGCCGACGTCCAGCAGAACGGCGTGGCCTGCCAATGTCGGCAGAATTGCAGCCAGGGCCGGCCGATCGACGCCGGGGACGGAACCAAATACCATCTTGGAAATCGCCATGACGGCGCCGGTATTACCGGCGCTCACCAGTCCGCTCGCGACCTTTTCCCGAACAAGCTCCGCAGCCACACGGATAGAAGAGTCTTTTTTCCTCCGGAGCGCCGCTGTGGGCGGCTCATCCATCGCGATGACCTGAGTCGCATTTCGAATCTCGACAGGCAATCCGTCACCGCCAGACTCCTTCAGCAGAGGCGCCAGCAAAGACTCCTTGCCCACAAGGATCACGTTGATGTCATAGGCTCTTGCAGCCTGAACGGCTCCTTCAACTTCGCTGATTGGGGAGTTATCGCTCCCCATGCTATCCACGGCAATCTTGATCATGTAAGCCGGCAAATGCTTCTATGCTGAGCTTTATGCAACTGGACTAAATCTCTTCTTCACCTTCCATCACCTGCCGCCCTTTGTAAAAGCCGCATTTCGGGCAAGCCTGATGCGGAGCCTTGGGCTCGAGGCATTGGGGACAGATGCTGGGATTAACAGTCTGCAAAAAGTCATGCGCACGGCGCTTCCCGCGGCGCGACTTGGAATGTCTCCTTTTTGGATTAGGCATTAGTACTGTTCTCCATCGTGGGGAAATTATACTCTCTTGTGAAAATTATAAGGACCCGTCCGCCTATTTCTCCATCTTCTTCTGCCGGAATTCCAGCAAGACAGATAAGCGAAAATCCGTTTCCTCGTCTTTGCAGGAACACAGACCCTCATTCAAATCGGCGCCGCATTTGTAACAGAGGCCTTTACAATCCTCACGACAAACAAACCTCATTGGCATCGCAAGCTCGATTTGCTCAAGAACCATAAGGTTCACATCAAGAGCAATCCCGTCATAGTATGCGATATTCATTTCATCATATTTAAGTGCAATCTCCGCATCCTCATTGGTCCATTTGGGCTGCGGCAAATACGTCAAATCGAAGCCGACATTAAATGCTTTGGAGAATTCCTTCGTGCACCTGGAACATCGATAGCGAATAGCCGTTTCGACGGTGCCGTTTACATGAAGATCCCGGTCTCTATGCGTAAGGACAAAATCGGCAACTACCGGCTCGCTTAAGCCTGCATCCTCATGTGAATACTTTATCTCTCCAATCGGGAATACATGCCGGACATAAAATGGTTCCTGCTTTAAATCCTGAACTTCAATGAACACAGCAAAACTCCTGCCTTACAGCGAGGGGGAAATTATATTAACGGGAGAATCTTTGTCAAGGATAAAGCCTGTGTAATACAAGGACTTAGGGCACGGCACATCTGTAGGAGAATCCATCCCCCGGATTTAAATCATGCCCGCCCCCTAGGGACGAGCCTGCTGTGGATTGGAAGCGGCCGCAGGCGCCTTTTCCAGCTTAGCCAATTCTGTTGCCACCTGTTGCTGGTAAGAACTGAAAGCCGCAGCCTGGGAACTGGCATCACGCAAAACTTTGATGGCTTCGTCGCGTTTCCCCTGGGCAACCAGAACTTTGGACAGCTGCAGGCTCAGATCCTCTTTGGGAAGCTGGTACTGCGAGTCTCGTATCATGCTTTCGAGGATATCCCCGGCTCCCTTAAAATTGCCCGAATTCATATATTCGGTTGCCAGTACTCTCTTTGCCAGAAAGCCGATGGTTCGTTCCTTGGAATTGCTCGAAACCTGCTCCAGATTGCGGATCGCTTCCTGTTTTTGGCCCATCTGGAGCTGTGAAAGCCCCAGATAGTATCGGGCTATAACCGTTACCTTCCCGAATTTGTGTCCTTCGACAACGGAGGAAAATTCTCTGGTAGCAGCCTTGTATTTGTCCGAATCGCTGCGAAACGTGGGAGTCGCCCCCTTGCTATAGGGGTCGTCGGTGGCATCGGCGGAAACTTCAGCATGAAAAAGGTCCATGCCCTTCCCCAGAGTCTCCTGAGCCTTCAATTCCAGGCGATCGAGATATTGAATTCCGCCATAGATTCCCAGAGCCAAAACCAGAATAATCGCAACCCCTATGCCGACCATTTTGCCGTTTGCCCGAAAGAATTCGATTATTCGAATAATCCCTTCGTGCACCGGATCTTCGGCAAGAATTTCCTTGCGGGTAAGTTTTGTTGTTCCCACGGTCCCTTCCTTATTCCTGAGCTATGATAAGCGGAAAAAATAGCATACCTACCAGCCGGGCGCAATCTTTGAAATCTGCGCTAAGGCCATTCCGTAATATGGGAAGGAGAAGGAAAACCCGACAGGGCAATAAACCATCCGCGGGCCAACATCACTCCGGCAGAGCCCTCGCTGTAGGACGCAGTTGACATTGTGGGTGTCTTTTCCCACATGTGGGTCGTGGCTTCAGCCGCGACGCGCAATAAATCCCATGTGTAAGATATGCCTGATCTTCTGTTTGCACCAACATGTCGCGGCTGAAGCCGCGACCCACATGACTCAGTGCGTGCGTATTTGCATCGGGACCTCATTTCAATTTGTTCAATGAGCTTTTGGCCTCTATCGCATCGGCTCGATAGCTTGAGACACTAGGATTGTTCCCTTTCTTTGCACCAGCCTTCGGCAAAAGCTTGGCCGGATTGTACGCGCCGGTGCAGCCCCCTACTGGAGTGGAAAAGCCGGGCGGGTCTTGCCGTCTCCGTCAGATACGGTAACTGCCAATACACAGATCTTCTCGTTTCTCGGCAAGGAAAATATCTCGGTATTTGCCGGCAGTTCGAACTCATAGGCAAAAAGATAGGAGTAAGCTTCATATTTGCCATCGGGCGTATGCCGATGCGAGGCGAACGTGATTTCTCATCTTCATGCGGCAATATCGTAGTAAAATCCCGCCGGATGTAACCTGGGGATCAGTTTAATAATAATTGAGGGGGGGAAGAACGATTTGATGACAATTAAGTCCCTATCTGCTGCTGTAATAGTTCTGGCTCTTGCCTTTTTTCTCGCTTCCTGTTCCGGCAATTCCTTGTCGGAATTGAAAACTACTGACATCGTCGTTGGAACCGGAGCGCAGGCGGCCAAAGGATCGACTGTTACCGTTCACTATACGGGATGGATTTATAAAAACGGGCGCCGGGGGAAGAAGTTTGACAGCTCTCTGGATGCTTCACAGCCGTTTACCTTTAAGCTCGGTGCCGGCGAGGTTATCGAAGGATGGGACCGCGGCATTGAAGGAATGAGAGTCGGAGGGAAAAGAGAACTGATCATCCCCCCAAATCTCGCCTATGGAGAAGTCGGCGCACCGCCGACTATACCGCCCAATTCCACTCTTGATTTTGAGGTCCAGCTGCTTGAAGTCCAGCATTAAACAGGCGTGTCCGGAAGTCGGAAAGGAAGCTCATGTACCAGAAGCCGACTCCGATACCGATAGATAAGTGAGTAAAACATGCATCCGTTGCCATCGTATATGTATCTGACCGGCAGGATGTCCGGTCTAATGTATTGCTGGTGAGGCGGCAGGACGAAATGCTATCATAAAAGCGGCCTAAAACTTTATTGAATGCAGAGGACAGGAAACGGTTGTCTGCGTGCGTACATCAGGAGGTAGATAATAATGAAGAGAGTTTTTTACATTGCGCTGTTGTTTTTGGGCGCCGCTATCCTTCTTTCGACAAGCCTGTCGATCGACAGTTCCCGTGCTGCGGACGTCTCCAAGATCGCCATAGCTTACAGCGGATGCATGGTGGGATATCTCGAGCCATGTGGTTGAATGGAAACCGGAGAACAGCTCGGAGGGCTGTATAAGAAAGCTTCATATTTTGATCAAATCCGAAAAAGCCAAACCCCATTGATCATCGTCGATTCCGGCGATCTTTTAAACGAAGACGAGGAAATCCCGGAAAGCATACAGCAATCGGCAAAACTGAAGGCCGACGTCATTGCTCAGATCTACAAACATATCGGCATCGACGCAGTCGGTGTGGGAGAACTCGATCTGGTGCTGGGAATCGATTATCTCAAAGAACTCGAGAAGAAGTATGACTTCCCCTTCGTCTCGGCCAATCTTGTTGACGACAAAGATACCCCGATTTTCAAGCGTTATATCATTAAGAAGGTGGGGGACAAGAACGTGGGGATTTTCGGAGTCATCGGAGATACGTCAGATATGGTCAGCAAGGTGAGTGAAATCACCAAAGATGCTGCCTACGTTCTGGATCCTTTGGAGGCTGCCGAAGCAATTGTGAAAGAACTTGCGGGGAAAGTTGATTACATAATCGCTTTGACACATCAGGGGACCAACCGCGACTGGGTGATTGCACGAAGGATTAAGGGAATCGATCTGGTCGTAGGTGGACATGATAAGCAGAAAACCAAGGAGCCGTTCGAGGCGGAGAAAACCCTTATCGTTCAAGCCGGCGAGAAGGGGCAGTACCAGGGTATTCTCGAGGTCGCCATGGACGGAACCAAAACTGCCACCAACAAGCTGGTTCCTTTTAATGACGATATCCCAAACGATCCGAAAGTTAAGGAAATGATCACCGCCTATAACGACAAGATAGCCGACATGTACGGCGGCGCCGGCGAAAGCAGACCGGCGGCTGCCAGCATCGAGCTGAGACTCAGCACCTGCGAGCCTTGCCATTCCGAACAGGTAAAACAATGGAAGGGCACGGACCACGCCAAGGCTTACAGCACTCTGGTCGGAAAAACAAAGCAGTTCGATCCCAAATGTCTCGCATGCCATACGACACTGTTTGAGCAGCCTGACGGATTCAGCATGAAACAGCAACAGATGGAATTAGTGAATGTGCAGTGCGAGTCCTGTCATGGATCTGCCAGGGAGCATCTGAGCGACATGAGCAAGAAACCGGCAACGAAACCGGTAATGGCTTTGTGTATCAAGTGCCATACTGACGACCGTTGTCCCGGATTCGATCTGGATGCAAAGAAGATGGAATTGATCAAGCACTGGACGAAAAATTAAATATCCGCCTTCAGCCACGGATTTCACGAACCAAGCTGCAATATATTCGTGAGATTCGTGGCTTGCTTTTTTCTCGATACCAATACCGACCCCAACTCCGATATATCACCACTCCATCCAGGCGCGGTCGATTACTTGTTAGTTTGCAGACCGTAGTGTGATTATAATGGGCGCCTGTTTTAGCGGACTCATTTAGTTCAGCCGAAGGGGATTTATGGCCGGGAAGCGCTTCTTCTACGGATGGTGGGTTCTGTTTGGGATTTTTGCAAGCTATACAGCCCTGTGCGGGATTGAGATATACACTCTGCCGCTGTTTTATCCCGAACTGATGAGGGAATTCAGTTGGTCCACCGAGAAAGTCACGCGGGCTGCAACAATATTTTATCTGACCGGCGCCATCCTCACTCCCTTTGTCAGCTCGTTCTTCGACCGTTTTTCGGCACGGCTGTTTATGATCGTTGGAGCTGCTGCCGCTACCCTGGCACTTTACAGTTACAGCACGCTTCACACACTTACACAGATGGCGCTCATCTACATGGTATTTTCACTGTCGCAGGTATGCGCAGGACAGGTGCCGACCATGCTGGTGATCACGCGATGGTTCAAACGCTATCGGGGCATCGCGGTCGGCATTACCCTGATGGGACCTGATATTGGCGGCGCCATTTTCCCGCTTGTCGTGAAACAGGTATTGACATGGGGAAGCTGGCGCGATGCCCTGCTCGTTCTCACACCTATTACCGGAATAATGACGCTTATACCGTTGATATTCCTGATTCGCAGCCGGCCAGAGGATAAAGGGCTGCAACCCGACGAAGATCATCTGAAGCCGGAATCGCCCGATCTGACGGTACAACGGCCTTCGCATGCAGGAATGACACTGAAGCAGGCGATGCGCATGCCGGCGTTTTACATCCTCGCCTTTGCTACCGGCTCGCTCTGGTTCTGCATGAACGGCATTGTTCAGCATCAGACAATCTTCCTGAGTGAAGAACTGGGGATTACGATGGATACTCTGCCCGTAATAGTCAGCGCCATTTTCTGGTTTGCCATCATCGGGAAACTGCTGATCGGATATCTGAGCGATCATTTCGACAAGGTCCTCATCATGTTCACCGTGGTTCTTGCGCTGATTGGCGGATTGGTTCTATTGAGGTTCTCCAGCGCAGAGAACCTTTTCGGATTGTATTGCTATGCCGCCGTCTTCGGCATCGGCTATAGCGGCACCTTTACCATGATACAGCTGGTAATTGCCGAGTTTTATTCCGGCCAGTCTTACGGAAAAATACTCGGGATATTGACCATGGTGGATGTCGGCGCCGGCGGCATAGCCATTACGGTCATTGCCAGGATGCAGGAAGCGTTTAAAAGCTATTTGCCGGTATTTGAAATGCTGATTGCGCTGACCGCCCTGACAGCGTTCCTGGTTCTATTTCTATTCAGGATGCGCCGGACGATTCTTCAGAAAATGAGGGCTGCCGGCTCTGCGGTTCATGCGGGTTAGAGCAGAGAGAGCCAAGCTTGTCCAAATTAGGTTAATCGATAATTATGGCTGCCCTGAAGGGGCAGCGATGGAGTTTATACATTTGAGACTGGAATGATAATGGAGGACCCGGCAAACAGCCGCGAAGCGGCTGCGAAACGAAGCCCAGGGTTGG
>JAFGIY010000257.1 GCA_016929335.1 Acidobacteriota bacterium | reverse complement strand
TGTCTCCCTTCAATTGCCAGTCCAGCCAGGCCAGCGCGACCTTGCCGAAAGTGCCGCCATCGGCATCGTGATAGGTGCCGCCGTGCCCGACTCCCTTCTGGTAGGCGCGAAACACCGGTATATGGTTGATTTTTTCAACGTCGTCATTGGCATTGGCGTAAGCGATGTCGGACTCATCGCCGCTCATATAGAGCACCGGCGCGTGCATCAGGTTCAGCGACTCCTTGGGAACGGGCTTGCCGCTGCCTGACATCGTCGTCGGCTCCGTCATCAATCCGCTGTTGGCGACGATTGTGGTTTTTATGCGCGGATCCACAGAGGCTTCGATCGCCTGCACCCCGCCGCAGGACATGCCCGCCACCGCGATCTGCCGGGTGTCGAGCTTGCCGTAGTACCTGCTGCCCGGACGGTTGTTTTCGGCGATGGCCCAATCGATGGCCTCGATGAGTTGCGCCGTTGTGGTCGCAGGAGCAAATTTCACACCGCTCGGGACAGGCGGTTTCGCCGGCGCGGCGGCACCCACGGGAGCAGCGCCGGGCTTGGGCGCCATCGCGGGCGGAAACTGTGCCCTGTCCGGACCGATCGGGCCGTTCGCAAGGATAAGATAACCGTGGCTTGCGATTTCGGTCAGGAACAGGCGGAAGGAGTTGCCATCGGCAGAACATGCGCCGTTGCCCCACGCCATGATCGGCAGCTTGGCCGAACCCATGGCCTTCATGTCATTGGGGCGATAAACGGTGTGTTTTGCCAAAGCCGGATCCACTTCCATAATTGCCTTGAACGGTCCTGTGCCGAGCGGCGTGGCGGCAGGCAGGACGGGAGGATACTTTGGCTCGGGCTTTAGTTCAGTCGGCGCTTGAGCAAAGCCGGAAGAACACAGGAGGGTGAAAGTAATAATGGAGTAGATTAGTTTCTTCATATGGATTGCCTCATTGAGCGTTCAGCTGCATTCTCGTCCTGCTGGATTTTCGAACCTGCGAACATAACTTTGCGACCACAGACTTATGTCATAACTCTTGCCTGTGTCAAGAATATAACGCATAAAATATGCTATACGCATGCAGAATGCGTTTATAATTTAGTTTTATGCTGGAATTTGAGGCGTTAGAGTAGGTTTCGCGTGAAGAGATCTCCGCATGATCCGCATCGATCCGGCATAAAGCCGGTATTAAACGCAGGCATAGGGTCGGAACCATGAAAGAGAAAGAATCAAAGGCTGCGCTCCCGAAACCGCTTGAGGATATTACAGTCCTGGATTTGACGATTGCGCTGGCCGGGCCGTTCGCAACATTCCTGCTCGCCGGACTCGGCGCTCGCGTCATTAAAGTGGAGAATCCGTCCGCGGGGGACACCTGCCGCGAAAATGCTCCCTATCTTGGAGCGGCAGGCGCAAGTCTGGTGCGCCGGAGTGCGGATGACGTATCCGTTTCAGCCATCAATCGGCTGCGCAACAAACTCGGCATCACTCTCAACCTCAAGCATCCGGAGGCGCGTGCCGTCTTCGCCGATCTTGTGAAAAGGTGCGACGTATTGGTTGAAAATTACAGCCGCGGGACCCTTGATCGCCTTGGAGTGGGCTATAGCGGGTTGCAGAAGGTGAATCCGCGGCTTGTCTATTGCTCCATTACGGGTTTTGGCAGCGACGATGATTCGAGCCCTGCCAAAGCCATGGATACGATCATCCAGGCTCAAAGCGGAGTGATGTATACGTCGGGCGGGCCGCAGGATCCGCCCGTTCGGATCGGAATTCCCATGGCTGATTTTTGCGCTCCGATGTTCGGCGTTATCGGTGTGATAGCGGCGATACACCAGGCGCAGCGGACGGGTGTCGGCCAGCATGTCGATATTTCCATGCTTGGAGCATTGACAATGATGGTTTCGGGGGAGCCTCTCGATCTTCTGGAACGCTGCGGCATTCCGCAGAGGACCGGACAAACGCTTCCACGCCTCGCTCCCTTCGGCATTTTTCCCACCAGGGACGGTTTCATCGCCATCTGCGCGCCGACCGAAGCGATGGCGCGCGGTTTTTTTGCAGCCGCGGGCCGTCCGGAGCTTTCTGACGACGAAAAATTTTCCACCCGCGATGCGCGAGTCAAGAACTATCAGGAACTCGATGCCTTTATTGAGCGCTTTACCCGTTCGCTGACCGCATCGGAGGCGCTGGCGCGATTGGAGCGCGCCGGCGTGCCGGCGGCGCAGGTTCGTGACCCATTCGCGGCCACGCGCGATCCCAGAGTGGTTCAACGCGGCGAAACCGTGCCTCTCATGCACCCCAAGTATGGCGCCGTGGAAGATGTCTACGGTATGGGCATGCCGATCACGTTTTCCGGCTCTAATGCCGGCTTTGATCAGCCGCCTCCGGCGTTGGGGGAGCACAATGATATGGTTTATGGCAAAATCCTGGGCTACTCTTCTGAAAGAATTGCGGCACTGAAGACTCAAAAGGTAATCTAAAGCCATGAGCAATTCCACTGCTCTGAAACGGATGCCGGCAGGTGATTTGATCCTGGACGAGCCTGAGCCCGACTCATTTTTCGGACCGGCGCGCAGCGCGCTGCAGGAAGCTGATTTGCTGGTTGGACACGTTGAGGTCCCGCATACGCGCCGCCGGCGGGAACTGTTCGGCTTCGAACCGGATCCCAATTATCCGACGTACCCTTTTCATCCGGAAGCACGAAACGCAATGATTGCCGTTTGTGAAATCGGCGCTGAAGGTGTTCGCAAAGCGGGATCCATTCCCTGTTGGGTGAATCCCAAAGGCCAGCCTGAAATCTGCGGCGACGATGCGCGTGGCCGGACGGTTGCCTCTTGCATCCGGCCGATTACCAGCAAGGCCGCGCTTTGTGCCGATTTCGAGTGGGATGGGAATTGGGCTCGCTTTTTATAGCCTGCGCTGCGCCCAGAGCGGAATATACGCTGAGACTGGAGTCTCGCCATGCCCAAACTGAAGACAATGTCCCGAAAGGGCAATCATAGGTCCGCTCGCGAAAGAGCCTATCTGCACATTCAGCAGAAAATCGCCGGCCGGGAACTCTTGGCGGGTAGCGCGATTTCCGAAGTCGCTTTGGCGGCCGAGCTCGGCCTCAGCCGAACACCCGTGCACGAAGCCCTGCGGCAATTGCTGGGCGAGGGCTTGTTGGAGGAGGATCCCAGCGGCGGTATTGTCGTGGTGCGCCTGTCGCGGCAGGACTTCGTCGAGCTATACGAATTGCGCTCGGTGCTTGAAGCGCATGCGGTTTCAAAGATAGCCAAACGCCCATCGGCGGAGAAGGACCTCGAGAGACTTCGGGCGCTTACGGGGGAAAT
>JAFGIY010000256.1 GCA_016929335.1 Acidobacteriota bacterium | reverse complement strand
GCGGTCAACCCTGGGAGGAACCGTGCAAGAAGCCAACCCTGGGCTTCGTTTCGCAGCCGCTTCGCGGCTGTTTGCCGGGTCCTCCATTATCATTCCAGTCTCAAATGTATACACTCCACCCCCGGATGCTAAAAAGCATCCGGGGATGGTCACCGATCTTCGGATATGTAATTATTTTCACTACGGGTGATAGATCATCTAAAGGAGTTCAAAAAGGAGTTTTGCTATGACATACGCTCGATTTTCATTGCTCGACCGAAGAGAGTTTTTGACCAAGATGGGAGCAGCCGGCGCCGTTGCCACAATAGCGTTGAATGAAACCGGCAGTCTGTTCGCGACCGCTCCGGCCGCATCTCCGATCAGCCTTCCTCCGCTCCCCTATGCTCAAAATGCCCTGGCGCCCGTGATCACGGAGAACACCATCTCGTTCCATTATGGGAAGCATCATCAGGCATATGTGAACAACACGATCAAAATGATCGCGGGAACGGAGCTGGAAAAGGCCGGCCTTGAAGAGATTGTTAAGCGGACCGCAGGGCGATCCGATCAGGCCTCACTTTTCAATAATGCCGCCCAGGTCTACAACCACAACTTTTTCTGGGACAGCATGAAGCCCGGCGGAGGAGGAGAACCGCGCGGAAAGATGGCGGATAAGATCAATGAATCGTTTGGAAGCTATCAGAAATTTGTGGAAGCCTTCTCGAGCGCGGCCGCCTCGCAGTTCGGAAGCGGCTGGGCATGGCTTGTCCAGGAAGGTGGAAAGCTCAAAGTGGTAAAAACTTCCAACGCGGAAACTCCGCTCACCACCTCCGCGAAGCCGCTGATCACGATCGATGTCTGGGAACACGCGTATTATCTTGATTACCAGAACAGGCGTGCGGACTACATCAAAGCATTTGTGGAAAAACTGCTGAACTGGGATTTTGCCGGGAAGAATCTGGTTTAAAGAAACGGCAGCCACGAATTCCACGAAAATAATTCGTGGAATTCGTGGCTCTTTTTCTAGACAAGGGCTCCGGCTTCCGGTGAAACGTTGTTCGGATCCAGAGCTCTGGTGACCTTCCTCCACCAGATATGGAAATTGGACATATCAGGCCCGATTTCATCCAGCGGCCTCATTGTATTTGCGAAGTAGCGTTCTTCAAATGCCCTCTGGCTCTGCTCCAGGGACCACTTATCAACGGCTTCCTTCGCCTTAACATTGGCCGGGTCGAATTTGCAGAATATTTCGGTTTTGCCGAGATGCCCCTGTTCGACACCCCACCCGAAGAAGGCTCCGCCGTCATCGACAATATGACCGGCTTTGATTAAAGGCAGCTTCGCCTTCCCTGCTCCAATCGCCCATTTGATGGTCAGGTCTCTCTGGCTCATAACGGGGATTGAGCTGAAGGCTCCGCCGGCGCGGAAGGTCTCCCGGATGGAAGCGGAAATCCGGATGCACTGGCAGATCAGAATTCCCTCGATCCTGGGGTCCTCGACGGATTTCAGGGACTGCCCGCCGGCTTCGCCGACAATTTTCTCCAGCACTTTCTTCTTATACTCGAAGTCCGCTCTGGAATTGCCTGCGATGATAACAAAAAAGCCGGGACCGATTTTTTCCTTCTCCAGCTGCTTGAAGACTCTTTCGTCATCTTCGTTGCAGGTGGTGATATTCGCCGCGACCATGGAGACATTGAAACCCATCAGCTCAAAGCAGATTTCGTTCTCTCCGAGCGCGATCTCGGCCTGCCACATCTTCTCCACAGACGGGAAGCTGTAATAGCGCGCCATGAAGTTGGCCGGGATCTCGCTCAGAGTGTAATTCGGCGAAGTACCCTGGATCGGGAATTTCGTGGGTCCCGGCCAGTGATAGATCTTGATTGCAGCCTTGGTAAATACGCCCGGAGTGACGCCCGGCGGCACGGCGCTCGTCAGAATACTTCTCAGCGACGGCCCCGGTCCGTCACCGGAGAACCACTCGTCGACGGATCCGAGCGCACCGGACCGGACGATATTTCCCTCGGGCGTAATCCACTCGATTGCCAGGTGGTTCCGGTCGTCCCCGCTCGTTGTCTGGTCCAGATGCCCGTGACCGCGGAGCATGGCCGCGCAGTTGGCGCCCGCTCCCTTGAGGTTCATGTGGAAACCCCTTTTAAACAATTCCGCCTGCAGTTGTGCCGTGATCACATAAGGCTCAACTACCGCATACATGTTCTTCTCATTGATTTCGATGATGCGGTTCATCCGTCTCAAGTCCAGATAGATGACGTTGGGCGGAAACATACCCGTCCAGCCCGTACAGACCGCCCGGAATACCAGTTTGTGTTTGTTGCACAGCTTCACGATCGCCTGAACTTCCGCGGTGTTCTTGGGAAGGATGACGGCTGCGAACTTGGTCTGGTGATACGCGGGCATGATAGCCGGATCGTCGCAGATATACTGCGGACCGACGATATCTTCAAACGCCTTGTAGATTTCTTTGCTCAAAGCCATGATTCATTCCCTCCCTCTAAAGTGCATTCTCTACGAGTTCAACGATGTCGTATACCTTCAGGCTGCTGCCGGTTTCCCCGATCGCTTCGTTGAAGGTCTTTTCGCACCATGGACAGGCGGTGACGATCGCCTCGGCGCCGGTGGAAACGGCCTCATCGATTCTTTCCTTCGCAGTCCATTTGGCAAACTCGGGATTGGATTCATTGACGCCGCCTCCCGCACCGCAGCACCAGGAGTATTCTCTGATCCTCGTCATCTCGGTGAGCTTGACGCCTGCGATGCTTTTGAGCACATTCCGGGGCGGCTCGTAGATACCGTTGGAACCCCTTCTGTACTGCTTCGGCGGATCGAAAACGAAACGGTCTCCCGGGATCTTTTTGCCTTCCCAGTGAATCCACGGTTCGCCCATCCTGCCCAAACGGCACGGGTCATGATACGTGACGGAAAGGTCGACCTTCTTCCGCAGCTTCAGTCTGCCTTCCTGAAGCAGTCTGTCGATGTATTCGGAAATATGCAGCACCTCAAGGTCCCCCTTCATTTTGTATTTGTCGTAGAGCACCTTGAATGCCTGGTATCCGTCGGCGCAGGTTGTCACTACGGTCCTGGCGCCGCATTTCCGAACCATGGCCATGTTCTTCTTAGCCTGATTCAGGAAATCTTTTTCATACCCCATCTGGTAGGCGCGTCCGCCGCAGCAGGTTTCGCTGTCGCCGGCGATGCCGAAATCGACGCCCGCCTTCTGCAGAATTTTGGCGGCAGCCCTGGCCAGCTTTTGCATCTCCGGATCGTAGCTCGTGAGGCATCCGACATGATAGAGCACGTCAACTTTCTCTTTAGCCGCATTTTTCAGTTTCAGGCCGGAAGCCCAGGCGCCCCGCTTCCCCCTGGCCGGGACCATCGATCCTTCTTTTCGCAGGTTGCGGATTACTTTTTCGAGAGCCGGATTCGTCTGGCCGTCCTGGACGGCTTTGATTCGTATTTCATTGATAGGCTCCTGCACCTCCATGTCCATTGCGTAATTGCACGAGACGCCGCAGGCGCCGCACATCTGGCAGTTATAGATGATGTCGAGGAGCTTATCGGTATACGGCAATCCCTCTTCACTCAACATCGCCGTTCCGATGTTCATTCTCCCGCCGCCGGAATAGGCATGGAACTCATATTTCGCTATGCTGGGACAGACATTTGCATACTGAAGTCCGCTCACCCTTTGCATAGGTATGAATTTGCAGCACGAGCAGCGGCAGCACATCGCCATATCGCCTTTGTATTGTTCAAGTCCCATCTCTGCTACCTCCTATGATCGTTCGATAATAAATTGCATCGTTCGCCCGTTTTAAAAGCACACCTTTCCCGGATTCATGATGTTGTTGGGATCCACGATGTTTTTGAGCTTATTAAAAACGGCGACCGTTGCCGCATCTCTGTTCAGAATCATCCCAGCGCTTTCCCCATAGGGCCTTGAGAAAAACGCACCGATTGCCATCAAGTTTTTGGTAGCTTGAGTGGATAAAACCTGGATCCGATTCCGCTCGTTCAGGTTTTCGGGGTCGTAAAACAGATTAAATTCACAATGATAGCCTGTGCCCTGGACCACAGGCTGAATGTACATTCCCAGGTCCGAGGTAGCATAGCCGACGTTTTTGGCCAGCGCGGTCATTGTATCGATCTGGCCTTCCAGCTTGTCATGGATGGTCAGGTAGAATACATCCTGGCATGCTCCCTTATAGCGGAGCTTCCAATAAGGTTCTCCGGAGGGCTGCTGGACCGTTTTCAAAATCTCATTCGCTGAGATGGGGCCGGCCGCCTTTTCCGCTTCCAGTCCCAGCCGCTGGGTGATTTCGATAAGATCCTTTTCATAAGCGGCGACTCTTTCCTCCGGCAGGCATTCGTAGCCGGCCAAAGAGAAGAAGAGGGTCCATGCAGGCAAGGTGTCCTTCAGCTTCTGATAATCCGAAGGCCAGTTCTTCGCGAATATGCTTGCCAGATTGGTATTATTGAGGATAAAGCACTCGTTGACCATTCTCAGCCGTATCAGCCAGGAAGACAGATCCAGCAATTCTTCCAGCTTGGCGGAACCGACCACGAAAGGCTCTTCAAGGCTGGGATGTATTTCACAGCGAAGGGAAGCCCACGTTACGATGCCCATGGTGCCCTGCGCGCCCTGGATGAGCCGATGCCAGGAAGCCGTACCGGGGCCATAGGGCGCCTTCTGTAGTCCGCCGACCTTCCATTGTTCCTTCACCGTGCCGGGACCGGCTGCCTGGCCGGTTCTGAATTCGTCTCCCGTGCCGAAGAAGACTTCCGTGCAGGCAAGAGGATCTGAAATATCCCACTGATACTTGGGCATTGTGACCGGCTCCCGTTCCAGCATGCTGCCGATCACCGATTTGGTCTTCCGCGGCAGCAAAGGCATGTTCAGCCTGAGCCCTTCTTTCCTGACCGCCGGGATGAGGTCGCCGAAGGTTACTCCAGGCTCGACCATGGCCACCCGGCGCGGCCTGTCCACAAAGATCACTTTGTTCATTCGCCGGAGATCCACGACGACGGCTCCGCCGGCGCCTGGGACCGTGTCGCCCCTGAAATGCGGTGGGCCGGAACTTACCGGCACCAGCGGTGTGGAAGTCTCATTCGCCAGTTTGACAATCTTCTGCACCTGCTCCGCATTGGCCGGCTTCACGACACAATCCGGCCTGATCTGATTCACAAAACTCATGTCGATGGAGTATGCATCCAACGTCGATTGCTCGACACTGACGTTGGAGGCTCCGACAATTCCGACCAGCTTCTCTTTTTTGATCATTTATACCCCCTTATGCATTTAGCCTGCCCGGATGTACGGGGAGATCAGGCAGCGCAATATATTGTCCTTCGGTCGGGCGCCTGCCTCCGCCTTTGATGCGCAATGAAAATGCCATTCCAAGCCTCTGAATCCGGGCCATTACGGGTTGAGGCGCCCACTATATCACAGGCCTACTTTTGGCAACACAAGACTGTTTGGAATTGATCCGCGGCCTGTGTTTACAGCCGGATTTCCGAAGGATCATGAAGGCGGCGCGCTGTCAGCCTTCAGCCTTCAGCGGTCAGCTTCTTTGCTTATTGCCTTGGCTTTCAGCCCTTATGCAGATCATAGCTACTATGCAAAACGCAATGCAGGTTTTGGATAAAGACTCAAAATGGCGGGAACGCGGCTTTTGTGCCGGCAATCAGCCCGGAGGTCAATCCCACTCAGTAAAGCGGGTTAAACTCAGTCCTTCTTGCTCTTCTTGTTGTATCTGGATAATTCTTCCCGGATAACAATTCGAAGCATATCCTCCAGGGATTCCTGATTCGACTGCACATAATCTCTCAGAGCCTTGTTTATCAGAGTCTGATAATTACCGCCGCCGGCTTTGTTAACCTGACCTCGAAACCATTCAAGGAGATCGTCATCGAGTCGAATTGTAATTCTTGACTTCCCTTGAGGCGTCTTTATGACTGCGCCTCGCGTCCCGCGACTGAAATCGTATGCTTTTTTCATGGGCAACCTTTATATTCTTGACGCTCTCTCGGTGTCGCTTTCCTTGCTGATATGATCCGGATGCAGTCCCCGCGCCAGGTGTAGACTACAACCAGAATACGGGCCAGGGCGTCCATACCGAGAGTAATGAATCGCTCTTCTCCCATGGCTATATCGCGAACGGTAATGGCTAATTCATCGTAAAGAATCATCGCGGCTTCGGCAAAATCGATACCATGCTTCCTGAGATTTAAAGCCGCCTTCTGATAATCCCACTCAATATTCACACATTAATTGTATGTACACATGTGCATATTGTCAATGATACTGACGCACGGGAAACAGAGTTCATCCCACTTGATCCTTATTTCGAAAAGCGGTTCTTTGCATTCCGACAAATAAATGCTGGAAAACGAGTGGAGCATCCCTTTAAGGGTCACATGCGCGAAAAGGGTTTCCCTGATATCCAAATTCTCTTATGATGCCCCGAAAAGATCCGCGCGGCGGCTTTTTTGAGTCTTGGAGTCTTTGAGTCTTCGAGTTCATATTGCTCCAGGATGCAAAGCATCGAAGACTCCAGGAACCACTATTCAATCGAGCGGCGTAGCCAGGAGGGACCCAAAATGCCGATGACGTTAAAAGAATTGGAAGCGGAAGTCAAAGCGCTCAAAAGACAGGCAGCCGAGAATGCCCGGGCAAAAGACTATCTGGAAATATGGAAGCTGCAGTCTCTTTATTCTCATCTGTATCATGTCGGGCGGAACTCGGAAGTCCCATCGCTGTTCGCTCAAAAGACTCCGGGCACCATCATGGAAATCGAGGACAGCGGTGTGTATGAGGGCATTAAAAGCATCACCTATTTCTGGAATAAGGTATTCGACGCAGACAGGATGCACCGGACCCAGGGATTTCTGGCAGTTCACATGACCTGTAATCCGGTAATAGAAATCAACAGGAAGGGGACTTCGGCAAAAGGACTCTGGCATTCCCACGGAGTCTGTTCGTTCGCTGCGAATGCCGGTGTGTTCAAGCAGTTTTTATGTCTGGGGAAATACGATATAGAATATGTAAAAGAAGACGAAAGATGGAAATTCTGGAAGTTCGCCTACCGCCTGACCTACATGTGCCCTTATGAGAAAGGCTGGGTGGAAGAACCGGTTGCCGCGAGCATCGCGGGCAATCCGCTGAATAGGCCCGACAAACCCACGACGTACCATATGCCTTACAGCCGGTACCGGATCAACGTCTTCCAGCCTTCACCGCCGGAGCCTTATAAAGATTAGCTTTTTCAAAAAAGCCACTCATTTTCGCGAGGCGGAATTCGGGAAAATTCGTGGCCGGGGAGCATGGGATGAAATACGAGCTCGCATGCCTGGTATTTGCATGGCTTCTTGCAGGCATATCTTCCGGGAGTCCCGTCCGGCAAAAAATGCAGACGGATAACGAACAAGATCGAATATTCAGGATTAAGACAGAGCTCGTTGAAGTCCGCGCGGTCGTCAGGGATCGAAAGGGCCATATTGTCGAAAATCTCAAGAAAGAAGACTTCGAACTTCTCGAAAACAATCAGCAGCAGGAAATCAGTCATTTCTCCGTCTTACAGGTAGAAGGGACACAGGACAAATCCGCGGCTTCGATGGCTCCCTCACCGCAACCGGGCTCCCGTCCCGGAAATTTGCGGGAACGGCTGAACGCGCCCCCGGCAAGGTCCATAATATTGTATGTCGATAACCTGCATCTTGAGTTTCAGCATCTCAATTGGGTCAAACAAAGCCTGCGGCGCATCATCGATGAACAGATGACGGATCAGGGCATGATGGCGATTGTAACCAGCGACGGCACTCTTGGTATCGCCCAGCAGTTTACCCGCGATCGCCGCATCCTTCGCTATGCCGTCGACAGGATCCGGATCGGGCCGAATGCATGGGAAACCGAACGTTTCACGGCTACACTCGCCGGCCGCATCCAGCGGGGTGATCCAAAAGCATTGGAAGAGGGGAAGGCGATCGTTTATGAAGAGGAGCATATCGAAGATAAATATGGTTCGTGGACGCGCGCCCGGGCGAATCGCATACTTTTCGGCCTGTCTTATTTCCGGGAAACCATGCTCCTCAGCCTCAAAGCGCTTATCGAGCAATTGGCCGGGATGCCGGGCCAGAGGATGATCGCGCTTTTTTCCGGGGGTCTCACGCAGAACGGGAGAGACGGTTTTCCGAAATATGATGAAGCCCGGGCGGTGATCAATAGAGCATCCCGATCCGGCGTGGTTATCTATTCAATTGATGGCAGAGGATTGCTTGCCGGAACGCCCGATCAGGAAAAACTGGATATACTGGCAGCGCTTGCGAAGGACACGGGCGGCGAGTTCTATATGAACGATAATAATCTCAGTGGGCTGCTCGGACGCGCGTTCGAATCCAACCGGTTTTATTACGTTCTTGGATATTATTTGAGGCCGGGAAATAAAGAGCGCAAATTTCACGGTATCAAAGTTCGCCTCCCGAATCATCCTGAATACAAGGTCCGGACAATCCGGGGCTTCTCGCCATCGGACATTAAAAAAGCGATGGAGGACGAGGGCGAGACGACGCCGCAGCAGCGCCTGATTCAATCCATCAACAAACCTCTCCCGGTGACCGGTCTCAACGTCACGGCCAAATTGGATTTCCTTGAAGCTGTGAACAACAGCCCGCAGGTTTCGCTGACCGTGCATTTCGAGGGCGGTAATCTGCAATACCGGCAGCAGGACCAAAACCACGCATTCACCGTCGAAATACTTTATGCGATATATGATTCTTACGGCAGGCAGGTGGAGACTGCTTCCGCCAATGTCCGGGGGATCCTGACCCCCGAACGCCTGGCGCAGGGCCAGACAAACGGCTTCGTGTTTTCAAAACAACTGACACTGAAACCGGGGGTTTACCAGGCTCGCGTCGGGGTTCGGGAAATGGAGACGGATCGCATCGGCACAGCCACAGCGTGGATTGAGGCGCCGGATCTTGAACGCAGCAAGCTCGCGCTCAGCAGCCTGATACTCCTCGATCCGATGCCTGCGGGCCGGACTGCCGCGGATGACGCCAACGCCGGCGGACTGAAGCAGATTAAGACTGTGCAGGGCATCCGGATATATCCTCGCGACGAATTCTGCGGCTATGTTTTCCGCGTATTCCGAAACATAAACACGCCGATCGGCGCCGATTTGGCTTTAAAGACGGAGCTGTTGAAAGACGGCAAGCCCATCAAGCAGAAGGAGTGGCTGTCGCTTATCAAGGAACAGAAAGATAAGGATGATAAGGGAAATATTTACGTCGGGGGCAAAGTGAATCTTGCGGGACTTGCGCCGGGGATATATGAACTGAATGTGAGCGTGAAGGATGCCCGATCAAAGAAAACCGCCCACCGCACCGCGGTTTTTGGAATTGAATAGAATTGTGATGACAGGCCTCCCCTTCGTGCAAATTCGCGGCTGAAGGCGGAATACCCTGCTCAGGCGAATCGGATGGTGTAAACGGAGGCAATGATTGACAGGGCAGTGGCCGCGAGGCAGATGATTGCGGCAATCATATGGTCGACGCGCTCGGGACGCAGAGGATCGAGCCACCGGGCGGCGGCATAGCCTCCCAGGAATCCTCCCAGGTGCGCATAGTTGTCGATGTTCGGCATCACAAATCCGAAAATAAACAGGATTAGGGCATAGCTCTTGGCTTGTCCGCCGATGTGGCTGCTTCCTCCACGGCGTCCATAGAGCACCAGCGCGCCGAGAAGTCCGAAGATCGATGCGGAAGCTCCCAGCGTCAGCGCGGCTCCTCGAAGAAAGAAGATCGGGGAAGCGCCAAATACCAGGCCGGCAGTGCTGCTCAGAAGAAATCCGGCTATGGAAGCAGCCGTGTAAATGATGACCGTGCGCGATGCGCCGTACAGCTCGGAAACAGCCGGCGCAAGCTGTCGGATCCAAAGCAGGTTGAAGACGATATGCAGCAGGTTGCCGTGCAGCCAGGTGGCGCTCAGGACCGTCCACCATCTGCCGTATCCGAAAACGGGTATTGCTCCGCTGGCGCCGAAAAGGACAACGCTGCGACTGCTCGGCTCGAGGATCGACATGCCGCTCATCCGGATTCCATGCGGATCCGTCAGAAGCGTCGCGACATAGAGCGCAACGCATCCCCAGGTCACGATCGACACAAATCCGAAATCATTGCCGAGTTTCCGGAGCAGCGAAGAAAATCCCCACATCCCGGGATTTCGCCGGCCGCAATTCCAGCATTCCTTGTCTTGAACTCCTACCAGCTTTCCGCAGGACGGGCAAAGAACGGATCCTGTTTTCTGACGTCTGAGCATTGGTTTATTATGGCGTGGATATCGGAAAAGGGAAACCCTATTTTATTGCGGATTACAGGGCCGGCCGTGCAGCCCGGTTTTCATGCAGGTCGCGGCTGAAGCCGCGAACCACATGATCTACCATTGCATGCGGGCGATTGATTGTCGCGAGCGATGCAGGAAAGAAGAGGGACAGTGGTGACTGTCCCCCTTTACAGCTACTGGCGGGATCTCACTTTTCTAAGACCGGCTATTCCAAGCAGGCCGATTCCCAGCAGAAGCATCGTAGCCGGCTCAGGAACAGGCTGCTGCTCGGGAATACTCGAGAACCACCCATCCTGTCCGTCCAGGTTGCCGAGCTGGAAATTATCGAAGCCATACGAATTGTAAATATCCGATCCTTCGATATAGAAATTATCTATATAGGCATAGTCGGCTTCATCGCTATAATTCTCCAGTACGAAATAGTAGCCGTTCAGCCGCTCGTCATTCCATATAATTAGCGGAAATCCGATGTCAACAGCCGATCCATCGTAGTAGGAATAAACATATCCATCGATGGGACCGATATATTCCGCGCCGACATAATCTTGCGGTTCTTCGAAAAACTCCCATACCATGGTCACATTCGCCCAATCGTCGAAAACCGTATTGGCGAGACCTGTCGTTACCGTTCCGATAAATGGAAATGTGCTTCTTCCATAATAATCGCTATGATATTGCCCGCCATAAACCGGATCTATGGGAGCATCACCATCGCTGCTCCATGCCCACCAAAACCACTCCGAATATTCATCATATGGGCGATAAACATCAAAGTTAACCAAAAGGTATGGATGCTCCGCATAATCGGGATTCACATCCAAAGGCATAAAAATCCATTGGAAATCACCGGCTTTTTCGACCGGAATCATGGCCACCTTATTCTGTTCTGTAGGATCCAGAGGATCAATCACCACCTGCGGCGGCAACAACTCAGCATGGGCCGTTCCAATAAAGCCCAATAGCAGGACTGCGAGCAGTAATATTGTCAATCTATTCAAAAAACACCTCCCTGTGTGCACTTGAACTCACACTATGAGCCGCGAACTAAGTCGTCTAATACGATATGTACATGGTTTAAGCAAAAACTCGTCTCTTCGTGCAAGATGAAAGCAATTTGGTCTCCTCCTTAGGAAGACGGAATCATTAATTTATAAGTATTTAGCTATTTTATTGATTATATTGATGATGCGGTTGAATATATTTCCTATGACGCACCATGTCATTTCCCAAGCTTCAGATATTCGTGGATCTGCTTATGTAAAAAAATCCGACGCCTGTAAAAGATTTTTACAGCCGGAGGCTTTTGCGCATTGCCATCAATTAAGTCCCTTTTAGAGGCTTGACGACAGGCTTAATAGCTGTTACGGCGATGATGCAATCCACATAAGCAACTGCTTTCATGTGGATCGCGGCTTCAGCCGCGACCCACATGATCTCCGGTTTTTGCAGGTGATTGATTGCCACGAACGATGCAGGGAGGAATGGGGACACTGGTGACTGTCCCTCTTACTTTTTAAGGGGTGGGGCTTTGATGCTGAAGATGATGGTTGAAAGAATGATCAGACATCCGGCCACAACATACATCCGGCGATAGCCGGACACATCAAGGATCCATCCGAATACGGGCGAACCCAGTCCCATGCCGATATCAAAAAGCGACAGGTAAAGGCCCAGCGCAAAGCCTTTGTTTTTGTGGCCGAGAAAATCAATCAGGTATGTACTGAGGGCGGGAAATATCAGTCCCTGTCCCAGTCCGGCGACAAAACCGCTGATCACAAATGCCCAGTAGGAATGAAGGCCGGCAATCCACAGAAGGTTGACGCCGATCAAAATCGCCGAAGGCAAAATCACGCGCTTGCGGCCGTACCGGTCCGAAACGCCGCCCAGTCCGAGACGCGTGATGATGGCCGCGGCCGAGAATGCCAGGAAAAAAGGCCCTATCCGGCCGAAGCCGATGCTTGCCCCGTAGAGCGCGATAAAATTCAGGACGGTTCCCCGCGCGGCACCGTGAATCGTGGGCATCGCCGCGATAACGAGCAGAATAAGAAATGGATAAGCGGAAACACTCCGCGTGCGCTCGGGCTTCTCCTGCATGGTCGTCTGCGCCGCTTCCCTTATCACGGCAATGCAAAAAAGAGAGGCGGCCAGCATAATCAGGCTGACAGTGAAAACGGCGCTGAAACTGTAAAAGCGCAGGATTTCTTCGGCCGCTGCCGGTCCGATGGCTTGAGAGATGATTCCCGCGACTCCGATAAGGCCCAGAGAGTGCGCCATGCGCCCCGATGGAGCCAGATCCGAACAGATCGCCAGCATTGCTGTTGTAGCCAGTCCCCAGCCGATGCCGTTCACGGCACGAAGCAGGATGGCCAGGATGCCGGCGCTTTCCAGCAGATAAAATCCGGGCATCGAAGCAATCATGATCAGGATGCCGGCAATCGATACGATCCGTCCTCCCTGCCTGTCAAGAACGCGGCCGAAAAGCGGGCGGACCATGATCGCCGTCACGCTGTGGATGCCCATAATCAGCCCGACGCGGCTCTTGGAGGGATGAAAGGTGTCCAGATAAAGCGGGAAAAGATAAAAGACCGACGCGCTGAAATATACGAAAAAATATCCAAGCGAGGCGAGCATGAAACCTTTGTTCAGCACCGATCTTTTCACTCCACAGTCTCCCATGCAAAAGGCGCCAACAACAAAATACAGGCTTCCGCTGTTCGTGAAAAGATAACAAACTTTCCCAAATCACACTGCACAATTCCGTTGATCGATGCCATAATAGCGATTCGCGATTTCCGGGAGAATGCATGCTGAAAGCCGTTACGTTCGATTTATGGAATACCTTGATTACAGAAAGGCCGGATGGGCTGGGCTGGACAAAAGCGGAGCGGCTTCGCAGGATAGAGGAGATTCTCCGGGGAGAGCAAATCGCTGTAAATCCGGAAGAAATAAACCGGGCGTATGCTGCAATGGGAGAGCGGCTGCAGGCGCTATGGAAGACCCAGCGCGATATCGGGGTTCGAGCGCAGGTGGAATGGCTTCTCGAAATCCTGGGTGTCGGCGAAAATGTTTTGTGCTCCGATCCGCTGATGGAGCGGCTCGTCGAAGCTTATACGTTTCCAATCCTGTCGGAACTGCCGATTCCCCTTGACGGCGCGTCCGAGGTTCTGTCGAACCTGGATGCACGCGGGCTTCGCATGGCCATCATTTGTAATACCGGCCGGACGCCGGGGAAGATTCTGCGCTTAATCCTGGGACACCTGAACCTGGCGAAGTATTTCTCCGTTCAGACGTTTTCCGATGAGGTCTGCCTGCGCAAACCGCATCCCGAGGTTTTCGAGCGCACGCTGGCGGCGCTGGGCGTCCAATCATCGGAAGCGCTTCATGTGGGCGACACATTAGCGGCAGATATTGCCGGCGCGCTCGGAGTCGGAATGCGTGCCGTCCATTTTTGCCACGAGCGCGCAGCCAATCCGGATCCGGCGGACGGACAAACCATCTTCTCACTTCCCGAGCTTCTCCCCCTGATCAGCCTCCACTGATCCCCCAACATGAAAGCCGTGCAGTCGCGCATTTCAGCACCTGGTTACGGGCTTCAGAAGCTGTCGCAAAACCCAGAATGGTTCGGGCTTTCAGCCCTTGTCATTAATTCAATTTCATTCCTGGGGCTTCGCCCCAGGCTGGTATGATCTCGCGCCTTCGGCGCTAAAACTGATGCAAAATCAAGCTATAGACTCAAGTCCTGGGACGTTTTCCAAGGCTGATATGGCGCCGCGCCTTCCGCGCTGAAGCTGATCCAGAACGAATAACCCAAAGCGCCGAAGGCGCGGTTCATATCAACCCAGGGCGAAGCCCTGGGGCTGGAGTTTATACATTTGAGACTGGAATGATAATGGAGGACCCGGCAAAACAGCCGCGAAGCGGCTGCGAAACGAAGCCCTTATGATTGTGCAGAGCAGGCGCCAGATTTGCCATTAGAAAGATCATGCAAAGCGCGGCATGAATGCAGGATCCCTCTGAATTCAGCTTTCACGGCTTAAGGAAAAT
>JAFGIY010000255.1 GCA_016929335.1 Acidobacteriota bacterium | reverse complement strand
TGGGGCAATTGGCAACGGGATAAATGAGAGCGACAAGCATGATATAAAAACAAATCACCAACCTGATTTGATATCGGACTGCTTGTTGTACTTAAGTTCAATGAACTCAATCCCTCGCTTTTGATCCGCCGGCTAATTTGGACAGCATGGATCAGCTGTCAGCCTTCAGCTTAAGAATTGGCTTGGTTGGAGAAATACATCAAGTCCTGGCGCAATAATCTGAAGGCTGAATGCGCGCGGCCGTTGCCAATATCGAATTTCGGTTGCGGTTCCGTGCCCTGCCGGGGAATCGATAGGCATGTTCGGGTTGAAGCGATTTTCAGGCCCGGGGATTACTTCAGAGTCATCAGATACGCGGTCAAATCATCAAGGTCCCTTTCCGGAAGGTTCGGATAAGCTTTCATTGTCGAATCCGCCTTCATGGCTTTCGGCGTCCGTATCCATTTTTTGATCTCTTCCGATTTCAACTTGGAGCCTACGCCATCCAGAGGCGACTTGTTGCCGCCAATTCCGGCGACAGAATGGCAAAGCGCGCATTTCTGCATCGAATACACCTCTTTGCCATGGTCCAACTCAGCATCCGGAAGGAATCCGACCACGGCTCCGATAACAGCCAGAACTCCTACCCCTAAAAAAACTGTTGATGATTTCATATAGTGTCTCCGTTGTAGTAGATATTCTCATGCAGACGGGGCGGATTAAAGAACCGTACGCTCCGCTTCTTAAAAAAGGCCACAAGCAGGACCCCCGCGATAAATCCGCCGACATGAGCCCAGAACGCAACGCCTCCCGTATTCTGCGCTCCAACAGCCATGCTTCCGTTAATGAATTGAAGAAGGATCCAGGCTCCCAGGACCATCCATGCAGGGATATATATTAATCGTATGAAGAAGAATACAAATATCAGAGTCCACACACGTGCTCGGGGATAGAGCATGATATAGGCGCCAAGTGCTCCGGCAATAGCTCCGCTGGCGCCGATGGTCGGGATGGTGGAATCCGGATAAGCGAAGATGTGACTCCCCGCTGCCATGAATCCGCAAAGGAGATAGAAGAGAAGATAGCGCGTATGGCCCATGGCCTCTTCGATATTGTTGCCGAAGATCCAAAGAAACCACATGTTCCCGACCAGATGCATCCAGCCGCCATGGAGAAACATGCTGGTAAAAAGGCTCATGGCCGGCGGAACCGCAACCAGCTTCTCCGGAAGGTGCTCTGTCCCGCTGATTACCGCCGGTATTGCGCCGAATCGATAAACGAAAAGCTGAGCGGCATTCTGTCCCAGGGACAACTGGTACATGAAAACGACCGCATTGACGGCAATAAGCGCCCACGTAACGACGGGAGTGATTGTGATCGGATTGTCATCTCTTAAAGGAAACATAGCAAAATTACGAATTACGAATTACGAATAATGAAAACCTCCGGGGACGGAAAATTTTTGGCGCATGTTTCAATTCGTAATCCGTCATTCGTAATTCGTCATTTCGTTGGCGAGGTCGGCTGCGTCATATAAATTACGCAAGGCCTCGATCATTGCGCCGGCATGCACAGCTACCGAGCGGTTGTTTTCTTCGTTATAGACATAATTACCGACAAGGCTTTCGATATTGCCGTCGAAAATCACTCCAACGAACTCTCCCTCTTTGCTTATAACCGGAGAACCTGAGCTGCCTCCGGTCGTGTCGCAGGTGCAGACAAAATTCAGCGGAGTCGAAAGATTCACCTTGTCACGCCTATCGACATATCGGGAAGGCAGTTGGAACGGGAACTTGCCGCCGAATCCGATGCTCCTGTCGTAGAGCCCGTAAAACGTCGTTTTGGGAGGAGCTTCGGTCCCATTCATAGCATAGCCTCTGACGGTGCCGTGGCCCAGCCGCAGTGTAAAAGTCGCATCCGGATATGTGCTTTTCCCGTACACGGCGAAACGGGCCTGACCGATTTTTTCTCCCGCTGACGTCATGATGCTTTCCACGTTGTCCTCGAACCATTTTCGGATCTCGCGAACCGCAGGATCGACGCTTCGTGCGAACACAATTGCGGGATCAGTGGAAGCATTGACTGCAGCCTGACCACCATCCACCAGTTCCTTCCGAAATGCCGGATCATCCAGCCGCGTTCCCTCAATAACCTGTTTAGCCGCTTCCGCGGGCGTGCGCCCGTTCAAAGCAGACTTCACAAACGGATCCCCGGATCCGAGTTCATCCATGGCTTCCTGAAGGCTGTTTTCAAGCAACCGAATCTCCATTTGCGGATACACCGGCGCGGGTGAAAAGAGCTGGAAGCGAAGGGATTCCAGCTGGCTATCGTGATACCCATCCTCCCGCTTGCCATCCGGCTTATTTATTTCAGCTACATATTGAACAATGGAGAGGGCCAGACTCGCAAGGCGTGATGCGCGCAATGAACGATAGCGGGACTCCTTATATCTGGCAACCAGCTTCTGCTGTGCGGCCGCAATTTCGTCCCAGGCCTTGCCGTACTTTCGCGCAGATTCAGGATTGGCTGTTATTTTTGCCCGGAATCCCGTCTCTTCTTTTTGCTTTTTGGCAATGAGGTTTTTATTCAGCAGGCCCTCGTATTCTCCCAGATACACCTTCAAAGAATTCTCAAGGCCGTATGTCTGCGAAGCCGCCTGCCTTGCCTGTTCCTTTCCTTCTTCCGCATAGCGTTTCAAAACGTCCAGCCGCCTCCTGATCAGTTTGATGATGTCGGGAATGATTACGTCGCGCTGCACCTCAATCTCTTTCAAGGTACTCAACCGCTCTGTGGATCCCGGGTTTCCGGAGACGAATACCAGCTCGCCCTCTTGCGCGCCGCGCGGATTCAATTTCAGGAAATTCCTGCTTTCCACGGGTTTGTCATTTTCATAGACACGAAACAGCGCCATATCCAAGTCATAGCGAGGGTAAGTAAAATTATCCAAATCCCCTCCAAAAAAGGCCGCCTGCTGTTCCGGCGCGAAGACGAGCCGGACATCAACATACTTCTTATATCGATAGAGCCAGTACTCGCCTCCGGCATAGAGCGTCACGACTTCGGATCGCAATCCGGTGGAATCCAGACTCTCTTTCTCGATGTTTGCGATTTCCGCTTTCCGGGCAGCCAGAGCGTCCTTGTCCTTCATCCCGCGCTTCACCGTATCCTGCACACGGCGTGTCATATCTTCCATCGATTCGAGGATATTCAGCTCGAGGTCCGGGCACTTCATTTCTTCCGCTGCGCTGCGAGCATAAAAGCCGTCGGTTGCATAATCTTTTTCGGGAGTTGAAACTTTCTGCAGCTGGCCCAGCGCGACATGATGATTGGTGAGAACAAGTCCGCGGGGACTTACAAAGGAACCGGAGCCTCCATCATTAAAGCGCACGCTGGAAAGCCGCACATGATCCAGCCATTGTTGAGTTATGGTAAAACCGTATTTTTCCTGCAGCTGCCCGGCCGGCGGATTATCGAAAGTCCACATCCCTTCCTCCGCGGAAGCGGGCAATGCCAACAGGACAGCGGTCAGACAAATCAGGATTCCTATCAATGAGCAAGAACGATGTGCCTTCATATCAGCCTCCTTGAGGGATTATAGCGTATTGCCGCGCCAATTTCCGTTTCTTCGAAGAATTGTGCAGTTTGCACATTCTGAGGTAGGATTTTGGGAAATGAGAGGAAGTGCATCGATGAGATTCGAGTTTGCCACTGCCACGCGAATTGTATTTGGTCCGGGCCGGATCCGGGAGGCAATATCCGCAGCTGCGTCATTGGGGAGCCCTGCATTCCTCGTCTCCGGAAACACCCCGGCGCGCATCGATCCCTTTGCCCGGGAATTAGGCGCTCAGAACGTTGAGTGCGTGCGATTTTCCATTGCGGGCGAGCCCACAATTCCGGCCGTTGTGGACGGAGTGAGGATTGCAAGGGAAGCAGGATGCACACTGGTGATCGGATACGGTGGCGGAAGTGTTCTGGACACGGCCAAAGCCGTTGCTGCCCTCATGGCGAATCCGGGCGATCCGCTTGACTACCTGGAAGTCGTTGGCAGAGGAAGGCCGCTGACTCAGCCTTGCGCTCCGTGCATCTGCATACCGACGACGGCCGGTACGGGTTGCGAGGTTACGCGCAACGCCGTGCTGATAGCGCCGGAGCATCGCGTGAAGGTCAGCCTGCGCAGCCCTCGAATGCTGCCCTTCCTGGCTGTAGTCGATCCGGAGCTTACCTGCTCTCTCCCGCCCGGCCTGACGGCTGCCACCGGAATGGATGCCCTGACTCAACTGATAGAGCCCTTTGTCTGTATTTCATCCAATCCCATGACCGATGCTATCTGCCGCGAAGGAATACGCCGTGCCGCCATTTCGCTGCGCGCCGCATATGCGGATGGAAACAATGCGGAAGCTCGCGAGAACATGGCTCTCGCCAGCCTGTTCGGAGGGTTGGCGCTGGCGAATGCCGGATTGGGTGCCGTTCACGGACTCGCAGCCCCATTAGGCGGTATGTTTCCCGTGCCGCATGGAATAGTCAGTGCCAACCTCCTTCCGGTCGTGATGGAGACAAACCTGAAGGTCCTGAGAACCCGATCGGCCGATTCTCCGGCTCTTCCTCGATATGACGAGGTCGCGCACCTGCTGACGGGGAAAGCATCCGCAGAAGCCGAGGAAGGCGTCGAATGGATACGAGAGCTCACTGCCGATTTATCCTTTCCCCGGCTCTCCAGCTATGGCATTGCCGAAGCAGATCTGACGCCAATCGCATGGAACGCCCGGAAATCAAGCAGTATGAAGGGGAATCCGATTGAGCTGACGGTGGAAGAGCTCACGGGTATTCTTAAGGAAGCTCTCTAAAAAGAACACGGAATGCAGGGCTCCAAATACAGTATTGTTCCCTCCGTCTTCTGCATTCCTGCTTCTCACGATTTTGCCGAAAGAAAGCGGGTTCGCAGACTGGAATCGTTCGCGAGATCGATTGCCGTCCACGCCATGGCGAGCGCCCCGTCATAGATCGCCTGGTCGGCATGGTTTGTGATGCACTGAGCCGTAAACTCGCGCTGATGATTCACCGCAGGAAAAGAGTTGATTCCGAGCATGGGCTGGATGGAGGGTATTACGAGCGAAACATTCCCCATGTCCGTTGATGCAACCACCTCCTGCCGGTCGGCGCCGATGTCGGGGAAAGAGCGCCCGAGCAATTCTGAATTGCGCTTAAAGAGCGCCGCGATATCCGGGTCGTGGATCATTTCGGAGTAAGGCTTGTCTCCCCCGATGATGTCCATTTTGCATCCCGTCGCAAGCGCTCCGGCTTCGAAGCATCGGTAGACGCGCGGCTGCAGTTGTTCGAGTTCCGCCAGAGTATCGCCCCGCACAATATATCTTGCCCTTGTTTTTGCCGGGATCACATTGGGCGCGTCACCGCCATGGGTAATGATTCCATGAATGCGCGTTGTCGGCAGGATATGTTGCCGCAGTAATCCGATAGCGGTTTGTGCGATTGTCAGGGCATCCGCGGCATTGATTCCCAGTTCCGGGAAAGCGGAGGCGTGGGCTTCCCTGCCGGAGTAGTGAACTTCAAACATGGATGCGGCAATGACTTTGGGAGTCAGCACATTAAAGGGTGCCGGATGTACCATCATGGCTGCGTGCATTCCGGCGAACGCGCCTCGCTCCAGCAGCAGGATTTTTCCGCCCGCATCTCCATCCTCTTCGGCGGGAGTGCCGAGAACGGAAATTTTCAAGCCGGCCCGGTCTGCTGCGACGGAAGCGGCGATGCCGGCGCCGACGGCGGCGGCAGCAATGATGTTGTGGCCGCAGGCATGCCCGATTTCCGGAAGCGCATCGTATTCGGCGCAGAAGCATATGTGCAGAGGACCCTTTCCCGCCGTCGCCACAAAGGCCGTCGGGAGATCGCAAATGCCTTTCTTTACTTCAAATCCGGCTTCAGCCAACGCCTCTGTGATCCAGGCAGCCGCTTTTATCTCTTTATACCCCTCCTCCGGGTTTGCATGGATTCTGCGGCTCAGGTCGATAATGCTTGAACGCAACGAATCGAGTCTGTTTTTTGCGGCGGCTCGGACATCCATCATTTCCTCTCTTCCCTTCCAGCCTATAATACTCCCAACGACTTTTTAACCCGCATTATTCATGAAGGTTCGTCGCGAGGCGGCGCGGCGGCAGACATGCCCGGATACGTCGCCGCAGCAGAAGCTTTATAAATGATGCGAGTTAAGCGTCTTCGTCTTCAAGAGCGGCAGCAGGAGTGGTAACATCTCACTCTCCAAAATTCTGTGATCGACCATGGCTAGAAGCCGTGGCTTCAGCCTGTCCCGCACAGCGGGGCGTCGGGGTCGGGGTCGGGGTCGGTATCGGGGTCGGCTTTTTGTTATGGAGCATATCAATTGTTTTCGCACTTTATATCATTTCCGATTCGACCCCGACCCCGAAAAAACCCGCTTCCATTCGTCTCATATCACTCCATGTCAACGGGACGCCGGAACGGCTTAGCCTGTC
>JAFGIY010000254.1 GCA_016929335.1 Acidobacteriota bacterium | reverse complement strand
TTGCGTGAAAGCAGATGCGCGACGAACAATTCCGAGATCTCGTGCTTCTCGTGAAGCATGTGCTGCATCAGCGACTTCTCGATCCGGAATAAGCTGCAATCCACGATCGCCGTGAAGGCTATCGAAGAAGGGATCTGCTCTCCAAAACTTCTTTGCAAAACACAAGGAAATCATGGATAAAGGTTCTATCCGCCAGATATCAGGCGGCCGGTTTTTCCTGTCGTCAATGAATTGCCGGCGGACCGAATGCCATTCAGCCGGAACCGGTTGAATATACAATGAACGGGAGGTGAACAAATTGAATCTCAAAAACTATCCGCGCAGAGAATACGCCATCGATCAGTTCACGCAGCCCCACTGCTCTGAACTGGAAGGGAAGAGCTTTCACTTCATCATGGACAACGGCCATGATTTTTACCTGAAATTCACCGGCAAAGATGCCTGCGAATGGAACACTGCAGGTGATGAGCCGAAATCAGCCAAATATGAGTGCCTCAAGGGCGACGACACGACCTATCTCGTAGATTACGACCTTGTTGAGTTCCTTGACACGCCAAACAGAGTAAACCATTTCTTTATCATTGATCTGGAGCAGCGCCTTGTCACGAAGGCTGTCTGCTCCATGGGAGGCAATCCAAAGTTCCCCTATCTTGTTAAAAGCGAATACGACTTCGGCGCCATCGAGGTCGAGGGCATGGAACTGCCCATGAAACGCCACTGCTTCACCACCCAGATGGTCGGCACCAGAGTTGAGTGGCACTGGAACACCTCCATGCTCACCCAGCATGACTATTACTCAACCTCCTATTACCGTATTACCTGGCCCAGGACCAGCTCCGCTGTTGAAAAAATCGGCGATCCGTTCGAGCTTATGCCCGCTTCTGACGAAGTCGCCCAGTACATCAAGATTAAGGAGAACCTGTACCTCTTCAGTCTCACGGAGGAGCTGATGGAGCGCATTGTCGGCGACAAGTGCCGGTTCCGTTCAAACAACATGAATTTCCTGCAGAACTATGACCGCATGTATCATGTCGGCCGTACCTTCGGAACCATGCAGAGAGACGGCGTCCTTGGGCCTTGCCGCACCCTGTTCGGCGCATTCGGCAACCCCGTGAAACTCGATGGCGCATTCCTGAACGCCGAGAACCCATATACTGTCTGAACAGGTGATCTCATCTGAGAGAAAGGAGCATGCATCAATGAATTATGTCTACGACGATGGCGGCGTATATATAAAGAACCTTGCCAACTGCGGCGAGAAGCATGGAGTCAGCCAATACAGATTCGCTCATAGCTACGAACTCGAGGGAAGAGATTTTGCCATTACCGCAGGAGACAAGGAATATAAACTGGCGTTCAAGTCCAAAAAGAATGTTGTATTCGAGGGCAAGGAGTTTACCTACGAGTGCTTGAAACTGGAACTGAGTACTTATTTTGTCAGCTTCGGCCTCAACGTTGCAGTCATTGACCTTGAGCAGCGCCTCATTACGCTGATTCTGGGCGATGAGTACATCCATGGCGCCATCGGATGGCCGGATCAAAAGGGCAAGTCCGATAGCTCACAGGCCGGCCATGGCGGCGCCGGCGACGATATGGTCGGCACGAATGTGGCATGGATTCTGGGATGCGGCCGCTTTACGACGCAGGATTTCTTTGAGGCAGGCAGGTGCCGCGTGGCCTGGTCCCCGCGGGAAAATGAGCCGTATGAACAGCCCTGCAAGGCAACCAGGATCAAAAGTCCCATTTACCTCGTCGATATCAGGGGCCGTGTCCATCAGGGCGTTTGCGCACCGTTCTTCACAGACCGCGTTATTATGCTTCAGGACTACGATCACATGATGACGGTCGGTTGTATCATGGGCAAGGGATTTGATCCCATCATGGTCTCCGGTTACGCCAGGTTCCTGAACTGAAACGAAGGACTGGACGCTGAAGGAGCACGGTTTCCGGAGTCATTGGATTTCATTATCTTCCCGCTACGGCTTGCCGTTAAACGGGTCGATGCCCTTCCATTTCCCGCCGCCGGCAATAACCGTATAGAGCGCATCATAATGCATGGTTTCAAAAATCGTAAACTCATTGAAGGATATAATGTCCCTGTCATCCACATACTGGCGTTCCTTGGGCAGGCCGGTAACGGAAGGTATGACGGGGACGTTGCGGTTCCATCCCGCGATTCCGGGGCCGAAAACTGTGATGCCGGGCTTTGAGCCCTGGCCGCGGGACGCCATGTAGGCGCTTTCACGGTCGTGGATATTGTGGACCTGATGGAATCCCAATCCCGTCACATAACTGATCCCGACGGGATTCAATCCAAGTTTGTAATCCATTAATTCTGAAGCTGCATCGAAATATTTCTGATCTCCGGAAAGCATCCACTGCAGCAGCGGCGCCGCCGCGTATTGCGGCTGCCGGACGTTGTGTCCCCACGCTCTCCCGTCAGGATTGTTCCCGACAGGATAGGCGTGGCGGCGCAGTTCTTCGATATTGGCATCGGCCGCCTCCTTGACGGCCTGTTTGAAGAAACGGACGATCTCGGGATCTGTCCCTGCTTTCTTATCCAGAACATAGGAAAGGATATAAGCGGGATTATCAAACCTGCTGTTATTGAGCGAATAACCCGGCGTCTCATAAAGATTGTCTTTGAGTCCGCCGGCTATCTTGTAGAGCTCCCTTATCCTCTGGTGATCGGCTTCCTCCCTGTAGAGAAGGAATCGCTGGATGTGGTAATACAGCCTTTCCGGTGCGGCCATTGCCTTGTCTCCGAATCGCATGGCCTGATCCGCCCGTCTGGCCAGTTCCTTCGATCTTGTTGCATCGTACCTCCGGATAATGCGGGCCAGGTGCATGAACAAGCCCGCTCCGGTGCAGGTTGCGCGATCGTCGATTTTTACAGTTCCATATTTTTTTTCGTCCTGATCCAGAGGCGCGGCAAAAGGTTCCGGATATCTCAGGGTTTCCGTCCCGAAATGGATGCTTCCGTCGTCATTCTGCAGGTACTCCCATACCAGGCTGCCCCATGCGGCTTCATCGATGATGTCCGGTATTCCATTGGGGTAGCCGGCAATATTGTAGCTGTCGTCAAACTTTCCCGGGATATCGAACTGGCTGTCGCTGAAATACCGCGGGAAAGCTTCGTAGATCATCAGATTGATGATCGGGTTGGAGATATGATACGCGCGCCTGTCGGCATCGCCCGCGTCATGGTACCCTCCATAAACACGGAACGTTCGTTCGTGTCCCTTCACGTCTATATTGGCTTCGCCGATCGGACCGTCCACGTCATAGATCAGCGTGTGGCATGGTTTTTTCCGGATGTCGGGTCTGGCAATCGGGCAGCCGCAGCGCTGCAGGTACTGGGCTCGAAAAATTGTGTATGCCAGTTTTCTGGAAAATTCGCCGCCTACGCCGAAGGGGTGGGACGTTCCATATCCCTTGACGGTGATTTTATACGGCCCCCCTTCAGGTACCTCCGCCAGGTTAATCCGGTAGACATAATCTCCTGAACCGGCGTCCGCGCCAATTTCTTCCAGCCTTCCGGCTGTTACTGTTTTCCCGGTCCTGCTATTCCACACCGCATATTCGGGCGGTGCTCCCTCGATTTTCGCGGACCCTCCGGTTCCGAGCCAGATGGCGAAATTTGCATATCTTCGCCTGGATCGAGCGCTATAGCCCGCCTGATTGGTTTTAATGGCTTCGCAGAAAATTTCCTTTTCCCGAAACTCTACATCTCTGTCCCCATAGGGTGTTTCCACCCGGTATCTCTTCCCCTCCTCAAGCTTTGATGTTTTCAGGTAGATATGGTGGTCGAAGGGATCGGACGCAGTTGCGTATTTATGGATGGCGGCCGCCGGTTCACCGTTGATTTTCCACCGGGAAATATCTTCGATGCCTATGGCATTTGCGTCTCGCGATTCCCCTTTAATGAAGACCACCAGTACGTTATTGGAAGCGGATCGGATCTCTTTCAGGGATGGCTGAGCAGGCACATCAAGGAATCCGCAAAGAAGCGCAAATAAGATCAAAATGGATGCTTTTTTATGCATGAAGAAATCCTGTCTCTATGTACGGTTGTTAAATACTAAGCTGGAGCAGTATTTTAAAAAAATGCAAGCCAAACCGGAAGCCCGTTATTTCAACATCCGGGACGAAGCAGCCTGCCCCCTGTTCCGGCAGCGCTCAAATAGGGGGACACTGGTGACTGTCCCTCCGGTCTCTCTTTTTGATTGCGAGGATGAGGGAAAACATCCCGAGCGCGGCCATGAGATGCTTGAGGGTGTGGCCGCTGATATGAAGAGCGTCAAAGATCGGAGTGTCAAGCAGCTCAAACGCCTTGCCGACGGCATAGGCGGCAAGAATGCACCAGATGAAATAAACCTTGTTCAGTCTTGACGGATAAAGGATCACAATGAGCGGGATGAGGATAAAAGGCAGATATTGAATCAGGATATAGAATCGAAGATCGCCCTGCCCTCCTGTGTCGGTTATTTTCCAGACCAGAACGGAAAGCAGTCCGAGAGCGAGCAGCGGCAGAAGCAAAAGACGACCGAATCGCGGGTGCATATGTTCGCCGGTGATAATAGCCATAAAAGCCATAAACGCAATTGTCATTGCATAGCGATCCCAGATTAATGTCATATTGTTTGGAGATAGATGGTAATAGGCCGATCCGAAGGCAATAAGGCCGGATCCGATAAAGAAGACTCCATAGGCATGACGAAGCGCGGGAATTACTCCGGGACATTTGCCGGAACAGAGCGCCCTGATCCCTGTAACTGCGGCGGCGAGAAAGATTATGTTTGAGACGACATTCCAGAAATTGGGAATGTGAAGGAACGTCCTTTGATCCGCAAATTGGTGATAGACCGGATCCTGGGAGACCGGACCGTGCAATACCACAACGATAGTTCCCAAAATAATGATGCCCGCGATCAATCCGCCGCGCCAATAATATAAATAGGTTGCTCCCAATTCAGCTCCGCCCGTGTATGGATATATCCGGCATATTGAGCTTAGCTCAAAGACAAGCGGATTCAGCCATAAAATATGTGGAGAAATATGAATAAATCGGGAATCCTTCCGCCGGGATCTCGGGGGAAGGAGCTCTTCATGCGGGAGCTGAAAGTGATTGCATCGGCGCTTTGTCCAATTCGTGTTCATTGGTAACGGACCTTTTCTCTTGGATCTGGCCGGCTGCGGCAAGCACGGGCATATGATATGTAAAGAGATTTATGACTCAGCACGCCGGCGGATCCGGACTCCCATCCGGCTGAGCTGATTTCGATAAAGATCTCTCAGGGCTGTAAAGAAAGCGTGATAGCGGTCGGTTTTATAGTCAGGGAAGGTCCAGGGAAAAGAATGCCAGGCTCCTTCCTGAAAGTGAAGCGTCACCTCGGCATAAATTCCTCCTGAAATCAGGATGCGATGAGAGAAGTTTTTCGTCGAAGCCAATACGATCTTCGATTGCTCCAGATATCCGGGATCCAGATTAATGGGGCGCTCCGGATTCGAGCGCTCATCAGCGAATGCTCTCTCCAAGCCATTTGTTCTCATCTTTGCGTCCGCGATTGTTGAAGGCTCGATCAGCCGCTCAAAGCTGAGAAAATAGCGATAAATAGGAGTGCCCATCTCCTTATCATAGTAACGAGTCATGTCGAATGGAAATAATCCGCTTCGCAGGTCCACCGCTCCGAAAAAATCGACCAGCAGGTTCTCTGCTTTGGGAGCGATGTCGACGAGCGAAGTGAGCACGCCGACAAACAACTTAACGGGAAGAGGATCGCGGATTTCTCCCATAGATCAAATCCTGTAGCGGGTTGGATCGGGAATACCCGCCTCTTCGAATCCGCGGCGCCGAAGGACGCAGGAATCACATGCTCCGCATGCAGCTCCATCCGGCGCCGGATCGTAGCAGCTGTGAGTCAGGGAAAAATCCACGCCCGCTTCCGCCCCGGCTTTGATTATCTGCGCTTTGCTCATGTTTAATAGAGGTGCATGGATGCGGTAATGTGCGGTCCCCTCGACACCCGCTTTGGTCGCCAGATTGGCGAGTTCTTCAAACGCCTGGAGGAATTTCGGCCGGCAGTCCGGATATCCCGAATAGTCGATTGCATTGACACCGATAAAAATATCCTGCGCCCCCAGTACTTCGCACCAGGCAAGCGCAAAACTGAGGAATATGGTATTGCGTGCAGGCACATAGGTGGCCGGTATCTCGGATGAAATCCGGCCGCGCTCTCTGTGCTTCGGCACTGCGATGTCTCCTGTCAGCGCAGAACCGCCGAACATCCGCAGATCGATCGCCGCAGTCAAATGGTGCGTGATTCCCAGCGAATGCACCACACGCCGCGCGGCTTCCAGTTCGCATCGATGCCGCTGCCCATAATCGAAACTTAATGCATAGACATCAAATCCCTGCTTCCCGGCCAGCGCCATCATTGTGCTGGAATCCAGTCCGCCGCTCGCCAGCGCAACCGCTCGTTTCATATTTCCTCAATATATCGTGTAAGAATAATGCTCCGAAATATTGCACAACGCCACGGATTACACGGATTTTCAATATTATAAATCCGTGTAATCCGTGGCGGCTTCTTCGGCATAACCCGATCCATTCCAAGAACTCCGTCAAAAACTCCATTGGCCTGTCAACGGCTCATGCTG
Source organism: Acidobacteriota bacterium (assembly GCA_016929335.1). Taxonomy (GTDB): domain Bacteria; phylum Acidobacteriota; class UBA6911; order UBA6911; family UBA6911; genus UBA6911. The sequence goes on along the minus strand of JAFGIY010000254.1, from coordinate 32,759 downwards.
AATGCTAGAATAGTTCATTTTTGGAGAAAAGATGCTTCAAATCAAGAGCCTCGGCAAAGCGTTTCGCGGCGAATGGCTTTTCCGCTCGCTGGATTTTCAAATAAACGAGCGGGACCGGATCGGCCTGGTCGGAGACAACGGGACGGGGAAATCGACATTAATGAAGATGGTCGCGGGTCTCCTGCAGGCTGACGAGGGCGAGGTCATCGGCGCCAGAGATCTGACGTTCGGATACCTGCCGCAGGATGGTCTTTTCATGCGCGGTCGCCCGCTTCTCGAAGAAGCTCTTTCGGTTTTCGAATCGCTGGCGCTTATGGAGCATGAAATCGGCCGGTTGGAACATGAACTGGCGGATATGAAGCATGAAGGTCCCGAATATGAAAAAGCGCTTGAACGCTATTCCAGCCTTTCGCAGCAGTTCCGATTGAAGGACGGATATTCGCTGGAAGCCAAAGCCGGTTCTGTTCTGCTCGGCTTGGGATTCAACCGGAAGGATTTCCAGCGCCCCTGCGAGGATTTCAGCGGCGGATGGCAGATGCGGATTGCGCTCGCAAAGCTGCTGTTGCTTCAGCCGAGCCTGTTGCTGCTGGACGAACCGACGAACCATCTGGATCTGGAAGCGCGAAACTGGCTCGAGGATTATCTTCAGAATTACCCGCATGCACTGGTGCTGGTGTCTCACGACCGGTATTTTCTGGATGCGTCCGTGCAGAGGATCCTGGAGATCCGGAACCATGCCGTCCATTTTTACAAAGGGAATTATGCCGGATTCCTCCGGCAGCGAGAGGAGAGAATGGCGCAGCTGCTTGCAGAATATGAAGCACAACAGAAAGAGATTGCGCGAATCAAAGCCTTTGCGGATAAGTTCCGCTACAAAGCCACCAAAGCCGCACAGGTACAGAGCCGCCTTAAAGAACTCGAGCGCATGGAACGGATTGAAATCCCGCCCGATACCAAACCGATACGACTGAAATTTCCCGAGGGCCCGCGAACCGGGCGCATTGTGCTCGAATTGTCAAACGTCACAGCCGGCTACGATCAGACTCCGATCTTCAGCGACCTCACGTATATCCTCGAAAAAGGCGAGAGGGTGGCGCTCGTAGGCCCCAACGGCGCAGGCAAATCGACGCTGATGAAGATTCTTGCCGGCCGCCTCCCGCTGTTTGCAGGACAGCGCAAGGAAGGGCATAACGTTATCGTTTCCTACTTCTCTCAGGACCAGGATGACCTTCTTGCTTCAACCAGGACCGTTTGGGATGAGGTATATTCCGTTGCTCCGAACCACATTGTGCCTCAACTGCGCACGCTGCTCGGATGCTTTCTGTTTTCCGGCGATGCCATCGAAAAGCCAATTTCCGTTCTCAGCGGCGGTGAGAGAAGCCGGCTGGTGCTCTGCAAACTGCTCCTTTCACCCGCCAATTGCCTGCTGCTGGATGAGCCGACCAATCATCTGGACATCCGATCCAAAGATATCCTGATGGAATCGCTTCGGAACTATGAAGGGACGCTGGTTTTCGTGAGCCACGATCGATACTTCCTGGACGGGTTGGCAACCAAGGTTCTGGAGGTCGGGGATCAGACTGCAATATCCTATCTGGGCAATTATGAGGACTATCTGCTCAAGAAGGCGGATCTTGAGAAAGTGAAGGCTGTCCGGCTCGAAACTCCGCCGGCGGAAGCCTTTTCATCGCAGGCGGAGGCATCCGATGCTCAGCCTGGAATGAAAAGGAAGAAGGTCAATCCCTATAAAATCCGGCAGGTTAAGGAACGGATCGGAGAGGTAGAGAGCACAATACAGACACACGAAACCAGAATTGCCGTTCTGACCAGGCTTCTTGCTTCAGAGGCGCTGTACCGCGATCATCAGCTTTTTCGCACCACCATGGAGGAGCACGACCGTTTGCAGGAGGAACTCAGCCTGTATCTGGAACAGTGGGAAATGCTGCATTCGGAACTGGAGGAGCTCGAGAGCCCGCGAACCGCCCCATGATAGGGCGGGTCCGAAGGAATCAGGAAATATTCGACCTGAACACCGACATGTGGTAGACTATGCCTTCACAAGCCTTGGGGCAGCTCAATCAATCTCAGGAACACTCACCGAGTTGGGCGCAATAAGCCGCCTTCTGGCAACCGGCCTCCCCAGGATGGATCCAATTGAAAACATGCAGCTTTTTTCATTGGTGAACCGGGCGGTTGGCGCCGTATTTTTTGTGAAGACCCGCCGGATTTTTGAGGAAGAATATGTCTAGAAAATATCGTCAGGCCGGATATATGGATTCCGACCGGGAAAGAAAACCAAAACCGCCGCCGAGGCAAAAAGGTGCGGGGGGGAGAATCGAAACAAAGTTCCATCTGATCACGCGCTGCAACAATTGCGCCGCCGAGATTCAGGTGATGGATCAAATCCGCGTTACCGACCAATGCAAAAATTGCGGCACCGACCTGCATACATGCCGCAATTGCCTGAACTTTGATCCGGCAGCCCGCAACGAATGCACCAAAGCGATAGAAGTTCGCATCGCTAATAAAAGCACAAACAACGTGTGTCCTTTATTCGATCCCAAGGTGCTTGTGGAAAAGCAGGGTAGCGGCGCTGCTCCCACCAAAGTGGTCGATAGCCACCGCCAAGCCTTTCTCGATCTCTTCAAGAAATAGCCGGCAATGCAGAACAATCTGCCGCGGATACACATGGAACCGGTCTCCCGGCCGGAGTTAACTGTGTAAATCCGCGGCAAATTGGATGTGCGTCAAATCCGCCAAATCCGTGGTGTAGAATCAGCGCTCTACGCAGCCAGCTGCGAAGTGCAGTGTGGACATCGTTTTGCGGCAATGGGGATAGCCGAAGCGCAAAACGGGCAATCCTTTGTCGAAGGCGCCGCTGCAGGAGGCTCTTTCTTCAGCCTGTTCACCTGCTTTACCACCAGGTATATAGCGAAAGCTATGATAATGAAATCGATGATGGTCTGGATGAAGGCTCCGTAGTTGAGCGTCGGGGCATTTGCAGCCTGCGCTGCTGCGAGAGTGGCAAAATCTCCCCCGGACAGATTTATGAACAGGGCTTTGAAGTCCACTTTACCCAGCAGCAATCCAAGGGGAGGCATCAGAACGTCGGAGACAAACGAAGTAACAATCTTTCCGAAGGCTGCGCCGATAATGATGCCGACGGCCATGTCCAGCACGTTTCCCTTCATTGCGAATTCTTTAAATTCCTTGAACATTGTATCCTCCTCGTTTGCGAATGCAGCAAAGACATATGGAAGCGGAAAACAGGATTTGAAATACAGGAGTGTATTATCACGGAATACCCGAAAAATCCCGTACTAAATTGCCACTCTTATTTTCCTATCCCGTATCCGGAATGCTGACTTCTGCTTTAGCCCTTCCTCCAGTTCCCGACGATATAGCTTCAAGAAGTAATCGATGGTTTCGATACGGAGTTTGATAGAACCCGACGGTTTGTTTTCATCGATATCTTTGAATGCAAAATAGGGGGTTCCGGAAGTTTCTATGATTTTCTCGATTGTGGCGTAAATGGGTGCGTCGTGCCCGCATTTGAAGTTTGAGAGCTCGACCGCGATAAGGTTGGGATGACGGGCTGTAAATTTGGCTGCCCAGACTTTAAAGGCGCTGTTGGCGGAAAAGGAGTGCTTCCAGACGTCGCTGATGTCCAAGGCATGCACAACAGCACCCTCGCGGACCTCTTCTCCGAAAAGACGTTCTAAAAGATCCTCATCCAATGGAAGTGTGGCCTGAGAAAAGACCGGATAGCCGCGCTTCTGCAATTCCTCCGGAATACCCAGGTTAATTGCCGGATCGTGATGATAGGGCCGACCCAATAAAACGACGCCGACGCCTCCCTCTTCTTCAAGCCGATCGATAATCTCTCGCGATTTCTGTCTTATGTCCGATTCATATTTGTCCAGCGCATCATGTCCTGCCTGAACGGCTCTTGCATTTTCCGCTTTTGCAAGCCCCAGCGGCCGTTCCCATGTCTCGAACAGCTGCCGGGCCAGCAGGTCCGGTCTGGATAGATCCAGCAATGGATTCAAAAAAACAATGCCGTTACGCGCAAAAAGATCGGTCTCTTTGGTAAAGGCCGCTTTTACGACTTCGGGTGTCAAAGCAGTAGTGGGGCAGGCGTTGCCGGCTCGAATATTGACCAGGGGAGAGCGCAGAACATCAAACATCGGGAAAAATATATAGTGCAGCGGACTGCGCTTGTGTTTTTCAAAAAGAAGATTGTGAACGTGGGCCAGCGCGAGTTTCGAGGGGTAGCAGGGATCAATGGATCCGCGTTTGGATCCCACGCGGAACATTTCCTCGCTGGTGAAGTCCGAATAAACGATGTTGCCCGGCAGGATCCCCAGGGCTTCAAAATAGCTGTTGAAAAGGGGAGCATATGCGTACATGGCAAGCACTCTCGGCATGCCGATCCTGATCTTTTCCCGTTTATTAAGTATTCGCCGCCGGAGCACGTTCCAGGGCGGAGGGACTTCAGGTTTCACATTGGAGCGGATTTTCCATATCTGCTTCCCGGCGTACTCGAGCAAATTGGGATTGGCCTCGCGGGCCGCGTCCAGTCCTGCCTGGATTTGTCTCATTGCGCCGATATCTTCCACGGTTCCTTTTTCGCAGGTCGCCACAATGAGCCGCCGTTTGTCTCCACCGTTTTCCGAACCGATATCGATAAAGGTCCGCAGGCAATGGTTCTTGCAGAAACGGCAGCGCGTTTCCTCTCCTACGGTCGTTCTGTATTTTATGTTCCGCACCGCATCCAGACCGATGAATGTGGTTTTCCTGCCCTGCTCCCAGAGAGTCATGGCTTCAAATGCGGCTCCGATTGCCCCCGCCTCTCCGGCATGTTTGTGCACGATAATTTCCGGCTTATTTTCGGATCTCTGGAACCGCTCCTTGATAAAATCCACCTGCGCTTTCACGGCCGCGAGATTGTTTTGCGTGCCGCCCTGCAGGATAAACTTATTTCCCAATTCGGGCAGATTTGGAATCTTGGCAATGTATAGCCAGACATTTTTTGGCAGCACCGCTGCAAGCCCGGCGAGGATTTCATTCGGCTTCCATCCCTGGCTCTGGAAGCTGGCGATATCGGCCTGCAGAAAAATTGCGCAACCATACGGGAAGATGGGCATTTCACGCGCTGTAAATGCAACGTCGGCAAACTGCTCGACTTTATATCCGAATCCTTCGGAGATCGCCTGCAGGAAATATCCGTTGCCTGCGGAGCATTGCGTATTGAGTTTGAAATCTTTTACCCGGCCGTCTTTCAGAATAATCAGCTTGATATCCTGCCCGCCCACATCGACGATTGCATCCGGAGCGCCGTAGTAGTGCAGAGCGGATTTTGCGTGGGCAACCGTTTCAACCAGAGCGACATCCGCACAGATGACGTCCCTCAGCGTGTCTTTTGCGTAGCCGGTCGTTGCCGCTCCCAGCACCTCAATGCTTGCGCCCTGTGATTCGACCTGATTGCGGAGCTTTTCGAGGATCTCGATCGTGTCTTCAATCGGATTGCCTTTGGAAAGCTGATAGGCGCGGGCAAGAACTTCGCCTTCCAGCGACAGGAGAACGGCTTTCGTGGAAGTAGATCCGCCGTCAACGCCGATGAAACCTCGCGCGACATCACCGGGTTTGAATGCAGGAGGAACGAACGGAGGCGGAGCATATTCTTTCAGGAAAGCTTCCACTTCCTCTTGCGATCCGACCAGAGCCGGCATGCCGTGCCCGCTCCGTCCAAGCGCTTCGAAGCGGCCGTGTTTCAGGTCTCCCAGCTGCGCCAGACCGCGGTATATGCCGACGCCGAGGTCCTCTTCCTTGCCGAACTCGGCGGCGCCCATAGCTCCGTAGTACTCGGCATTCGGAGGCGCGAAGATCAGATCCTGCACGCTATTTCCGGCCGGCATCTGCACTCCGCGCTCATTCCATGTCAATAGAATGTTGTTCTGGAAAGCCTCCCGCATGCCGGGGATAAAGGCGTTCGGGCCGCCCAGCAGCAGCACTTGAGGAAGCAGCGTTTGTCCCCTGGCAAGCACCTTAAGGTTCTGAAGCACAAAAGCCTCGAACAGGGAAGCCATCAGTTCCGCAGGTGGAATCCCCTGCTTCTGCAATCCATTAATATCCGTTTCGGCAAACACGCCGCATTTGCCGGCAACCGCATGAAGGCGGATCCCCGCATAGTGGAGCTTCCCCATTTCTTCGAGCGGAATCCCGAGTTTCTTGCTGATCTTATCGATAACGGCTCCCGTGCCGCCCGCACACTTGTCATTCATCGAGGGATTCTTTTTTATTCGATCGCTTTCGGGATCTCTGCTCAAGACAACGATCTTGGCATCCTGGCCTCCGATTTCCACAAAGGCAGATGCTTCGGGGCAGTGCTTTTCCACCATAAGAGAAGCGGCCAGAACTTCCTGCACGAATCTTGCTCCGATGAGGTCGGCCATAATATTCCCGCCGGAGCCGGTCATGAACATGCGGCAGTTGTCCGGCGTAATGCCGGCCTCAGCCTCCATCCGCTGCAGAAAATCAAGCAGAGTTTCGACCTGACGCGTTTCGTGCCGCCGGTAGTCTTTCCACAGAATTTCATCGCTTTGCGCGTCTATGACGACGGCTTTCACTGTTGTGGAGCCTACATCGATTCCGACACGATAATTGGGTGCTGACACCACCTTCTCCTCTAAATTGATTCGAAATTCGAAATTCGAGATTCGAAATATGAGATTCGGTATTCAATATTAAGCCGGCATCCTGAACCTCAGAAATTTTATCGATCCCGGCATAAAATCGGCTGCAATCGCTGCCTGTTTCTTATAAGTGATTCGGGATCTATCTCGAATCACGAATCTCGAATCTCGAATCTCGAATCTCGAATCACGAATCACGAATCACGAATCACGAATCTCGAATCTCGAATCTCGAATCTCGAATCACGAATCTCGAATCACGAATCTCGAATTTCGAATCTCGAATCTCGAATCTCGAATTTCGAATCACGAATCACGAATCACGAATCTCGAATCTCGAATCTCGAATCTCGAATCACGAATCTCGAATCTCGAATCTCGAATCATTCCATATACGCTTCTCAGCCGGACATCAGTTCGTTTACGTGCAGGATGAAATTGGCCGCCACGCCGGCTACTCCGGGACTGCGGGGGATTTTATGCAGCGGACGGTTCAGTTCGGAGTGCGCGTCTGCAAAGGCGCGAATATCGTCAATATGCTTTCCGGTACGGGCCAATGCCTGTTGATATTCCATTTTTGCTTTTATTTTGGCTTCGCCCAATGCCATCTGAACCCGGCTGTGAGCATTGACCTCTCCTTCTCCGCTTGTTTCGATGGGCAGATAAATCATGTCCTTATATTTGCTGACGACGGCTGATTGAACTCCATCGGACTGCATGGAAGGGAGGCATCCAAACGGTTTCAGACTCAGGACCATATGACACAATTTGTTGCTCTGGTAATAAATATTTTTGCCTACTTCGAGGTATCCTTCGCCGCCACGGGCTAACGGCCGGTAGAATGGATTGGCCAATTCATAAAAACTTCTCTGCGGGATCAGGGAATGCGCCGTGTCTCCCAGCGATTTAATAATGCGATTATATAGGCGGGCGTAAAGAAATTCCCCGAATGAAAGCAGAGCGCGTCTCTTCTGAAAATCAAGCTCGTTCTTAAACCGCCGGATTACGTTCCAGCGTCCGGGTTCCCTGTATTGCGCGTCCATTCCGCGCCGGGGATACAAGTGCATTTTCGCCATCGCCAGCAGGTACATGATCCAGGTGCCCAGCGGCTCCGGTTGCACCTGCGCACCCTCGCGCTCCAGGAAATCAAACATCTGATAATTGCCGCCGCTTTCCGTGGTCTGTGCCCAAAACTCCCCGATAATTTTTACTACAGGCTTTAGTTTCGTGCGATCCATGGCGATGGAGTCGATGCGCTTCCGGCATCGTTCCGTGACTTGACGGAATTCCTTGCCGCGCAGATGCATGTGCATTTTATAGAGGATACTCAGAAGCCCGCGCAGGAAATCCCTTTTCTCCAATATGGATCCAAACCATCGGGGGACTCTATCCACCAGATGAGGAACCTTGAACTCACGCATATGATCGCAAATATCACGAACGCAAAGATCCATGATCCGGTTGGTCTCGCCGGGATTCGCTTCGTAGGCGCGGATATTGTGTGTAAGGTCATTGAGCACGTCGCCGAGGAAAACGGCCTTCAGCATTCCCAGACCGAAGTCGATGGTGTATTTCAATCCGGGAGCTTCTATCTTTTGCCGGACTCCGTCATCCTGCTGAAAGCGAAGAATCCTGAAACCGTCGAATCCCGCATTCTGCACGGCGAGCCTGTATTCCGCAGCATACATGCCGAAGCGGCAGGGGCCGCAGGAGCCGGCGGTAAAATAGAGATATTTATCGACAATTTCTTTCCTGGACAAGCCTCTTGCTTCCAGGTTGCGAAGATATTGGATCAAGGCCCCGGAAGTGAAATAAGCCGGACTGCACTGGCCGTTATTGCCGAATTCCTTGCCAAGAAGAAAAGCTGCCTGATCCGGCGGCGGCAACAGCTCGCAGCGGTATCCGCACCTTTGGAACACGGCTCGGATAAACTCTTCATGCCTGGGTGTAAGCCCTCCCACGAGGATAGTGACATTATCCTTTTCTTCTGCGGTAAAAGGTCTTTCGGCCGGGCGTCTATACTGCTTTGTTTTCCTAATACTTGAAAGCTCAGGCTCCATTACATCTTCCTTACTCGCAATACTCGATGAAACAGAAGAATAATTTATATCATTCCGGCAGTCTCCTCTGCAAAAATGAATTTGGACTTAAAGGGCGACGGAAGACACGCTTCGTGAATGATTCGGCAGCACTCGATTCAATTAGGCGTGCCTTGAGCCATGTGGGTCGCGGCTTCAGCCGCGACATTTTGGTGCAAATGGAAGATCAGGCATAAATATCTCTTGCACATTGGATTTATTGCGCGTCGCGGCTGAAACCGCGACCCACATGGAAATCTTTGCTTATTCAGATTGGGTCATCGCCGCCACGGTTTTCAATCCCATTGTTGAATTTTGAGACAGTCTCTTGCTCCCTGGACTTTGCTGACTGGCTATTTCAGGGTTTGCCGCTTTGAGCGGCTCAAGGCGGACATGGATCCGGAATCTTGCGGGAGGGGTGAATTTTGGGGCTTCTTCGATTAAACTGCAATTGAACGATGCGATTGATACAGAATAATTGGTTACGGATTTCACGGAGAATAAAACCAGATGAAAAGAATATGCATTCCACTGGCGAATGGATTCGAAGAAATTGAGGCCGTGACTTTGATAGACGTTCTCAGGCGGGCGGGATTCAGCGTCATCACCTGCGGTCTGACCGGCCTGCAGGTGTGCGGAGCGCACAATGTAACCGTTGCCGCAGACATCATGATCAGCGAAGCGCTCAAGGACAGATGGGACCTGGTGGTGCTGCCGGGCGGAATGCCCGGCGCAACCAATCTCAGGGAAGATGCGCGTGTCGGAAAACTGCTTGAGCAGACGGTGCAAGCGGATGGCTATGTGGGTGCCATCTGCGCTGCCCCTATTGTGCTGGCGCATTTCGGATTCGTTAAAGGGAAGAAAGCGACAAGCTATCCCGGATTCGGCAACCAGATGCCGGAGGCGACATATTGCGAGGATCGAGTTGTTTGCGATGGCAAGGTTTTGACGAGCCGCGGTCCCGGAACAGCCATGGAGTTCGCCCTTGCAATAACGGAGCTTCTCGCAGGTTGTATAAAAGCCGATGAGATCAGGAAGCAAATGCTCATCAAGTGAACTACAGGCAGTAAATTAGTGATATTCGTGCGGCTTAAGGTAGACGGAGACGGATTGGCCTCTGAGACCGGTCCACGTAGCCTTGGGAACTCCGAGAATGTCCGGCGGCCGCTGGAATTCCGGCTGCCGCAATTGACGCAGAATGAATGCCCCTCCATTCTCAACGAATCTGGAAATCGCCTCATCGGGAGTTAGGTCGAAAGGAGAGCCACCACTGATGATTTTTATGTCAAACCGCGGCAATTCATTTTGCGGACCTGCGCCGAGAATGAACCAGCGGCGCCGGTTGCCCCGTTCCTGAATCATGTTTTCTTCAGAAAGCGATCGCGGTGTCCGGCTGCCGGGTATATTGAAACGGCTCAGACTCTGTTGAAACTTTCTTTCCCACGCTTGTCCCGATGTCACGTCAGCCCAAAGGGCGTCCGAAGACCGGCGTGTAGGAAGAGGATCGTGCAACGTGGGCGATAGGTATACCGTAGTTCCCGGAGGTACGTGCTGTTCGACCCACTCAGTTGCCCGGTCTGGAGTGTAAGCGCTTCGATCAGAGGCAGCCGTGGTTACCGAATGGAGAGCCGGCAGAATCAGGAGCGCCACGGAGAGAATAATCGCCGTTTTGGTATAAAATCTCTGAATGCCGGATAGCGCAAGCGGACTCAGCACAATACCCGCAACGACGGTTGCTCCATGATGACGCAGACCATAGGGTGTCGGCTTCAACATGGTCAGAAAGAGAATCAGGAAGATCCCCAGAAGCACCCAGTGGAAACACCGCTTATCCCGTGGGCTGATCGCCAGACCGATTACGATCAATAGGGCGACGAGGCTCAATCCTTCGAGCCACGCAAAATCTTTCATCATAGGGCCAAGATAATCCTGTGTCGAAGCGGCGGATAATCGGACGGTGGCAATTGTCCTGATGTTGCCAAGCAGGTTGGTCAGCAGCCATGGGCTGACAAGGAGAATTGATGCAGTTGAAATCAATATGAACCGCAGTGATAGACGGATGAACTTCCCGCTTCTGTTTTCGTTCCACACTTCCCAGAGGATGATGGGGAAGAACAGCAGCATTTCAATTCGAGAAGAGGCTGCCAATCCCATGAAAATTGCGCCGGCGGTCAGCCGCGCAGGAGTAGCGGGCAGCGCCGCAAAATAGTGGGCGATGATGCCGAAGGACCATGCAGGCATGTAGGGTTTTGCCATGCCGGAAGCCTGCACAAAAATCGGGAGCATTGCCGTCAAACCGCCGCTGAGCAAGCCGCCGGATATGCCTGCACGCCGGAATCCCATTTGATATGCCGCCCATACTCCCGCAAGCGAAATGAGAACGATGATTCCTACTGTGAATTGTCGCAACGTGGATGTGTCGCGATAGGTTTCGAAGAGCGCCTGGTCCACTGCGTAGAAAGGCCGAACAGCTGCCGGGAGGCTGTCTTTCCCCCAATCCCGGATCAGGTTTATAGAAGATTTTCCGGCGCAGTACAACCAGCTGATCCAGGTCTGAACGCCCGCCGGAGACATTTTGAATCCCGGCGATAAGCCTTCCCAAAGGAGCATGCCTCCGTAGGTATAGCCAAGCTCATCGACATCCCTCAACTCGTAGCGCGACGGGAAATTCCATATTCTAAGGAACAATCCGGCCAGGATCAGGCATGCCAGAACATACAGCGAAGATTTTGCCATTTTCCCCATCGTTCAAGCCTTTCATCAAGCTCATACATTCATTTGTGAGAATTCGTGCAATTCGTGGCCCGCCTTTTCATGGATAATCCGATCGAAACCCACGGACACTTTCCTGCTGATGGATTCTTCGATACATTTCTGCAAGCTGCATTCATAAGCAGAAGAACGAGCCTCCGGTCTCAGGATGCAGGCGGCTGGAAAATGTCCGGCTCCAGATAGATCACGCGCGCGATGGGAACGGCGCTGCGGACTCGTAATTCTGCAGCGTTGATGGCTCTTGCCACCGATGCTGCGGTTTCATCATGCCGGACTGAAATTTTCGCGACAACCATCAGCTCGTCGGGGCCAAGGTGAAGCGTTTTGAGATGAATAATGCGATGGACATCGCTCCCGGCCTCGAGCGCTTTGCGGATCGCGGCGACATGCTCCGCCGTACCGGATTCACCGATAAGCAGGCTGTTCATTTCCCGAGCCAGAAAAACCGCGATCACGACAAGAAGCCCGCCGATTGCCAGCGAACCGATGCCGTCCCAGCGTCCGTCTCCCGTAATGACGGCGGCAGTGACTCCGACCAGCGCAAAGATAAGGCCCAGGAGGGCTCCAATGTCTTCGAGTAGCACTACGGGCAATTCCGGAGCTTTTGCTCCGCGGACAAAGCGGCTCCATGGAGCGCCACGCCGTACAAGGTTGGATTCCTTTACTGCCGTACGCAGTGAAAACGTTTCAAGTATCATCGCCACGATAAGGACGCAGAAAGCCCATATCGGACTGTTCAGATTTTCAGGATGAACAATCTTATGCCAGCCCTCGTACAAAGCAAACACTCCGCCAAGGCTGAACAGGACAATGGAGACAATGAATGCATAAACGTAACGGGATCGGCCATAGCCGAATGGATGCTCTGTTGTTGCACTGCGCCGGGCCTGCCTGCGGCCTACCAGCAGCAGCACCTGGTTGCCCGAATCGGCGATCGAGTGCATGCTTTCGGAGAGCATCGATGACGAACCTGTGAAGAAGAATGCCACGAATTTCGATGCCGCAATGCCCAAATTTGCCAGCAGCGCCGCAATAACGGCACGCGAACCTTCCGAGGTGCTCACAGACTTACCCGCTCCTGATAACTCGGCAAATTCTATTTATGGTTGTTCCTCAAATTCGCCCGTCTTTTTATTTTTCCGAACGCTTTTCCAGTGGAAATATCGACCGTTCATGGCGACATATACGCCGGGCGGCAGGCACTGCGCAAATGCAAGCGCGCTTCCCAGATTAAACAGGCCGTCCGAACTGCCGAATTTAAAGGGAACCATAGCGCCGGTCAGAACTATTGTTTTATTTATCGATGCTTTGCCCAACACGCGCGCGGTTTCTTCCATGGTATCGGTGCCGTGTGTGACAACCACATGGTCTTCTTTGCATTTGAGGCAGTTATCCAGAATGATTTTGCGGTCTGTTTCGGTCATCTCCAGGCTGTCGATCATCATCAGTGTCCGGATATCCACCTTCACTTTGCATCTGCCGAGTTCGAGCATCTCCGGCAAATGCGTGTCTCTGAAGTAGAGCCTGCCCTCCAGTTCATCGTATTCCTTGTCAAAAGTCCCCCCGGTCACGAAGATTCGAACGGTCATGATTCTATTCCCGCTTCAATCGAAACTGAGTTTCATGAACCATACATTTTATTTTCAAGCAAATTAGCACAGTTCTCTTTGCGGCGGCAGTGCTTTCTGACGAATCAACCAACCCGCATGGCTTTATGTTAAACTTGCTGCGGTTTGAGTGTTGCGACAGACGCAGGCCTGTTGCATGAATAAGCTGACAGCTTATGCCGCTCAGCCCTCTGCCACCCTTGATGATTTGATACCGGCTTTGAGCCGTACCGGAGGAATAGCTTGCTGGATCTATTGGCGGAAAATCCGCTGCCTGTGCTGTTTATCATAATCGGGACCGGCTACCTGATCGGCAGCATCAGTTTCTTCGGCTTGAAGCTGGGAGTCGCCGCAGTGCTTTTTGTTGGGATGGTGTTTGGCGCTCTGGATCATCGCCTGATTCTGCCGGACAACATTTACATCATCGGCGTGGTTATTTTTGTTTATGCCATCGGGCTTCAGTCCGGCCACGGTTTTTTCGCTTCTTTCCGAAAGCGCGGGCTCCGCTTCAGTCTCCTCGCCTGTATGATTCTTGCCGCCGGAGCAATCCTGGCGCTCATTCTCCGCAAGTATATCGGACTGTCCGGGCCAAGCACGGCCGGCCTTTTCTGCGGCGCGATCACCAGTACTCCGGCTCTTGCCGCGGCGGTTGAAACGGCAAAGAATCTCTCATCCAATCTCCCGCCTGAAATCCGGAGTCTTAATATAAGCAGCCCCGTCGTTGTTTACGGGCTGACATACCCTTTTGGAGTTTTCGGGGCAATTCTGTCGCTTTTCATCGCCAATAAGCTGATTAGGTCAAATCGGGCCAAAGCGACAGCCGAAGAGCATGCAGAGCCGGTGCAGGAAATGATTTTCAGCCGCACATTTATCGTTACGAATCCGGCGGTTGAAGGAAAAACAGTCGTGAAGGCGCTTGCGCCGCTGAAAGACTGCGGATTTGTTTTAAGCCGTATAAAAAAGGGAAACAAAATCGACATCGTCTCTTCGGGGACGATTCTGGAGATGAACGATCGCGTGGTTGCCGCCGGAAATGCCGACGCCATGGAGCGGGCGCGGCTGATTTTTGGAGAGCTTGCACCGGAGCATCTCCTGACAGGCCTCGGCGGAATTACCTATCGGCGAATATTTGTATCCAATAAGTCCGTAGCGGGGAAGTCTATCCGGGAATTAAACCTGTCGCGGGAATTGAACGCCATTGTAACGCGTGTCAGACGCGGGGATGTTGATATCGTTCCAGGACCGGATACCGTGCTGGAAATGGGTGACCGCATCCGCGTAATCACGCGGCAGGAAAACATGGCCCGTGTGACCAGATACTTTGGCGATTCGCTGAAGTCAATATCTGAAACCGATTACCTTTCTCTCTCTTTGGGAATAGTCCTGGGTGTTTTCCTGGGAATGATCCCGATCCCGCTGTCCCACGGCCTCAGTTTCAAGCTGGGATTTGCCGGCGGCCCTTTGATCGTTGGATTGATATTGGGAAGACTCGGGCGAACCGGCCCGATTACGTGGGATATGCCGTTCAATGCCAACCTTGTGCTTCGCCAGGTCGGACTGGTCTTTTTCCTGGCTGCGATAGGGACCAAAGCCGGCGACGGTTTCAGTGCTACCTTTCAGATAGGAGGCTGGAGGTTGATTGCCGCAGGCGCCCTGCTAACGACTTTCAGTACCACGCTTACCATCCTGATCGGCTACAAATACTTGAAGCTGCCCATGGGGGCCGTGATGGGTATGGTGTCCGGCATTCAAACGCAATCGGCGTGCCTCGCATTTGCCAATCAGCAGACGGATAGTGATCTTCCGAATATCTGGTACACCACTGTCTTCCCGGCTTCCATGGTATCCAAAATTATTCTGGCGCAGATTATACTATCCATAGCCATGCTGTTCCCGTGGATATAGCGGCAAAGACGAGGCCACGAATTACACGAATTTCCATTCGAGCAATTCGTGGCCGACACGCGTGCAGCTATTGAATGGGATAGCTGACGATTGGAAGCTTGGGATAGCTCCCGCTCGATTTCTTCATGTCAATCCCATTGATAAGGAGCGATGGGGTGATGACTGTCGCATAGCTTCCTTGCGTCGGAATCCCCGATGAGGCTATGCGAATGATGATTCCGCTTAAGCCGGCCATAGGGTTGAGGGAATTCAACGGGTAGGCATACACGGTTTCATCATCTGAAGTCGCCAGGACGTTTTTAAGCACATTAATGCTGATGGTGCCGAATTCAATACCTCGAACCGGCTCCTCTCTCCCGTCGGAATAAACTTTGAGGACGGAATAAGGTTTCGTGAGCCTGAATTGAGTTGTTTCCGGTGGAGCTGTTTGCAGCTGGAGAATGCTTTCGACGACATCGGCATCGCTGCTGAATGCTTCAGACGGCGGAGTCAGCCCGCGGACGATGTAACCGAAAGAGAGTCCTTCTTCCTTGACAGCCGTGATCAGGTCCTGCTTCAGCTGCTGATAGGGCTTCTTGTTCGTAGAAGTTATCTGAATGATGCTCGGGCTTGCACTGCCTCCTCGCGCATGTCCGTTGGATTGTTCTACGCCCTTGACGGGTGAGCGCGAAGACAGCAGGTTTTTAAGCATGCCGTTTTCTATCAGGCTCACGTTGCGGCCGGGGACGCCTTCCTCGTCCATCCCGTAAGCTCCCAGCAGCGGCTTCTGATTGTAATTCTTCATCGTCGGGGCGGCATTGAATGATAGAAAATTGGAGGCGACTTTCATATTAAGCTTGCTTAAAAACGGATTTTCCATTGTCCGGCCGAGCATGGCATTCGCCTGAGGACTATCCGATAACGGGAGTCTGGTTCCGGCAAGAAGACGCGCAAATCCCTGGCTGAACAATTCTCCTGCAGCTTCTCCCAGGAAAAGCACCGGACCGCTGTATTCGTCGCCCAGAGGGGCGGTTCTGACGGCCTCAAGTTCGGATATCAGGTTCTTCGCCTCGTTCTCAACCGCAGCCGCTTCAGGCAGATCTTCCGCTCGAACCGCCGTGTAAATCCGGTAATTTGTCAGCGGCATCCCGTCCACCGCCTGAGTGGCGGCGGCAAGGGTCAGCCTGGCCGAAGATGACGGCTCAATCCCCGTGGATCCTTCGCTGTTGACATAATAGGAATTCGCAATCTGGATATTCAGCTCCACTCTGGATTTCTGGATATTCTGCCGGCGCAGGAACAGCCGGGCAATTTGATCCACCCGTTTATCCCATTGTTCTCGCCCGATTGCGAAAGAATATTCTTTCTCTATGGTTGATGTCGCGGCGCCTTTGACGAAGTCCGGCAGAACTTCCGCCTGGACCGTGTTCTGAATCGTGGCTTTTTTCTTGGTCAGGGTTTCAATTGCACTCTTGTAGGCGCGATCCGTTGCCTGCCAGATCTGCCTGCGAATTACGTCATAATCATCATCAATGGGAAGCCGGATATTGGATGATGTCAGAGTGCTCAGCAGGCCGGCTAGGTTGGACAGGCTGAGAAAATTGGAGTTGTCCTGATCATAGCTGCCTACGCGCAAATCAACCTTGAGCACTCTGTTCCGATTTTCGATATTTGTGGTAATGGCTCCCGAATCCGCCGAGATTCTCAGAACGTAAGTGTCTGTAATGAGATAAGAAACATAATAAGGGCCGGCTTCGCCCTCCAGTTTCAATTGCTGCATGGATCTTGCCAGCTCATCTTTCATGGCATCAAGAATGACAGATTTCTGAGCCATCGCATTGGATGCAAGGCTTAGCAGAACTGCCAACAGGACGATCGCGTTTTTCATAGTTCACCCCCGTTTTGAGCCAGGATGGATTTTGCCGGCGGCGGAAGAATCGGCGGCTTTTCCTGGGATTTTGCCTTTTTCTGAACCTCTATTTCCGAAACGAGAATAGAAGGCGAGACGGCGGATACGGGTACGCTGCCGCTTTCTGCCCCGCAGATCCCGTTGAAAACCTCCAGCTTGGATCCGGTTGCGGCGATCTTACTGAATACGGTAAGCGGCGTACCGATCAAGTCGACTCCTCTTACCATTTCGTCGGGCCGTCCGTCGGTGTAGATCCGATAAACGGCCAGGGGTGTTACATTAAAGGCATTCGGCGAGGATCGTCCGGTTGATGTATATCCGCCGGAGATTTCGGTGAACAGCAGTCCGAATGGCTTATCCTGTTTTTTGCATTCGTCGATAAGCATTTGTTTCAGCTCATCCTCTTGAATCATGTTTTTGGACTCAACGATCAGGTTCGATTGCCGGGCTACGGGTTGCGCCCCCGGCTGAGACCGTGCGTGTCCGTTGGACCGAGGGAACCGGTCGGCCGGAGCACGGCTCATGAGGAAATCTTTGAGCACTCCATTCTCTATTGTTACCACTCTCTCGGCTTTAGTGCCCTCATCGTCGTAACCGTAAGCGCCCGATAATACAAGGCCATGAAGATCCCTGATTGTCGGATCAAAAATGATTGAAAGAAAACCGGGTAAAATCTGCTCGCCGACTTTTTTCTTGAAGGTCTGTCCTTCCGATTCGCTCTTCAGACGGTGGCCCTCAAGCCTGTGGCCGAGAATTTCATGGAAAAAGACGCCGCTTGCCCTGCCGGCAAGAATTGCCGGGCCGGTATAGGGATCGACTATGGGCGCCGAACGCAATTTGTCAAGGTCGGCAATCATGGTTTTAATGTCGCTCATCACCTGAGCTTCGGATGGGAGATCGGATTCCTTGAATCCGAAATAGCTGAGATACAGCGGCAATTCCATCCCGTCGTCGGCTTTGGCCGTTGCGGATATTGACAGACGCATATAATTTGCCGGCGTTGAGACAACGGAACCTTCACTGTCGACTAAATATTTCTGCCTGACTTCGCTCTGGAAAGAGCCGCTGGCATTGTAAATGAATGCGTGATCCTTGAATGGCGCGGTAAATCTGCGGATACGGCCGGCCCATTTGTTCATGTCCACCTGGATATGGAGCGGTTTCTGTATGGAGACGTGCGGTTCGACCTTTGAAAAATCATCGGACTGATCTTCTTCCGCAATTTTCACGCTCTGCTCGGATTTCACTTTTGAGAGCGTTTCTACGGCGTTTCTGTATGCCTTATCCGTTTCTCTCCAGAGGATGACGGCAAGAGCTTCCTGCGATTCACCAAGCGGAGCGCGCACGCTTGCCTGGGACGCCGAGCGCAGGGATCTCAGCGCGTCTCCCCTCAGTTCATGAGAACTGTCCAGCTTATAGGAGCCGGCTCGGACACTGGTTTGCAGATAGGCAGTTGTCTCGTCGTTTTGGCCGATGATCGCGCCGAAAGTGCCGGCGACGGCTTGAATTCGCACTTCATCGACAGAATAGCTCATGTAATAGGGTGGAGTCTGTTCCTTTTGAAGGGCTTCAAAATTTCTAGTCAGTTCAGCCTTCATTATTTTAAGACGGGCAGGCATCTCCTGCGCCTGCCCGGTGGATATAACAACCAGCAGCGTAAAAATGAGACCGGATAGTCCCATCCTTAAAAGTATTTGTCTGCGCATAGCGCCCTCATGTTATGTGTAAAAGCAAAAGCGGACAGGGAAACACGCATTTCCCAGCCCGCCAGTTGGGCAATTTAAAACCATTATGACGATTAGAGGAATCATTATACCCTATTCGAAATAACACATTGCGATAAAACACAGGTTCATTACATAGATGTCGAAAAATACGACATCCCATACCCTATAGTTCCCGCAAAAACTGCCCGGGAGTGCCGCCGAACAAATGGAAACGAGGTGCCGATTCAAGCAGGAATGCGGTGAATCATGTGGGTCGCGGCTGAAGCCGCGACCCACATGGAAATTTTTGCTTATGAAGATTGTGTCTTCGCAACCACAGTTTTTAGCCCTATGGTCGAGTTTTGAGACAGTCTCGCTGTCCCGCCGGTTATTTTGCAGAGCACCTAATGGAGATTTTCTGAAACAGCCCTTTAGTCCCGGAAACAATATAGATGAACAGCAATCTTCCTCATATACGGAATGATCGGCATCTTGCTAATGCGGTGGAATATGTTGAGAACAATACTGTCAGGACTGGCCTTGCGGGCAAAAAGGCGGAATGGAAATGGAGCAGTGCCGGGTCGGGACCGCCCAAAGTATGCGGCGGGACACCGGCGTTCCCGGCCCGGTTTTAAAAATTTTGCCGGCGTAATCCGTGCTATTATTCTGCTATAGAAAAAGCAATTACCTACTGACCGGGGAGTGCATGAGATGCCGACCTATATATTTAGTATTGCACGCTGCCTGCGTGTCGTATCGTGGATTATCTTTGCTCTCACATTAAGCGGCTTTGCGCCCCGCTTCGGGAAGTGCGCCACGTCTGCCCAAGTGGAGTTTTTCTCTCCGCAGGGAACTGTCAAAAATGTCCGCCAGGCAACCGCCCGGTTCACATTGACCATGGTCGCCCTCGGCGATCCCCGGCTTGCCGATCCCTTTACCGTCGATTGCCCGGCGCCCGGCAAGGGCCGATGGGCTGACGGGCGCAACTGGGTCTATGATTTTGACGAAGATTTGCCTGCCGGACTGCGGTGCAGTTTCACAATAAAGCAGGGACTCAAGGCACTGGATGGAACGCCTGTAACCGGTACCCGCACCTTCAGCTTTGATACAGGAGGACCGGCTGTCCTGGCATCCTTCCCGCAGGATGGCTGGCGTGTTATCGATGAAGAGCAGATATTCCTGCTTAAGCTTGATGCGCCCGCTGCAATGGACGCGGTCCGGAAGCATGCCTGCTTCATTATTGAGGGGATCTCGGAACGGATACCCTTTGAGATTTTGACCGGCGATGCGAGAAAAGCAGTCCTTTCGCAGCGCAAAGAGCTTGGTTACGCCTACTATGAAATACTGTGGAAGAGCGGCCGTGATTCGAATATTCGGGTCCGCGACCGCAAGCTCGAAGCGGCGGAAGAGCTGATCCTGGTGATTAAGAGCAACCGGCGTTTTCCTCCTGCTGTTCGTGTAGATCTCGTCTGGGGAGCCGGGATCGCCGCCGTGAAGGGACCGGCAACGACCCAGGATCAGCGGCTCACTTTCCAGGTCCGTCCCGCATTTACAGCTTCGGTCGAGTGTTCTCGCACCAATGCTCAGGCGGGCTGTATCCCCATGCTTCCGATCCGCGTCAGTTTCAGCGCGCCGGTTGCGCGTGCCAAGGCCATGGGCGTGCACCTTATGGCGGCCGACGGCGCTGTTTTTCACCCGGATCGGTCGGAGACCGACAAGGCGCCGTACCTTGAAGGACTGATTTTCAAAGGTCCTTTCCCGGAGTCCCACACCCTTACCGTGCATCTTCCCGAAGGGCTGGTTGACGATATGGGGCGCCCGCTTCAGAATGCTGCGCGTTTTCCACTTGAGATTCGTGTCGATGAATACCCACCACTGGCAAAATTTTCCGGTGAATTCGGCATCCTGGAACTGAAGGAAGGAGGCATCCTGCCGGTAACGCTCCGCAATGTTGAGGCTGAGATGCCTGCGCGCCGTGTGGACATCCCGGGGCGCATCATGCGCCTGGGTCAAGATCCTGCCGAAATCGCGAGCTGGCTGCAACGGGTTGAGGAAGCGGCCCGGCCTTCAGGCGAATGGGTCGAGAAGGAAGCGGAAGACCGCTCTGTCTGGCGCGAAGCGACCGGAACTATATCCGTGTTTGCAGGCGCTGATTCGACAAAACCTTTCACTGTAACGAAACCGCTGGGTAATCGTCCTTCAGAAGTTGTAGGGATTCCTCTCAAAGATCCCGGCTTTTACGTCGTGGAACTGGAGAGCCGAGTACTGGGCGCCTCACTCCTCGGGCGGGACGAAACGCGCTACGTTGCAACTTCAGCACTTGTCACGAATATGGCCGTGCATTTTAAATGGGGTCGCGAGAGTTCCCGCGTTTGGGTGACGAGTCTGGATGACGCCAAGCCGGTGCCGAGGGCTTCTTTAACTGTCACCGACTACTGTTCGGGCGCTTCACTCTGGCAGGGAAGCACGGATGGCGATGGTATCGCCATAATCGGGCACTCACTTGGTCAGCCGCATTCCGGCACCCGCTGCAGCAATCGCTGGGCTTCTCATCCATTGCTTGTGACTGCCCAAAAGGGAGAAGACTTCAGTTTTGCCGTGTCGGGCTGGAGTCGTGGAATCAGTCCGTACGATTTCGGCATCGAGATGGGTTCGGAGTGGAACGCGGATATCTATCATACCGTATTGGATCGACCTCTGTTCCGCGCGGGCGAGACGGTTTTCATGAAGCATTTCCTGCGCCGGCATCGGATCGACGGAATAGCCATCCAGCCGGATATGCCTTCGACACGCGAGGTCACCATCTTTCACTTCGGCAGTGGCCAGAATTATGAACTCACTGCCTCCTTCGGCGCCGATGGCGTGGCGGAGCAGAAGTGGACTATCCCGAAGGAAGCGAAGCTCGGCGACTATGGGATCGTAATCCGGGATTCATCGAACAGTGGTCACCAGAGCGGCCGTTTCAAAGTGGAGGAATTTCGCCTGCCGACGATGCGCGCAACGGTTCAGGGGCCGGCCAGGCCTCTGGTAAATGCAAGCGAAGTGAAGCTGGACCTCCAGGTTTCCTATGTGTCGGGTGGCGGCGCTGCAAACCTGCCGGTCACGCTGCGCACTCTTGTTGAGCCAAGACCTATACAGTTCCCCGATTATGAGGATTTCGAGTTTGGCGGCGCGCCGGTCAAAGAAGGCATAGTCGAGTCGAGTGGCTCAATGTATGACTATGATTTCGAAAGTGAGGATGAAGCTGATTCGCAGGAGGAGGACGAGGAAGGAGCAATCGCCACGCCAAAGGCGAGGGTTATGCCTCTGACACTCGATTCACAGGGCGTCGCACGCGTCACGATTCCGAAGCTTCCGGCCATAGAGGGAGCCGCGCAGCTTATCGCCGAACTCGAATATGCCGACGCAAACGGCGAGATCCTGACAAGTACCGGACGCGTGCGCTTATTGCCTTCAGCCGTAAGCATCGGCATCCGGCGCGAAGGATGGGTGGCGAGCGAAAAACAAATGCGCTTTCGGGTTGTTGCCCTTGATCTGGACGGACATCCCATTGCTAAGCAACCGGTTGCTGTGACCTTGTATCAGTCGACGGCATACTCCTATCGTAAGCGGCTGATCGGCGGTTTCTATGCCTATAACACAATAACCGAAACAAAGAAGCTTTCGACACAATGCGCCGGCAAAACGGATGCACAGGGGCTTCTGACCTGTGAGGTCGCGCCGGGAGTGTCAGGCCAGGTCATCCTGCGGGCCGAATCGCGCGATGGCTCCGGCAATCCTGCAGGAGCGACCACCTCCATCTGGGTAGCCGGAGAAGATGATTGGTGGTTCGGAGGTACCGCGGGTGATCGCATGGATGTTTTGCCGGAGATGAAGGAATACGACGCCGGCCAGGTCGCTCGCCTTCAGGTGCGCATGCCATTTCGATCGGCGACGGCATTGGTAACGGTCGAGCGGGAAGGCGTGATTCAGAGTTTCGTAACCAAGCTGAGCGGACGCAATCCTGTGATCAAGCTGCCGATCCGGGATAATTTTTCGCCCAATGTCTTTGTGTCGGTTCTGACCGTGCGCGGTCGCGTAGCGCGCAGCGAGCGTTCTCAATCACAGCGAACGGTCGGAAGCGAAGATATTACGGCGCTTGTTGACCTGAACAAGCCGGCATACCGGCTCGGAGAGGCCGAAATTCGTGTCGGCTGGAAGCCGCATCGGCTGAATGTGCGGATGACGCCGGAACGGACGACCTACCGCGTGCGTGAAAAAGCCCAGGTCCGTATCCAGGTGACGCGTGCGAATGGAAGCCCCTTGCCCGGCGGAACGGAAGTCGCTGTCGCGGCGGTAGATGAGGCGCTTCTTGAACTGGCATCCAATCGCAGTTGGGCTTTGCTCGATGCCATGATGGGCAAAAGAGGACTTGAAGTCTGGACGTCGACGGCACAAATGCACGTAGTCGGCAAACGTCATTACGGCCGCAAGGCAGTGCTGCAAGGCGGCGGAGGCGGGAGAGAGCGTATGCGTGAGCTTTTTGATACCCTGCTTCTGTGGCAACCTCGCCTCGTGCTGGATTCGAAAGGCGAAGCAACGGTCTCCATTCCGCTAAACGATTCCATGACATCATTCCGCATTGCGGGAATTGCCCATAGCGGAGCCCAGCTTTTCGGCATAGGAACCGCGACGGTGGTGACAACACAAGATGTGATTCTATTGTCGGCCTTGCCGCCGCTGGTGCGCGAAGGCGACAGTTATCTGGCTTCCTTCACCGTCCGCAACACCACGGATCATGATCTTCAAATCAATGTGAATGCGAGCACAATTCCCGCGCCGGAAAGGGCTTCAGACAAATCTCTGAATGCAGCCGTTACCCTTCACGGCGGCGAAGCCCGGCAGGTTGCATGGGAGTATACGGCGCCCGTAGGCCATGACAAAGTGACCTGGACCGTTTCAGCAAGCGATCCCGGAGGCGGCGCACTGGATTCTCTGAAAATTGTCCAGAATGTGATTCCTGCTTATCCGGTGCGGACCTATCAGGCAACCATCGCGCAACTCACGAGTCCCATCGCAATGCCTGCCGAACGGCCGAAGGGTTCCATAGCCGGACGCGGAGGACTGGAGATCAGCCTGAGGGCAAAACTCGGCAATGGCACCGACGGCATCCGCGAATATATGAGGTTCTATTCTTACATTTGTCTTGAGCAGAATATCTCGCGCGCGGTGGCGCTTCGCGACCGCGCCATGTGGGATTACTGGATGCAGCGTTTGCCGGCGTATTTCGATCGGGACGGTTTGCTGAAATACTTTGTTTCCGACAGACTTGAGGGAGAAGATACATTAACGGCATATGTGCTCGCAATTGCGCATGAAGCGGGATGGGAAATACCGGGCTCGCCACGGGAGCGCATGATAAATGCACTCCGAGGTTTTGTCGATGGGCGCATCGTGCGACGATCGGCGCTGCCGACGGCGGATCTGACCATACGCAAGCTTGCAGCCATTGACGCGCTGTCACGATATGGCATGGCACGGGCCGGCATGCTCGACAGCATCACAATTGAGCCGAACCTTTGGCCGACCTCTGCCGTAATCGATTGGCTCGGCATTCTCGATCGGGTCAAGGATATCCGGAATGCCGCCGAGCGGCGCCGTTTTGCCCTTAATGCCCTTCGATCGCGGCTCAACTTCCAGGGCACCATCATGAGCTTTTCGACGGGGCGCAGCGATGCGCTATGGTGGCTGATGATTTCGGAGGATTCGAACGCCGTGCGCATGTTGCTTGCGGTGCTTCGCGAATCAACGTGGCGCGAAGATATCCCGCGGCTAGTTCGCGGAGCGCTTGGCCGGCAGCAGCGAGGCCATTGGAACACAACGGTCGCGAATGCGTGGGGTGCACTTGCGCTCGAAAAATTCTCCGCCGCTTTCGAAGCGACCCCGGTTACGGGTTCAACCGCCGTCCAGTTCGGGACAGAGAAGAAATCGATTACCTGGCCGCGAGCGGCAGACGCGGATTTGCTTAACCTGCCCTGGCAGCCCCAACGAGCAACGCTGGATGTGAGGCATCAGGGCGCCGGGAGTCCCTGGCTCATGGTGAGGGCTACGGCGGCGCTGCCCCTTGATGCTCCGTTGTCGACCGGCTACAAAATCAACCGCACGGTTATACCGGTCACACAGGCTGTGGCAGGCCGTTGGACCGCCGGAGATGTGGCGCGTGTCCGTCTGGAACTCGAGGCTCAGTCGGATATGAGCTGGGTCGTTGTTGATGATCCCATTCCGGGAGGTTCAACGGCGCTGGGATCGGGCTTGGGCGGACAGTCGCAGATCCTTCAGCGGGGCGAGCGAAGGGAAGGCTGGGTCTGGCCGGCATTTGAAGAACGCCGCTTCGAAGCATTCCGTGCCTACTACCGCTTCGTCCCCAAGGGAAAGTGGACGGTCGAATACACTGTTCGCTTCAACAATCCCGGAACGTTCCTTCTGCCCGCAACACGAGTCGAAGCTTTATACGCTCCGGAAATGCTCGGTGAATCTCCGAATGCAGCAGTTATAGTGGAGGCTGGAAAATGAAACGTTGGCCGCGCCGGGTATTGGTGCTGGCGGGTATCGCCGCAATTGGGATGGCTTTCCCGGCGGCGGCGTTTTTGATACGGCCGTCTTCCGTTATTCCCAGCTTCAGTTCAGTGAAGGCGCAATGGAAGCCCTCAGAGGCATATCTGATCGATCGCAATGGGGAACTGCTCGACACGGTGCGCGTGAACTACGGCGTGAGACGCTTTGAGTGGACTGCGCTGGATACGGTTTCTCCGGCTCTTGTCGAAGCGGTTGTCGATGGCGAGGATCGCCGATTTTGGCAGCACTCCGGTGTTGACTGGGCCGGGATAATGGGCGCTATCAAGGACAAAGCCCTTCACGGCCGCAGCCGCGGCGCCAGCACCATCACCATGCAGCTTGCCGCTTTTATTGATGCGCAGGTGCCTGGACGGAGAGCCGGGTCCATATGGAAGCGCAAGTGGGCTCAGATTAAGGCTGCACGGGCACTCGAAGCAAACTGGAGCAAAAAGCAAATACTTGAAGCATATTTGAATCTCCTGGGCTATCGCGGCGAGCTTCAGGGTATTGAAGCGGCATCGCGAATTCTTGCGGGTAAGGCACCATCCGGACTTAATCTTCCAGAGAGCCTGCTGCTTGCCGCGCTTCTTCCGGCTCCAAATGCAGCCAGGGATCGAATTGTCGCTCGCGCCTGCGCGAGAGCTGCGGCGAAAAGACTGGCCGTCTCTTGTGAAGCCATCCAGACGACGGCGGCGGATCTGCTTTCACGCGCGGCGGAAGACGTTCCCGTTGCACAGGTCGCACCTCACGTCGCGCGCATGCTGATCAAGGCTCCGGGCGAGCGCGTGAAGACGACGCTGGATGGACGTACTCAAAGGCTCGCACAAAACGTTCTGAGACGGCATTTGTCCGACCTGACGAAGCGCAACGTCCGGGATGGTGCCGTAATTGTGATCGATAACGTCAGCGGCGAGGTCCTTGCCTACGTCGGCTCCGGCGGGCCGAATTCGAGCGCCGGCAATGTGGACGGCGTTAAGGCGCGGCGTCAGGCGGGTTCAACGCTGAAGCCGTTCCTCTATGAACTTGCGCTCGAACGGCGCTATCTTACGGCAGCGTCGCTCCTGGACGATTCACCAATCCATCTGGATACCGTAAGCGGAGTTTACATCCCGCAGGACTATGATCCTGATTTCAAAGGACTGGTGAGCGTGCGCACGGCGCTTGGCAGTTCGCTGAACATTCCAGCGGTGCGTGCGCTGGTGCTCGTGGGGGTGGAAGCATTTCGCGACAGGCTGTATGAACTCGGCTACGGCGGCATTACCGAAGCCGGAGATTTCTACGGATATTCATTGGCGCTGGGTTCGGCGGAAGTAAGCCTCTGGGAACAGGCTCAGGCGTATCGTGCACTTGCTCGCGGCGGACGCTGGGCGCCGATTCGCCTGCAGCCGGGTCCGGATGTCCCCGAGCGCAAGCCGATGTCCGAAACCGCCAGCTTCGTCATTTCCAATATCTTGAGCGACCGCGCAGCCAGGGCGGTGACTTTCGGCCTGGACAATCTTCTCAACACGCCCTATTGGAGCGCGGCAAAGACAGGCACAAGCAAAGATATGAGGGATAATTGGTGTATAGGTTTCTCGCAGCAATTTACCGTCGCCGTTTGGGTCGGCAATTTTGAAGGGGATTCCATGCACGACGTGAGTGGCGTCACCGGTGCGGCGCCGATCTGGCAGGAAATGATGGCGGCTATGCACCAAGGCATGCCGTTCCGGCCACCTCCGGTTCCTGATGGAGTGGCGGTTTCCGCCGTCGAATTTTCACCGCCCGTTGAGCCGCCCCGGAAAGAATGGTTTATAGACCGCACCGGAACGGAGCGGATTGTCGCCGTCACCGCGGGTAGTGAAATCACACGCATTTCCAGCCCGGCCGACGGTATGGTGATCGCCATCGATCCGGATATTCCTGTCCGCCTGCAGCGAGTGCCGTTCTCCGCCAAGGGCGCGAGTCCTTCCATGGTGCTCAAGCTGAATGGCAAGGAAATCGGATCCGCAGGCCGCAGCCAACTCTGGGAACCACAGGCGGGCACCTATTGGCTTTCAGTCGAGGAGGCGGACGGCAGCGTGCTCGACCAGATTCTCTTTACCGTGCGATAGCCCCCGCCCAATGCTGACTGTTGCCCAAACTTGACACTGTGGGCATGCCTTGAACCATGTGGGTCGCGGCTTCAGCCGCGACATGTTGGTGCAAACAGAAGATCAGGCATACATATCTCTTACACAGGGGATTTATTGCGCGTCGCGGCTGAAGCCGCGACCCACATGATTCACTGCATGCCTGCTTGAAGAGGGACCTCTTCTCCTGCGCCCCCGATTGCAGCAAGAACGAAAACGCCCACAGTATCAAATGCGTTCCGAAGTCAGCGCCCAACGGCCTGTTCCGCCGAATCTCTCTGCTTCTTGTCTCCGATCAACTATGGGGACACGGGTGACTGTCCCCCTAATGGGAGCGCAGATCGGGGTAGGGGGTACGGTTGCGGTAGATTATATTGATGCAAAAAGCGAAAACGGCGGTTGCAATCAAATAAGCCCACCATTCCATTTTTGCAATAGGGAGTTGCTGCACCGATGCGAGATAGGCGAAGGCATTGTTGCCAATGTGCAGGACTACGCCTGGGAAAATGGATCCCGTGAGAAGAGCAAGCGCGGTCAGAATGATGCCGAGGAAACCCGTAGGGATGATCCGGAAGTAGGAGATATGAAAGAATCCGAAAATAATTCCAACCGCGATTGCAAGCACGACGGGGCTGAATCTTCTCCGCAAGCCGTAAAGCAGAGTGCCCCGGAAAGCCAGTTCCTCGCAGATTCCCGGAAGGATCGCCAGGAACAGAATCATCTGCCATGCGGAAAGCTCCCTAGGCATGATGCTCTGTGCGAACTGCTCCAGGACCTGAGTGGGGACGGGTATAACAAGACTGGCCAAGCGGAAGATCCCGATTCCCATGATATTAGTGGCCGGAATCAACAGCAGTACTGCCGGCCAAACGGCGGTTTTTGGCATACGCAGAGCCCATGCCTGTTTGAAATTCAGCCGGTAGACGCGGATCATCAGCAGGCTGCCGCCTAGAAAGACAGCGAGTTCATTGAAGAGTATCTGCTTCCGGAAGGTAGCCAGCTGGGGCACATTTGCCGCGACGACGAACATGATGACGAGCAGCAGCGCGTACCAGCGCAGAACACGCTTGGGGAATAAAGCCGCGCCTCCTGCAAGATCCGCTGCATCCGATTCGCCGGCGGTAATCAGCCGCTCCTCATTGAGCATCTTCGCGGCCGCGCGCATCATCCACAGAGACGTCGCAGACATGGCGACCAAAACGATAAAGAGCATGGGCCAGTCGAATTTCCCCACCATGATTTCCCGGACTGCCACGCTGACGTTGGCCAGCGGGACTATTACAATTGCGGAACGAAGGGCGACTCCCGGAAGTACCGCTGCCAGAGCCGGTATCCAGAAGAGCAGATAGACGGGGAAAAAATAAAGCTGGGCCTCTTTATACGATTTTGCATATGCCGAAAGCATAAGCAATACGGCGGAAATAAATGCCGCTACAGGAATAAAGAGAAGCAGAAGCGTAACAATGGTAATCGGAGGAACTTCAATCACAAATCCTTGAGGAAGCGTGATGGCCTTAAAAGTAATAAAAATCAAAAGCTCTGCGATCTGAATAACCGTAATCGTCAGCGCTACCGCCAGAATAGTCAACTGCTTGGCGGTTACAACCTCGCTGCGCTTCACTGCGGTAGTCAAAAGCGTTTCAAGAGACCCGCGCTCTTTTTCGCCGGCGACGATGTCCATCGATGCTATGGATCCGCCGGTCAGCATGAGAATGACCAGGAAAAGCGTCAATCCCCGGCCTATCAGCGACCCGGAACTCTGGCCGGCGGTAGCGAGGCTCTTCTCTTCAACGGGAAGAACTTTGCCCGGATCCGCGGGGAATCCACGTTCTCGAAGAAGGCTGTTCCTGTCCTCATGCCGCTGACGCTCCAACAGTGATCTCATTTTTGACGATCCTTGCTGGGAAACATCGCGATCGCCCTGGTAATACACAAGTATCAAAGGAACCCCGGGCAGGCGTGCCTGTCGGGCCAGAACAGGTTTTAATGCTTTTCCGTTTTTCTCCGCCGCCGCGGGGGGCTTGTCCTTCTCTTCGGGTTTCGGCAAGGCGTCCGCTTCCTTGCCGCTCAGAGCCTTAAGATAGAAATGGATCTCCTGTTTCGCCAGGCTTGCCGAGGGATCTGCTGCAGCGACTTCCTTGATCTTGAATCCGGCGATAAATTTGTTCTCCTCTTTATTCCAGGCTCCGGATTGCAGCGATTTTTGTGCTTCTCCGATGAGCGCGCGCGCTTCGTCTGCGCGGCTGCCTGTCACGGCGTACATATAGACGGTCTCTTCGAGTTTTTTCCCTCGGCTCTCGCCAATGGATTTCATGGCAAACAGGATAATCGGAAGCAACAGCAGGGGCAGTGCTACGGCAAGAACAATGGTACGGCGGTCGCGCAAAAGCATCCGCAATTCATGGACCAGCAAAATTCTTATTGTTTGCCGGTTCATTCCTGCCTCTTTACGTAATGAACGAAGATATCTTCAAGATAGTGCGCGCCGGTTGACTGGCGGAGCTGGTCCAGAGTTCCACAGGCCAGAATCCGGCCGCTATGGATTATGGCTATTCGATCGCAGATCTTTTCCGCTTCACTCATAATGTGTGTTGAGAAAAGTATCGTTTTGCCCTGAGACCTGAATTCCCGTATCACATCCTGCATTTCCAGGGCATTCAATACATCCAATCCGACTGTCGGTTCATCGAAGATCAGAAGAGGCGGATCATGGGCAACGGTTCTGGCAATGGATACTTTCTGCTTCATGCCCGAGGATAGCTTGTCGACGCGCGCGTCGGCATAATGGCTGATGCCAAAACGCGTAATCAGATAATCCACTCGTTCGCCGACTTTTTCGGGAGAATACTGATTGATCCGCGCAAAAAATTCTATCGTCTCGCGGGCCGTCAGCCGGGGATAAAGCGCAGTCGATGCGGAATAAAAGCCCAGGTTCCTGCGGACGGCTTCACCCTCTGTTGCGACGTCATAACCGAGAATGCTTGCGCTCCCTGATGTGGGGGTGAGAATTGTCGAAAGCATGCGGAGCGTTGTCGTCTTGCCGGCGCCATTCGCCCCCAGAAGCCCGAATATCTCTCCTGCGTGGCACTCGAAATCGATTCCCTGGACTGCGTGGACTTCACCGCGAGCTTCATCATAGAATGTTTTGGCGAGCTGTTTCACCACGACAGGTTCAATCATTATTTGCCTCCCGACAGCGCATTCCTGCGAAGCAATCGCTGCTTTACAAACCTGGCCAGACTTCCCGAGTAGCTGCCCAGCAGGAAATCCTCGTAACGGAGAATGGCGGTAGCGAGCGCCAGTGCCAGAATGATACAGAGCAACTCTACAACCAGCGTAAGCCCGATCAGCGGCCAGTGATAGATTCCGGCAATGGCTTCCCGGAATACCATTGCAACATTTACGACCGGTATGACTGCCAAAACAGGCGTAAATTCTATCCCGGGGGATTGCAAAAACATCACAGGCATAAATGTGGCGATATAGAAAGGACTCACCATCGACTGACCTTCCTTAAAAGTGCGTGCAAAAGAGGCCAGAATCATCATGCCGGCAGCAATAAACATGGCCAGCAAAACAGTAACCAGCAGGATGAGCGGGATGGAACTCAAGGGGATGGTAAAGGTCATTTCCTCGCTGGCCCTGCCCAGCAGCGGGGTCAAGATCGATTTCATCGTCAGCATCATGGCAATGACATTGAGAATGGCGGCGACAGAGGCCATGGTGGCGACATATAGATATTTGGCTATGATGATATTCCTGCGCGGCGTCGCAGAGGTCATCAGCGTTTCCCAGGTTGATTTCTCGCGCTCTCCGGCCGTGCTGTCGATGGCAGGGTGCATGCATCCGATGGAAAGCATAATGACCAGAAAGAGAGGAAGCATTAATCCCAGCAGAAACTGTCCCATCTGGCGGCCGGTGGCGATATTCCGGTCCTCTACCCAAAACTGCTGCAATTGCGCCGGGGAAAGTCCGAGCTTGCGAGCTTCGCCTTCCAGGAAGAAATCCCGATAGCGCCCCAGTATATCCGCCAATCGCCGGCGGGCAACGGAACTGCGGTCCTTGGAATCATCATAGATGAGTTTGACCCTGAAGTCTCCTTTCAAGGAAGAGCCCTGAGTAACTCGCGGAACAAATTCAACATTGAGATCCAGTTTTCCTTCATGAATGTCCGCATCGGGATTCCGCGACGTCTTCAATTCAATCTGCGTATTCTGCTCGAGTTCCTTTTTGAGGAGCGAATACTCTGCGGGAAAGCTGCTTAATGCTATGCGGGAACGGTAACCCTGGGTTTGCCCACCCACGAAAGAAATTCCCGTATACATCAGATACAGGATCACCGGATAGAGGAATATCGGCAAGAGGATACTGTTGATGACAATATTGCGTTCACGCAACGCCGACCGCAATTCGCGCACATATAGAAGCCGGATATCCGTTCTACTGGACATGTGTATGCGTCCTCTGTATGTCTGGATGAAATAAATCGCTAAAAACTACCATAGAATTCAGCGTGCGCAACATAAAAGAGACAAAAGAAGACGAGAAAGTTAGTCTCCATTTATGATCAGCTTTCAACATGCGGATCAACAATGGATAGAAACTAACTAATATCTGAGTCAATCTTATCCGATGAGTATTAAAGGATTGTTATGCTCGTAACTGTTCCGTCAAATGAGGAAAGGCATGCGGATCGAATCCTGCAGGATATTTAAAGGAACCATTCAGATTTTTGGTTTTCTGTTTTTCTATGCAGGCACTGTCCATGCGCAAGCATGGACGAGAGTGGAGGTGTCCGATCCCCAGCGGGATCAACCATACGCCGAATTCACCCTGCAGGGAAAGTTCCTGCAGGCGCCACCGGCTATGAGTGAATCATCCCCGCGGATCATCCTTCACTGCCAGCCTGGACGTTACTCGTCCGGGCATCTGCATGGAAAGCTTTTAGCCGCGGTGTTGAATGTGGGAAAGATGGTGGACGGTGCGATGGTACGAAATGAGATTCGGGATGAATTGTTTTCATCAAAGCCCGATCTGGATGGCTACTACGTCGAATTCAATCTGGATGATGGTGAGCTAAAGGCGGATCATTGGGATAATATATTGGATTATCAGGCAGTGGGATTCGGACCAGAGCAGCTCAACGATATTCTGTGGGGTCAAACGACTCCCCGCAAGGAAGATGGCAATCCTCCCGTCAAAAAATTTGTAATTAGCGTCCAGCAGAATATCGCTGGCAAAATCGTCATGCAATTCGATATGCCTGATCCGGCCGTCGTCAGCGAATTCTGCGGATGCACCTATTTCAAGAAGAAGGATTAAGGGCCCGCGCAACAATAAGTTTACATTTTGACGCGAGCGCCGGGCGGGCAGATGCAAGGCGCCGCGACGCAGGCAATGCGGGAC
>JAFGIY010000253.1 GCA_016929335.1 Acidobacteriota bacterium | reverse complement strand
GTTTTCGAGATACTTTTCGAAAGATATGTAACCCGGATGGTGCTCTTGAATCAAGACCGGCCACTCCTCGTTGATTCGGCGTAGACCGCGTCGAAGCACAATCTTATGCGTTTCCGGGTCCAGTTCGCGACACGATTCGCTGCGACCATTCAGGACGGCGCGGGTGATATTCATAGGCGGCTTCACTAACCCTGCAATTTTGGTCCGCAAATAGAAGCGATCCATCTGCATATTGTGTTCCCCTGGTATAAACCGCCGATGGACAGAGGTCCATTTATCCTGCTCAACTTCCTGCAGCCCTGAAGCCGCACTAGGACTAACTGGCAGGCAGGCGTATTGAGCGAAAAATTTATCAGTCCAATATGCTGAATTATTATTGAGCTTCCTTGCTACTGGCAGTTACTTGCCGCCTGGAAACCGATTCTGGCAGAAAAAACAAGGGTCCGAGATGAATGCAGGCATTATTCGGAGCAAGTTGGCTGGCGGAGAGGGTGGGATTCGAACCCACGTACAGTCTTTTGGACCGTAACTCGATTTCGAGTCGAGCCCGTTACGACCTCTTCGGTACCTCTCCCGGCTTGAAAGCCTACCAAAGTTCCCGCTCTGCGCCAAAGAGAATTTGAGTGTTCGCGCGAATCCATGGATAATGGAATCGGCGATTTGAAGCGAGGCCACGGTTCATGAAGGCATGCGATGAATCCTGCGGATCGCGGCTTCAGCCGCGAGGCGCGGTTAATTCCATGTGTAAGAGATATTTATGCCTGATCTTCTGTTTACACCAACATGTCGCGGCTGAAGCCGCGACCTGGAGTTTATACATATTGGGGAGAAATGAGCGTCCCGTTAGGGACGAGGTGATTTTAGCCCGGCACTTTTAGTGCCGGGATCCCGGGACCGCGGAAAATAAACAGCTGAGTCCTGTAGGGACGACTGAATTTACCTCCAAAGCATATGTACATGATCCATTACTCCTCCAATAGAAATTGCTTTAATTCTATTTTCACATGCACTGCCCTCCATATAGCCAAATAACCTTTTGCGAAAAACAGATTGCAGAAGGGGATTTCTATTATGCGTGCTGAAAATAATATGGATAAAAATTGACGTATAGGAGTCTACCACCAGCGTATCCTCTCAATCGTCCCTACGGGACTCCGTTTCTTTTCTTTCCACTGCATCCCGGCGCTGAAGCGCCGGGCTAAAATCACCACGTCCCTAACGGGACGAATTCTCTGGCTGCTGACGTCTCTAAAATGTATAAACTCCATGTCGCGGCTGAAGCCGCGACCCACATGGTTCAAGGCATGCCTAACTGAATCGGGTTTTGAGACAGTCTCTCACGCTTGCCTGCGAGGGATTTCAGCAGGACAAGCGTGGAACAGCCTCTGAAGCCGCGACACACGTGGGCAGCATTCTGTATTCTTTCTTATTGCTTCGGGGATTGCATATGCGGGACTCATCCTTTTATTCCCGAATCGGCCGGCTGTCATCCATTATCTTCATCCTTCCCAGCTGCATGGCGGTTGGAGGGCTCATCGGCTTTTATCTCATCGACCGCTGTTTCAATACCTATCCGTGGGGCACGGTAATACTCGTTCTCATTGGAGCGGCTGCGGGTTTTTACGAAATTTTCCGGATCCTGATTCTGGACCAGGGACGAAAACGTGATTAGTTCCACGAAGTTCGAGCGCAGGGCTTTTTGGATCGGCGGATGGCTGGTGGCTTTCGGCAGCCTTGCCGCCGGAATGATCTTCGGATGGAAATTCGGAACATCTTTCCTGGCCGGCGGCCTGTTATCCGCAATAAACCTGAGGCTATTGATCCGAACCGTCAATGGGGCTCTTGCCGGAAGCAATAAAGTCCACGGCGTCCGGATTGCGGCAACCTACATTTTGCGCCTATTGTTGATTCCAATATGCCTCTATGCTATCATGCACTTCTTTTTTTTCGGGATTATTGCTGCAACTGCAGGATTTGTGGTTTTCAGCAGCGGCATCCTGATCGAGGGAATTTTCGAAGGATTCAAAGTCAGCCAGAAGTGATATGCATGAGACGTCGGCAGTAGGCAATATCCTGAACACGTATCTTTTTGATCCCATAGCCCGTGCCGCGGGAGTACACCTGGAGCATGGACATCATGCGGTGCCGGATCATATCGTCATAATTCTGCTCATTGCCATTGCTCTCATACTTTTTGCCTGGTGGCTGCGCGGCAAGCTGAGCGTTGAAAATCCGGGCAAAGTCCAGCACCTCGTTGAAGTGATTTTTATCGCGATCCAGAACTTGATGCGCGAGGTGATCGGCCCAGAATACAGGCGATTTACGCCCCTGATCTGCACGCTTGCAATCTACATTCTGATTGGAAATATCCTCGGCATGATCCCGGGCTTCATTTCACCGACGAGCAATCTCAATATCACCGCCGCGTGCGGACTGAGCGTCTTCGTTTACTACAATTATCAGGGTTTCCGAAAGCAGGGATTCCTCGGATACCTCAAGCATTTTTGCGGCCCGGTGCTTTGGATTGCACCTCTTCTTTTTGTCATCGAGATTATCAGCCACATGGCGCGCCCCTTCTCATTGAGTGTCCGTCTCTTCGGCAACATTTTCGCTGAAGAGCTCATCATCGGTTCGCTCAATGAGCTGTTCCCGTTTATCGCATCGATCCCGGTGATGTTCCTGGGTCTTTTTGCGAGCACCATTCAGGCTTTTATTTTTATTCTACTTACCATGGTTTACATTTCGGGCGCCGTGGAACAGGCGCACGAAGAAGGGCATGGGGAAGGCCATAAAGAATCAACCGTGCACCAATCGGCGGATCCAGTAGCTGCAGTCTAAGGGAATCGCGATCAATTATATCGGGCACACATTCAAGACTACTGAAAGGAGAATTTGATGGGCAGAAAGCCGGTACTTTTTGTAATGATCTCACTGATACTTCTCGCATGGGCGGTTCCTGTATTAGCGCAGGCCGAGGAAGGAGCTGCCGCCGCGGAAGGGAAGAGTCAGTGGCTGCTGATTTCTTCCGCCTTCGGCATGGCGCTGGCTGCTGCCGGATGCGGGTATGCTCAAAGCCGTGCGCTGGCTGCTGCGTGTGAAGGTGTTTCGCGGAATCCCGGTGCGACCGACATCATCAGGCTTTTCCTGATCCTGGGGCTGGCCTTTATCGAATTCCTGGCCCTGCTGACCTTCGTTGTTATCCTGATGATACAGTAAAAAATCGCCACGGATTGCACGGATTTCCGTTTGCTTTATTTCCGTGAAATCCGTGGCGGTAGTTTGAAGCAGATCATTCCTCTATATCGTGGATTGTGCGGAGGCTGCGCATTTCGTAGCCTTTCCTGCCCGAGGGAGTGACGATTTCAAAACTGTCCCCCACCATTTTCCCCACGAGACTGCGTCCAATCGGCGAGGTGATCGAAATAAGACCGCGGCTGATGTCGGATTCCTCCGAAGAAACCAGCTGATACTCCACTTCCTTTTCGGTGTCATATTCGAAAAGCACAACCCTGGAACCGTAAGCAGCCCTGTCCGCGGGGATCTTTTCCAGATTGACCAGCGACAGGGCTGCGAGACGCTGCTGCAGCTGAGCCTTCCTGCCTTCCAGGTAGGATTGACGCTCCTTGGCTGCCTTGAATTCCGCGTTCTCGCTCAGATCTCCGTGCTCTCTGGCTTTTAGAATCTCCCTGGGAAGATCCACCCGAAGCTCGCGCTCAATGGCGTTGAGTCCGTCCTGCAGTTTCTTGCGTACATCAATCATTAGCTGCTCCGAATTTGGGAACCTCTATTTTAGGGCAAAAGTCGAGTGAGCGGCAAGGGCGAGGATGGGAGCCGGATAAACGCCGAGGAATAAAACGGCGATCGTTTCGAGAACCACAATGGCCTGTACCGGCCAGCTGATTGCTTCAGGCTCCGGCGTTTCCGCATCGGGTTCTTTCATATACATGAATATCATCAGACGGAAATAATAGAACACGGATACCACGCTGTTCAGCACTCCAATCACGGCCAGCCCGACATATCCCTTCTCGATTGCAGCACTGAACAGGTAAAACTTGCCCATGAATCCGCCGGTCAGCGGAATCCCTGCCAGCGAAATCAGAGCGAGAGACAGCGCGGCGGCGGCAAGAGGAGCCTTGCGCGCCAATCCGGCATAGTCTTTCAGAAATACATTCCTGTCTCCGGCGCGGCTCAGCGATAAAACGATGCTGAATGCGAGCAGGTTCATGACCGTATAAATGACCAGATAAAAAAGAACCGCGCTGATGCCCGCATGGGAGCTCGCCACTATCCCGACCAGTATATAGCCCGCATGCGCGATGGCGGAGTACGCCAGCATCCGCTTCACGTTCGTTTGCAGAACCGCGACGACATTCCCCAGAGTCATGGTAAGGATGGACAAAAGCCAGAGAATCGAGCTCCAGTCGTCTGCCAGAAACGGGAACGCCTGAAGCAGAATCCGAAGCAAAGCGGCAAAACCCGCAGCCTTCGGTCCCACCGCCATAAAGGCTGTCACCGGAGTCGGGGCTCCTTCGTACACGTCGGGAACCCAGGAATGGAAGGGCACCAGCGCTACTTTGAAGCCGAATCCGACCAGCAGCAGCGCCATACCGATCAATGTTGTGCTTGGAACGCTCTCGTGCATCAGGCTCACTTCGCGGATAGCCTGGTAGCTGGTGCTCCCGGTGCTGCCGTAAATCAGAGCAATGCCGTACAGGAGAATCGCCGTGGCAAAAGAGCCGAGAAGGAAATACTTCAGCGAGGATTCATTCGACCGGATGTCATTCCGCTTGAAGCCCGCAAGAATATAAGTTGCGATGGAGAGAATCTCGATCCCGAGAAAAGTCAGGATAAGGTCTCCGCTGGCGGCCATGAGAGACATGCCGGAACAGGCGAAAAGCAGCAGCGCGTAATATTCTCCGCGGTTGATGGATTCTCTTTCGTTGAACTTTATCGAAGAAAATGCGCAGACGCCCGTGATGATCAGAAAGAGCCACTGGAAAAAGACGCTGAAATTGTCGACGATGAACATTCCCTGCAGGATCGAGCGCGGCTGAATGCCCCATTGCGGCATCAGGTTGAAAGCGGCAATGATGGTTGCCAGAACGGCAATTCGCCCCATGAGGCCCTTCTGTCCCGGAGCCGTGAAGGGTTCGAGCAGCATAAGAACCATTCCGGCCAGCACCAGAATAATCTGCGGGGTGAGAAGCAGAATGTTTAAGGTCATCATTTCGCCTGTTCGGCGGCAGCGCCGGAGGCGGGCAATCGCTCTACACGATAGCCGCCTTCCGGGCCGCGCGCGTTTTCAATTCTTTGCTGTACCAGCCGGAGCGAAGGCTCCATGCGGCGCAAAAAGGGATCCGAATACACGCCGATCCATAACATCATCAGGATAATCGGCAGCAGAATAAGCTTCTCTCTCGTACCGATGTCTTTCATCTCCGCATTGGCCGGATTCGTCACCTTGCCCAGGAATACCCGCTGGTACATCCACAGCATGTACACGGCTCCGAGAATCATGCCCAGAGCTGCCAGAGCTGCATATGTTTTATTGCGCACGAAACTTCCGGCCAGCACCAGCACTTCACCCACAAATCCGTTCAGCCCGGGGAGTCCAATGGATGAGAGCGTAACGACCATGAATGCTGTGGCCAGCACGGGACTGGCATGAGCCAGGCCGCCGAAATCCGAGATCATACGCGTATGCCTGCGGTCATAAATCATGCCGACCAGCAGGAAGAGAGCCCCTGTGGACAGGCCATGGTTCAGCATCTGAATCACCGAACCCTGCAGTCCCTGAGTGGTGAAAACAAAAATGCCCAGCACCACCAGGCCCATGTGGCTGACGGAGGAATACGCCACCAGCTTTTTCAGGTCCGGCTGCACCATGGCAACCAGGGCTCCGTAAATGATTCCGATGATGGCCAGAACGGAGAGAACAGGAGCCATGCTGACGGCCGCCGTCGGGAAAAGAGGCAGGCAGAAGCGAAGCAGTCCGTAGGTGCCCATTTTCAGCAGCACACCCGCCAGAATGACCGAGCCGGCCGTCGGTGCTTCGACGTGCGCGTCCGGCAGCCATGTGTGAAAAGGGAACATCGGCACTTTGATCGCGAACGCGATCAGGAAGGCCATGAACAGCCACCATTCCTCACGTCTTCCGAGCTGAAGATCACCGGAAATCAGCCGCTGGGTTATCTGCATCAAGTCGAAGGATGTTCCCCCGTTGGCATAAAACAGATAAAGGATGGCCACCAGCATGAGAAGGGAACCGACCATGGTGTAGAGTATGAACTTAACCGCCGCGTAAATCCTCCGCTCTCCTCCCCAGATTCCAATAAGGAAATACATCGGGATCAGCATGACCTCCCAGAAAACATAGAAGAGCACCAGGTCGAGCGCGCAGAACACGCCCGTCATGCCCGTCTCAAGCGTCAGCAGGCAGATCATGAAAGGCTTTACACGGGCCGTGATCGATTTCCAGGAAGCGAGAATGGCCAGCGGAGTCAGAAAAGTAGTCAGGATGATCAGGAACAGGCTGATGCCGTCTATTCCCATATGGTGCCGGATGGCATAGCCGGCGGTTCGGATCCATGTTGTGGATGTCTCGAACTGCATGCCGCCGTCGGCTGCATTGAAATGATAGACGAGATGCAGAGAGAGGAGGAAGGTTGCCAGGGAACCGAAGAAAGCCGCCGACTTTATGAATCGCTCGAATCCGCGCGGGATGAAGAGCAACACCAGGGCGGCAAGCGCCGGCAGGTAAGTAACCAGAGATAGGATATTGGGAATATCCATATTCATCGCACCCGTTCAGTAGTTCCGGAGCAACACAATATAAACCAGGACCGCGACAGTACCTGCAAGAATCCAAACGGCGTAACTGCGAATGAGGCCGTTTTGAACATTTTTAAGAATGGAAGCCAACGCCTGAATTGTTTCGCCCGCACCGTTGACTGCCCGGTCGATGATGCCCACGTCCGTCTGCTTCCAGAGCAGGCGTGTCGAACCGTTTAATGTCGGATGCACAATGGTCGCATCGTACATTTCGTCGACATAATATTTTCGGAACAGCAGCCGGTAAATCCCTTTCCAGCGCCTTGCCATTTCGCCGGCAGCATTGGGATTCCGGATATACAGCCGATAGGCGGCATAAATTCCTATAAGCGCCGCAGCGATGGAAAGCGCTGCAAAAATAACTTCAACGGAATGCGATGCCTCCGCGTGCCCGGGACTCCATGTGAGCGCGAGCGACGGCTCCAGGAATTTGAGGAACCGGTTCGCTCCGAGCCATGCGGGCAATCCCACGAAGCCTCCGATAATGGAGAGAATGCCGAGAACAACCAGCGGGCCGGTCATGCTGGCAGGGGATTCGTGCAGGTGATGGCGCACTTCTTCCGAATGGCGCGCGGTTCCGAAAAATGTCAGGAAGATAAGCCGGAACATATAAAAAGCCGTGAGGC
Source organism: Acidobacteriota bacterium (assembly GCA_016929335.1). Lineage (GTDB taxonomy): Bacteria > Acidobacteriota > UBA6911 > UBA6911 > UBA6911 > UBA6911. The sequence goes on along the minus strand of JAFGIY010000253.1, from coordinate 3,363 downwards.
CCGCGGTAATAAATCCCAGCAGCCAGATCAACGGATAGCCATGCGACCAGGCTGCCCAGAGAATTTCATCTTTGCTGAAGAATCCTGCGAGAGGGGGGATGCCGCTGATGGTCAGAGCCGCGATCAACATAGTCCAGAAGGTGATGGGCGTATGTTTGCGCAATCCGCCCATGCGCAGGAGATCCTGCTCTCCTCCCAATGCATGAATCACGCTTCCGGCGCCGAGAAACAGCAGGGCTTTGAAAAACGCATGCGTCATCAGATGAAAAATCCCGGCTGAAAACGCGCCTACTCCGGCTGCCACGAACATGTATCCGAGCTGGCTTACGGTCGAATAGGCAAGAACGCGTTTGATGTCCTTCTGGACGAGCCCGATGGTTGCGGCCAGCAGCGCGGTTGCGATGCCGACAACCATAACCACTTCCATGGCTATCGGAGCCCGGCTGAAAATCGGCGAACAGCGCACAACCATGTATACGCCCGCCGTGACCATGGTGGCTGCATGGATGAGTGCGCTGACCGGCGTAGGTCCTTCCATCGCGTCCGGCAGCCAGACGTAAAGAGGGATCTGGGCGCTTTTCCCGGTCGCGCCGATAAAGAGCAGGATGCCGATGGCGGTGAGAACGCCGACGCCGGATTCCACGGGAAATCTTTCCGCAGCCGATGCGATCCGGCCGAACACGTCGCCGAAATTCAGACTGCCGAATGTCAGGAAAATCAGGAAGACGCCGAGGATAAATCCGACATCGCCGATGCGGTTGACGATAAAAGCCTTTTTGCCTGCGTCCCCCGCGCTGCGGCGGTCGATATAATAGCCGATCAGCAGATAGGAACAGAGCCCGACGCCCTCCCATCCGACAAACATCAGCAGGAAATTGCCGGACAGGACGAGAATCAGCATCGAGAAGAGGAACAGGTTCATATAGGAGAAGAACCGGTAATATCCGTCTTCAGCATGCATATAGCCGATCGAGTAGATATGTATAATGAAGCCGACTCCCGTAACCACCAGCAGCATGACGGCTGAGAGCGGATCCAGCAGGAACTCGGCCTTCGCAACGAAATCTCCGGAAGCGATCCATGTGAAGCAGACCTTTGCAATGTGCCTCTGTTCGGGCGCCAGTTTCAGCAATTCGAAAAAGGAAGCCAGCGCGAGCAGAAGGGAAACGGCAGAGGCTCCGCAGGCGACCAGCGACACGACGGATTTTGCAAAACGCTTGCCCGCCAGACCGTTGATGGCCGATCCGACCAGAGGAGCCAGAGGGATTAACCAAAGGAATTCCGTCATTTCTCCCTTTACCATTTCATGGTGTCCGCATCATCCACGTTCAACGTGTTGCGGTTCCGGTAAAGCACGATTGTAATTGCGAGTCCCACCGCCGCTTCCACTGCGGCGACTACCATGACAAAAAACACAAAGATCTGACCGTCAACCTGATTCAGGTGTTTCGCGAACGCAACAAAGCTAAGGTTGACGGCGTTCAACATGAGTTCGAGACAGAGAAACACCGAAATGATGTTCTTTTTGACAATGAAGCCCACGGTGCCCACGATGAAAAGAAGCATGCTCAGGATTAGATAGTGTAGAAGATCCATATCAGGGCTGCCTCTGCTTCTTGGCGAGAATCACGACGCCGATAATCGCAACCAGAATTAAAACCGACGTTACTTCAAACGGTAAAAGGTAATCGTCGAAGAGAATACGTCCCAGATGCTCCACCGAGCCGATTCCATCCGCAGAGAATCTGGGACTCCGGGGAGCTTGCGCCGCATCGTAAGATTTCACGAGCGGAAACAACAGGGCAAGAAAAATGATGCCCAACAGAACGGCAAGATATGCAAGAAACTTCTTCTTGTCCTTCAGAATTGCGGCAGAAAACGGATCCAGAAGCATGATGACGAAAAGAAACAGCACCATAATGGCGCCGGCGTATACAACAATCTGGACTGCTGCAATAAAGGGCGCATCGAGCATCAGGTATAAAACCGCTACGGCACAGAGGCAGATGATCAGCGAAAGGGCGGAATAGAAGACCTTCCTCTGCACAACCACGCCGATGGCTGCAAGAAATGCGATGCCGCCAAAAAGGTAAAACAGAGCAGTTTCCATTATCCAAGGCCGTCCAGAATCTGATCGACTTTTTCCGGAGTCAGTTCTTCATAATAGGCGTCGTTGATCTGCATGACCGGACTTGTCCCGCAGGATCCCAGGCACTCCACTTCCAGCAGCGTGTATTTCCCGTCCGGCGTGGTTTCACCAAAGCCGATTCCCAGCTTTGCGGTCAGGTGCTCGACAATTTTTTCCGCATTGCACAGCATGCACGAAATATTGGTGCATACCTGTATCACATATTTTCCCACGGGCTTTTTATACAGCATGGTATAGAAAGTGGCGACCTCGTATACCTCATTCGGTGTGAGATCAAAGATGCGGGCGATCTCGCAGACGATCTCGTTTGTGAGATAGCCGGCCTCTTTCTGAGCCAATAAAAGGGATGGAATCAGAGCAGACCTTTTCTGTGGGTACTTGCTCATTAAAGCCTGGATCTGTTGATTTGCCTCTTCTGAAAGCATGCTGCGAAATCCATCTCCACTAAGTCGCCGGGGCAAGCTCAATAATGGGCAATCATGGCTACAAATATATGCAAATCAGATATTTGGAACGAACCCAATTCCTGGCATGCATCTTAGTGGAGCAGTTCCAACGGTGTCAAGGTTTTTCTAAGGAGTGTGTGAAGTTACGCAGGATCGTTCATCACTACCGGCATGATATTTACGTATGCTGAGAATAACCGGATACAGTCCATATCTATGACTGCTGCATTTTTCAGACAAGCTCGAGTCTGCAAAATGGCTGAAACCAAATTCAACCGGCAGAAAAGATCGCTGCTGAAATCTGATGGCTGAGAGCCGCCGCAAGGAAGTTTGTTATTGATGCTTTGAGTTATTGCCGGATAGATGTAAGATCTTGTCGCTATGAAATGCCGCTATTGTGGTTCAAAAAGAGTGTACCGCTCGCATCGCCAGGGATTGAAGGAAGGGCTTTGGTTGAGATTGATTCACATGGCGCCCTATCGCTGCCATGATTGCGGAGCCCGGTATTATTCTCATGTGCGCTATTATTCCAGCTCATCCCGCCATAGTCGAGAGCAAAGCCTGGCCGAATTTGTAGGTCTCCGGGGACGGGAGTATAAGGTTCGTCAATGGCTGATAACCATCGCGATGACTCTGATATTCCTGGCGGTTTCAATCATTTTCCTGCTTCGCGCCATCGATATTTAGGGCCCGCGCAACAATAAGTTTACATTTTGACGCGAGCGCCGGGCGGGCAGATGCAAGGCGCCGCGACGCAGGCAATGCGGG